>NZ_JWJE02000022.1 GCF_000812025.2 Bacillus thermotolerans
TCAAACTCTCCAAAAAGATGTTTGATTGCTCATAAAATAAATAAATCAAGAATTAACTGGCATGTATTTTGTTCAGTTTTCAAAGATCAATGTTGCTTTTCTTTTTCAAGAGTCAACTTTCATATCTTATCACATTTCAAAGATCGAAGTCAACATCTTTTTTTGTTTCTTTTTCAAAACGCTGTTTTCTCTGACAGCTAAATAATCATATCACGTCTAGAAAACAAAGTCAATCACTTTTATGTGATTTTCTTTCTTACTTTTATTTCAGCGCCATTTCTCTCGGCGACGAATACTAATATAACATTTTGTAAGATACAAAGTCAACAACCTTTAAGAAAAAAGTAGAATACAAGATAAAAAGTGTCCCAGAAGAAAGATTACCTCTCAAAAAAGTCTAGCTTTTTTTTAATAAATTGTGTTTACTATTTACTCAACTTTACATTTACCATTTGGAGGGAATCACCATGGAGCTTTTACTATCGATTATTTTGGATGTCATACTTCCTGTATTCATCTTGATTGCTGCAGGCGCCTTTTTGCACCGTACCTTTACGTTCAATCTGGGCACCTTGTCAAAATTGCTCACGTATTTACTGCTTCCCGCTGTAGCATTTACTAATCTATACGAAAGCCATATTAGCAGTGATGTATTGGGATCTATTGTAGGCTTTTGGATCATCCAAAGCTTGTTGTTAATCGGAATCGTCCATATCGTGTCGAAGATCGCCAAATTTGATACAGGACTTTCAGCCACTTTTAAAAACAGTGTTGTCCTCAATAACTCCGGGAACTTCGGCTTGCCCGTCAGCCAGCTTGTCTTTCACAACCAGCCAATCGGCCTTTCCGTACACATTATCATTATGACGCTGCAAAACCTGCTGACATATACATACGGACTGATGAATTCAGTGTCCGGCCACTCCACCAGCTTGAAGGACGTTTTAAAAACTTTCTTTAAGATTCCAGTGATTTACGCTTTGCTTTTAGGACTTCTTCTAAACTGGCTGAATGTGGAGCTGCCCTTCTTCCTGTTGAATCCGATAGAAAGCATCGACAATGCCTTTCTTGCTGTTGCCCTGATTACATTGGGCGCCCAAAGCGCGTTTCTTAAGCTGACAGAGCTTTCCTTACCGCTTGTATTAAGTCTTATTGGCCGTTTATTGCTGTCACCTACACTCGCCCTGCTCATTATTTTCACATTCGATTTGGAGGGAACAGTAGCCCAGGCACTTTTTATCGCAAGTTCATTTCCGTCCTCAAGAAACAGTGCTCAATTCGCCTTGGAGTACGATAACCATCCTGAATACGCCGCCCAAGCGGTGATCGTCTCGACTTTGCTAAGCAGTCTAACCGTTACGCTAGTCGTCTATTTAGCTAAAGTCATCTTTTAAGCCTGCTAATTCATTTCATGAACAAAATGAACACAATGTTATATATGGATGAAAACGCACGAAAAGTTTTATAGAAATTAAAAATTCAAAATATTTACCACGTTCAAAATTTTGATTAGGATGAATATCAATTAATCCATTCATCAGTAATGAAAGCGTATCCAAAAAAAGAGGTGGTAAATATGTTAGCGATATTAGGTTATTTAATGGTATTTGTATTTATGTTCTTGATCATGACAGGCCGACTATCGGCTCTGATCGCTTTAATTATAGTACCAGTGGTGTTTGCTATAATTGGAGGGTTTTCCTCCGAGCTAGGAACTATGATAATTGACGGAGTCGGGCAGTTGGCTCCAACCGGCGTCATGCTGATGTTCGCTATTTTGTATTTTGGAATTATGATCGATGCCGGGCTGTTTGATCCGATTGTCGATAAAGTATTAAAGTTTGTCAAAGGAGATCCCGTAAAAATCGCTATCGGTACAGCGGTATTAGCTTTAATGGTTTCTCTTGACGGAGATGGAACAACGACTTACATGATTACGATTTCAGCTATGTACCCGCTCTATAAGCGGTTAAAGATGAATCCGCTCATGTTGCCAGCGATCGCCATTATGTCCGTAGGAGTTACCAATCTGACTCCATGGGGCGGCCCGACAGCGCGGGTTGTAAGCGCCCTCAGTTTAGATATGCATGATGTGTTCGTTCCAATGATTCCTGCCATGATCGGCGGTGCAATATTTGTTCTCTTTGTTGCTTACGTGTTCGGAAAGAGAGAGCGCAAGCGCGTCGGTGTTCTTAAACTAAGTGACCTGTCAAACCAGCAAACGCTGGCTGAAAGAGAAATGGCTGCTGCTGCAGAGTACTCAGAAGACATTAAACGTCCGCATTTACTATGGGTGAACTTTGCCTTAACGGTTGCTTTGATGGCAGCTCTAATCATCGGAGTTCTGCCGCTTCCTGCTTTATTCATGATCGGATTTGCGATAGCGGTCGTTATTAATTATCCGAATTTAGACCAGCAGAAGCAGCGCCTTCAAGCACATGCTGGAAACGTTCTGGCTGTTGTTTCACTTGTTTTTGCCGCTGGAACATTCACAGGCATCCTATCCGGCACAGGTATGGTCGATGCAATGGCTAACAGCCTGGTAGCGGTTATCCCAGATGCCCTGGGGCCTTACCTGCCAATCATTACTGCTATTATCAGCATGCCGTTTACCTTCTTTATGTCTAATGATGCATTCTACTTTGGTATGATCCCGATCATTGCTGAAACTGCTGCGAACTACGGTATTGCGCCAGAAGTGATCGCCCGCGCGTCCTTGATCGGACAACCTGTACACTTATTAAGCCCGCTTGTCGCTTCTACCTACCTGCTTGTCGGTATGTCGAAGGTGGACTTCGGGAAGTTCCAACGCTTCACAATGCTGCCCGCGGCAGGAGTATGTATAGCCATGCTAATTGTGGCTTTAATTCTCGGGGTTATAACAATTTAATGACCATACTTAAAATAGCTAGAGTACCTGCTCTAGCTATTTTTCCATGCTCAGACTAGCTTTATTTGTCAAGGCAAGAACAGTATGATGGTAAATAAGGGTGTTGATCAGGAATTTCTATGAAAACCTCATTAAAAACAAAAATATTAGGCTTAATCAGTACCTTAATTCTTCTTATTATCATTCTTCTTGCCGGTATTTTTTCATACCTGCAAGCAACAGAAACGAAACGGCATGTAGGGGAAATTGCCCGGCAGTCAGCCAGTTCGATTTCCCTTATGCCAGAAATCATTAATATAGTAGAAACGAGTAATTCAACCGACAAGGTTCATTCAATCGCCGTTCAGCTCATCGACCAAATTGAGGCGGCGGACATTATCATTACTAACCGAAAGGAGATCGTTTACTCCTATTCAGCACCCGAATTAATCGGCCAGAAGAATTTTGAGCGAGCGAGTTTCCGGGCGCTTGTGTTTGGCGGTTCCTATGCGATTGAAATAGATAGCCATGACGGGCCTGCACTTATCGGAGTCGTCCCTATCGTCACAGACAATGGAGATTACAGCCAGGTCATTGGAACCGTCATGGTCAAGTTTTTAGAAAAGGACATTTTCAGCAGTATTTACAAGCAGATACAGAGAATCATTTTCTTCTCCTTAGCTGTATTAGCACTGGGAATCATCGGGGGTATTTTCCTGACAAAGAGCATCCGGAAAGATACGCTCGGTCTTGAGCCGCACGAAATCGCTTCCCTTTACCGAGAAAGGAACGCCATTCTTTTATCCATCAAAGAAGGAATTATCGCCTTTGATGACCGCGGCATGCTGACCCTCATTAACCATTCAGCGAGAGATATGCTGGGACTGACGGCAGCAATCACCGGGCAGCCGATCCAGCAGGTTATTCCTGATCTTAATATGATGGATGTGCTGAAATCAGGCCAGCCGATTACGGATATTGAAATTGGGATCAAGGAGAAAGTCTTCATCTTTAGTATTATTCCGATTTTCGAGAATGGTAAGGTAGCCGGAGCAGTTGCCAGCTTTAAAGATAAGACGGAATTAAAAAACCTGATGGACACCTTGTCAGAGGTCAAAGATTATTCAGAGGGCCTGCGGGCTCAAACCCATGAATTCACGAATAAGCTCTATCTGTTATCAGGATTACTTCAGCTGGGCCAGTATAAAGAAGCGTATGAATATATCCAGCAGGAGTCCAAGGTTCACCACACACAAAACCACATATTATTTACGCAGGTTCAGGATGCCAACGTACAAGCGATTTTACTCGGAAAGATCAGCAAAGCATCAGAAAAGAAAATCACTTTTGATATTGACCCCGAAAGCTCTGTCGGCCCATTGCCTTCCCGCATAACGGTTTCCCACATGGTGACGATTATTGGAAACATTCTTGATAATGCCTTTGAAGCTGTGCAGCACCAGGCGGTAAAGCATGTGACCTTTTATATAACGGATATTGGCAACGATATTATTATCGAGGTCATGGACAGCGGGACAGGCATCCCCGATGAGGAGATCGACTCCTTATTTATTAAAGGATACTCTTCTAAAGGCACGAACAGAGGCTACGGGCTCTTTAATGTTAAAGAAATGGTGGACAGCTTGGAAGGAACGATGGAAATCAGCCCGAATCCACAGGGAGGAACCATTTTTACTATTTATCTTCCTAAAGAGGTAAAAAACAACCAGGGGGTAGATTAACATGTTGAAGGTGGTCATTGTAGAAGATGACTTTCGCATTGCACAGGTGCAGGAGCAATTCCTGCAGAAAATCGAAGGTGTGGAATTAGCGGGAAAAGCGCTGAACGCAAAGGAAGCACTCGACATATTAGCGAGAGAACAAGTCGACTTGCTTCTATTGGATATCTATATACCTGACGAGCTCGGGACAGATTTATTAGCAAAAGTCAAAAGGCTGTACCCTGCCATTGACGTCATTATGATTACCGCCGCTAACGAAAAACACATGCTGGAGACAGCGCTGCAATACGGCGTCAAAGATTATTTGCTAAAACCTGTTACGATGGAAAAGTTTATTGAATCCATCGCTCGTTATAAAAAGAAGAAACAAATGCTGAGCGAGCACAGTGAAGTCAATCAGTCATTGATTGACCAGTACTTCGGTAATGAAAAAGAAGAAGATGCCCGCCAAAATGACTTGCCGCCTGGAGTCGATCGCTTCACCTTGTCAAAAGTAAAAGAGATCATGGCCGACCAGAAAGGCGGCATTTCAATCGTCGGGATGGCAGAGAAAATGGGAGCTTCCCGGACGACCGCCCGCCGATACCTTGAATATTTAGTCTCGATTAACTTCTGTAAAGCAGATTACGATTACGGAATTATCGGAAGACCTGAAAGAAAATACTTTCTCATTAAGTAAAAGGAGTTCAGCTATGTGTAAAAGGATATTTCTGCTGGCTCTCCTCCTTTTCGCTGCGCTGATGGGCTGCTCAGCAAACAAACCGGCTACAGACAGCAAGGCGGTAGAAGGTGAAATTACTTTCGTGGCCCCGAGTTCCCCAGGTGGCAGCTGGGACTTAACCGCCAGAGCAATGCAAAAAACGCTGAATAAACAAGGAATCATTGAAGAGCCTGTTCAAGTGATCAATATTATTGGCGCAGGCGGAGAGCGTGGCTGGAAGCATGTTAAAGAGCAGCAGGAAAATGTGCTTGCGATGAATTCAAGCTTGATTTTAACGAGTTATTTATTAGGAGAAAGCCAGCTTACCTATCAGGACTTCACCCCGCTTGCAACACTCTCAACCGAATGGATCGTCACCATTGTTCCAGAGGATTCAGCGATCAACAGTGCAAAAGAGTTAATGGAGGCGCTGAAGAAAAATGTTCACCAGTACAAAATTGGTGTATCACCAAAACTCGGCAACGATGACCAACTCTCTTTTGTTTTAGCAAGCCAGAATTCAGGCATTCCCCCGCAGGAACTGAACTTTTTTGTTTATGAAAACAGCAGCTTGGTGGTGGATGCGCTGCTGGCGAAAGAGGTCGATGCAGCGACGATGCCGTTATCTGAGGCGAAAGCCTTTTATGAATCAGGGAACGTGAAAGTGCTCGCTGTCTCCTCCCCTGAACGTTCGAAGGAGATGCCTGACGTACCCACTTGGACCGAGCAAGGCATCGACTTAGTATTCCAGCATTGGCGCGGTGTGATGGGACCCCCGAACATGACGAAAGCGGAAATCAAGTATTGGGACCAGGCTTTTCAAAAAATGACCCAAACGGAGCAGTGGCGACGATTCCTACGAGGCCATCACTGGACATCACTCTATAAAAACAGTGATGAAACAGCGGCCTTTCTAGAGGAACAAAGTCAGCTTTACGAAGAATTAATGAGGAATCAGACCAATTAACTGGAAAGAACCCGTCATCTCTATGCATTCAAAAAGATGACGGGTTCTTTGTCTTCCCTTTCTTTAATAGCGCAAAAGCGCCAGCAATCAAAAAAAGCGAACTTAAGTGTAGAATAACAAGAAAGAAAAAGATTTAAGGTATAACGGCATTGTTTGTATGCTTCCTTGAGGGAAAATAAACAAAAGAGCAGGACAGTATAGCGAGAGATCGTCTTTACAGCAAGAAAGGAGAAAGATATTTATGAAGTTAAGCGTACTAGACCAAGCACCAATCACTAAAGGTAATTCTCCTGCAGAGGCTTTAAAAAAAGCGGAGGAACTTGCCATATTAGCGGATGAATTAGGCTATCGGCGCATGTGGATGGCCGAGCATCATAGTACAGGAGCTTACGCCAGTTCGGCCCCTGAGGTATCAGCTGCCCATCTCGCAGCCAAAACTAAAAACATTCGAATTGGCACAGGCGGTGTCATGATGATGCATTATTCACCATTAAAGCTGGCGGAGGTATTCAAGACGCTTAGCGCCTACTCGCCCGGCCGGATTGATTTTGGCGTAGGCCGCGCTCCCGGCGGAGATACCGATGCAATTTACGCTTTGTCGGAAGGCCGCCAGCCTATGCTGAATAACATGTACGAAAAATTTGAGTTTGCCTTGCAGCTTATTAAGGATGAAGTACCGGATCACGATTTGTATAGGAAAACGATTGCTACGCCATCCCAGGTGGTCCTGCCGGAGGCCTGGCTGCTTGGCTCTACAGGGAACAGCGCCGTGAAGGCAGGACGCATGGGCGTCGGTTACTCATTTGCTCAGTTTTTCAACGGGGACATGACAAAAGACATTTTGGATCTATATAAAGAAGAGTTTCAACCGTCTTCCTTTATGGAAAAGCCGACTATTTCGGTCTCTTATATGGTAACGACAGCGGAAACGAAGGAAGAGGCCGAATTTGAAGCCCTCCCCCATGACATTGCCCGCCTTTGGCTAATGAGAGGGAAACTCGGACAAGTATTAACACCAGAAGAAGCGCAAGATTATCCATTAACAGAAATTGAACGCATGAGAATCGAGGAACACCGGAAAAACCTTCACCTAGTTGGATCAGCCAAGGAAATTGCAGAGCGGCTGCAGGAAGAGAAAGATCATTATGGATTTGATGAGGCCATGATCTGCAGCATTCCGCATTCTCAGGAAAAGCGCTTGAACGTCTACCGCTTGCTGGCACGTGAACTGATGTAAGCACTGAAGTCAATTTATTAATTAAAAAGTCCTTGCCCGGTTTGATTAGCAGGCAAGGACTTTTTAATCTGCTTTTTATTCTGCAAAGCTGCAACAGATCAGAAACCATGAATTCCTAAGATGGTTAGGCGATTGGAAAAACAAGAAGACTGCCTTTACGGCAGCCTTCACAAATTAATTGTATTACAGATAATACTTCGCGCTTGTCCAGCAATACCCTACTACTCCACCAGTAAGGAATGACAAGCCATAATAACAAGCTGATGCTCCAGCAGGCCCTAACCCAGAACACGCGATGCTAGCTGCGGCAATAGCCCATGCAGCAATTCCTTGAGCCGACAAACAATTATTAAATCCTTTAAGAAAGTCAGTGAAAGAGTTAGCACTAGCTGTTTCAACACCGAAAATATTTAACGAACTAGCTATTGTTTTACTTTCTGTTTTTTGTTCAGTTTCAAAATATTCTGCTGTGAGCTGTACAGTATCATCCATTACTTTTTGATTATCAGACCAAACCTCCACTCTGACTTCGTGAGACTCTTGATCGGCTGAGTAATGGTTCTCCATATATGACTTTAATTTTCCATTCTTTTCAATATATACTGTAGCTAATTCATTTTGGTCCTCATCAAAGAAGAGAGGGATATGTAAGATAACTTCTTTATTCTTTTTATTTTGAACTACCATAATATCTTCAAAGTTAATGTTATCCGAATGAAAACTAATAGAACCGTTGTCTAATAGCTTTTTAAATTTCTTTATGTATACTTTTGACTGGCTCCCCTCAACTGGCTCTAAATCCTCTGATAGCTCTTTAGTCTTTTCAATGCTTTGCATTACCTTTTGGTCTAACTCTGATTCTTGGGCATAACTAGTATTAGAGCTAAATGAGCTAAACCCTAATAACATCATGATCATCATGATAGATAGTACTTTCTTTCCGAGATTAATCACTAAAAACTCCCCTTTTACAAATTTAGTCAACGAATATGCTATCATGAACAAATCGACCGGTAAACAAAATATGTAATAATTGTACCATTTTAACTATTAATGGTAATTTTGGTTCATATGTAATTGAATGTATTTTTTCCAATAGTTTCATAGTAAATGATATGTTACACTCGGAAGGAAGGAGGCTTTTATAAGTTATGAATTATCGCCATTATTCCATTTTGTTAGGTATTCTAGCAGCTATCCTTATTGTGTGTGGCACGTTACTAAAAAATACATATGAGTACTTCCCTTCCATTGGATGGATTGGAGGATTAGTATCTTTATTATTAGCTGCTTATTTTGCTGCAAAAGCTAAAAAAGAAGAGGCTTAGTTAGCCCATTGATAGGATAGATTAGCCACTTGATCAAGTGGCTAATCTTTTTTGTAAGCTAGGTTTATAACCTCTCGCACAGCAGTTGTGCCTATCTTTCCCACTATCCCACCAAAGTGTTCAGGCCCACCAGCTCCGCTGAAGTTTTTTTATAATTCAGTCTTTTTCTGAGAGAACGCGAGAAAACACCTCTAAGTTGTCGCGCAGGTATGCCATACCCGTTTTTTAACTTAAAGGTGTTTTTTATTTGTCTCATCCTATAAGGTTAGTCTCCTTTTATTCATAGGGACCTGTATCCTTGACCGCTGCATCCATCTTCACGGCCACAGGAATTGTCGGATAAAGGCGCTCTTAGTTTCTTTTATTAAAATTTCGGTACTTATTCATCGCCTTGTCGCCAATTCTAATCGGATCGGTATTTAGCTCTTGAGATTTCTTAATCAATTCCTCGAATCAAAATAAATTGTTTTAATTAGCTCTAAAAACCGAAATCTCTGATATGGTTTTATAATAGCCAAAAGATTAAGAAAATAAATACCGTCTCTGCGATAGGAGAATAAAGATACCAAGGAGCATTTGCCTAATTAGAAAAAGTTTAATCTATCTCTTATGAAATATTACAGCAAGCGGAAAGAGATACAACTGAGCGAAAAATGAATAAAAATGCTTGGATAAATATTATACAGGCTATATTTTAACTCTTTTTACCACCACAAAATATTAACCCAATTATATATTATTCTGTTTGTAGTTATTGGAGTTAGTATAGTTTCATGGACACAGTTTAATTAAGTCCTTACAATTATTTTGAGAGGATGTGTCCGAATTGAAACGTAAGCCTGCAGGCAAAAAATATAATGATGACTTTAAGAAAACAATTGTGGATTTATATCATTCCGGCAGCTCAGTTAAAGAGTTAAGCAGCGAATATGGCGTATCAGAAGTAACAATTTATAAATGGGTGAAAGACTTTACCCCCATCAGTTCGGAGAAAGGGGCCCCGACACCGAAAGAGTTAGCTGAGATTCAGAAAGAAAACCTTCGGTTAAAACAGGAAGTAGAAATCTTAAAAAAGGCTATGGCCATATTCGCGAAAAAGTAACCGAAGCAGAGCTTAACGATTTTATCGAGGAACACAAAGATCAATACCCTATCCAGAAAATGTGCGAAGTACTGGCCGTGCCAAGAAGCAGCTACTATGATTCCCTTGAAAAAACGACCTCAAAGCGTGAAATAGAAAACCTGGAACTCACGAAGGAAATCCAACGGATTCACCTGGAAAGTAAGGCTCGTTATGGCGCTCCAAAAATTCATAAAACCTTATTAAACAGAGGGTTTTTCCTAAGCCTAAAGCGCGTCCAGCGCCTAATGAAAAAGGCCGACATCCGTTCGATTACCAAGAAGAAGTATCGTCCCTATCCCTCAAAGGAAAAGGTTGTGCAGCTGGGCAATCTTTTAAAGCGAGACTTCTCTACCTGCACAATCAATGAAAAATGGGTGGCGGATATTACCTATATCCCTACGGTAAGAGATGGCTGGTGCTATTTGGCCTCTGTATTGGATCTGCACTCGAAAAAAATCGTTGGCTATTCTTTTTCTCGTTCTATGACATCCGAATTGGTGATCGAAGCACTTCAAAATGCCTGTTTTTCTCAAAAGCCCCGAAAGGGCTTAATTCTTCATACCGATCTTGGCTCACAATATACCAGCAGTGAGTTTACTCAGCATGTTCAAAAACAAGGAATCAAGCAATCTTTCAGCCAGAAAGGCTGTCCTTATGATAATGCCTGTATAGAGTCATTTCACGCTATATTAAAGAAAGAAGAAGTTTATCATACGCAATACACGGACTACCTAGCTGCAAAGCTGGCCATATTTCAGTTTATAGAAGGCTGGTATAACCGAAAGAGAATTCACAGCAGTATTGGCTATCAAACACCTCAAGCCATTGAGGATCAAATTAGAAGAACAGCCTAAGACTTAACTTTTTTGTGTCCAAATTATTGACTCAAATCCATTATAATCTTCTTGGGGCTAATAATGAGTATCTCAAAAAGAAGTAAATCATAAGTTAACTTTTTAAGCCGTCTACTCGGCAGACAGCTATTTTGATATAAAGAATGGGTCCTTAGAAACTATCTAAATATCATATGAAATTAAAAATCTCCCCTTTCTCTTTTGTTTTTCTAAAAGCGTACTTCTCCGAATGAAAAAAGCACATCCTAAAAAATTTAACATGCATAATTTTTCAGAAAAAATCAACAGGGGATCAGAATAAAACCATTCTGATCCCCTGTTGTCGATAAACCGAAATTAACCATGTAAGATTAGTTTCTTAATCATTTATTTTAATGCCCAACATTACCGCTTGCATTGACTTTGGTGTAATTCGCTGGAGCACGATCATTTTTCAATTGCTCGATAATATCATTTGCAATATCTTGTGCTAATTTCTTGGAAGCTTCATTGTCGCTTTTAAAATGAATGCCCATTTGCTCTCTTGTAAGGGCTACGCTGGCAGCTAACTCCTCTAATTCGTTTCTCTCGTTCGGGAAGAAATAAGACAAAATATAAGCGGAGACCCAGGCCGTCGTTGAATGGCCTGATGGATAAGAAGGATGGACTGGCACACTCATTCCTTCGGGTAGTTGAATCGTTGGATCTAAATCTGTTGGTCTCGGCCGTAAATATTGATATTTTGCTTGAAATGTTGCGGTTGAGCCTGTATAAATGGCTCCATTAAGAACCGCGTGAACACGCGCCCCTTCTGCACCCATCAACCCGTACTTTCCAATTAACTCCTCTGCCTTTTCCAGCCAAAGTGTATTTGCACTTGTTGTGATCGCCCATTTTTTAATATAAGTAATTTCGTTCTCAGTAAGGTTAGCAGTAAGTTTTTTTAACTCTTCTAATTCTTTTTTTGTTTTCTCAGAATTATTGTCCGGAGGCGGTTCTACTTTGTAAGAACCGCCTCCTTTGAAATTGATGGATTTCCATGCACCTGCATCTGGGGTAACAGGATGTTTATTTACCCACCCCATTCCTCCGTTACTTACCTGTTCTTGTTTCTTTTCATTCTCTTTTCTCATAATCATCCCCCGATCTATTAACATGGCTATCATTGCCACTACAAACGAGATATGTATTGTTATGATGACTACTTCATGAAAAGTAATATGCGAGGTATATGCTAGTTGGTATACAGACACATTACCATTAAGCCCTTCAGTCACTTCTAACGCCATTCTATTAGTGATCTAATATTATTATTCCATAAAAGTATTATTTAACCAACTAATGATAGAAGTCCAATTTTTTAATTGCAATGTGGGAAATCTGCATTTTTTGATTTTATTGTCTTGATGAATCGAAGGGAAACTAACTAAGAACATATGTTGCAAAAATAAAAACCTAGGTAATAAGCATGGGTAAAAAACATCGATAAATTTAATTATCCATTCTATTTAACCAGATTATGGAGATTATTATCCAAGTTAGGAAGCTGTATTTTTCGATTAATAACAAAGAATCCACTTTAAAAAGTATCCATCAAAGTGGATTCTTATCCAGCATCGTACTGTTACTTTGGAATCCTCCAATTTTTGAATACCATTTTTTTGGAGTAATTTCATCTACTCAAAAGAACAAACTAGTAGTTGTACTTTTACGAACAGAGTTATTTAGTGACTTTAATAATTTAAAATGTGTTAACAAATCCATTGTTTGATAAGACCCAAAAGAAGGGATAGCCATCCAAATCAGCTATCCCTTCTTTTCTTATATACTTTTAATTATAAATCAATGCTTTACTCTCCTGAAACGCTCTTTCCGCTTCAATTAAAGGGAAAAATGAAACTAACTCTCTAAGTTTCTCTTTATATTCGGTTAAAAGATTGCTCGCTTCAAGATAGTCTTCGGGATCACACCCATAACTGGTTATTAGTGGCCATTCATTCCTAACTAAGTCGGTTAAGAACAACGAAACCTCTTGTTCATAAAGGGCCACCGCTACCACTTTCCCGCCCTTCTTCCTCAGGCTCATTTGATGGTTCGGCATTCTCTTCAGCTGCACTCTCTTTGGCTACGGTAAATACGTACTCTCCGTTAATCAGGTGCCCATCTTCTCCGATAATGCTCCATTTGACCGTGTAATTCCCATTCCCTAACGGTTCAGCCGCCTTCCCTGATAACGTGTCTCCATTTACTTGAATATCCTGAACCGGCAGTTCCTCACCACCTTCTGACAGCAATGTGAAGGAGCTGCTCTTCTCTATAGGCGTTTCAAATTTCAATACAATTTCTTGCCGATCTTCTGTTACTGTTTCTCCATCGCTAGGAGAAGAACTTTCCAAGTAAGTATGTGCCGAGACAGAAGATGCGAAGGTAAGTGTTAATAAAAATAAGATGTATAGTGATTTCTTCAAGACACTTGACCTCCTTAATATAACGTTTAATATTCAATCAAGACCATTATACAATTCCCGCTAATATTTTTAAGTATTTTGCTTACGAAAAGGGGAATAACTCCCTTAAAGAAATCAATACCTGGTTTTCAGACGAGTATTAATCAACTTATAACAGATTGGACCCTTCTAATCTTATTGAAAAGTTGGATAAAATGAAGGCTTGCCCTAAGCATCAATTAAGATAACCGAAGGACAGCCGAGCAAGACAACTAAACCAAAAGAGGGCAGCTCATTTCGCCCCCTTTGTTTTCAGATCATGCCCCTACCGCGAACGCTTGGCATTCTCGCGCACAGTGCAAGCAAATTTGAGCGCATCTTTGCGATACATCATCCGAATGGTGCAAGCAATGATGTCCGCAAACTTCGCAAACCTCTGCACATACCAAAGCCAGGGTCTTAGCGAAGCCGCTGCAGCGAGCCATGCACTTAGCAGTCAGCGCGCAAATATCCGCACAATCTCTAAGCAGTCTTAATTGCTCTCCCCTGCAGCGGATATCCTTCATCTGCATCACGAAAAACTCCACTGATTCACAGGTGGCCTCACAATGTTGAACAGCTTCTACCGTCTCCTCATAAGACGGCTGGCTTTGAATTCCCGGATGAGGCATGTTGTCATACATATGATTTCCTCCCTCGGTTCCTAATCCAGTCACACAATGTCAGCCTATGTACAAATGCTTGCTTATGCTTTAGGCAGCAGCCTATCCTAAGGAGCAATATGTCTCTCACCCTCATACAAATGTGTTCCACATGGAACATGTTATCCACAAGTGCCCTACAAAATCAGCCTTAACTTCTCTATCGGTTATTCCTCTCTATTCTAATATGAGGATTCTTCCTTAATAATTGGTGAACGAATTCTTCCTGATTTTTCGGGGATATAGCAATGGTTTTAAATGCAGCATAATTGATTTCGATCTTGTCCATAGATAAAGCTGGATCAATAAATGGATTTCTCGCGCTTCTAATGCTGTTGATTTCATGAATGTCGATAGATTTCTTAATTGGACCGTAATTTATTTTGATCACCGATTCTTCGATTGTATAGCCTGTATTAAACCAGATCCACAGCATGACGATCGCACCTGAAAATGGAATCAGCACTCCTATCCAAGAAGCATCCATTATAAAAAGAGGCGGAATGATAAAAAGAAAAATCAGGAGCCAAAAAATAAACATTAGCCATATATCCCTCTTCGATGAAAAGAACACAGGGCTTTCCTCCTTTCCGCCTTATAAATACGCCTTTAATAACTGGCAGGTTTCACAGATTCATATTAAACTTCCTCTTCCACTATTTGAAAGACTAAAAATTGAAGGAAAATACCATCCTTGTGCAGAATGTGTACTATAGATAGAATATAATTGTAGTCTATATGTGTTATGTTCTCTATAAGTGAACTATAAACTTCTTCATTAATGATTCACATACGAGAGGTGAATAACTGTGCAATACTGGAAAATAAGTGATTTTGCTAAAAATGTAGGCAAACACCCAAATACGGTTGATGGCTGGTTCAAACAGTTAGAGGAAAAGAATATCCACTCTGTAAGCCGGACGGAGTATGGAGAGAAAGTATACGACTCGCTGGACTTAAAGGTGGCTTTATACATAAAGGACAAGCGGGATCAAAAATGGGCACTTGAGGCGATCTTCCATGAACTTCCTAACCATTTTGAGCTTCGGCAACCGGCGATTGACCGAAGCGAAGAAACGGCAAATACTCCACAAGTGATCGATACAGACGCTTTAAAGCAGGAATTTGAAAAGATCGCTAAGGATGTTGTGGAAGAACAAAATAGGGAAGTAAAGGAACAGTACGAAGAGCTTTTAAAGCGGCTGCCTGAGCCTAGATCCCCACAGGAAGAACGGCGAGAGCGCATTGAAGAAATGATTACACGCAGCCGGATCGAAACCCTGCTAAGAGAAGAAGCCCGCAAGCTGTGGGCCGAAAAGCCAGAGGAAGAACGAATGAAACGGGCAAGTTTTTTTCGAAGAGAAGAGGATCGCGACAAGCGTGATCAGTTCATCAGGGAGTATATTGATGAGCATTTAGAGGAACGGCTGAAGGAAGAATTTAATTTGATTTAACGTTATAGAAACAGGAAACTTATTTGCGTAAGTTCCCTGTTTTTTTCTTTAGTCAAACCGGCGCTTACCGTATACAAAGACGGCAATGACGAAGCTTACCACCACCCAAGCCAAAAGGATTAATATATTATCAATGGTTCCACTTATATTCATTTCTCTGTCTAATTCCATCCAGATCATATTTAATTGTTCACTCGGCAAATAATCAACCGCTTTTATAATCATTTCGTTATCCGTCATGGCCTTGAACATGGATCCCATTCCGAAGATGACCAGTACCGGCATTCCAACAATCGTCGTTTCCATCACAGTGCGTGAAAGAAGCCCAAGAATGGTTCCGATCGTAACAAACAATACTAATCCCAGCAAGATACTTAGAATAAATAAAGGGGGGGAAGGCACCTTATACTCAGCAAGCAAAATTGAACCAATAACCACAACAAGCGTCGATACAGCGGTTAATGCACTCTTTCCGACCAGGATTTCAGCCGTGCTAGCCGGAGACAGCATCAGTCCTCTCAGCGTGTTCTTTTCCTTTTCTTCCGCAACCATAGCAGCCTGTACAAACGCCCCGGCGATCACAAGAGCAAAGTGAATGGGAAACGTTTGAAAGGCTGGATCTTCAGAGCCCATTCTTCCTATCCATGCCGCAAAAATAAGTGGAAACGCCAATGTAAAAATAATATAAGAGTTCTTCATCAGGTCCTTCCAGTCTTTTCTAAAGATTGCGTTTACTCTTCTTATCGAAAATTGCATCATAAATTCCTCCCCGTTAATTGAACGAATATGTCCCCTAAAGTTGGCTCATTAGAATGAATGGCTGCTAATTGCCCATCCTTCATGTAGCGATAAATTTCTTCTGCACCCTGCTCATCTTTTGGCACTGTCACGACTTGATCTCCCTTCAGCGTGACGGTAACAGATGAACTGCCGTACCTGGTTCGCAGCTTCTGCGGTGTATCGAACAGCTTGATCTCACCATTATGAAGGAAAGCGACGCGGTCACACATTTCTTCTGCTTCATGCATATCATGCGTGGTTAGAAAAATAGTGGTTCCCTCCCGGTTTAATTGTTTGAGTCCTTCATGAATATGCTTAGTGTTCACTGGATCTAACGCAGAAGTTGGTTCATCGAGGAAAAGCAGATCAGGTTTATGTACAATCGCCCGTGCCAGCGTTACTCTCTGTTTCATCCCTTTAGAAAGCTTCTGAACTGGAGTGTTCTTATCATGTTGCAAGTTGACCACTTCCAGTACCTCATCGCTTGACTTCTTGCTGATTCCGTATAAATCACAGTAGAGCGCCAAGTTATCAAAGATAGTTAACCGTTCGTACAATCCACTGTTATCGGTTAGAATACCGATGCGCCTCATATAAGAAGGGTCTTTCAGCTTTTCGAGTGGTTCTCCGAATACGGAGGCTTCCCCAGCAGTCGGATGCAGCTGAGCGGTTAATATTTTAATAGTAGTAGTCTTGCCTGATCCGCTCGGTCCCAGGAAACCAATCGTTTCCCCTTTCTTCACATCAAAACTGATACTTTTCAGTGCGACTTTGTTTCCAAATGACTTGGCCAGTTCTCTTACTTCAATCACATGTTCCATTCGTCCGTCTCCTTTTTGCTTGTTTGCTTTGTTGACTCAAATGTAGCTAAATTTTGAGCCCATCGCCGCTAAATCTGGATGAAAAGAGGGAGAAAAAGGATGAATGGAGACATTTATCCGGTGAATGGAGACCAATTTCAGCCAACGGACGCTAAGAGAAGGTCAAATGCCCAGAGTTTCCTTCAGCTCGTTCAACTTTCCTTTAGACAAAGGAACAGAGCTTTTCTTCGCATCTTCAAGAATTAAGCTGTAGCTGTTCTTAGACCAAGTAATGACTTCCCGCACTTTTTGCAGATTCACAATATAAGAGCGGTGGCAGCGGAAAAATCCGAATGGGCGCAGCCGATCGGTCAGTTCATTTAACGTAATGGAACACGGGAAGACTTCCCCTTTAACATGTAAGTGGGAGATACCCTCATTGCTTTCAATAAAGTCAATTTCAGGGGGATCAAAAAGAATCATTTTATCATTGATTTTAGCCGGTATTTTTTCAAAGCGAATCTGTTTATTGGATAGGAGGGGCGACCTCTCTGTCTCCTCCTTGCTATGTACAGCTTGAGGAGCCCCTGCTTCCTCGTTTGCTTCCTGGTCAGTATATTGTCCTTCAGGTTTTTCCGTCTCATCTGTCACTTCTATCTTCTTTAATCCTTCTTCATTTAATCGATAGACATGATTAGTCATAGAAAGGGCGCTCTCATAATTGCTTGTAGTAATGAGTACGGCCTTTCCCTCTCTAGATGCTTCTTCCAATACCTTCTGAAGGATCATCCTGCTTTCGATATCGATATTCTGGTCAGGTTCTTCCATAATAACAAGATCCGGCTGGTGCAGAACCACTTTCGCCAGCTGCAAACGTTTCTTCTCAGAAAATGTCAGCTTGCTAATCTTCGTCAGTCTTTTCTCTGCTAAACCGACTCTTTGAAGAAGCCCGTCCACGTCTATATTACTGCCGTATAGCTGCTTGAAAAAACGAAGATATTCTCTAGGTGTCAACCGGTCGTAAGGAGGATCATTTAGCAGAAAGATTCCTAAGCGACTAGACAGCTTTTTATAGTTTTGGTTAAGCGCAAGGTCTCCAAAAAAGATTTCTCCGTTTGATAAAGGGACTTTTCCCATTATCATGCTGATAAGCTGCGCCCCTGCTTCTGCGTTACATTGAACAGCTACGACCTCTCCAGCTCGAATATCTAAATCAAACGTTGGAAAGATGATGGTGTTGCCTATGCTTTTCTCTACGTGTCTTATGCTCAAAATTGCCATGTATTCAGTTCCCTCTCATTTATTCACTTTTTTCATATATCTTACCATTAAAAAATTAATTATTTTTGGCAATTTTTCTTTCATTCAATTAAAACTACAAATGCTTCACAAAACCATAACCCCTAAAAATAAAACTTGAGTTACTCAACATGTAGACCACAGAAACGTAGAAAGACGGATTAGTTTCCTAGCTAAAAAAACGCAGAGATTTTCCGTCTCTGCGTTTTCCCTACTTAATACCTTTTATTCTTTTTTAATTAATCATCACCATCTGATTCAAAGTCCAGGATTTCACCTGTTTGGGCATCAATCATGAACTCGTATTCCTTGCCATCTTTTGTTTCTACTTCCACTTCGTATACAAAGAAGCCGTCTTCCTCATCAAGTTCTACCTCTTCAACTGTTCCAGGGATTTTTTCGAGTGCGATGTTTTTGCTTTCTTCTGCCGTAATGCGAATGTTTCGTTCCTCCATGTAGTCATCATTTGAATCGGCCGATGCCATAGGAGTTGCCGATATTGCGCTAATCACTGTTGCAGCCACTGTAGGAATCATATACTTTTTCCACTTCTTCATCATTCGAATCCCTCCCAAATATAGTAGCACTACACGTACAGCTTACTTCATAGGAGTAAAGCTGATTTAAAGAAGGGGTTATGATTCTATTAAAAAACATTACAAATATGATAACTGTTAATCAATATTGATGATAGTGCTTTCCAAGCTTGTTCATGTGGCTTCACGAAAAAATCACTAAATGATCTTCTTCATTCCGCAATTTCGGCACTCCCGGAGAAAAATATTGTCCTTCATCGAGCTTTTAAAAGAGCTGTGGCCACAATTATCGCATCGACCTGCGACTGTATCCGGATACTCTTTGTAATCATATACCTTCGTTAGATCATATTCCTTTCTCTCTTCCATACCGATCGATCACTCTCCTCTTCTTGCTTCCTAATTATTGTATCATGGAGCTTCCGCACTTTAGCACCTATAGAGAGACAAGCATGAAAAAAGCACCTAATAAATATATTTATCAGGTGCCTAGAGGATCAAGACTTAGAAAGATATCTGTTCACCTCTTTATCAATTGCCTCATATGTCGTATTCAAGGAGATAGCTAATTCCGTGAACAATATTTTTTGAGTGGATGCTAAAACTTTCCGTTCTGCTTCGCCAAGCTTTTTTGCTCGTTTTCCGCTTCCTTTTTCTTACGCATGAGCGTATTCACGACTTTGGAAACTTCCTTTCGGTTCCCTATTGAATGGCCGCCTGAATCTGTTTCGTATAATAAAAACGTACAATGAAAAAGTAAATGACTTGAATGGCTAAGAATACACTCAGAACCATGACCGATTCCTTAAATAAATTGTAGTGGAACATATGAGACAAGGCAGTCAGTGCCACTGCTCCATGAATGAGCGCTACAGCAATCGGCGCGAAGAACAGCAGCATGGTTTGCCTGTTCAGCACTTTCTTCAGCTCTTTGTCTGTAAGCCCCATTTTTGAAATGGATCGGAATTTCTGTTTATCATCGTCCAGATCGCTGTAGAGGCGGAAGTAAAGGAAACTGCCCGCCGAGACAAAAAAGACGATGCCGATAAACAGTCCGACAAACAGGACAGGTCCATATGCTTTATTGATTTCATACATTTCATATTCGCTTGAAGTAAAAGCATGAGGCGGCGACAGCTCATTGTTGATTCTTTCAGCAGCTGCAAAAACCGACTCCTCCCCATCCGTCGCCTGCCAAGCATGGAAGATTGTTTCATCAATTGGATCAGGAAGCTGCTCGTGATCATGATCGGAAACAATATAGTACGAATCCGTTGCCGGCAATGCCCGTGAATAAATGAGCTCATTCGGCTTTAGGACTTTATCCGAATCTAGCCGAATCGTCTGTTCCATTAATTGCTCGGTCTGGCCGAACTCCACTCCTTCAAATTCAGCGACGAACAGCTGGCCGTCTGGAACGTTGATCTTTTCTTCTCCGATCAGCCCGGCAAAGCGGTTGAAATCTGATTCCTTCGCAATTAATATCCAATCTTCACCGATGGTAAAATACTGAAGCGTGACTTGTTCCTGCTTCGTCTCTATCCCTTCATCTTGCAGCACGTTATTAATGAGCACAATGTCTTTCTCATCATACTCATATCCCCAATAAGTGAACGTATTGGGGTTTGTAATTTTGGTGCCCGCTGTAAGGTATGTTTGAAAGCCAAAGAGCGTTCCGATAGCGCTGAAGGCCACCGTGGATACCATTGCAACCATAAAGAATGTCCGCGCATTATCCTTCATGCGGAAGGACAAATCAGAGAAAAGAAGCATATTCGTTTTAAACCAGAAAAAGCCTTCTTTGCTTTTTAAGCGCCGGATGATAAACACGCTCAGCTGTGTAAACAGCAAATACGTTCCAATCGTTACAACTAAAATGACCGGCGCCATCACGGCCACAACCATCAGTCCCTCCACCAATAAAGCAACCGCATAACCCGCTCCGAGCAGGATCAAAGCTGTAATGGTGAGAGGGACATTCGCCTTCGGCTCCCCTTTGGATTTTTTATCTCCCTTGATTAAATCAATCAGTTTCCGGCTGCGGAGAATATAAGAAATAAACAAAGAAATAACAAAAAAGAGCAAAATGAACGACAAAAAGGTTAAGAGGGCCGCCTCAACCGGCAAATAAAAGTTCAGCCGTTCTTCGATAATCAGCACATTTTCCGCTAAAAGCAAAATGACCTTTGCGAACACAAGACCCATCAGGATACCGCCGACGGTGGCGAGAAATCCAAGAAACATATTTTCTAGAAACACAAGCCAGCGAATTTGCTTCATTGACATCCCCTGTATCATCAACAAACCAAACTCTTTCTTCCGTGACTGCAGGAAGGAGCTCATTGAGTACAAAATAAAGAAAAAAGAAAAGATATAAATAATGCCCGCCGAAATGTACATCCCCTGGCTTACGTAGCCATTCATGCTCTCTCCTCGCAATTCAGGGTGAAAAGCGAAAATGGAAAAAGTGAAGAAGACCATTACCGTAAACATGCTGCTGAGAAAGTAGGCAGCATATAACCTTTTATTGCGTGTTACATTTTTAAGCGCGAACTGACGAAAGGTCATATGCATCCCCTCCTAGTAAAGACAGCGTATCAATGATCTTTTGGAAAAAGGCTTGGCGGTTATCACCACGGTGAATTTCTGAGTAGAACCTTCCATCACGGATAAAGACAACCCGGTGGCAGTAGCTGGCCGCTAAAGGGTCATGGGTAACAAGCATCATTGTGGTACGCTCCTGCTGGTTAATCGTTTCCAGCATTTTCATTACATCCTGAGAGGACTTGGAATCCAAGTTCCCCGTCGGCTCATCTGCCAACAACAGCTTCGGCGTGTGGATCATCGCTCTTGCCACGGCTGCCCGCTGTGCCTGCCCGCCGGAAATCTCGTATGTCCGTTTTTTCATAATCGCTGTAATTCCCAGTTTTTCAGCAATAATTTCGGCCTTTGCTTTCATTTCCTTCACTTTCGTACCATCCAGCGTTAATGGGAGGACTATATTTTCCTCAACTGTCAATGTATGAAGCAGGTTGAATTCCTGAAAAACGAAGCCGAGCTCGCGGCGGCGGAACTTCGCTAAGTCATCCTTCTTCAGTTCGTGGGGATTACGGCCATTGATAAAAACTTCCCCTGTCGTCGGTTCGTCGATCGTTGCAATTAAATTCAGCAACGTTGTTTTTCCGCTCCCCGACGGCCCCATAATGCCAACGAATTCACCGTCCTCAATCGTTAAGTTGATATCCGTTAACGCCCGGTAAGCGACCTTCCCCTCGTAAATCTTACTGACCCGTTTGACATCCAACATCACAAGATCCCCTTTCTGCTTGATTCATTTGATCTGTGACTAGTATAACTCGGCAGCCTGACGGGAACGATCGATTCTTCTTTCACTTTCCTTACATAGATGTAAGGTTTTGAGCAGCAGAAAAAATGATCCGAAATGTTGTCCCTTCCCCGACTGCTGACTCCACTTCAATCCGGTGACCAAGATGTTCGGCTGCTTCCTTCGTTAAGTAAAGGCCCATGCCAGTCGACTCCCTAAATACTCGTCCATTTTCCCCGGTATAAAACGCATCAAAAATACGCTTTTGATCAGATACGGGAATACCAACACCAAAGTCCGTTATCCCCAGCACTGCTTCGCCATCTTGTTCATAGACAGAGAGAACGATATGACCGCTCTTTCCTTTCGAATACTTGACGGCATTGTGAATGAGCTGTGAAAGCATGAAAAACAGCCACTTTTCGTCGGATTCTACGGTAATACCTTCCCTCTCTTCCCGGAGCTGTGGATACACTTGATTCCGAATATAAAAACGTTTATTTTCTCCATTGACGTCATGAATGATCTTTGACAAAGCGACTGGTTTAATATGAAAGTCCTGTTCAATGGAGCGGAGCCGGGCCATATATAGAATCGTATGAAGTCCAGTTTTCATTCGCTCCGTCTCCTCCCGGATGTTAGAGGAATCCGGCTCGTCAAGGCTTTGAGCAGTCAGCTCAATGACAGATAGCGGTGTTTTCATCTGATGCACCCACTGATCCATGAAGGTCAAGTGCTGTTCCTGCTGGTACGTCAATGTATGGATTTGCTTCTGGTACAGCCGGTATTGCTCTATGAGCAAGCGGTCAAGCGCTTCGGATACAGGAGCCTGTTCCGTTCGCTGGAAAGACTCATCCAGTGACGCCAGCGGATTGCTCAGCCGGTTGTAAAACCTGCGGCGGCTGTAATACTGGTACGCCAGATAGCAGCCCAGAAAAAATAAGCCAAGGAAAAAAGCATAGAAAGCAAGACGCATGGAATGGTAGCCGTCCAGCCAATAAATAGACAAAATTACCGCAAGTTGCAGCACCTGCATGATAATTAACAGCATATGTTCCCTTAAAAACAGCTTCATGCTTCCTCCGCCTCTGACCAGGACACCTTCAACCGATACCCCACACCTCTGACGGTTTCCACTGCTTCTTTAATGCCCAACTCCTGAAACTTCTTTCTAACTCTTGTAATGTTCACGTTGAGTGTGTTTTCATCGACGTATATTTGATCATCCCACAGCTTCTCCAGTAAGTCCTCGCGTCCAGCGACACGAGGATACCGGTCCATCAGGTTTTCAATAATATCCGCTTCTTTTTTCGATAAGGAGACCACTTTCGATTCAAAGGCCATCTCCAGCCTCTCCGGAAATAGCTTTAATCCGGCTCTTTCCAGCATTCGTTCCTCCGCCTTACTAGCGTACTCTCCGTACGCGCGACGAAGCTGGCTTCGGATCTTAGCCATCACGACCTCTGTATGAAAGGGCTTCGTAATAAAGTCATCTCCACCATTTTCAAGTGCCATCACCTGATCCATCTCTCCAACCCTTGCCGAAATAAAAATTACTGGACAAATCGACTCCTTGCGAATCTGCCGGCACCAATAATAACCATCGTAGCTCGGAAGATTAATATCTAAAAGCACAAGGTTTGGCTGATGGATATGAAAATCATCCATAACACGATGAAAGTTCGTCACGCCCGTTACTTCATAACCATATTTCGTTAGCTGAGATGCTAGGAGTTCTGTGATTTTTGAATCGTCTTCAACAATCATAATCTTTTGCACACCCTCACTCCCCTTCTATCATTTTGTTACGTGTTGAAAGATTCACCAATCTGATGAGCTCATCTCAATTGTACGGAAAATTACTCCCTGCCTCACTTCTCATATATTAGAAGTTTTTAACTAACAATAAAAGTTCTGAAGAATAAATTTTATTCTGAATATTGACAAAAATTTTTATATATATTAAATTTTATATAAATAGTGAACACATTAAACTATGAGTGAACAAACGAAGATAGTTACTAGAGAGGAAGGCGAATATGAAACAGTTTCTTGTTTTTATCACCCGGACACCCGATTTTACAGGAGAGAGTATTCCTGCCCACCGTCAATACCTTCAAGAGCTGAGAGACTCTCAACTCCTTACCTTAGCGGGAGGATTTCCTGACCAAACGGGGGGAGCTTACATCCTTCAATGCCAATCAGCAGAAAAAGCCCAGTCATTGATAGCCAAAGACCCAATGAATCAGCCAAAGGAAGCGATTTACCAATTAAAAGAATGGAATGCCAACTAATCATTTATAAAGGGGAGAGATAGGATGAAACTTGTAACGTTTACCCATAATGGAAAATCTAGAATTGCAGCTTTAAAGGACGGAAAAGTTATTGATCTGCATGCTGCATTTGAAGCAAAGCTTGTGTCGGAAGGAAAACTTCGTGCCGCTCAAATTGCTGAAGCCTACATACCACAAGACATGAACGGCTTCCTTCAAGGCGGAGCAGAAAGCCTGAGCTTAGCTAAGGAAGCTGTAGCCTATGCACTGGAAAATGAAAGCGCGGTTCGGCTCGTTTTTAAAGAAGAAGAAGTAAAAATTGAAGCACCTGTTCCTGCTCCTGGAAAAATCATCTGCGTTGGCCACAACTATCGTGAGCATATTTTGGAGATGAAGCGGGAACTGCCTCCTCATCCAGTCATCTTTGCGAAATTTGCTAATGCTGTAGTTGGTCCTCAAGATGATATCCCATTCCACCCAATCTCTGAACAGCTTGATTACGAAGCTGAATTCGCCTTTGTTATTGGAACACGCGCACGCAATGTGTCACAAGCGGAGGCTCTCGACTATGTAGCGGGATATACAATTGTCAACGATGTGACGTACCGTGATCTCCAGCGCCGTACGCTGCAATGGCTTCAAGGGAAAGCTGTAGATGGAAGTGCACCAATGGGTCCTTGGTTAGTGACATCGGACGAACTGACAGATCCAGCCGGCTTAGACATTGTATTAACGGTCAACGGAGAAGAACGCCAACGCTCCAACACTGGAAACCTCGTATTCTCTGTCCAATACCTTGTAGAATTCTTGTCTAATTTGATGACGCTAGAACCGGGTGATGTGATTTTAACAGGCACGCCAGGTGGTGTAGGAGTTGCCCGCGAGCCGCAAACCTTCTTGAAGGATGGAGACGTCGTGCGAATTGAAGTGGACCGAGTAGGAGTACTTGAAAACAAAGTAAAACGCACAGCGGAGGTGCCGGTATCGTGAGCAACACATTACAAACGAATGCCATCGAATCTGTCCGTGTATCCATTGATCAAATCGTTAATTTAGTCAAGACGCTTCCTGAAGAGACGATCAGGTGGAAGCCGTCTGAAGACGAGTGGTCCATCATGCAGATTATTACGCATGTTGCAGAAGCGATCCCTTATTGGGTGCAAGAAATTAAGAATATTCAGTCAAGACCTGAGCAGTCTTGGGGCCGCGGTTTGAAAGATGAAGTACGCCTGCGCACCGTATCGGAAGAAAATGTGAAAAGCCTATCTGTGGATGAAGTGCTTAATCAGCTTCCTTCCATCCCAGCAGTCGTTGAAGAAACGCTTCATTCACTGACAGACAGCGAGCTGGCGATCAAAGCGCCAAGCCGTAATCCTCGTTTTGATGGCAAGCCAGTTGAATTTATTGTGAATCATTTAATCGTAGAGCATGCGGAAAAACATTATAACCAAATTCAACGAAACTTATCTAAATATAATCAGTGAGAAGAACAGGGGGGAGAGAACATGGCAGAAAAAAATGCTTTTTTTGAAAGCACGCTCGTTCAAGATTTCAACCGTGACATTGAGCAGTATCATCTCGGTCCATTGTGGAATGCGATTCCTGACTTAATGAAACATACACCTGAGCCTCATGCTCGAGCGTATCTTTGGAAAGCGGAGCTGCTAAGCAAGAAGCTGACAGAAGCGACGCAAATTTTCACACCAGATCGCGGGGGAGAACGCCGGGCTATCTATCTGCAAAACCCTGGTTTAAATTACCGCCAGCCTTGGGGATGGGCCTCAACGACACAAACGCTCTATGCAGCCGTCCAGTTAATTCAGCCGGGGGAAACCGCCCCTTCACACCGGCATGTCCAAAATGCTCTGCGTTTCGTTATGGAAGGAGAAGGTGCTTACTCCATTGTTCAAGGTGAACGTATTTTCATGGAACGTGGCGACTTCTTAACAACGCCAAATGGACTGTGGCATGGACACGGCCATACTGGCGATAAGCCAATGATCTGGATGGACTGCCTTGATATTCCGACGATTTACTATCTTGGCGGAACCTTCTTCGAGCCATATCCCGATAGAATCGAGGAGCCGAAGATACCCGATAATTATACAGCCCAGCGCTATCAAGGCGGAATGGTGCGGCCGATATCTGACCGCTATGCAAAGAAAGCGCCCCTTGGGTCCTATAAGTGGGCGGGCACAGAGGCAGCGATCGCCGGCTTAAGCCGCTTTGAATCCGACCAGTTTGATGGCTATGCAGTTGAGTACATAAATCCATCCAACGGTGAAACAGCTTGTCCAACCATCGCTGCTTGGATGCAGAAGCTTCCGGCCGGATTCCAGGGGAAAGCTCACCGTCATACGCATGCATCTATTTACCATGTGCATGAAGGGTCTGGCTACACAATCATCAATGGTGTCCGTTTCGATTGGGCAAAAGGTGATTTCTTCGTCGTACCGAACTGGGCATGGCATGAGCATGCAGCTTTAGAGGACAGCTACCTGTTCCAGACAAATGACTTGCCGATTTTAGAGAAATTTGGCCTAGAGCGCAAGCAAGAATATGAAAGCCATAACGGCCACCAAGAGGTGACAGAAGAATTCAAGCCAGCTTTGCCGTAAACCAATCACGTATAGATGACGGCCACAAGAAAATCCTGCACCCATTCAAAAATCTAAAAGGAGTGTTTACAATGAGCGAAAACAACGGGCTACTAATTTCAGGCGGCGGCATCGGCGGACTGGCTGCAGCTTTAGCCGCAGCCGAATCCGGCATTTCTTCAACCGTTTTAGAGCAGGCACCACAGTTTGGAGAGATTGGGGCTGGCATTCAAATTGCACCTAATGCGATGGCTGTTCTAGATCGTTTTGGCCTGCTTGGGGAAATTGAGAAGGTTGCCGTATTTCCAAAACGTCTTGTATTGAAGGATGTATATACTGGAAAAGAGCTATCCACTTTAGACCTTGGAGAACAATTTAAAGAAAGATACGGTTATCCATATGCGGTTCTTCACCGTTCGGACTTGCACCGCGCACTGTTAAATGCTTGTACTGCAAATAGCAATATTACACTTATGAATGATCAAATCATTCAAACAGCGGCCGAAACAGCAGACGGTGTCATAGTGACTAACCAACGAGGAGAAACATTTGAAGGAGAAGCCCTTATCGGAGCAGATGGTTTAAAATCGAATATCCGCAAGCTATTCACAGATGATGAACCGATTTGCTCGGAGTACGTAGCTTATCGCGGCACAATTCCAATCGAAGAGATTTCTCATGCCAATATGGAGGATGTGATTATGTGGATCGGCCCGAATCTGCACCTTGTACAGTATCCGGTGCGACGCGGGGAGCTGTATAATCAAGTAGTCGTATTTAAAAGCTATGATTACAAAGCAGATTCAGATGACTGGGGTACACCTGAAGAACTGGACAGACGCTTTGCAGGAAGCCATCCACTTGTTCAAACAGCTATTTCCTTCATTAACCGCCAGATTCGCTGGCCCATGTTTGACCGCCTGCCGATTGACAACTGGACACAAGGAAACATCACGCTTTTAGGAGACGCGGCTCATTCTATGCTTCAGTATTTGGCACAAGGCGGCTGCCAAGCGCTTGAAGATGCGTCTTACCTTGCTGATATGCTGAAAGAGCACAATGGCAACTACAATAAAGCTTTTCTCGCTTATCAAGAAGAACGAATTCCGCGAACAGCTAAGGTTCAAACGAATGCCCGTACGTGGGGAGAAATTATCCACTCTGAAAATCCAGTTACGACTCTATTAAGAAATACCATTATGGAAAGCAGAACATCTAACGATTTCACATTTGTGGACCCCTTATACGCTTACTACAAAGTTACTTCCAAAAACTAGCCTTATTTCCCGGGCAGCAGAGACTCTCTTCTCTGCTGTCTGTTTTTGTGTCTATCTTTATGTAGTCTACATGTGCTTTGGCCTCTACATGTGGGCTATACTCAGCGCTATAAACGCTAAAACCACCATATGCTTTCTCCCTTTTAATCTCCTAAAATGGCCATCCCATGAACTACAAAAAGAGCCTGGAATATTTCAGGCTCAAGCAAAAGTACGAGGATAACCTCTTCACTCATTTTCTGTCTGTTATTTCACTGCTTTGCTTTCCAAGTGTTCCGAAGCATGGCTGTACACTTTATGAAATAAATGATCGAGATACGAATGCAAATCAAATTGATCCTTAGTTACAAAACTAGATAATGTTAATTGGCTTTCTCCCTTCATCGTTCCTTCCCCCTTTAAGTTATTCTCTTATGTACTAGGATTACCAAACTGACATCCTTTCATACAACAAAACTATCTATTTTCGCTTTTGTATACAGCGTGTTCTTTCAAACACAACGACCCGAGACTTATTACTACTATAATGGAAAACGCTTACAAAACAAACAAGTAATGAACCAAAAATTTCGACAAGTTTTTAATTATCTATCTTTTCTCATTGAAGATAGGTATTTAGATAAATTTACATTATTTCCATCAATAAAACACTGAACGTTAACAATAATAAGGTAACATGGCAGTAAATTGGATAATTTTTGATGAACCAATGGACCACTACAATTATGCTGGGAGGAGAGTACATGCTTTACAATCGAAAGAAAAGGCTATTGTTTTTTTTCATACTCGTTGCTTTTCTTGTACTTCAGCCGCTACAACTTGTTATAACCAATGCAGCTGGGGGGTATGGTACATGGTCTTCGCCTTATTCTGTTTCACAGGCAATCAGCAGTCAAAACGGCTCAATTAAGACCGTTGAAGGTTATATCGTGGGACAGCCTACCTCAACAAGTACAGTCATTACAAGTCATTTCCCTAATGATTATGCTCTAGCCCTAGCTGACGATCCATCAGAGAGCAATACAGCAGAAATGATTTATGTCCAGATTCCTTCCTCCTTCCGCTCTGCTTACGGTTTACACTCGAATCCTTCTTTAATGGGCGAAAAGCTGAAAGTAACCGGGACACTTACCGATTACTTTGCTCATGCCGGACTAAAAAGCGGTACGGCCTTTGAAATACAAGGAGGCAGTGCACCAGTTCCTGAGCCTGAACCTCAGCCATCACCTGATGCTTACTATGAAGCTGCCTACGGAAAGACAGGTGAAGAGTTAAAAACCGCTTTGCATCATATCATTGATGATCATACAGAGCTGTCTTATTCCAATGTATGGGAAGCTCTTCGTGTAACGGATGAAGACCCTAATAATCCAAACAATGTGATCCTGCTTTATACAGGAAGGTCACAAGGAAAGCACACCAATGGCGGCAACGCTGACGATTGGAACCGGGAACACGTCTGGGCCAAATCTCACGGAGATTTTGGGACATCCATGGGACCGGGTACGGATCTGCATCATCTTCGTCCAACAGATGCCAGTGTTAACAGTTCAAGAAGCAATCTGGATTTTGATAACGGGGGAAGAGAGCATTCAGAAGCTGACGGAAACTATTATGACTCTGACTCCTGGGAACCAAGAGACAGTGTAAAGGGAGATGTCGCCCGAATGCTATTCTATATGGCCGTACGCTATGAAGGAGACAGCGGGGAGCCTGATTTGGAGTTAAATAATCTCGTTAATAATGGTTCCAACCCTTACCATGGGAATCTGTCAGTCTTGCTTCAATGGCATAAGGAAGATCCGGTTGATCAATTTGAACGAGAAAGGAATGAAAGGATTTACATAAACTATCAAAAAAACCGCAACCCATTTATTGACCACCCTGAGTGGGCATCTGCCATTTGGGAATGATGCAAAAAGGAACAGAGTCCATTATAGATGGATTCTGTTCCTTTTTCACTAATTAGAAATAGATGAACTTCATTGTAATTCCTGGACTAAAGGTGAGTAACCTTGTACCTTTCTATCTTCTACACAGCTTCAATACTTGTTTTTTAATAAAGGGACTCCTTTATTCCTCTGCTGTACATCAATTGCTCAGTACCTAATGATTATGTGCTGGAATCGGCATCTAGCATCATTAAAGCTTGCTTCAAAAGCTCAATTTCTTCCTCTATCATCCTTTCATACTCGGGACCTAGGCGCTTGCGTTCTTCTTCCAACCGCTTGATTTCTTCTCTAAACAATTGGTATTCCCAATTATTTTCCATTTCCTATACCTCACTAAGAAGCTTAATAGTATGCATGACCAAAATAACGGTTAAATCCCTGCCTATACTTAAATATATTCCCGAGTTATTTAATACAAATCTTATAGCTTGTTTTTCGAGAAGATATTTAAAAGTATTAAAAGCAAACCTCAAGTTAAACTGGTTGTGATTAGTTTCTTTATATTTAAGAATGTCCAGTCTATGATTCTTTTATACAGATAAGTATTGAATAGATTTTAGATGTTCATGTTGAAGTAAAAAATATCAAATATAGTAAATAGTCAATTCTATAAAATATAAATCAAAATAAAATATCAAATATAATAAGCGTTTTAGTCATATATATTCTCAACCCTTGCAGTCGCTGGTTTTGTGAAGCATTGCAAGATGCCTGTATTTGATAGATTCATTAATAAACAGGCAATCTATTGAGCTTTCCACACTTCAGAAGCAATTTATTGATATTTATTGATTTAAAGAGGCAATTATTTGATACAAAGGAACGAAGAGAAGCAATCTGCTGATATTCGATATAAGAAAAAAAGAGAAACGGCTCCCGAAAGGAGCCGTTTCTCAAAGGGGTAAGGGCATGACAGGGCGAATACGGAAGCATTTGTCATTCCCCTTTTATTTGTATGCACAGGAAAGAGCCTTGTTTCGTTAAATTTTTAAAAACAAGGCTTAAATGAGATGCAAGGCAGGGACTTGCCCTGTCTGGAGATATTCCTGGTATTTCGCCTGATGCATCTTGTCATATGGAATGCTTTTAAGCGCACGAGGAAGCTCCCGCCGGTAAATCGTGCGGAAATAGGCACCGATCGATGTATGGAAGGAAAAGGTTCCTTTCCGGCTGAGTTGAGTCCGGATGTGCTGCTCGAATTGGTCTAGACAGCGGAAAAAGAGCGTTTCCGCCCAGGCATCACGGTATGTATAGCCGCCTTCAGCTTGATCGTCGTCAGTCAAGTGCTTTACAACGTCTAGCACTTCTTGCTTGAATGACAGCATAATGTCAAACAAGTCTCTAGGCTTGTAGCGTAACTTCAAGCCATCAAGTATGTACAGCGTGTTCTCCTGGAATTTTGCCAGAAGCGGCTCAACGTGGAACTCATCCGTATTTTCCTTTACACATTCCGGCTTTAAGCGAAAAACCACCTTCCGTATCCATAGTTGGCGGCCGCGCACTTGCACACCTGTGTATTCAATATCAAAGAGCGGCTGGAGAATAGCCAGCACCTCTCTTACGCTTTTAGAGCGCTTCTTCAGCTTTTCTTTCAATGTCTTCATTGTCCGTGATTGCTCGAGTGCAGATACTTCCTTTTTATGATCAAGCTTCGCGACCCCATGGCGGAACTGATTGAATAGGGAAAATACCAGTTCAAACGCCTCTGGGTTGGATGTACGCACAAATTCTGCCACAATCGTTGTATCCAGGAGGGTGTGCGGAACGATGAAATAATTCAATTCATGGCCCTTGCTCAACTCAGGAGTCGTATATGCCTGATAATTGGCTAGTACCCACACAGGCAAGCCGTTTGGCAGGATTTCTTCGTAAAGAAATCCGTGCTCTTCTAAAAACTTGCGGCCAGCATGCATCGTTGAATAAGCCACGTGCAGTTTTTTGCTCCAGAATGATAGATTAAACTCCTGGACTTTGCCTTGGCTGTTCTTTTCGATATGGATTTGTTTCAATACAGCCAACAGGACGGCATATGCACTCGCTGGCACCTGTTTCTTACTTTCTTCTTGAAAAGTACGAAGATCTTCTAGCAGCAGATGTGGAAAGCGAAAGCCATCCATTTTCACGAGCTGCCGTTTACTTTGTTTGCGCCATTTTGCCATTTTCACACCCTCCTTTCCTGCCTTTTTATATAAGTATATTTATTATACACGACGCCTTTTTTGAAAAGGCCTCCCTCTAAGAGAAAAAGTGGCAAATTTGAAGAGCCCCTGAGCCCAAGCGGGACAAGGGCTCAGAGAGTTTCTAAATTTTTTTTTAATGCACGGGTAGGACGAGCGCCTTCTTAAAATGGCAAACTTGAACTGGAAATAAAAAGTCTCAAAAGTGCTCACGAGCCTTGGTATATCAACGTTGTTAAAAATTACCTTTTCCAGAATAGTGCACGGGTAGGACGGACTTCCGAAAAAAGTGGCAAAAAAAAGTGCACGGGTAGGACGGAAAAAAGCAGTAAAAAACGGAAAATGGCAAGGATAATGCACGGGTAGGACGGAAAATGGCAAGAAAACAGCTGTTTTTGCGAAAAAAATGAATCTTTATACCTAATAATAAGTAAAAAATTAACAATAAAAACGAACAGGTAGGACGAGGTAGAAATGTATATAATTGTAAATTAGGGGGATTTAATTACAAAATATGGTAAAAACCATTAAAAAAGTGTACACGTAGGACCAGAAAAAGTGGAAAGTGGAAAGAAAGGTGCCTGGGTAGGACGAAATGGCGTACGCTTGGAATGGAAGGTGAGCAGTATAACCAAAAAAGGTGTACAGGTAGGACGAAGAAGTGGCAAAGCATATAGATACATAAAATAAAACGTCTCTTTTTTGCCATCTGAGGAAGGATATCATGCAAAAAGTGCACGGATAAGACGGGGAATCATTCACAATGGCAAGAAAGCTGCACGGGTAGGACGGGAAATTGGCAAAATGGCACGAAAATCAGGAAAACGGCAAGTTGCCATTTTGTTGCGGCTGCTGTCATAATGGGAGTATAGAAGATAGAACGACTTGGGGAGAGATAGCATGACAGAATATATTAACCCGGATAAGCTTGCACTGAGCGAGGACTTTTTTAAGCTTGCCGTTTTGGAGGAAGTGCAGAAGTATTTCTCTAATGACTATATTATCGGAGAATGGCAACGGTATGTGACCAGCCAAATTAACCAAACCATTGATGATCAGCCGGCGTATACAAGCTTTGACAGGCTTTGTGATCAAGTACGCTCTTTATTAGCCAATAAAAAGATTACTCAGGAGAATATCCGGCTTGCTTTTCAGGCTCACTCCCAACAGCTGCTTGAGGAAGTGCTGGACCATATTTCTGAGGATTTTGCGCTCGATGTCCATTTAAGCGTAAATGAAGCAACCGTACAAATGGCAAAGGAAGATAGACAGCTTGTCTCCAGTATGGATTACCAGTTTCATTTAGTCAGAAACATCGTAACACAGCCAAAGGCCTTCGTTTCAGCTGATGAGGCAGAAGATATCTACCAGGCAGAGATTAAGGATTCCCGCGGCAACGTCCATGGATTAGCACGTGTGAATGTAGCGGGAGGGATGGATATGCCTTTCACAGATGAAGAACAAGAGTATTGGGATAAATTGCGGACAGCTTTCAGTGCCATGGATGAATTGACGGCGGACATTTTTGATATCATTTGCTTCTTGTTTCTCTTTGCACCAAAGGACGCGGACGGTTATTTATATTTTCACTCCAATGATGCTCTGAAACTAAGAAGCAACGTTGTAGACCCTAACAGCAGCTTGGAAGTAAGAGAAAGAGATCGTTTTAATATTATGTCGAGGGTTAAAGCTCTTTCAAACATTTGGATTTCACTCAAAGAGGGAGAAGTCATTGAAGTCGATGAGAATGACTTAAAGGAAAGCAAAAAGTATAAATACAGAGACTTTCAAAGAATGTTTGAGGTTGGAAAGGTACGGGCGGCATATGATGAACAAGATCAATTTTTAGGCATCTACGCTTGTCAGATCAAGCCCACCTCTTTATTAACTTCTTTTCTAAATGAGAATAAACGGTTGGGGATTATTGATCTAAGCGCGCTGGAGTTTCATCCTGTGCGGCAGCGTCCAGAGAAGCGGCTGTCCCGTTACCTGGCGATGCAGTGGTTTATCCGCTTATCCAAAAATACCCTGACCCAGCCCTTTACGGTGAAAACACTTGTAAAAGAGATGGATTTCCCAGCCCGGATGCGAGGGCTCGATATGTACGACCGCTTTGTGAAAGCATTGGACGAGCTGGTGAGTAAGGGAATTGTAAAGGACTGGCGCTTCATGGAGCCGGTCGATTCCAGTGTATTTGGCCGCAAAGGCTGGCTGTCTTATTTCTACAGTTTGAAAGTCTCTATCCTTCCCTCGGCTGAAATGATTGAAAAAAACAAACGGAAGCTGGCTATCCTGCAGGATCAGCATCAAGTGGATTCCTCTACGATCAATGAGATGATTGAATCACTAAATCAGCCCGTCATCGTACAAGAAATGTCCCAGCAGCCTCGTAACGAACAGCTGGAGCTTCTTAAGAATGCTCCTGAGGTGGAACACCCGTCCCCGATACCGCCAGAACCGAAAAAACCGGCAACTTCTTCATTAACGGAAGAATCATTGACGGCCGAAATGGTAATTGAAGAACGAGAACGCCGCGGTATCTCTATGGCCAAGGCTGCCAAGGAAATTGGTATTGGCTATAACACGTTGAAGCGATTCGAAAATAAGCAAACCAAGCGAAGAAATAAAAAGAATGACTCAAAGATAGTACAGTGGCTGAAGAAATCAAAGCAAAAAGGCTGACGCCGTTTTATTTGTGGCCTACAAATGCCTCATGAACCGGGGATAACCGACGGCAAATCGCTCAGCATAATAAGTGCTGAAAATATAAAGCTTCTCAGGAAAAGACAATGATAAAGCCAACCAGGAAAAACTGGTTGGCTTTTCTAATATAATTCAACTTAAAAAAAGAGCACATGTTAGTAGATTAGGTTTTTCTATAAGGAAGTAAACGGAGCGTGCCGTATACAATGAAATCTTTCGGTGGATACTTGCTGCACATCTGTCCTTCTTTACCGTCTCCCTTTTGAATAGTTATATGTAATCTACAAGTGACTGAGAGACCATAAGTGGCTCACAAAGCCCTTATAAGCTAGCTTAAAAGAACGAATTCATACAGAAACAGATCAACATGTGAATTACATATTTATCTGTTAAAGCCAAACTCTGTGTACTTGTATGTCTTACTTTAGCCATTAATAGCAGCTCAAACTAGAAACGAATGAATTAAAAATAAATAGAACGAAACAAAAAAAGGAGCCCGCATGGTTATTCGAATGCGGACCCATTTTGCTGTTTATGCAAGCTATCGTGTTAGGTTTGCTTCTCTTATTGAACTGACGGAGAAAACGTCCAGCTTTTACTGGGCTTTACGTATCTCTTGGCCAGTCATAGTAATCAGCGTAGAAGGCTCTTTTCTTGATTTGGCGATGATTAACCCGATAAAGAAGCCTATTAAACCGGTAGCGATCCAGCCAGCGCCATTTTCGAATAATGGGATGAAACCAAAGACATTATTAATGGCTTCTGGTGCAATGCCCGCTTCTTTGATGGCATCGAGGATCGCTACAATTCCAGTTCCAATGATCGTCCCGATATAAACGGACCGGTGGCCATTGAACAAGTTATTTGCAAAAATTAAACCAATTAGGGCAATAGCTAAAGGATAAAGCAGCAATAGAACCGGAGAGGCTAGAGTTAAGATGGTGTTCAAGCCAAAATTAGTAATAACGAGTCCCAGGATAGAGAAGACAATTAACCATTTCTTATAAGAAACAGAAGGAATAATTTTCTCAAAATACTCGGATACAGCTGCTAAACAAGCTACGTTAGTTGTAATCCCTGTTAAGAAGATAACGGTTCCGATCATATAGATCCCATATTCACCGAATAATGTGATGGCGCTTTGCGCTAGGACTTCTCCTCCATTGGCTTTAAATCCAATAGACTCTACGCTTGAGGCGCCGATCCAAGCCATAGAAACTTGAAGAGCGATTAATCCAATAATAGTAATCATACCAGCTTTAATAAATAAGCTTGATACGGCTTTTTCAGATTTGATTCCTAATGAACTAATAGATTTAATGAAAATACCGCCAAATACGAAAGCTGCAAGCACATCCATCGTATAGTAGCCTTGGGTAAATCCTTTTAAGAAAGCGCCATTTAAGTATTCCGTTTGAGGCTGTCCAATGCTTCCCATTGGTGTAATGATTGATTTTCCAATTAACGCAATTAGTAATATTACGAAAATTGGTGTGATCACTTTCCCTAATCGGTCCACAAACTTTGTTGTATTCCAGGAGAGCAAGATCGTTAGAGCAATAAATAAGGTTGAAAAAATAAGCAGATAAAGGCTTGTATTCGCTGAAGCTCCTGTTAATGGGTTAATAGCGATTTCGTATACAACAGATGTGGTCCGCGGGATCACGTAGATAGGTCCAAGAGTTAAAAATAGTAAGATTGAGAATACGATAGCAAAAATAGGATGAACTCTTTCAGCCAATTTTTCAATCGTTCCTCCGCCGCGGGTTAGTGCAATAATAGCAAGTAAAACTAGTCCAACCCCTGTTATTAAAAATCCACCCATCGCAATCCATGTATTTGATCCGGCCTGTTGACCTACCATTGGCGCAAAGATCACGTTTCCTGCACCTAAAAACATAGCGAAGAGCATTAAACCGATGGCAAGTATTTGTGAAAATGGCAATTTGTTTTCCATTATGTTTTCCCCTTTCCTTGTTGAGCTGGAAATCTCCTTCATTTTTTAATGAAGATAACGCTTTCAGTTAGATATTGACTTCCCGTTTTTTAATTATTGAGGGCGGAATAGCGAATTTGGCCATTCCTCCTCCCTTTGTCAAAACAGCAAGTGGTCCCCTTTCCTGATAGCCTCATCCTATTTCAATAAAAACCCTTCTGTATAAGGATCCGTAGCTTCCAATGAAAATTTGTGGAACCCGGTGATCCATGCAGAGCCAGTAATTTTCGGGATGATAGCCTCATAATTTTTTACTTTCGTATAATCAATGACTGTTCCTTTAAACTGGGAGCCAATAATACTTTCCTGTATGATTTGCTCACCCGGCTTTAGGTTCAGTGTTGAAAGCTTTGCGCATGTTCCTGTTCCGCAAGGGGAACGATCGACTTGTCCATCTCCAAACACTACAGTATTTTTATAATGTTTGTCTCCTAATTGTAAACTAAATTCCACAAGGTCGACTTTGTTTATTTCAGGAATTTCAGGATGATGGATAACTAACTGTTGATTCGCAGCTTCTCTAATAGCTAGGCCAAGATCGACTATTTTGTCCTGCTCCTCAATATCGAGGTTAAGACCAAACTGCTTGGCATCAGCTATGGCAAAGAAGCTTCCTCCAAAAGCGATGTCTACTGTGATCCAGCCTGCATTTTCTACTAGTATTTTAATATCCTTCTCAAATAGGAAGGCAGGTACATTTATAAAGGAAACTTCTTTTACCTTCGAATTCTCATATGTGACATAACATTCAACTACTCCAGAAGGCGTGTCCAGCAAAACTTTATCTTTTTTTGCAATAAGTCCGGTATTAATAGCTACTGTAATAGAAGCAATGGTTCCGTGACCGCACATATTCAGGTAACCGCCACTGTCCATAAACAATACGCCAAGATCGCACTCTGGCTGGCAGGGTTCAGTTAAAATGGCCCCAAACATGTTTAAATGCCCTCTCGGTTCATGCATAAGAAGCTTGCGGATGTTATCCATCTCAGCCTGCACGTACTGTTTCTTCTCCATCATGGTCCGGCCTTGAATCTTTGGAGTACCTCCAACTACGATTCTAGCGGCCTCTCCCATTGCGTGTGCATCGATTGTCTCAATGAAGTCTCTTAGTTCTACCATCTGTTCGCAACCTCCCACAAAATACGTATAAACGTTTATATAGTCATATAAGCAATTATCGTGCCAACTTGATAATTGCCTATATTCAGTGGATTGCTATTATTTTTGTTATTAAGTAAAATAGAATTGTTTAATAAGTTTACAAAACTGTAAACTAAGAATGAACAAGTGCTTTACAACTTTACACCAGGAGGTCTGCATAATGAGCAATATCCCACTTGAACATTCAAAGCATTATTTAAGAACATTAATTGAAATGAGCCCAGACGCGGTCACTATAGTCAATTCATCCGGAGAAGTGGAGTATTGGAGCAAGCAGGCCGAGGTAATCTATAGTATCCCGCTGAAAGAAATTAAAAATAAGAGGATTAGTGACTTCTTTAAAAAAGAAGATTTAAAGGTATTAGAAATACTAGAAACGAAAAAGCCAGTTTTCAATGCTTATCATCAGCCTCGTCCAGATAAACATGTACTGATCAGTTCAGCTCCTATTTTTGATGAGGAAGGGAAGTTGATCGGGGCCATCTCTATAGACCAGGACATTACAAATGTGGTGAAATTGAATGAGAAGCTGACGCTGACAACAACGCAGTTGCAGAAATTAAAGCAGCAATACAACTTGCAAGGACAAGTCGGCCCTTTATCCGAGATTAAAGGAAATAGTATAGCTATACGGCAAACGAAAGAATTGGCCTTGAAGGTGGCTAAAACGGATGCGACAGTTTTGATTCAGGGAGAAAGCGGTGTTGGTAAAGAGCTGTTTTCACAAGGTATTCATGAAGCTAGTTTAAGAAAGGATCAACCTTTCATCCCGATTAACTGCGGGGCTATTCCTGAAGCGCTATTTGAAAGTGAGTTTTTCGGCTACGAAAAAGGTTCCTTTACAGGTGCGTATAAGGATGGAAAAGCAGGAAAAGTAGAGATGGCAGACGGGGGAACGTTGTTTTTAGATGAAATCGGCATGCTGCCTCTTGATATGCAAGTGAAATTGCTAAGGGTATTGCAAGAAAGAGAGGTATACCGAGTCGGTGGAAGTAAATCTATAAAGGTGGATATTCGGGTTGTTGCAGCCACTAACAGTGACCTAAAGGAAATGGTTGAACAAGGAACGTTTCGTGAGGATTTATATTATCGGCTAAACGTAGTGACATTGAAAATCCCTTCACTACGAGAGCGGATTGAAGACATTCCGATCTTAGTCAAGAGCTTTATAGAAGAATACGCTATAAAATATCAGAAAGAAGAACCAGCTCTTTCAGAGAGTGCTCTGCAAATGTTCATGGACTATCAATGGCCTGGGAATATTAGAGAACTCAAAAATGTCGTTGAAAGAATGATTATATTCACTGATAAGGCAACTATAACTGCTGGAGACATCGCTCCTATTTTTCCGGCGGACATAAAAAGGGAGCTCCCGAACGAAGCAGAGAGTGAAGGGCTTCTCCAAGAGAAAGCCCTGTTAGAAAAGGAAAGAATCGAGGAGGCTCTTACTGAAACTTATGGGAATAAAAGCGCCGCAGCTAAAAAACTAGGAATCTCCCGCGTTACCTTATACAACAAGATAAAAGCATATGATATAAAAATGTAAATATGCATTATGAGCCTAGGCCGCAATGGGTCTGGGCTTTTTGAGGTTCAGCGTCCGGGTTTTTATTCAGTCTTTCAGCTGTTACCGCTGCCCCATCACCCACGAGAGGCAGATGAAGTTTCTCTTGGCTAGCTCTAAGTACTCCATAATTTTCTTTGCGCAAAGCGGAGGTTTCTTCTCCTGTTATTAAAAATTGAAAGAGCCGATCCTTAAGTTTAGACGAAGGGGGCGGCTCTTTCATGCTATATAACTAATGATGAAAATTGTTAGAGTTCCTCAAGGCTTTTCTTGCAAAAGCTCATTTTTTTACTTCCTCCAAATACTTCTCCAATGCTTCTTCAATCAGCATATAAATTTTCTTCTCCTGAATAGTCGCCTGCATCTTTAACTCTTTATGCAGATCTGCCCGAAGGTCGAAGGAGACACGTCTTCTTTTTGGTTTGTTTTCTTCATTAGTGGTTTTCTTCTTTTCTTCGTTAGAAGTAATATTGTTTTCCTCAAAAGATTGAGCCAGGGCCTGTGTCGGCGAGATCGTCTTTTGCTGGCGTTTTCTGTTCTTGATGTCATTGACCTTTGACACGTTCAATCAGCTCCTTATAAAAATTTCTGTATTGCTCTAACGCGTGTTTCAATTCAGCATTTTCATTAAACCCATAGAGAGACAGCCGGCCGATCGGAGCTTTCCGTGTGATGATAGTATCGAACACTTCCTCCGGATAGTCTTCTGCAATCAGCTCGTTAAATGCTTTTGCATCACTGCGCCGTACATCGTTCATGGTTCTTAAAATACCAAGGACCTGAGTATCGCGGCTTCCTAACTCATTCGCACTTGAAACGGAATCCATGAAATTCGGAATCGCAGAATAGCTCCAATTCGAGCATTCAAACATCACGACCACATATTCACTGGCACATAGGGCATTTGTGGTTTGTTCAGATAAGGATGGCGGTGTATCAATGACGATGAAATCATAATCATTCCGCACTTCCTCCAATGCCCGGTCGAGTATGCCTACAGGGTTTCCCCCGGCTGGAATGCTTTCCCCTTGATATGTCTTGCCCGTATAAATCCAACGCGGCAGTGTAGCTAGAAAGTTGTTAGCCGGCAGCAGGTCCAAATTTTCGCTAATCGGGACCGTGTAACTTCTTACGCTGCCGTGCTGCATGGCTTCCAATACAGATTTTCCCATGAAGTCATTTGCGGGCTGACCGCTCAACAGCTCCGTTAAGTTTCCTTGGCTATCCATATCAACCGCCAATACACGGTAGCCATCTTCCTGCAATAAGTATGAAAGAATGCCTGTCGTCGTTGACTTACCGCATCCCCCTTTTTGGATGCCCATCGTAATTGTAATTGCCAATATTCGCGCCTTCCTTTCTTCGAACATTGTTTTCTTCTTTTCTTCGCTTCTTTATTCTACAACAAGCTTGGATAAACCTGCATGTTTTTTGCATTCTTTTAGAGAATTTAGTGAAGGATGGAAAAGCCTTTTGAAGGTTGCTTCCTTCCTGAATCTAAAAAAAGATTATAAAAAATGGAAAGGTCGTGACGAATGCCCACCCCATTTCGGCTTCATTTCTATACAATGTAAAATCACAATATAAAGGTGGTGCAACTCATGAGTGAAAAAGGATACGAATGCGGCGGTGGATACGGATCAGGCTTTGCGCTGATCGTAGTACTCTTCATCCTGCTCATCATCGTAGGAGCTGCTTATGTGTGCGGCGGTGGCTTCGGTGGTGGCGGCTATGGCGGCGGGTACGGCCATGGCAAAGGTCATTGGTGCTAAACTCGTGATATAGATAAACGACTCTCTGCTATTTCTGCAAGGAATGCGCAGGATAAGGTTCAAGGAGCGTCCATTATAAGAAGGAGGTCTGGGAGAAGCCCGGGCCTCCTTTTTGTGATGATGAAAACAATATTTCTTCTTTTATTTTTTTCATCTAATAAATTTTTCTTTAAAATTTATTGTTTTAGCTAATGTTATGAATTAAATTACGGAGCGGTAGAGCCGGCCCGAGCAATTAGGAGAGTTCTAATAGTAAGACTGCAATAGCGGAGCCTTATTGGTCATTGAATATAGAGGAACATTTCTTTAACTAAAGAAAAGAGTAATAAAATCTTTATTCTTATAAGGAAAAAAATAAAACAAGAAAAAAAGAAAAGAACGAAAAAACAACTAATTCACTACCCCGGCAGCAATATGTTTGTCGAAACTTGTATGACGAAAGTATTTGAAAATTGAAAGCGTTTCCATATATAATAAAGACAGGTTGGATGACATGCGTGGTCATCATCATACTTGGCGTAGGCGGGGCCGGTATGGAGAAAGATGAAAGAAATTACTTCACAGATTTATCCCAAGCATACATAAGCAGCTGGCTTCGTGAGCTGCTGAATAGAAGAAGGAAGCGATCAGAAGCTGGTTGCTTCTTTTTTTATTTTCAATCAATAAAGCTTGCCTTTAGAATCCATTTATCTTGAAAAAAGAAGACTGCACAAGAATATTTGTGAGAAATTTTTAATGATTTTATTGTTTTTTATTTCAGCGCAAGGTCCTTCTCTTACTGTATTCATCTATAGATTATTCACTGTTCATCTTTATCTATCCTTCTTCTTTAATACCTTATCATAATAATTTGAGGCCATTACCCGCCGATGTTTAAAGAAGCTGGTTTTCACCTCGCACCTTCCATTTGTTTAACACATATTGATAAATGAGTGAATGCATTTAGAGAGGTGGAATTTGAATGTACGAAAATTATTACCACGGAAATCCAAGGCAAATGTATAGACAAAGAATTACTAAGCAGCAGGCTCAAGAAATTGCCCTTAATCGTGTGCCTGGGCAAATTCAACATATAGATATGGATTTAGAAAACGGTGTATTGGTTTATGAAGTTTTTATTCTAACGTCAGATAACAGAATAATCGAGGTTGAGATTCTTGCAAAGTCAGGGCAAATTTTAAAGGTAGAACAAGAAAACGATTATGATTAACACGGTCTGTTCTTTGAGGTAGAGGAGCGGTGCTTTAACAAGGCATCGCTTTATTTGTTTTCATTCATGAAACTATCGTATTAAAAGTGTCAGGTCAGTTAGTTAAACGAGAATCGCTCCCCTACATTTATACAAAAATTATTGGATGGATCGCTCTGCTCCTGTTATGCTTTTGGTTATCAAGAGCGAAAAGGGGCGTTAGCAATGAAGCGAAAGGCGGTTGTAGCAGGGGCGACCGGTTTGGTCGGGAGAGAGCTTGTCCGGTTGCTGTTAAAGGAACCCGCATATACGGAAGTTATACTGATTGTACGGCGGTCTACGGGACTTACACACTCAAAGCTGCAGGAGAAGATCCTCCATTTTGATGAGCTGGAGAAAACCGAGTTAGACCTGGCGGGAGCGGATGTGTTCTGTGCGCTAGGTACAACGATTAAAAAAGCAGGCACTCAGGAAGCGTTCCGCCAGGTAGACTATGTGTATCCGCTCACCCTGGGACGGATGACGAAGGAACAAGGGGCAAAACAGTTTTTAATCATCTCGTCAATGGGGGCGAATGCGTTATCCCGTATGTTCTATTCACGGGTCAAGGGGGAGGTCGAAGAGGCACTTGGGGAGCTGGGTCTTCCCGCCTTGCATATTTTTCGGCCGTCTCTTCTTCTTGGTGACCGGGAGGAGTTTCGGCTGGGTGAGCGGTTTGGCGGTGCCCTATCCAGCAAGTTATTGCCGCTTTTTTCTGGACCCTTGCGGAAGTATCGGCCTATCGAGGCAACTGCGGTTGCACGAGCCATGTGTCTAACAGCCCAGGGTGATTGCTCTGGTGTGCACGTGTATGAATCGGACGAAATAGCTCAGAAAAGTGGGAGGGAAAAGGCATGAAGATTTTTGACGCACACTTGCATATTATCGATCAGCGGTTTCCATTGATCCCGAATCAGGGCTATCTTCCGGATTATTTTTCCTGTGCCGATTATTTAAAGAGCATAGATCAGCTAAAAGTAGCAGGCGGAGTCATTGTGTCAGGTTCCTTTCAGGGCTTTGACCAGTCATATTTAATCGACGCGATCAAGACACTCGGTGAAAACTTTGTGGGAGTGACGCAGCTGCCCCCCGACACCTCAGATGAAGACATTATTAAGCTAAATGAGTCAGGAGTAAGAGCCCTGCGGTTTAATATTAACCGGGGAGGACTAGAGATCATCAACGAAATGGAGTACTTTGCCAAACGGGTCCATGAGCTCGTCAACTGGCACACAGAGCTGTACATTGATTCCAAACAGCTGCCTGAAATCACCGCAACAGTGGAAAAGCTGCCGGCAGTATCGATCGATCACCTTGGCCTGTCCAAGGCCGGCTTAAAGAACGTACTATCCTTAGCAGCACAAGGGGTGAGGGTGAAAGCGACAGGCTTTGGACGCCTCGACTTTGATCCTGCCAAAGCGATCCGGTCGATCTACGCAGTTAACCCGGATGCTTTGATGTTTGGGACTGATTTGCCGTCGACAAGAGCGGAGAGGCCGTTCCAACTATCTGATGTAGATATGATCATGAACACACTGGAAGAGACGCAGGCGGAGAAAGTCTTATATAAAAATACCCTCGAATGGTACATAAAATAAGCTATATTGTCCGCTTGCGGTAAACCAATATACAGACAGGAGGCGTTGGAGGTGAAGAGGAACATCCGAATCATCATCGGGCTTATCAGCAGTCTTATGTTGTTTTCATTCGGTGTGTATCGTTTGTTGAACCCGGTTGCAGATTCATCTTTCGTTCCTGCCGTACTTGCTGTTGGCGGTTTTGCGGGATTTATTGGTTATATGGTAGAATTAAGAAAGAATAGTTCTTGAATGGGCGAGGGCGATTCTTCGATAGCGAAGAGTCGCTTTTTTTGCCCTTTTAGGAATGGGCGGTAAACTAGGACCTTGCACTCCTGTCACACGCAGGATGTCGCCTAAACATGTGGCATGAATATAGGGGGAGCTGAAAAGGGGGAGAGAATGGGCAAAACATAGGGATGTACATAGTCGGAACATGCGTCAAAGAGAAAAACTGTTCGAAATGAGGAAACGAAAAATGAGCACAACCAATAAACAAAAACCTAAACGGCTGATGAGGCTGTTACGAATAGTACTAGTGATCATTGGAGGCTTTATTACGGCCTACGGGCTCGAATCTGTATTAATCCCGAATAACGTGTCAGACGGGGGTGTGACAGGTCTGAGCATCGTTGGTTCGCAATGGGTTGGCCTGCCTCTCGGTCTTCTGATTGCTATATTGAATATTCCGTTCGTCTTCTTAGGATACAAGCAAATTGGCAAAAGCTTTGCGATTTATTCGGTAATCGGGATTGCTTCTCTGGCTGCTGGTACGATGCTTATGCACCATGTGCCCACCATTATTGAAGGAGATACGCTGTTAGTGACGGTGGTTGGCGGCATTATTATCGGTTTCGGGATGGGATTAGCCTTGCGGAATGGCGGGGCGCTAGATGGCATTGATATGCTGGCTGTGCTGCTTTCGCGCAAATTGCCGTTCGGGACAAGTGATTTGATCTTATTTTTAAACTTATTCGTCTTCATTGTTGTCTCCACTGTCTTTGGCCTCAAAGGGGCGATCTTGTCCGCCATCGCTTATTTCATCGCTTCTAAAGTAATTCATATTGTAGAAGAAGGATTAAGCGGCTCGAAAACGTTTAAAATTATTACTAGTGAGCCCGAGCTCATGGTAGAAACCATCCGTGATCGCTTAGGCCGCAGTGCCACTTATAATCTTGTGCAGGGCAGTTATTCTCATGAACAATTTAAAGAAATTACTTGCGTGATTAATCGTCTGGAAGACAGTAAAATGAAAGAAATTATCCACGAAATTGATGACAGCGCCTTTGTGACGGTCTATGACGTCGCAGAGGTTCGGGGCGGCAGCTTTAAGAAACGTAATATCCATTAACTAAAAAGAAAAGGCCGACTTCCTTGAACAGGAAATCGGCTTTTTTGTGTAAGAGCCGCCTGTCTAATGAGCTTTACGAACCTTCGAATTTCCTTTCTTTTCTTGGTACCAGGAGTACAATAATTGGATCAGCAAGATGAGAAGAAAAGCACTCATAACGACCATTTCCATTATATCCATTACACGAAACGCACTAGTGATGTTCTGAATAGAGGTTTGCAGGTTGAATCCTTGCAGGTAATCCATCCAAAAAGAAAAAGCCATTAAAGGCAATAGGATGAGTGCTGTAATACCGAGGATCTTCATTCTTACCCTCCTTTTAGCTTATCCTTCCCTTTACAGAACATCTGTATGAGAAAATCTGTCGTGTATGAACACATTTCCAATTGGATAAAACTGATAATAAAAACATTGGAAGGTACAGGAAAATGCTTGGCTTTTTTAAGAAAAGACAAAAGAAAAAGGCAAATGGCCTTAATGATAAACGTCACCCTGAAATCGACTGGCTAAATACAATCGATGCTTCCTTATCTATAAATCTTGAGATCATTAAAGAGAAAACAGGGAACAGTCCGGATGTCATTATCCGCGAGTTAAGCATGGGATTGAATGACAGCGTTCGAACGGCGATTGTTTACATAGAGGGGATGGTAGATGACCAATCGATTAAAGACTTTTTAATCGAGTCCCTCATGAAAAATCAGAATTTACAGGAAAAAGTCACCCAGCAAGAACCATTAGGCCTCTTAAAGAAAAAGGCGGTGCCCTTTGGCGACGTAGTAACGGGGCGTGAGTGGGATCAATTATTTTCCTCCTTAATGGCAGGTGAAGCGCTGATTTTCATTGATGGAACGGCAGAAGTGCTAATCATCGATACGAGAGGCGGAGAAAAGCGGGCCATTGAAGAGCCAAGCAGCCAGGTAGTCGTACGCGGTCCGAGAGACGGCTTCACAGAGGACATCCGAACGAATATTTCTCTTGTGCGCAGACGTATTAGAAATCCGAGTTTGTGGGTTGAGCCCATGAAGATTGGCCAAACGACGAAAACAGAGGTGGCCATTATGTATATAAACGACGTGGCAAATGAGAAGGTTGTCAAGGAGGTTCGCAGACGACTCAAACAGATTAATGTAGACAGCATTCTTGAGTCGGGGTACGTGGAACAATTAATTGAGGATCAAACCTTCACGACCTTCCCAACCCTCTATCACACGGAAAGGCCAGATGCCGTGGCTGGGAACCTTATGGAGGGCAGAGTGGCCATTTTTGTCGACGGGACTCCGTTTGTATTGCTTGCCCCGGCTGTTTTTATCCAGTTTTTTCAATCGGTGGAAGATTATTATACCCGCTTTGATCTTGCGACAGCCCTCCGCTTTTTGCGGATTCTTATCTTCTTTATCTCTCTTATCGCCCCCGCGGCCTATGTTGCAGCGACCACCTTCCACCAGGAGATGATTCCGACCCAGCTGCTCATTACGGTCGCTGCCCAGAGAGAAGCAGTGCCTTTTCCATCCTTCATTGAAGCGCTCCTGATGGAAATCACCTTCGAAATTTTAAGGGAAGCGGGGATTCGAATGCCAAGGGCGGTAGGCTCGGCCATTTCGATTGTCGGTGCCATTGTCATCGGACAAGCAGCCGTCCAGGCGGGAATTGTTTCGCCCGCTATGGTCATTATAGTTTCCATTACAGCGATTGCCAGCTTTGCTACTCCCTCTTATTCCGTTGCGATTTCCGCCCGGCTCATTCGCTTTTTATTTATGGTAGCCGCTGCTACATTCGGCTTTTACGGGATTATCCTGGGAATTATTATGCTTACCGTCCACCTTTGCAGCCTGCGTTCATTCGGGGTTCCTTACATGTCACCGCTTGCCCCGTTCACGCTCGTCAATAATAGCGACACCATTATAAGAGCACCATGGTGGGCCTTCTGGCAGCGCCCTCGATTGATCAGCGGGGAAAATACGGTCCGAGAAGGGAGCCGTCAGAAACCGCGGCCGCCTATGAATCGTGAAATGGTCAGCCGTTCGAATGAAAAAGGTGATTCAAATGAATAAACGTCTCTTCTTTATTTTCCTGCTGGGAGCTGTGCTGCTTTCAGGCTGCTGGAGCAAAAAAGAGCTGACGGATCTTGCGCTTGTCGCCGGCTTGGGCATTGAAAAGAATGAAGAAGGCAAGTATGTTGGCACAATTCAGGTTGTTAACCCGGGAAACGTGGCGGAGGGACAGCAGGGCGGGGGCAGCGGCCAGGGCCCCCCTGTCAGCGTGTATTCTGCCACTGGCGATAATATTATAGAGGCCAGCAGGGAATTATCAACTAAAGTATCAAGAAGGCTGTATTATGCACATACCAATTTAGTGGTCATTGATGAGCAGCTGGCGCGAGAAGAAGGGATTACCAAAATTCTTGATGCCATGGACCGTGATCCTGAATTCCGGGTCACTACAACTGTAATCATTGCCCATGGCGTAAAGGCTGGCGATATTATGAAGGCATTGACGCCCATTGATAAAATTCCTTCGAGCAAAATCATTAAAACATTAAAGTTTACAGAAGAAAGCTGGGGAGAGCACCTGAATGTCAATATTAAAGAGGTTATTAATGCCCTTACTTCCTCTGGAAAAGAGCCGCTTATCACCGGTTTTCACTTAATTGGAGATCATGACGAGGCAAAGAAAATGGAAAGCATTCAGCAAACGGCTCCCGCAGCAACCATTCAGACTAACGGACTTGCGGTTTTTAAAGAAGGAAAGCTTATTGGCTGGATACATGGAGAAGCTGCTAAGGGCAGTGTATGGATTCTGGATAGAATCAAAAGAACCAATGTAACCATCAATTGGAAGGAAGAAAAAGGGGCAATCTCTTATCAAGTGATGCGTCAAAAAACGAATATCTCCGCCAGAATGCAGGATGGCCAGCCGATCATCACGGTTGAGGTGCGGGCTGAAGGGGACATTGGTGAAGTGATCGTACCCATTGATTTAACAGATCCGCATGTATTTTTAGAGATCGAAAAGGGAGCGGAAGAAGAAATAAAGAAAGAGATAGAACAGGCTGTTCAAGAAGCGAAGGAATACAAATCTGATGTTTTCGGTTTTGGAGAAGCAGTCCGGCGTTTAGACCCAGACGCGTGGGAAACATTGAAGGCAGAATGGGACGATCGCCATTTTCCAGAATTACAAGTAGAGGTCAAGGTAGATGCCTTTGTGCGGCGGTCCGGCTTGCGAAACAAATCGTTCCTTTCTCAAACAGAAGAAAATCGTTAAACAAAGGAAGTGATCCGGCCATGGAGAAGGCGAAAATTAGCGCCTATCAGCTCTTTGTTCTTGTGCTGCTGTTTGAATTAGGAAGTGCTTTAATTCTCCCTCTTGCGATTGGCGCTAAACAGGATGCCTGGCTCGCCATTCTCCTTGGAATGATAGGAGGAGGGGGAATATTTCTTATGTATGACCGTCTCTTTCGTTTTTATCCTGATATACTGCCCACAGAGTATGTACAAAAAATAATTGGTAAAACGCTTGGGCGGATCCTTGCCTTTTTCTATTTACTGTATTTCGCTTATATTGCAGCAAGGATTATGCGCGATTTTGGCGTGATGCTGGTCACTTTCGCCTACCCTGACACGCCTTTATTTATCATTAACGCTTTGCTGGTCATCGTGGTTGTCTACACGGTCCATAAAGGGGTGGAGGTGCTGGCAAGGTCAGGAGAATTGTTGTTTGTGCTGATCGTTGTTGTCGCCGTCGCCGGATTTATTCTAGTGCTGGTTTCGGGTTTAATCGACCCAAGCAATTTGAAACCTGTGCTGGAAGAGAGAATCTCCTCCGTCTTAAAGGTGACACTGACGGAAACTTTGTATTTTCCATTTGGGGAAACGGTCGTCTTCGCAATGCTTCTACCTTATTTAAATCATCCCTTTAAAGCCAGGAAGATAGGATTACTTGCAATCGGACTAAGCGGGGTGATTCTTGCGTCGGTCATGGCTATAAATATCAGTGTTCTTGGAGTCAGCCTAACCAGCCGTTCGCAATTTCCTCTCCTTACGACGATACAAATGATTCAAGTGGCAGAGTTTTTGGAGCGGCTGGACATTTTCTTTATGCTCACGTTAGTGGTTGCAGGTTTTTTTAAAATCAGCATTTTGTTATACGCTGTAGTCACAGGGACGGCCAACTTGTTTCAAATCGAAAACCCGTCCCGCCTAGCTTATCCTATTGGACTGGTTATATTAATATTATCTGTGACCATCGCCAGTAATTTTGCTGAGCATCTTCAGGAGGGCTTACAGCTCGTCCCGGTGTTTCTTCACATTCCGTTTCAGATAGTTATTCCTCTTTTTCTTCTCACCCTGGCGTTCTTGAAAACAAAAAGGAAACAGGGACAGTAGCAGAGGGGCAACACACGAAAAGCTGATTCCTTGTCGGGAGGGATCAGCTTTTTCGGGATCTTTAAGTACAGGAGATGCCATCTTAGCTTTTGCCGCCGACTGTTTGAATCACCGTTGAGTTTCAGATAACAGATCGATGAATGGGCGAATGCCCTGTACTATCTCTTCTGAATATCAATTTAACAGCAAGCCGCTAAGAACCATAAGAACATTTAAAGCGATGTGCCAGATCGTTGAAGGAAGAATGCTTTTAGATTTAACAGTAACGCCCCCATAGAACACCCCTCCTAAAGAAAGAGCGATGCACAGCAGCCAAGGCATCCCAAGGTGGTAATGCTGCAGTCCAAATCCTAGGCTCGTTACGATCACCCCCCATTTCTCACCTAGCTGAGCCGAAAATTGACCTAAAAGAGCGCCTCTCCAAATGATCTCTTCAAGTATTCCATTTGTGATGGAGAAGATAAGTGCCAAGACCCATACTTCTTTAATGAATGTCCAGCCATTCAGGGCCATTATTGGTAAGAAGGCGACAATGTTAATTGCTAATGCTATAAAGAGAAAGGTTCGAACTGTTGTCCAATGAAAGCCTGACCAAATAAATGGAAAGTAGATTCGCTCCTTCCATTGCGTCTTTTTGAAATATGATCTATAAGGGACTTTGAAAAGAAAAGAAGAAACGAGTAACGGGATGAGGATAAAAATCAGTGATAGCCTGTTAAGAAATACATGCCATTCCTTCGAATGAAAAGAAGCTATCCAATGGTCGGTTACATATAAATAAGCAAAGAAGCCGACTCCGAATAACAGGTTAGTAACAACAAACGATTTTGCCGATCGATCAAACGCAGCAAATAAGAAGACAGAAATAAGCATCCATAAACCGATAAGTAAATAATTGTCTAATTGTATTGAAACAATAAGGACCGCAAATGCACATAGAGAAATGATATTTTGAAGCAAGGTGGTATTCATACATTCTCCCCTTCACTCAACTGCTTTAATGCTAAATTAGAAATGAGCGTTTTATTCAAGTTCTCTTCCATTCGTATCATAACTATTAAGTTATAATACGAATTGGCTTAAACATATAGAAAGCTGGCCTTCATTGAAAAGCACTTTTTCCATCATAGTAAGAGCGTACTATAAAAAGGTAAGAACCTGATGCATAAAATGACGGCCTGCTGGAAAGAATAATACATGCAGTAGCATAAACATTCCCATAATTCCCTATCTTTCACGCTTGGTCTCAAGCGTGGTTTTTTTGACCTTAAAAAAGAATAAATATTTTTTAAAATTAATAAAGAAAAAAAGTAAAGAAGAAATAAAGTTAAAAAAATATAAATACGGGACAATTGTCTAGCCAAGCATGCTTCTCCATACATACATTATAGCGCCAGGACTATTTTGGAGTTTTCGCGAGGAGGTGAATGATATGGGTTACGGTTGTGGATACGGATCCGGGAGCGGCTTTGCGCTGCTTGTCGTGCTGTTTATCTTGTTGATCATCATCGGTGCTTGCTATGCTGGTTCCGGTAAGTACTAATAGGAACTCAGCTGCCTCTCTGAACCTCCTCTTTATACCGCGCATCATCATCCGCCAAGGCTATTGAGATTCTCCCTCGATAGCCTTTTTATTTTTCATAAAAGGGAGATATACCTTATCTTCAAGCTGTTTGATTCTATTGATTAGTGAGTAAATATTTTTAAAAATAAATAAATAAAAGAAGAAATAAAGAATAAAATATTTCTTGTGCGAAACGGCAAACGGCAAAAGGTAAAAAAAGACGGGACAAGTGTTTAGTCGAAAAGGTATGTCCATACATAACCTACAGCATCAAACTTCCCTTAGCTTTAATAAGGAGGTGACAAGGATGGGCTGCGGATATAGTTACGGCGGCGGAAGCGGCTTTGCACTCCTAGTTGTGCTGTTTATTTTGTTAATCATTATTGGTGCCCACTATGTAGGCGGTCACGATAAATATTAATAGAATCATCCTCCTGGTACTCCCCTCTGTACCTAAAGAGATGATCGGTCAAGCTATCCGAAAAAGCTTTTTTGGATAGCTTTTTATTTTAACATTCTGTATCCCTACGTATAGATCATGCTCTAGGTGGACAGAATGATAGACATAACAGTCATGTGATACTCCCCTATCTTGCACGCTTGTTTTCAAGCGTGCTTTTTTGTGCCTCATTACAAATAAATATTTATTAAAAGAAAAGAAGATAAAAAGATTACTGTCGGCCATTTTCAATAATTCAATATAAACAGAATATATGTTAAATTTGACTGAATAATTTGAATAATTTATCATTGTTGTATAAATTGGTTGGGTCACATGACCAAGCTTGAAGATAAGAAAAGTGTAACGGTTTATAACGATGTGAAGAGGCTTTTTAAAAGAATGTACAATTCTGATTACAAAGTAATTAGTGGAGGAGATGAGCTTATGAAGATATTAATCACTGAAATTATGTGGAAAGAAGGTATTCAAGAACTGCAATCCCACGGTTTTAAAGTATACTACGATCAAAACTTATGGAATAAGCGAGAAGAACTATTGGAAAGAGCAGCAGAGTATGACGCTATCATTGTAAGAAATCAAACTAGAGTAGATCAGGAGCTGCTAGACAGAGGTACAAAGCTGAAAGTTATTGGAAGGCTAGGGGTGGGACTGGATAATATTTCACTTCAAGAAGCTAAAGAAAAAGGAGTAAAGGTAATCTTTGCACGTCATGCAAACGCTACTTCAGTAGCTGAGTATGTCATGACGGCCTTACTAAGTACAAAAAGACCCCTTCATTTGGCTAACTTAGATATCCGCAATGGCAATTGGGACAGAGCAAAATTTACTGGTGGGGAACTTTATGGAAGGACTCTAGGGTTAGTTGGTTTAGGGGAAATATCCCGGCGTGTTGCCAGCAGAGCTTCGGCATTTGGCATGCAGGTGATCGGATATGATCCGTTTGTAACAGATTATGACTACGTAGTATCAGAAATAAGGGTCGGCCTGAAAACGGATTTGAAAGACCTGTTAAAGGCGTCTGATTACATCTCCTTGCATGTTCCCTTAACAAACGATACCCGGCACTTAATATCAAAGGTAGAACTACAATTGATGAAACCTGGATCTTATATTATTAATTCTTCAAGGGGAGGGATTATTGATGAAGAAGCTTTATTAGAGGCTGTGCAAGCAGGTGAAATCGCTGGAGCATTTTTAGATGTTTTAGAGCAAGAGCCGATAGCTCCAGACAATCAGTTATTGGGCTGCGAAAATATTACACTTACGCCTCACATAGCGGGACTGACAGAGGAGTCGCAGGTTAGGACCTCTTTGTTGGTAGCGCAGGAAGTCGCTAAGTCTTTAAATGGTGGCGTTTCTTTATGTACGGTTTAAAGATTAGTGATATTAATATTGATGAATTATTCAGAATATTTAATAAAAGTTATTGACAGTCGATTAATTTAGTGGTTATATAAGAATATAACAAATTGGTTGGGTCACTCAACCATACAATGATAGGGGGCTTTATTATGAGTAATGCCAGACAGACTGATGTCCTTACAAAGTCCGGTGAAACAACGAAGGTCAGTACACACAAGTTTTTAATTCACCACAAGGGGGACCATGTCGGAGTAGCAACCTCTCCAATTGAGAAGGGAGAACGAGTTGTAGGCATCTATATGGACGATAATACGGAAATTGAAGTAGTTTCACGAGGAGAGATCCCGCTAGGACATAAAATCTCACTGGTTAACTTAGAAGAAGGGGCACCAGTACTGAAATATGGAGTGAAAGTAGGCGTAACAACAGAAGCATGGGAAGTCGGAGATTATGTTCATACTCACAATATTAAAACGGCGAGGTGGTAAGGATGGAACAAAAACTTTTTGGATACCGCAGAGAAAATGGAAAAGTAGGTATTAGAAACCATGTAATCATTTTACCAGTGGATGATATTTCAAACGCAGCCTGTGAAGCGGTAGCAAAACAAGTGCAAGGCACGCTAGCACTTCCTCACGCTTATGGGAGACTGCAGTATGGACCAGATTTAGACCTTCACTTTAGAACAATGATTGGTACCGGTTCAAACCCTAACGTGGCAGCTGTTGTTGTCATTGGGATTGAAGAAAACTGGTCTAAGAAGATTGCTGAAGGTATTGCTGAGACTGGAAAGCCGGTTTCTTATTTCTCTATTGAAGGAAATGGAGACTTAGAAACAATTCGTAAAGCTTCTTGGAAAGCAAAAGAATATGTACAATGGGCTACTGAGCTTCAGAGAGAACCTATCGAGCTCAGTGAGTTAACAGTCAGTATTAAATGTGGAGAGTCAGATACAACAACAGGCTTAGGTTCATGTCCGACTGTTTCACAAGCTGTGGATCGCTTAGTTGAAGCAGGGGCAACTGTCTTCTTTGGAGAGACATCAGAGCTTACAGGCGGGGAACATCTCATTCGTGAGAGAATGGCCACACCTGAGTTGAAAGAAAAGTTCATGGCCGTTTATAACAACTACGTGGGTGAGATCGAATCAAAAGGAGTAGATCTCCTTGGCTCACAGCCTACGCAAGGTAATATTGCAGGCGGGTTATCAACGATAGAAGAAAAAGCGCTGGGTAACATAGCCAAAACAGGAACGAAAGAAGTCATAGGTGTGTTGGACCCAGCTGAAAAACCCGAGAATGGAAATGGCCTTTATTTCATGGACACTTCTTCTGCAGCCGCCGAATGTATTACATTAATGGCAGCAGGCGGAGCAGTGCTTCATTTATTCCCAACAGGGCAAGGAAACATTATTGGGAATCCGATAGAGCCAGTAGTGAAGATCACGGCTAACCCGCTCACTGCAGGAACGATGAGTGAACATATTGATGTAGATGTACAGGGATTACTTTCTCGCCAAATCACTCTTGAAGAGGCGGGAGACAAGCTGATGGAAATGATTGGACGGACGGTAAATGGGCGTTTAACAAGCGCAGAAGCGTTAGGTCACCGCGAATTTGTCATGACAAAACTATATCGAAGTGCTTAAGAGAATTCTCCCTACTCATTCTTGTGTAGGGAGAATCTTTTTACTACGGAAAACTAATGTTATTCAAAGGAGCGTGCAGAGTGTATAGCTATACAGAGACAGATTTGAAGAGCTTTTGCCGGGGAGTATTAGAGAAGGTAGGGATGCCTAAGGAGAATGCGAAAATAGTGTCTGAATCATTAATTAAAGCAAATTTGGAGGGCACAGATAGCCACGGGATTAGCCGGTTGCCTGTCTATATAAAGCGGTTTATGGATAAACGCATAAACGTTATCCCGAATATCCAATTGGACCAAAAAAGTGATTCTGTACTTATAGTAGATGGGGATAATGGACTTGGCCACATTGTTAGTTATTACTCTATTGTAAAAGGAATAGAAATAGCTAAACACTCAGGTGTAGCTGCCATTGCCATTAGGAACAGTAATCACTTTGGGGCGGCATCCTACTTTTGCCAACTGGCATGCGAACAAGACCTTGTGTGTATAGGATTTACGAATTCTCCTTCTGGGATTGCACCTTGGGGAGGAAAAAGTGCATTCTTTGGCACGAACCCGATTGCTTTTGGGTTTCCGACTGGAGATAACACCCCTGTCATTATAGATTTATCTACCAGTGTAGTTGCACGGGGAAAGATTATTTTAGCAGCCAAGCAAGGCCAGCAAATACCAGATGGGTGGGCAATTGATAGAGAAGGACGTCCAACTAATGATCCACATGCGGCATTAGAAGGCTCTGTTTTACCATTAGGCGGTGCTAAGGGATCTGCCCTAGCGTTAGCAGTAGAGTTATTAACCGGTGTGCTTTCAGGTGCTTCGTTCGGCCCACATGTTAAAAATATATATAATGAGGAAGAAACAGAAAAAGCAAATGTGGGGCACTTTTTTATTTTAATGGATATTAAGAAATTCATGAATTTAGAAGTTTTTTATCACTCCATACAAGGCTTATTAAAGGAAATGAAGACGGTACCTAAAGTACCCGGAGTAAATGAAATACGCTATCCTGGGGAGAGAAGGAAGAAAGATGAGCTGGCACGGCTGGAAGAAGGCGTTCAGTTGTCCGAAAATGTGGTACAAGAATTGATCAAAATGGGAGAGGAACTAAATGTCGAATTTCCTAGGGAGCAAATATTAAAAAGATGATGCAAGAATTAAGGCCGTCTGTTGAGAGTGGTTTTGCAAACTGTTCTTAGCAGACGGCCTTCATTCTTTTATTTATTTGTTAGTTTGTTTTCAGTGATTGAGCTTTCAACACTTTCTAAATGTTCTCGCATGTACCGCTGAGCCAATAAAACATCCCTTTGCTTGATAGCCTCTAAAATTTTGGCATGTTCTTGAACCGATTGTGCAGCCCTTCCTGGAATTTGTGCCGTTTGCATGCGGACTTCCGAAAGCAAGTCAATTAAAAAATTCATAATTCTTATCAATACCGTATTTTGAGATTGATTAGCGAGAGTCATATGAAATTCATGGTCAAGTTCTGCAAGCTGAGTGAAGTTGCAGTTTCCTTGTGCCACTTCTTTCGATTTTTCAATAATATTGGCTAGTTCATCGAACTGTGCATGGTCAGAGTTCTCGATCACCCATTTAACAGTCCATTCTTCTAAAATCTTTCGAACAGCAAAGAAGTCTTTAATATGGTCTGAGGAAACAAAAAAAGCCTCTGTCATCTTTTGTATCTGCTCTTCCGGAGAGGCAATAAATACACCTGTCCCGTGCTTAACGGTTAAGTAGCCATAAGCTTCCAGTATTTTATAAGCCTCTCTGACAGTATTTCGGCTGACAGAGAGCTCCATGGCCATTTCCCTTTCACCAGGTATTTTCTCTCCTACTTTGTATGCACCCGCTTGTATCTTTTGCTTGATATTGTCTGCAACCTGTTCTGAGACACCTTTTCTATTAAACTGCATACAAGTTCACCCCCTATTTTCTAATCTCTTTAAATAGCGAAAAATGATTAGTAACCTTTTCAGTGGCTCAACCTTAGCTTAATTAAATCATGAGTCATGAGGCTTAGCAATTAATAATGAATATTGCAGAATTAGGCCGAAATTTAGAAACTTACTTATCGCCCTTACTAAAACTGTGTTATTAGCCAGCCTAAAAAGACTAAAGCGAGAGCCCCTGTAACACCTGTAAGTATGACTCTATTGCTCAATTTCTTGAAATCCGAGAAGTTCACACTGAGCCCTAATCCTGCCATGGCCATAGATAATAAGAAGACACTCAAAGCAATAAACATCTGGGTAATCATGTTTGGCAAAAAGCCTATAGTGTTTATGAGGCACATCGCTAAGAAACCGAAAATAAACCATGGGACTGGCAGCTCGCTTAGCCTTTTCTTAAAATTTTTATTGTTGAAGTTTTTTTGGTGAGAGGAAGGTTTGTATAGAACCCCAAGAATAACAGCAACAGGGATTAAAAGGGCTACACGCCCTAATTTTACTAGGAGTGCCGTATCACCGCTCTCAATACCGCCAGGTGCAGCGGCAGCAATGACATGTGCCAGTTCATGTAAAGTAGCCCCAGTTAATAGGCCGTATTCATGAGGGGTTAGTCCTAAGACTGGATAGAGAAATGTGTAAGCGATGGTCACGACCGTTCCCATAATTGCAATGAAGGCTACTGAAATGGCGGTTAATTCTTTTTTAGCACCAATCAATGGAGCTACTGCAACTATAGCAGCTGCCCCACAGATAGCTGTACCAACGGCTATAAGTGCTGATAAATGTTTGTCGATCGAAAGAACGCGACCCATATATATCATGAGAGTTAGTGTAAAAAGGATAACTATAACATCAATCAGAATGATAGAAAAGCCAGCAGAAATAATTTGTTCGAAATTAAGCCTCAGACCCATTAAGATAATTCCCGCTCGCAACAGCGTTTTGCTGCTAAATGTTATACCTGGCGCAGAGTCAGAAGGGAGGGACATTACACTTTTCCAAAGCATTCCGAGAATGATGGAAATGATCATAACGCCCATAACAGAAAAGAAAGGAAGTTGTGCAACAACACCAGCAACTAAAGCCAGTGTCATTGTTAATAAAATGCCGCGAATAAATCCTCTCTTTTGCTCTTTCGGGGTGTCTAGATTTTTAGATGATATGACTTGGACAGTCTCAGGTTTCGCTTTTTTTTCTATTGAACTCAGATTACCCATTATTAAACCTCCTTTACTGATAATGAAATAAATTGGTTTGGTGACCCAACCAATTTATTTCATTAAAACACTTTTCAGATAACTAATCAATAAAATTGACAGAATTTATTAAATATTTAATAAACTTATTGCAATGAGATTTGGTGTGTGTTTTACTTATTTATAGGTGGTTGGGTCATTAAACCACTAAGTAAATGAAGGGGGATGTCGGCGATAAAGAGTGTAGGCGGGGATATTTCAGGAAGGACAAAATAAAAGAGGGAGACAAGTAATGCTTTATTTATCAGTGTATGAAAGGCGGACAAATGATCCAGTTAAAAGTGAACAACACGAATAATCTCAAAATTAGAGGGTTATCACTCTGCAACGTAGAAAGTAATCTAGGTTCTAGAAGTAATGAAGTTGCCTTTCAACTAAGATGAACGCTTTACCCATTTGTAATTCCTTGCTCTTTTTAGATAACTGTATTGCTATGAAATTAGAAATGTAAGGGTTTACATGAAAAGGAGGTTTTGTTGAATGAAGAAGTATTTTGCCTACTTGATTGTCACCTTCCTCGTTATTTTAAGTGGATGTTCCAATACTGGGACGACTGGGGAAGCCAAAGCAGGTCCAAAAGCAGAATATGTTTTAAGATTAGGGCATCTGCAAACTGAAACGCATCCTTATCATAAGGGAGCATTAAGGTTTAAAGAGTTGGTTGAAAAAGAGTCAAATGGAAGAATCCAGATTGACATCTTTCCAAGCAGTCAGTTAGGAAACGGCAGGGACCAAATAGAAGGTGCACAGATTGGCTCTATTCATTTTCATATTGGTTCGGTTGCTCCCGTAACGAACTTCGCACCAAAATTTAATGTTCTTAACCTGCCTTACTTATTTGAAAGCAGAGAACATGCCTTTCGAGTATTAGATGGAGAAATTGGCAAAGAGATTGCCAGTGGACTAGAAAACAAAGGCTTACTGAATTTAGGCTACATGGAGAATGGCTGGCGGCATTTCACTAATAATAAAAATCCAATTAAGAATAGCGACGATGCTGCAAGATTAAAGCTTCGGGTTCAGGAGTCACCTCCATATATTTCTTTTATCAATGCTTTAGAATCCACACCTGTTCCTATTCCTTTTGGGGAGCTGTATACCGCTCTAGAACAGAAGGTAGTTGATGGACAGGAAAATCCTCTTGCGCAAATTTACTTGAATAAGCTGCATGAAGTGCAAAAGTATTTAACTTTATCTGCACATAATTATGATGCTGCTATATTTATCACTAGTAAGACGACCTTCGACACTTTGCCTCCAGATCTTCAAAAAGTGATAGAAGAATCCTCAAAAGAAGCAATTCAATATCAGAGAGAACTCGCAAAAGCAGAAGAGAAGAAGTTATTAGAACAATTAAGAACTAGTGACATTGAAATCGAAGAAAATCCCGATTTAGACTCATTTAGAAAGGCAGTTGAACCTGTATATAAAGAATTTGAAGAATCTATCGGCAAGGACTTAATTGAGGAAATAAAAAATCTGAAGTAAAGGAGGAGAAAAATGAATCCATTTCTCCATAAATTAAGCGACAAGATTGATAAAGTAAGCCGCTTTGTTATTATCCTCCTGTTTGCACTGGCTTTTATTGGGACAGTCTATCAAGTCTTTTCACGTTTTATCCTCCAAAGTTCTTTTATGAAGGAAGCCCTTCCTATGATAGATTTTAGTGTGTTTAACTTTACATGGATCGAGGAGCTAATACGCTATTTATTTGTTTGGATAGTTTTCCTGGGTATAGGGATGGTCTATAAGAGCCAGGGGCATGCACGAGTAGAGCTAGTTATGAATTACCTGCCTGAGAAGTGGAAGAACAGAGTAGCTGCGTTAATTGAAGTTATAAATTCTGCGTTATTTGTATTCTTAATGGTGTACGGGTTTAAAATTCTAGAGATTACTAGTCAGCAAATCTCACCATCTTTGGGGCTTAATATGACATGGATTTACGGAGCTATTCTAATAGGCTTTACGGTATGTTTTGTGCACTCTGTTACTCATTTTATTACTTTGGTTTCTAAAAAACGGCAAGCAGAAGATGAAAATACTGGAGAGAAAGTAATTACAGATAACACCAATATAGGATAAGGAGGGAGATTAAAATGAGTGTAGCAATTGCCGTCCTTGCAGTTCTGTTTTTGCTTATGATCATAGGCGTACCAATCGCTATTTCACTTATATGGGCTTCTATAGCAGGATTTCTTGCAAGTGTTTATTACGTGCCTTTAGAGGTAGTACCTCAAAGGCTGCTAACCTCTGTTGACTCATTTCCACTTCTAGCCATTCCTTTCTTTATGCTAGCTGGTGAATTTATGATGGCAGGTAGTATGGGACAACGGATTGCTGGTTTCGCTTTTGCCACTGTGGGATGGATTCGCTCAGGCCTTGCACAGGTGTCTACATTGACCAGTATGTTTTTTGCTGGCATATCTGGTTCAGGAGCAGCTGATACAGCAGCAGTAGGAAAAATGATGATCCCTATGATGGATAAAAAAGGCTACGACAAAGGGTTTGCAGCTGCTACTGTAGCCAGCGCAGGTACTATTGCTGTCGTTATCCCTCCCTCCATTCCAATGATTGTTTATGGGGTGACTGCAGGCGTTTCTATCGGTGACCTGTTTACAGCAGGCATTATTCCTGGGATTCTTATCGGGTTCTCTATTATGCTAGTCAATTATTGGGTAACCAAGAAACATAACTATTCAGAAGAAAAAGGAAAGTTTGAGTTCGTCTCGTTCAGGAAAGCATTTATTGAAGGAATACTCGCACTCATCTTGCCCTTGATCATTATCTTCGGGATCCGCGGCGGGATTTTTACACCAACTGAAGCAGGCGCCGTCGCAGCTGCCTATGCCTTTGTAATAAGCAAGTTTATTTACAAAGATATGCATTGGAAAGATGTCCCGCATACATTTCTAAATGCAGCAAAGATGACAGCAATGGTTGTGTTCATCATAGCGGCTGCTAATCTCTTTGGATGGTTATTAACGGCTGAGCAGATTCCTCAACAGCTTGCTGCTCTAGTGACAGGGATTTCCCAGCATCCATACGCTATACTTTTCATGTTTAACATTGTTTTCTTTATTGCCGGCTGCTTCCTTAATGCATCCGCCGCAATAACTATTTTGACACCTCTACTTCTACCTGTAGCTATGAGTGTAGGAATAGATCCAGTATTCTTTGGAGTTGTAATGGTGGTTAACTTATCAATCGGTCTCATTACTCCACCGGTTGGTTTAGATTTATTTATCGTTAAAGGGATTGCTGATGTTTCATATGATAAGCTAGTGCGAGCTGTCACCCCATTTATTCTCATCATGGTTTTAGACTTAATGATCATCACTTACATCCCTCAAATTTCTATGTTCTTAACGACTTTATAAATGAGAAGCAGGTTACAATGATTAGTTGTATAAGAGAAAGAGAACGATTTCTAAGCATAGACATAACATTTCCCTGTCCCCTAGCTCGCACGCTTGATTTCAAGCGTGCTTTTCTATGCATTATTAAAGAAGAAAAGTTTATTAGAAGTTAAAAAGAAAAGATGAAAGGAAGAATAGGGGGCGGAATCCCTGCAGCCTGTACAGGGGCCCCTGCTGCCCTTATCCGGTTTATCTTAAATAGAGTGGATTGATTGGATGAGTTCAGCTTTTATAGCGATATCCAGGGCTGCGTGTTGTGTTGAACTACATGCTGAAAATAGGAAGAGTATAAGCGAACATTAAAAAGTTAAAACCTAGTTGATTTTCACTGATTTAAGTTTCAGTCTTCCGTTATTGTTTTCCTTAGATTGCGCGGCATTTGATGTTCTTCTCACAAAAAATTTATTAGACTAGCAGGTATAATTTTTCTTAAATCGGGAAGAATAATAAATAACCATCGTTCTGTAACACTCCCTTTTCCCTATCTTGCACGCTTGATTTCAAGCGTGCTTTTTTTATATGTTTAAGAGCATCTTTAAAAGAAAAGAAGAAAAAAAGAAATAAATAAAAAATGTACGCTATGACGACTTTCCAGCATGAACGAAGGTATGAAGCCTTTTTATTGAAAGCCTATTTTCCTTTTTCTTTATACCTTGACCAGTTGATCCAGCTCAGCGACAAGAAGCCCGCCGCCATGATAAGAAGTTGCATGGGGTCACTGTTGAGGTCGAACAGAATACCGATACCGGCAGCGAACGGAATGAGTGTGAGAGAAATGAGTGCTAACCATTTATAGATGTTTAGGTTATCCTTTTTGTCACTATTCATTTTTGCACTCCCTTTTAATTGTTTATATTCAGTATAATGATAGAAAAAATTTTAAAAGTTAAGAGGTATAAACTTTCGAAAATCGGGAAGAATATGGACAACGATAGTTCTGTAATACTCCCCTTTTCCCTACTTTGCACGCTTGAGATCAAGCGTGTGTTTTTTTTTGCAAACATAATAGGAAATATTTTTTAGAAGAAAAGAAGAATAATATTTCCCTTCTTTTCTTGCTTTAAAGGATATTCAAGCAAAAAATAGGGTTTTATATGTATCAATCCTTCTTAGTGCGGGAAGAATAATAGACATCGGTAGTCATGCTATACTTCCCTGATTCACACGCTTGGTGTTAAGTGTGCTTTTTTAAAAGGGAGGTAAGCACTAAAAATTCCAGGCTTATTCACTTGTCGATGAGCCTGGAATTTATATGCTTGTCGGCAGACAGTTGTGTCGTTTTAGCTGTCCACAGCCGTGTGCTTTTCTCTTCGATAAAAAATTTTTTAAAAATGAAGAGATAAAGAAATATATTTTTCTTTTTAAGAAGCTGGCTTTTCTTTTGATATCAGTTGAGAAGATCATTGTTCTACATAAGAGTCTTACAATTTGCAGAGATGGGTGAAGGGTATGGAATCAACAAGCCCGGAAAGTTCCAAGTTCTTTATTAAACGAGTAATTTAACACCCAGTCTGGTGTCGAAAAATGAGCTTGTCGAGTTCTTGGCTGTATTTTAATGTGTCCGCATGGCCAAGGCCCTTAGATAACCCTGCTACTATCATTTTCTTACGCAAGTTATTAATTTGATTTAACAGCTCATAACAGCTTTCCTGCATTTCCATTTATCATTCTCTCCTATTTCATTTTCGCAGACAGCAAGTCCAATAGCAAAAATATACGGAATTTGGAGGCTTTTTGAAAGGCTTTCGACAGATCTTCCTAAAAACAGACACCAACTTTGTTCAATGGGATAAAAGGGATTCTATCCGTTTGTTTGACCAAACAAACTAGTAAGCTAGCAAGCAAGGCCTGAAAGCAGGATGCAGGGTGATTATTCTCCGGCCAGCCAAGACCTTTCGGCAGCAACGAGATCTTTTTTGTCCGGAGGAAAAGGCAGCAAAAAAATTAAAGGAAACAACTAAAGTTCTTTAAAAGAAAACATGCTTTCTTCTAAAAAGCGAAAAATCTTTAGAATAAAAGAATAAAAGAAGAAAGTAAGAAAAGAAGAAAAAAGGTAAGTGTGCTTCCTGCTTCATTAGCAGATGGATCTATCTAGGCAGAGAAGAATGATTAAGGACCTGCAGAGAGTGAATAATCCTCACTCTCTTGAACTATTCATCGCTTTATCGGCCGCTCTAACGTTAGAATTTCTTCCTCCATGGACATCATTTGCTGTTCAATGACGATCTTGGCATCTGAAACCGCCATGTTATAAAAGTGGGGAGCGATGGATTCTTTAATGAACGCCAGCACCCTTTCCGCTGCAAATTCTGATAATTCCTCGTCCCGCTCGCTGGAGAAAAAGTACTGGATCTCCTCAATCATCTGTTCGTGCTGCTCTTTCGTTAATTTATAAAACAAAGAAGGCACTCCTTTCTTATTTTGGTGAAAATATGGCTTTAAGAAAGAATAGCTTAGGGAAGGGATAGATGTACAGGGAAGAGACGGAAAAAAGCCTTTATTAAAGGATTATATGGTTGAAAAACAACTTAGTTATGGAAGCCTCTGCGAATTTTCACAAAGTTTACTTATTGACAAGATGAATATTTTAAACTAAATTATTATTAGATTAATAACCGAGTGATGTTATTTACCTTCTTACTCTACAGAAAGGCTTTAGCATGCTATTAATGGAGAAATTGATAGGATGAAAAAGTGCTTTTTAGAGAAAGAAGCATAGAATAAGGTAAATCGGTATATTTCTTGACTAAAGGGATTAGTCTGGGAATATGCCGATTTTTTTGTATAGGGGGACATTGAAATGCAAAAAAAAAAGGGGTTCATGGAATCAGAAATAAGCAAAGCGATTACTCAGTGGGAAAAGGATTTCCTAGGGCGCGGGTCTGTTTCCGTTAAAACAGATATTTTGCGTGACTCAATCATTATTTATCTGCAAGGCATTCTAACACCAGCTGAGTATGCAGTATCTCAATCGAAAGAAGGCATGCTGTCTATCAAAAGCACTCGTTCTGAGTTAGTTGAATGCGGTTTGGATGATTTAAAGAAAATGATTTTATCCATAACTGGTGAAGAAGTAAAGAGCTTTCACACTGATTTAAGCACTCGTACAGGGGAACGAGTCATGGTGTTTAAGCTATTTAATAACTTAGAGAAAACATTATAATTTTCAGTACATATAAGCGAAAAGGGAGATTTTTAAAGGGCTATATCAGCCAGTTAAAAATAAACCGACAGCTCAATATCAGTGGTTCACACCACTGATATTGGTTGTCGGTTTTTTTATTTCAAAACAGGCTTACTTATGCAGTGTTCATTCGGTCAATATGGATAGGAGGAATTATATGGTTTCAGCTAGCATACCGGTCATACTTACCTTGTTCTTTGCGGCGCTGTTGTTATCTGGGCTGAGCGGATTAGTATTCTTACATAAACGGGTGCCTTTAGGGTATGTTCGTGTTCATATAGGCATCATTTCATTACCTGCTTTCGTCTCATTAGCCGCTCTTTTGAATATCAAAGGAAATGACCATGTCGGTCTTTTACACTTGGATTTCTTAGCTTGGTTTATGGCGTTTTTTGTTCTTATGATCGGGATCGTCATCCAGCGTTTCTCTGTAAGGTATCTGCTAGGGGACGGCTCTTATCGAAAATACTTTGCCCTTTTCACATTCATCGCCGGTGCTGCCTCCGTTGCTTGGTTAAGTGATGATCTTCGCTTGCTGGTCGGTTGCTGGGGAATCACTCTCGCAGGGTTAACCATATTAATCGGCCTAAATAGAGAATGGAAGGTAACGAGAACCGCAGCAAGACGCTCTGGCCGTGTATTCGCCATTAGCTGGCTAGCTATTCTAGCGGCTACTATCTGGCTGTTCCAAATTACAGGGAGCTGGAACTTATCCTCAGTCTTAAGCAATGACCATTTAACTCACATGGATTCGTGGGAAAAAACAGGTATCAATTTACTCTTGGTTTTAGGCGTCATTATTCCCGCGGCCCAATGGCCATTCCAAAATTGGCTAATTGAATCCGTTGTTGCTCCTACACCGGTTTCTGCAATTATGCATGCTGGAATAGTAAATGCAGGCGGAATGATCCTAACGCGATTTTCACCGTTATTCAATGGGGATATAGCTCAACTCTTTCTTCTTATTCTCTCAAGCATTTCTGTAATAGTTGGTATTGGGATAAGTTTAGTCCAGGTTGACTACAAGCGTCAGCTGGTTGGTTCCACCATTTCGCAAATGGGCTTTATGCTTATTCAATGTGCATTAGGTGCTTATTTGGCAGCCATTATTCATCTTGTATTGCATGGATTGTTCAAGGCTACTCTTTTTTTACAGGCTGGTTCGGCTCTGCCTCGGCGTGAGGGAGCCTCTCAAGTTAGTCAAAAGCCCTCCTCTTTATGGGTCTTAACCGGCTATGTCTTGGGTTTGCTTGCTGGGGGTGCTTACTGGATGCTGGTTTCTGGCGGGGCATACCAGTTCGTTAATGCTTTTGTTTTAGGCTGGTCACTATCATTTTCCTGGACAACGCTCATTGCATTTAGCAGAGGAAGAATTGATCGAGCGGTCGGTCTTTTCTTTCTAGGCGGATCAGTCATCGTTTACTTTCTTATACACAGCCTATTTAAGGATTGGTTGCATACTGCTGTCTACCAAGGTGTCCAATTGCCAATGCCGCTCGTTCTCATAGTCGTTTGTCTATTAATACTCGCTAGTGTAATGGGGACACTTGCCGCTCGCTATCCTTCTTCAGCTTTGTTCGCCGTGCTCTATCTTTGGTTAGTGAAGTTAGGAGAAGGTCAGGCAAAGTCTACAGAAAGTCATCCGAGTTATCTTAAACAATATCTGTCAGAAGGAGGTTATCGGTCGTGAGCATGACATCCACATTACTTAAACAAGTAAATGAACAAAAAAATGCTTCCAAAGTGACTGACATAAAGGCTTTAGTTAATGAAGCTAGTCGAGTGATCGCGCCGCTTGGACCACTTTCAGCATTTGCTGCTCGCCATCCTTGGGAGAGAATGGAAGAACAGACATTTGACGAGGTTGCAGACTGGTTAAGGAACACTAGAAATGTAGAGCTGTATCCTAGTACTTCCATGATTCTTTCGGCCAAAAGCCGTGGAGAAATTGATGAAGTCTTTCTAGAAATGAGTTTGCAGCGTTGGCTAAACTCATCTTCCTTCAACATACCAAGGAAGGCAGCTGAATGTTTCTGCCGATATTCTCTAGAAATGGATGAAGTGCCTGATAACCTTTTAGCATCACCAGAGTTAGAGAAATCCGTAAAAGGATTGGGAAGCTGGAAGGCAGATGCTTCCGGTCATTTCCCAATACAGCCTTTGAGCATGTATAAAGAGCACAAAGCTGGCGGAAATGTAGCGAGCCTTCTTGATCACCATGTCATTAAGTGGTGTAAGTTATATTTAGATGACTCTCAGGCGGGGTGGTCAATGCCAAAGCGTGATGAAGGATTTTATCGGTCCTGGCAACGGCTTATACAGCATGATCCTGCATTAAGTAGAGATCAACGCAGAAGTTTAAGAAATTGGCCGCAAAAGGCAGATATGGCTTTGGAAGTCGCACTATCTGCTCTTAAAATTCCTCAATCAGAGATTCAAACTTACCTTGAAGGGCATTTACTTTCTCTGCCTGGTTGGGCAGGCATGATGCTTTGGCGTTCTCAACAATCGCAACATGAACGGTCACTCCTATTAGAGTATTTAGCTGTTCGAATCTCTATGGAATGGGCTCTTTTGAAGCCTTATCTGCCTGTACAGAAAAAATACTTGGAGAAAAAAGTTCAAATAGATTCGCTTGTAGCAGCCTGGATTCACTGTGGTGGACTTACGTTTAAGAAATGGTTAAAGATGTCCATTGATCAACAAAAGGAATACTTAACATTCGCTTATACCTTTAATGAACGGGTTCGTAAACAGCTATGTCTCGAGGCCTGGGAGCAAACATATGCAGATCAATTGAGCCATAAAATTGTATCTAATCAACATGTACACAATGAAACCAAACCTGCTTTAGCTCAATTCGCATTTTGCATTGACGTCCGTTCAGAGCCTTTTCGACGTTATCTGGAAAAGGAGGGCCCTTTTGAAACGTTGGGTGTTGCAGGTTTCTTTGGCTTACCGATTGAAACGTGTGAACTTGACAGTCATCATACCCACCCCTCTTTGCCGGTTATGCACAAGCCGCAGCATAGAATAGAGGAAAATTCGGACGAAAATGAACTGAAGCAATACCAGCAGCGCAAACAAGCTGTTGAATCTCTGAGCTATACGTTTAAAACGATGAAACAACAGGCGCTTCCGAGCTTACTTTTACCAGAGGTGAGTGGGCCTTGGCTTACAATTCAAATGCTGGCACGCAGTTTTCTGCCGCGAAAAGCGGGCCAGCTCCTGCACAGTCTCCGGGATTCGTGGCTGCGCAAGCCAGATACAAATCTCTCGCTTCATTCTGCAGAGGAGACTGAATCTGAAGTTTCTTTAGGTTTCTCAGATGAAGATCAAGTAAAATATGTGCGTCAAACGCTTAAAATGATGGGTCTAATAAAGAACTTTGCGCCATTGGTTGTGATTTGCGGGCATGGAAGTAAAAGCACCAATAACCCATATGCAGCTTCGCTTGACTGCGGTGCCTGCGGCGGGGCGTCAGGCGCTTTTAATGCTCGGGTTTTAGCCGCTTTGTGCAACTTGCCAAAGGTCAGAAAAGCTCTTTCGGATAAAGGCATTGACATTCCAGAGGAAACGGTCTTTGCTGCAGCCGAGCATAATACTACGGTCAATGAATTAAAGTGGCTTTATGTTCCCGAGCTTTCAAAATCAGCTCAAGAAGCGTTTGATTGTATAGAGGAAGCCTTGCCTAAAGTAAGTCAACAAGCAAATGCAGATTCTATATCACAGCTGCCTACTATCAAAACTCGTTTGAAAGATCCAATGGCTGAGGCTCATCGTCTGGCAGAAGACTGGAGTGAAATACGTCCTGAATGGGGTCTGGCTCGTAATGCCGCTTTTATTATTGGCGAGCGGCAGCTGACTCAGAATTGTAATTTAGAGGGAAGGGCTTTTCTCCATAATTATAACTGGAAGCAGGATCCGGATGGTCAGATACTTGCTAGCATTATTGCCGGGCCAGGTACGGTGGCACAATGGATTAACTTACAGTATTACGCATCTACCGTTGCACCTCATTTTTACGGCAGCGGGAATAAAGCTACCCAAACTGTAACAGCAGGACTTGGTGTCATGCAGGGCGCTGCAAGCGATTTATTAACCGGACTCCCATGGCAATCTGTGATGGCATCAGATGAGGAGGCTTATCACGCTCCTCTCCGCTTGCTAATAGTCATTCAAGCACCTCGGGAGTATGTGGAACGGTTGTTAGACAGCGATAAAGTATTCAGCCAAAAAGTTCAAAATGGATGGGTTAAGCTTGCAACTGTAGACCCGAAAGGACACTGGGAAAACTGGTAGATTCTAACATAAGACGCGATGGGATTACTGAGCATTTAGCCATTTACAAAAGCTTTTAGTATATATGAAGGGGTGGACTGTATGGACGATAAAAACAAAAAGACATTATTTCTAACAGACATTGGAACCGGGTTGGAGTCTATTCTCCAACAAGAGACTAACATTCAACCTGAAAATATGCTAATTATACAAGGCTACAGCCCCGTTATTTCTCATCCTTATGGGGATATAATGAGATCTATCATTCTTGCTATTTATCAGGAGAATATTGAGGAGATATTTGTAGTAGGCACAAGAGATAAGAGAAATGATTCAACTGATATTCAGAGTCTCCTTATATCAGAAAATAAAGGTATGAAGAACAAGCTGAACACAGTAGATTATCTTTTTAAAAATTGCAAACCAGAATTCTTTGGCTCTAGCGTAAGGGAATGGCTAGATGTAAGTGAAGATGCTGCTGAAAGTATTAAAAAAAGTATGGAAATCATTCGTCGTCATCCGTTGGTACCAGACTATATTAAACTTCATGGCTTAGTAGTAGATAAAAAAGGGGAACTCGCAACTGTACATCGATAGGAAAGGATGACGGACAATTTTGCGATGCAGCGTTTTTTATTAAACCTCATAGCCCTAACACCTCCCGCTAATCAGCTGGGAGAAGCTTGCTTCTCATGCGCTAATTGGGGGCGGCATGAGCTGAAAACGCAAAACCCGAAAACATATGGCAACGTAATAAACCCTGGTTTCTGCTTATTACAGAAAAACCAGGGGTTTTATTAAGGTTTTGACTAATATAGTGAGGCCGTCCGCAGGCAATCCGCTGAGGATCATACTTTTTTACACATTTTTCTATTCATTGCCCATCGACAGGAGGCTTCATCAACAGCCTGAAAGCCTTTATAACACTTAACGCAACGTTTTTAATGCGCCGCTCCAGGCAACGACTTGATCTAGCATACCGTTCACATTGTCTAAATGAAGGTCAGCCGGCTTGAATTCGCTGAAGTTTTCAAAATCAGTGAAGAGGGATAAAGCTGGATGTGTTCGCACATCGGCAACAAGCAGCTCGCCGAGAATGCCGCGTAAGTGTTCGGCGGCACGGGCCCCGCCTACAGAGCCGTAGCTGACAATGCCGGCTGCTTTGTTATTCCACTCCTCGCGTGCGGAATCCAAGGCATTTTTTAAGGCACCAGTGATGCTGTGGTTGTATTCCTGTACGATGAAGACGTACCCATCTAAGCTGTTTATTTTTTCAGACCAAGCTTTCAATCCAGGTTCTTCCCCTGTGCCTTCGCCGACAAATGGCAAGTTAAAGTCCGCGATATCTACAATCTCATAGTTAGCATCACCGCGTTGATCTGCAATTTCTTTTACCCATTGGCCAACTTGCGGGCTAACGCGCCCCTGGCGTGTGCTTCCTAAAATAATGCCGATGTTCAGTTTTTCTGTCATTGTCTCTTCCTCCTTAATTTTGCTTCCAAATAATTTATTGAGAAATCCCATTTTGTTCACACCTATCTTTATTGATATACTCTCTAGCTTGTTGATCTGTTTTTAAGAATGCTACACCTGCAGATAAATGCGGTTCCCAGTCGGGTCGTGGGTGACAACAATCCCGTTCTCTTCTTCCACCGATGCCCCAATCGCCCGTAAATTAGTGATAACACGATGGCGGTCTTCTTCACTTGGCAAAGTGAGCGTAAAGAATTTTAGCCCGGGACTGTTTTCAGGCGGCAGCGGGGCACCGGTACCGTTCCACGTATTCAAGCCGATGTGGTGATGGTAGCCGCCCGTGGAGATGAAAAGCGCTTGTGCCCCGAAGCGGTTCACGACATCAAAGCCGAGCCCTTTCGTATAAAATTCCTCTGTCTCTTTCAGTTCAGATACATGTAAATGAATATGACCCATAACGGTGCTGGCAGGGAGGCGGTTCCATGGCTGTTGCTGGTTTCCATCAGCCAGCAGTTCTTCAAAGTTCAAAGGATCCACGGTCATCGCCACTTCTCCGTTACGCCAGCTCCATACAGACGGGTCCCGGTCGATGTAGACTTCAATTCCATTTCCATCGGGATCAGATAAGTAGAGCGCTTCACTGACGAGGTGGTCAGAGGAGCCAATGCGGATTCCTTTATCAATCAGATGAAAGACGAAGTTGGCTAAATCGGAGCGATTAGGCAGAAGAATGGCGAAATGATAGAGTCCCGCTGTTCTTCCCTGCTTAGGAATGGTCCTGTCAGGCTGTTCCAGTGACAGGATGCTCGTTTGGCCGTCCGTCGTTAATACTGCTGTGGTTTCTGTCTGCTCTAACACCTGAAAGCCGATAATTTCTCGATAATAGTGAAGAGAATATTCCAAATTTTCCACCTTAATCCTCACATGACTCACAAACGTATTTGGCTTGCTGTGAAATCCCATTTTATCTTCCTCCTAATATGTCAGCTTTTTTCTGAATGAAACAGCTTATGGTCTAAAGAAAGTGCAGACTTATTGGCCAGGACAAAGTAAATCGCCATAGCCAGCAGAGCTAAATCAAGCTCGTATCCGGCCGCTTGCCCGTTTCCTAAAAGTCCCGCAGGCAGCTTCGCGGTAAAAATGGCACCTACCATGATCAAAGCCAGCAGTAAGGAAACCACTCTTGTGCCAATTCCAAGAATTAGGGCAATGCCTCCGACAAGCTCGATGAAGGCTACTACATAAGCCAGGAACCCTGGAATCCCAAGGCTGTCAAAGAACCCGGCCGTGTTGCCGATCCCTCCTTGAAATTTAACGAACCCATGAATAAAGAAAATGAAGCCTAGGACGACACGCAAAATGACTTTTCCCAATTCGTTTCTATTCGGGGTAGCAACAGCGTAGCTGTCATTACCCGCAATAAACTGTATTAAATTGGGAAATTCTTAATGGCGTCATTATAATGATTTTGGGCTTC
>NZ_JWJE02000023.1 GCF_000812025.2 Bacillus thermotolerans
CCATGTTATCTCTAGTTGTGTTTCTTAATTATACAAAAAAGTACCCTATAGGTAGACTTTTTTTGGTGTCTACTCTATAGGGTACACTTTAAATCGAGGCTGGCTTTTTGTATTAGACGGGCTTGACGCGAATGCTCCATTCGGAGAGGTCAGGCTGCTCTTTTTTTATCAGTTCTCCTTGAAAAATAAACGTCCATGGTTTTGTTGTATTTCCTTTTACTTCAAAGGAATCAAAGTGGAACTGGCCTTCTGCAATGACTTCCTGCTGGCCGTTAAGCACTTGCAGCGGGAGCTTGTCAATGTGAATGGTCCGGCTGTGCCCGTTGCGGAGCAAGACGACTGTATGGAGCTGGCCATCTTCAGCAATGTTCGCCTGAAGGCCCGTCAGGTTCAATTCACTTTTGCGCGGGGCGCCGAGCTGCTCCACAATGTCTTCTAGCTTCCTTTTCTCCTCTTCGGGCAAGGAGGCTTCCCATGATTCGGCTAAATCTAACGTGTGCTCCTCTACTGACAAGTCAAAAGCAAGCGTCCAGTTTTCTCGGCCAAGCTCAACCTGCTGATCAACAGAGGCAGGTGGAAAAACAAATGTCCACGGCCGGCTGCTGGCCGCGGGGATTTCACCCAAACCGCTCAGGTCAAAATAATGTCTTGCTTTTACTTCTTCTTTCTCATTGATCAGAAGAAGGGGAATAGAAGTCAGCTTCACCCCATTGTTCACTGAGTTGCGGACAAAGGCAGTGACAGCCAATCCGTCCGGCTGTTCCGCCCATTCAATGCCGGCTAGTGCCAGCTGATTGGCCTTCAGCGGCGGCAGTTCGTTGTTTAAAAAGCGAAGTACATACATTTGCTCTTTTGAGATTTGAAAAGCAGGATGGAGGGAAAGCTCGGTTTCCACTTCCCGGGACGACTCTCCTGCATCCGTGCCAGTGATTTCACTGGACTGGACGGCGCTTTCCCGTCCTTCGTTCTTCAGCTGGTCAAGCTCTGTTTGTTTCTTCCTGAAAAAAGGAAACATTCCTCACACCTCTTTCTTATGCCACTCATTGAATGCCGCTCCGAACCGAATGGCAATGTCTTTATGGAGCTGGTGGTACATGTCTTTAAACAGCTGCAAGCCTTCCCGTGCATAGATTCTCATCGGGTCTTCCTGCTGGTAGTAGCGGAGACCGATACCTTCCTTTAAGCGTGTCATGTTCTCTAGGTGTCCCACCCATAGACGGTCCAGAGTCGACAGTATGACCCGCTTAATATATTCATCCCAATGAGACTCGTGAGCTGTGGACAATTCTTCCTTATATGCGGCTAGCGCCTGCTCGATCGGTTCCTTGATTTCTTTCCGGCTGATGACTTCTTCTGGAAGCTGAACCGGCCGGCCGCCAAGGATGGCGCTGACATTGCCTGCTAACTGATCGACCTGCCAGGTTTCCTCAGGTTCATCTTCCGGGCAAAGCCGGTCGATCTCGCCGTGGACCGCCTCATCCAAAATAGAGAGGAAACGGTCAAAGTGCTGCTCTTCATCCACCGCTTTATTGCGCAGCGTATAGATGATTCCGCGCTGCTCATTAATGACGTCATCGAGCTTCAGGTTATATTCCCGCATAGCATAGTTAGCGCCTTCCACAATGCGCTGGGTGCGGTCCACTAGTTCGTGAACCTTCTTATTCAGGACGAGGCCGTCCTCATCGGTTTCCATTTTCTTAGAAAACTTCTCAAGGTCGTCCTTCGCAAAACGGCGGAACATGTCGTCCTCGAGAGAAATGAAGAACTGACTCGTGCCGGGGTCGCCTTGTCGTCCGGACCGGCCTTTTAACTGATTGTCAATGCGGCGGCTTTCATGTCGTTCTGTTCCTAGAACGAACAGGCCGCCAAGCTCGGCTACGCCTTCTCCAAGGAGAATATCCGTTCCGCGGCCCGCCATGTTGGTGGCAATCGTAATATGATTTCTCTGTCCGGCTCTCGAAATTAGCTCGACCTCCTGCTCCACACTTTTGGCGTTCAAGAGCTCGAACTCAAGACCAGCATCCTTTAAGTAATCAGCGATCTTTTCCGACTGCAGAATGGAGGTTGTGCCGATTAAGATCGGCTGACCGTTAGCATGCCGCCTTTGCACCTCTTTCGTGACCGCTCTGTATTTCTCCTCTTTCGTGGCGTAGACGTTATCGTCCATATCCACGCGCTGCTTCGGCCGGTTCGTCGGAATCTGCACGACCTCCATATTGTAGACCTGCTGAAATTCCTTTTCTTCAGTTTTCGCTGTTCCTGTCATGCCGGAAAGGTACGGGTACATGCGGAAATAGTTCTGAATGGTAATAGAGGATTGAGTTTTGTTCTCCTCTGTGATTTCGAGGCCTTCCTTTGCCTCGATCGCCTGATGGAGGCCATCGCTTAATGTCCGGCCCTCCATGATTCGTCCGGTAAACATATCGACGAGCTGGATTTTGCCTTCCTTCACGATATAATCCACATCCCGCTCAAACATCACATGCGCGCGAACGGCTTGAATCATGTAGTGATACAAGGTCTGGTGCTCTAATTCATACAGGTTGTCGATGCCAAATGCTTTCTCGACTTTTTCAATGCCCTTCTCCGTTAAGCTGACGGCTTTCGTTTCTTCATCAAAGTGGTAGTCTTCGTCTCTGACAAAGCGTTTAGCGACACGGGCGCCGATCACATGCAAATCAGCGCTTGCCGGCATTTTGCCTGCGATGATGAGCGGTGTTTTGGCTTCATCAATGAGGACGCTGTCCACTTCATCAATAATGGCAAAGTGGTAGGGGCGCTGAACACGCTGGTTCGGATGCCACACCATATTATCACGCAAATAGTCAAAGCCGAACTCTGTGCCGACGCCGTAGGTGATGTCCGCATTGTAGGCTTCCTGTTTCTCATCCGGCGCTATTAAAGGTACGTTAAGGCCGACTGATAGGCCAAGAAATTCATGTACGGGGCCAATGGTTTCACGGTCGCGGTTAGCCAGGTACTCGTTAACAGTGATTACATGCACTCCCTTGCCTTCTAAAGCACGCAAATAGCTCGGTAAAGAAGCCACGAGGGTTTTTCCTTCACCGGTTGCCATTTCAGCAATATTTGCTTCTGTAAGCACGAGGCCACCGATGAGCTGCACATCATAATGGCGCATGTTGAGCACGCGCTTGGCCGCTTCACGGACGACGGCGAAGGCTTCTACCTTCAAATCATCAATCGTTTCCCCGTTGGCCAGCCGTTCCTTGAACGTTTCTGTCTGCTGCTTCAGCTCCTGATCGGAAAGCGCTTCGAAGGCTGGTTCAAGCTCATTGATTTTGTTCACTAATTTGTAATATTTTTTCAAACGTTGATCGTTAGAATTCCCCAGTTTCTTAAAAAACGAAATCATATATGTGACGCTCCCTTGAAGAGAATAATTCAATAACGGGCAGAAGTGTCATGCGTCTCGTCCCCCCGATTACGGCTTAACCCAGCCGTAATCAGGCTTTCCGCTTAGAGAGACAAGCATGGCCCATCGGCCCGGGATGTTCGGTTGACACAAGGCTTGTTAATAAAGGAAATATATAAAATCATTATTTTATTTTACCAAAAGGAGCATGGGATGACTAATATATCTTGAGGATTGTGACAATAAAGAGAGGGCTTTGTCGTTTTCTTGTTTAAAATGCCGAAAATTTGGGAAAGGAAAAATGACCGATTTTGGTCATTTTCTATGGAAGTTATTCCTATCAGGCATTATAATGTGAAAGTGAAGTGAGTTAATGAAGAAAGAACAGCAACGAAGCGGGAGCTTGTTTTTATAAATACACGAAATAACATGCACAATATTAAAAATGAACGAATAACAACATTAATTATTAGTCGTAACTGTCATTGCTGCAGTTGGAGGAGGTACTGCATGGTTTTCTTCGCTTTTATCATTTGTATATTAGCTTCATTGGCAATCACGCCGCTTGTGAAAAAGATGGCGATTGCTGTTGGTGCGGTCGACAAACCGAATTACCGTAAAGTTCACCAGAGAATCATGCCCCGTATGGGCGGCTTAGCGATCTTCTTTAGCTTCATGATCGGTGTGTGGATCCTGCAGCCGCAATCACCTTATAATGCAGCGATCATTATTGGTGGTCTTATTATTATCGTTACGGGTGTTTTGGACGATCGTTTCGAATTATCTGCTAAATTAAAGCTTGGCGGCCAGCTTCTAGCGGCATTGGTCGTTGTTGTATACGGCGGAGTGCACATGGAATTTATTACGCTGCCATTCGGCGGTGAGATGGAATTCGGCTTCCTCAGCGTACCGCTGACCATTCTTTGGATTGTCGGTATCACAAATGCCATCAACCTGATTGATGGGCTGGACGGGCTCGCTGCTGGCGTATCTTCTATTGCACTGTTGACCATCAGCTTGATGGCCGCGATGAAAGGCGACCTGTACGTTATGAGCATTGCGCTGCTTGTACTCGGCAGCACGCTCGGCTTTCTGCGCTATAACTTCCATCCGGCAAAGATCTTCATGGGAGATACGGGCGCGCTGTTTCTTGGGTACATTATCGCCGTGCTTTCTCTGCTCGGGTTCAAAAACGTTACTGTTATTTCATTAATCATCCCGATTATTATTCTTGGTGTACCGATTTCTGATACATTCTTTGCTATTATTAGAAGAAAGTTAAACAAGCAGCCGATTTCTGCTCCGGACAAATCGCACTTGCATCATTGCTTGCTGCGCATGGGCTACACGCACAAGCAGACGGTGCTGATCATCTATGCAATTGCTTCGATGTTCGGCCTGGCAGCGATCATCTTCTCTATGGCAACGGTATGGGGTGCATTCTTACTGATTGCGGTGCTCATCGTAGCCATTGAGCTGTTTGTCGAAAGTATCGGCCTTGTCGGCTCCAACTATAAACCACTTTTGAACTTCATGATGCGCCCGCGCATGAAGAAAAACTGAATGAAGTACTAAAGCCGCTGCGGTGAAAGCAGCGGCTTTTTCATGCTTTAAAGCAGTGGGGGACAGTCCCCCAGTACTTTAAAGCACAAAAGCATCAAGCAAAAATAAAAAGCGGGGAAGCCTTATGAGCTTCTCCGCTTTCGTTTTAGTGGCTAGTCGAGTTCAAGGTGTCGTTGGAGCTTGCGTTTGACGACTTCCAGCTCTACTTCGTCGAGGACATAAATATAGGCGCCGTTTGACATTTCGCCGTTGTCCCCTACTAAGGTTAACGATTCATAATCGAGCTTACCGCCGCTGCCGTAGCTGATCAGAGACTTCATTTCGCTGAAGGTCATATTCGTTCTCATGTTCGTGCCGACAGCTTCGAGAATTTCGTCGTACTTCGTAATGGAATTGAAGGAGAGGGCTTTTTTAATCACCGCCTGCAGCAGCTCCTGCTGGCGTTTGCCTCGTTCAATGTCATTATCGTACTGGCGTGTACGCGCAAGTGCGAGTGCTTCCTCGCCGTTTAGCTTTTGATAGCCTGGTTCAAGCTGAATGGCATTATGAATATCGTGGGAGTTTTTCTCAGAAATGGCGAATGGGACATCGTATTGAATACCGCCGAGAGCATCAACCACATCCATGAATGCATAGAAGTTCATACGGACATAATAATCAACTGGTACCTCCATCAGCTCCTCAACGGCTTCAATCGTTGCAGGCGGTCCGCCATAAGCATGGGCATGGTTGATTTTCGTCTTATACCCCATCGCTGGGACGTAGGCGTAGGAATCGCGCGGGATGCTTAATAGCTTGATGGACTTCTCTTCTACATTTAATGTAACAAGCATAAGGGCATCTGAGCGGGATAAGTCCTTTTTCTCTCGTACTTCGCTCTCATCTAAGCCGATAAACAGGATCGAGATGTTATCATTGAGCGGATGCACCTCGGCATCACGCAGCGGTGATTTCTCGCGTCCATCATCAGCATAGGAATCCGTGAGAACGGTTTCGGCTTTGTTGTATAAAAAAGCCCCATATCCAGCTGCGGTAAAAGCAAGAAACACAAGGGGCAGCAGGATAAAAAAGGCGACAAGCCGGCGTTTTTTTCGTTTTCTCTGCTTCTTCTGCATACGCTGTCTATCTGTTGACGCAGACATATCGTTAGCTCCTTTAGTAATAGTGCGGCTTACTGACCGCTACACAATATGAAAGAAAGTGACAAACTAACATCCATTTTACTACGAAATACGACCACCGTAAATTCTATTTCCATTTCTTTCATGAGTCGTTGGCGTCTGTGACGAGATGCTCCTGATAAAGAAGATCACCCTCTTTAATCTCAGCTTGTCCATTCGTCAATTCGGTTATCCACGCGGCAAACGCCTCTGTTTGGCTTTCCTCTACAAACGATTCGACCTTTACCGTATCCAGGTAATGAATATCCTTCAGCTCATAGACAGAGGAGCGGATTTCATTTTCGATTTTGCCAAGCCATGTATAGTCAATGGTCGTCTCCATCACCTTCATTAAGCGGCGTTCCACTACGCCGGCCGCGTTTACGCCTTCGGAAGCGGTTTTGCCATAAGCACGAATCAATCCGCCGGCACCGAGCTTAATGCCTCCGAAATAACGGGTCACGACAACGACCGTATCCTTCAAGTCGCGTTTTCTCAGCACTTCGAGTATCGGCAGTCCGGCTGTGCCGCTCGGCTCCCCGTCATCGTTCGCTTTCTGGATTTGGTTGTTCTCTCCGATCATGTAGGCGGAACAGTTATGCGTAGCGTTCCAATTCTTCTTCTTAATGTCTGCAATAAATGCCTGAGCCTCTTCTTCTGTTTCCGCTCTGGATACGTAGGCGATAAACCGGGATTTTTGGATGATAATTTCTGCTTCACCGTAGCCTTTTACTGTATAGTAATGAGGGAGCATCCTCCATTCCTCCAATCATATAGGGTACCATTTCAAAAATAGTGAAAAAATCTTAGAAAAAATAGGTTTACCGTTTAAAAAAACGGGTAATTAGTTTCTTTAGTGTGAACTACTTTATCATATATAAAAACAGATCAAGAGAAAAGTAATACGTCTAATGACCGGCAAGAGGAAATCTTTTTAATGTAACAGTCATGAAACTTTAATGTACGGATTTTGCAAGAATGATATAATGAACATGGTTTCATTATATGTATACCCGGCTGATGCCGGACAAGTCCCACGGCTTTACGTACTTGTTGGTGAATAGGCTGTACAGATGGGTGTCGGTTTTCTGAAGGAATCGCGCCGAGCTTGAACTTCTCTTGTCTCCATTACTTCAGGGGCGAACGGTCTGAACATCTGGCCTCAGGTGTTCTTTCTATGACATGGAACCTCTGGGATAGAATAGAAGTCGAGAAAGGGATTATACGATGTCTTTAAAAAATGTTCATACACCAGTACTTGATACAATCGTAGAGAAGATGATTGTAACGGTCGACCAAAGCAAAAAAGAGCTGTTCAGCATTGCTGAACAGAGCAGGGATGACTATGAGACGTTGTCTGCTGAGCTTGCACAAGTACGCACTCAAGTCCATGAATTAATTGAAGAGCAGGAAGAACTTGAAAGAAAAGCCCGGCTGGCAAGAAATCAGCTGTCTAGCGTAAGCAAGAATTTCCATACATATTCTGAAGCACGGGTGCGGGAGACATATGAAAGAGCTCATGACCTGCAGGTGAAGCTGCTTGTTTCCAGACAGCAGGAGAAACAGCTTCTTGATAGAAGGAACGAATTAGAGCGCCGCCTGCGCACGGTAGAATGCACCATCGAACGAGCGGAGCATCTCGTCTCGCAAGTATCTGTCGTCTTGAATTATTTAACCCAGGATATGAAGCAAATTGGCGAAGAGCTGGAGAATGCCCGGTTAAAGCAGGGATTTGGCTTGCAGATTATGGAGGCTCAAGAAGAGGAAAGAAAGAGGCTGTCTCGTGAAATTCACGATGGCCCGGCACAAATGATGGCCAATGTGCTGCTTCGTTCCGACTTGATTGAGCGAATCTACCGGGAGCGCGGCGGAGACGAAGCGATGAAAGAAATCCGCAACTTGAAAAAGATGGTTCATGCTGCGCTGTATGAGGTTCGGCGGATTATTTATGACTTGCGTCCAATGGCGCTGGATGACCTGGGGCTTATTCCTACATTAAAGAAGTATTTAGCCACCATCGAAGAACATATTCAGTCAGTCAATCAATCAACGACTATCCATTTTCACAATATGGGAAGTGAAAGACGTCTTCCTTCTAAATTAGAGGTAGCGTTATTTCGTTTAATTCAGGAATCGGTTCAGAATGCGCTGAAACACTCTGCAGCTACCGAGATTTCTGTAAAACTAGAAATTAAAGAACACCATGTGCTGGCTCTTATTAAAGATAACGGCCGTGGCTTTGATATTAAACAAAAGAAAAATCACTCATTTGGCATCATGGGGATGAAAGAGCGTCTAGAGCTGCTTGAAGGAGACTTATCCATTCGCTCTAAGCCGGATGAGGGGACGCTTGTCATTATCCGCGTCCCAATTGTTGAGTAGATGCTGAATTTTAAGGGAGGAACGACAATGACAACGAAAATCGTCATTATTGATGACCATCAATTGTTTCGAGAAGGGGTTAAACGGATTCTAGAATTTGAAGAAACGTTCGAGGTAGTAGCTGAAGGCGGAGACGGCAGAGAGGCAGCCGCTCTGATTGAACAATATCAGCCGGATGTGGTGCTCATGGATATTAACATGCCGGAGGTCAATGGCGTAGAAGCTACACGCAGCCTCGTGGATAAGTATCCGGACACGAAGATTATCATTCTCTCGATTCATGACGATGAGAACTATGTTACACATGCGCTCAAATCAGGTGCAATGGGTTACTTATTAAAAGAAATGGACGGAGACGCATTAATCGAAGCTGTTAAGGTCGTTTCAGAGGGAGGCTCTTACTTGCACCCGCGTGTGACTCCGAACTTAATTGCCGATTACCGCCGCCTGGCGAATGATGAAGGCAAGGGCAAAGGATTCCAGCAAGTGGAGGTTCGCCGCCCGCTTCACTTATTGACTCGCCGGGAATGTGAGGTGCTTCAGCTGCTTGCGGATGGAAAGAGTAACCGCGGCATTGGGGAAGCCCTGTATATCAGCGAGAAAACCGTAAAGAACCATGTGAGCAATATCCTGCAGAAAATGAACGTAAATGACCGTACACAAGCAGTGGTCACTGCGATCAAAAAAGGCTGGGTAGAAGTACGATAAAGTATAAGCTGCTTTGGAAGAGGTCTCTTCTGAAGCAGCTTTTTTTATGCTGTTTAAGCTGGATCGATGGCCTGCTATTTCCTTGTGATAAAAGTATTATGTAAATTGTATCACAGATCTCTCGAGATGAAAATACTGGATGTGAGTGAAATGATTCCCCTGGACCATTTCTCACAAGTAAGCAGGAAGAAGCAATGGTTGAGAAAGAACGGGCATGTAGCGTACAATAGGGCAAGAAAGGACGTGAAGACGCTGATGTATAGATGGATGGGCTGCGCGTTGCTTGCCGGTGTTCTTTTGGCGGGCTGCGGGGGCGAAGAGGAACAGCAGGATGCTCCAGAGCAAGAAGCAAAGACGGCGGAGGAAACAGAGTCAGAGACCGATGGAGCGGCTAACGGAACGACAACCGTGAAGCAGCCGATTGAGGAAGCAGATAATATTCCTCCGGAGGAAAAGGAAGCGATTCTTGCTGTACTGGATCAGTATGTACAAGCCTTCAATAATGAAGATATAGATGCTTATATGGAGACGATTTCCGAGAATGCTTCGTTCAACCATGAGGAAGAGCGGGCCTATGTGCAGCAAGTGTTCGACACCTTTGATGCGAAGATGAATCCCGAGCATGTGAAGATTATTCAATATAATGAAGATGAGAAGGAAGCGCACGTATTTGTAGTTATGAAATCAACGACCAAAGATGCCGACAAAGGAAAAGAACTAGAAGAAACGACACGGCAAATTATGGTGTTTGCAAAGGAAGAGGACGGCTGGAAGCATACCGCTTTATCCGCCATGAAATAGCCTGTGAAAGAACAGTAAAATTGATATAATGAAAATAACTTATAGAGAAGGAGCGAAGAACATGTCTGAACAAAAACGAATGAACGTAGAAAGCTTTAACCTGGACCATACGAAAGTAAAAGCCCCTTACATCCGGTTAGCCGGTGTTGTCGAAGGACAAAGCGGGGATAAAATTCATAAATATGACCTGCGCTTCTCACAGCCAAACAAGGAGCATATGGAAATGCCGGCTCTTCACTCATTGGAGCATATGATGGCTGAATTCAGCCGCAACCATTCAGACAAGATTGTGGATGTGGGACCGATGGGCTGTCAGACAGGCTACTATATGTCTCTCATTAATCATGACGATTACGAGGATGTTTTGCGCATTGTCGAAGCAACGTTGAAGGATGTGCTTGAAGCAGAAGAAGTCCCAGCCTGCAATGAAGTGCAATGCGGATGGGCGGCAAGCCACAGCTTAGAAGGTGCCAAGGAGCTGGCCCGTTACATGCTTTCGAAGCGTGATGAGTGGACGGAAGTATTTTAATCTAAATAGACCGTATAAAAAAACTGCCGAAGCCGGCAGTTTTTTTATTTATCTTCATCGACTGGGACGAAGAACTGTTCTTTTCGGTAAACAGTTGCTTCCATTGTAGCCAGGAGATTGCCTTCACTTTCCACAGCAATGCGGTACCAGGCGATACGGCGGGTTTTCTTTGCCTCTGTGGCTGTAGCGGTTAAAATACTCCCTTTTAAGCCGGGAGCCATGAAATTCATGTTAGTAGATAAACCGACCGAGACTTTGCCGTACGAGTTGCTCGCTGCCGCAAACACATAGTCAGCAAGGGCGAACATAACAGCTCCGTGAACAGTGCCGTGAGCATTCAGCATATAATCCTCAATGACCAATTCGGCGGAAGCCGTTCCCTTTCCAAGATCCGTTAAGCGAATGCCTAAATGATTGGCATACGGTTCCTTTTGCATAGTTTCCATAATCTGATCATAATGCGTATCATGAATCACTGCTTCATCTAACTGCTTCGTCAATGTCAACGCCTCTTTCTGTTTTTAAGAATAATGATCAAACGTTTTAAAAAACGGTCAATCTTATGTTGTTATTTATCACGTTACAAGTTAACATAAGTAAGAGAGAATGTAAACACAAGATTCAGACAGTTCAGTCATTGGTCTATTACTTAGTTAATCATTTATTTTCTGTTTAAGGTATCTGTAATTCTGCTTAAAACAAAGGAAAAGACTGTAAAAAATCAGAATAAAAACTATATAAAAATAAATTTTAATACCAATTTTCAGAATTTTGATATTGACAACGCTCTCATAAGATTTTAAAATTTACCTATATTACGTAATTTAATTTAGCGTTGTCAAAGTGTTATAAATGATGAGCACGCAAGACGGATTGTAGCAAGAGATTATTAAACAACGGAGGGGTATGCAGATGTATAATCCAGCATTTGAATCTATGGAACGTTCAAAGAAGGAAGAACTGCAAATTAATCGACTAAAAACGACGGTGGAAAAGGTTTATAATAATGTCGAATTTTATAGAAACAAGTTCAACGAGCTTGGCATTACGCCGCAGGATATTAATAGCTTAGAAGACATTCAAAAACTTCCTTTCACGAAAAAGCAAGATTTACGTGATAACTATCCATTTGGATTATTCGCTGTTTCCCAAGAGGAAGTGGTGCGTATCCATGGTTCCTCTGGTACAAGCGGAAAGCCGACAGTTGTAGGTTATACACAAAACGACATTGACATGTGGGGAGAAATCATTGCCCGTTCAATCGTAGCAGCAGGCGGACGGAAATCTGATATTTTCCATAACGCTTACGGATATGGATTATTTACAGGCGGACTTGGGCTGCATTTCGGAGCAGAGAAGCTTGGAGCAGCAGTTGTTCCAATTTCTGGCGGCAACACAGACAGACAAATTACGTTAATTCAAGACTTCAAGCCAAGAGGTATTGCTGGTACACCATCTTACGTGATGAATATTGCAGAGAAGATGGTCGACATGGGTCTTGATCCGAGAGAAACATCTTTAGAGTACGGCATCTTTGGAGCAGAGCCTTGGTCAGAAGCGATGCGCGAGAAGCTTGAGCAGACATTCAACATCAAAGCGGTAGATATTTATGGATTGAGCGAAGTCATGGGGCCAGGCGTAGCGATTGAATGTCAGGAAGCACAAGATGGATTACACATTCAAGAGGATCACTTCTTTGTTGAAGTCATCGATCCAGAAACATTGCAGCCCGTTCCTGAGGGACAAGATGGCGAGCTTGTTTTTACTAGCTTAACTAAGGAAGCGTTTCCAATTATCAGATATCGTACAGGAGACATTGCTTCCATCACACGCGAAACATGCGCATGCGGACGTACAACTGTAAGAATGTCCCGAGTAAAAGGACGTACAGATGACATGATTATTCTCCGCGGTGTAAACGTATTCCCTTCCGAAATCGAACGCGTATTGCTAGAAGTGAAAGGGCTTGCACCAAACTATCAAATTCATTTATTGAGAAAAGGCACAATGGATGGAGCAGAGCTGCACGTGGAAGTAGACGGACAGCTTTACGAAGAAATCGCGCAGGATCTCAATCATGAAACAATCATGAAAATGAGAAAGCAAATCCAGCATGCAATGAAAAACACTTGCCTCGTAACGATGGATGTTGTCTTTAATGTACCGAAAGCGATTCCAAGATCAGAAGGAAAGGCTATTCGTGTAGTAGACCTTAGAAATTCTGGCGCAGTCGGTGTATAATAAAAGAATATTCTGAAGTTAGGAGGAACGAAAGAATGTCTGACAACAACCAGCAAATTTTTGACACCACGATTATTGGAGGAGGGCCTGTCGGTTTATTCACTGCTTTCTATGCAGGGATGAGACAGATGTCATGCAAGATTATTGAAAGTCTCCCGCAGCTTGGCGGCCAGCTGTCTGCTCTTTATCCAGAGAAGTATATTTACGATGTGGCCGGCTTTCCAAAAGTGAGAGCACAGGAGCTCGTAGATAACCTCGTAGAACAAATGGAGCAATTTAGCCCAACGATCTGCTTAGAAGAATCTGTTCAGGAAGTGGAAAAGCAGGCAGATGGTGTATTTAAGATCACAACGAATGCAGGCACGCATTTAACGAAGACGATCATCATCACGGCCGGAAACGGCGCTTTCCAGCCGAGAAAGCTTGAGCTAGAAGGAGCCGAGAAGTTCGAAGGAAAGAATCTGCATTACTTCGTCAATGACTTAAACAAGTTTGCCGGCAAAAAGGTTCAAATCTTCGGCGGCGGCGACTCCGCTGTAGACTGGGCGCTTATGCTTGAGCCGATTGCGGAGCAGGTCACTGTGACTCACCGCCGGGACAAGTTCCGTGCACACGAGCACAGCGTAGAACAAATGAAGAATTCAGCGGTAAACGTTCTAACACCATTTGTACCGACTGAGCTCATTGGTGAAGACCGGATCGAACAAGTTGTGCTTGAGGAAGTAAAGGGCGAGCGCAAAGAAGTGATTGATGTAGATGACGTCATCGTTACTTACGGATTCGTTTCTTCTCTTGGACCAATTAAAGAGTGGGGACTCGAAATCGAAAAGAACAGCATCGTAGTCAATTCCCGTATGGAAACGAATATCGAAGGCATTTACGCTGCGGGCGATATTTGTACATACGACGGGAAAGTCAAGCTGATTGCCAGCGGTTTTGGTGAAGCGCCTACTGCAATCAGCAATGCGAAAGTGTACATTGATCCGAAGTCTAAAGTTCAGCCGCTTCACAGCACTTCTGTCATGGACCCGGAAACACAAAAGAAAAAAGCTGCCAAAGCGGCAAAATAATTCAAGACAGTACAGGGAAAGGAGAAGCAACACATCATGCCTAAATACACCATTGTAGATAAAGATACTTGCATTGCCTGCGGCGCTTGCGGGGCGAGTGCACCAGATATTTTTGATTATGATGATGAAGGTCTATCTTTTGTGATCCTCGATGATAACCAGGGGAAGGCAGAAGTGCCAGAGGAGTTATATGATGATTTAGAGGATGCAATGGAAGGCTGCCCTACAGAATCTATTAAAGTAGGCGACGAGCCATTTGATCCAGATGATTTGTAATCGGAAACATAATACTTCTTTTAGCATAGAATAAGAAAGAAAAAAGCGTTTGTCTCTAGGGGCGAACGCTTTTTTTAAGCGTGAATAGCAGCGGGTAGAAAAACTTGTTAGAAAAATGGATAAAAATTTTTAAAAAAGTTATCAGAATATAATTGCATTTAATATAACAATAAATTATAATAACGTTATATAAATGTTATATAAAAATGCTCTTTACTTTATAGGATAAATTTAAAGGAGGATTAGACAATGACTAATCTTGCGTTAGCAGCAACTGAAGAAGAAAAAATGGAACGGTTTATGGAGAAGATCGAAAAAGGAATCAAAATTGAAGCCGATGACTGGATGCCGGAAGAGTACCGTACAACGCTAATCAAGCTGATTTCCATGCACGGAATGAGCGAAATCATGGGAGCGCTTCCAGAGAAGGAATGGGTACCAAAAGCGCCATCTTTACACAGAAAGCTTGGCATTATGGCAAAGGTTCAGGACGAAATGGGTCACGGTCAGCTTCTACTTCGCGTAGCGGAAGACTTGCTGAAGCCTTACGGCAAAACACGCGGTGACTTAATGCAGGATCTGTTCACTGGCAAATTGAAATTCCACAACGTGTTCCATGCAGAAACGAGAACATGGGGAGACGCTGGCTTGATCGGATGGCTCGTAGACGGTGCGGCTATCATCACACAAACAGATATGCTGAACGCTTCTTACGGACCGTATGCTAGAGCACTTCACCGCATCTGTGCAGAAGAAGTATTCCACGCACAGCACGGTGAGGCGATTATTATGGCACTGGCTGAAGGAACAGATGAGCAAAGAGCGATGATCCAGGATGCGCTAAACCGCTGGTGGAACTCTCTATTAGTCTTCTTCGGACCGGCTGCAAAAGAAACACTAGGAACATCTAAACAAGACGTAACGATCAAATATAAAATCAGAACAAAGACAAACGAGCAGTTAAGACAGGATTTCTTCACTAAATATGTTCCACGCATTCTATCTCTTGGATTGGAACTTCCTGATAAGACAATGCACTACAATGAAGAGAAGGAAGTATGGGTATACCAGGAGCCGGATTGGTCAGAGCTGAAAGCGGTTGCCAGAAATGAAGGAGCACGCTCTCAGGCACGCCTGAACTTACGCAGAACATCTTATCAAACAAATGCATGGGTACGCGACGCGCTTGCAGCGACGATCAGCTAATAACGGAAAGGAGCAGATGAAACATGTCAGAAAAAACCTTCTATCAAGAATATGAAGTATTTAGCAAACGGACACCAAGCTCTGGTTTTCAACACCAGTTCAGCTTGCTTGCTCCAAATGAAGATATGGCGATGATTATGGCGCAGGAGAACTTTATGCGCCGTGAGCCGGTAGCGGACATTTGGGTCGTTAACCGCAAGCATATCAGAGGGATGAATGAGGAAGAGAAACTAACGCTTAACCGCCTTGATAATAAAGAGTACCGTACAGCAAAAGGCTACGGATACTTAAAGAAGAAGTGGCGTAAATACGAACAGCAAATGCTTGACGAAAAAGAAATCATGTCGTGGGGAGGAAAGAAGAAATGAGCAACGCAGAAAACGTATTAAGTCCGGAGTACAAAGAAGCTTTAAAAACTCTTTTATTCCAATTAGCAGATGACGATTTCTTACTATCTTTCCGCGGTTCCGAGTGGCTTGGACTAGCGCCTCATATTGAAGAGGACGTTGCTTCTTCTTCGATCAGCCAGGATACAATGGGTCATGCGGCTATGTACTATAAGCTTCTAGAAGATCTTGGTGAAGGGAACGCGGATGCACTTGCTCATGCGCGCCCGGCAGAGGAAAGAAAGAACAGCGTGCTAGCAGAGCGTGTGAACGGAGAAGGCTATTACTTGGAAACACCAGAATACGATTGGGCTTATGCGGTAGTAAGAAACTTCTTCTACGCACAAGCCAAAAAAGTAAAAATTGATTCCTTGCGCACAAGCTCTTACCAGCCGCTTGCTGAAACAGCCGTGAAGGTGAGCATGGAGCTTTACTACCACCTTATGCACTGGAAGCTTTGGTTCACTCAGCTGCTTAGCTCTACAGATGAAGCAAAGCGCAGAATGAACAATGCGATTGAGCTTGTTATGAAGGATTTCGGCGATATCTTCTCTTACGGAAACGCAAAGGATGCGATTGAGAAGGAAGGCCTGATCGCGAAAGAAGAAGAGCTTAAAGCTAATTGGACAGAAAGAATGAAGCCGGTCTTTGAATCTCTTGGCATGGAAGTGCCTGCTATCCCGGCAGCATCAGAGAAAAACGGCCGTAACGGTGAACATACGGAAGACTTAACAGAAGCGCTCACGACGCTTTCAGAAGTGTATCGCCTGGACCCTGCAGCAGCTTGGTAATTTAACAACTTATAAAGAGGTGTTCAATGATGGCTACACCTATTGAATCATTAAATGAACGGAAGATATACGAAGCGTTGAAAAACGTGAAAGACCCAGAGATTGATACAGTAAGCATTATCGATCTTGGAATGGTAGAAAGCGCATCCTTAGAAGGGGACGAAGTGAAAGTTGTGCTGCTTCCAACCTTCTTAGGGTGCCCAGCATTAGAAATTATTAAGAAAAACACAGAAAATTCTTTAAAAGAGCTACCGTTTATTGATAAAGTAGAGGTAGAGTTTATTTACAATCCGCCATGGACTTCCGATCGAATCACAGATGAAGGTCATAAAGGATTGCGCAAATTTGGGATTGCCCCGCCGCCGGAGCACTTTGAAGAGGATGGCAGCTGGCATGTAGATTGTCCGTATTGCGGCTCGACGTATGTCACGATGGATAACATTTTCGGACCGACCGCTTGCCGAAGCATTCTATATTGCAAGAGCTGTAAGAATCCATTCGAAGCAATGAAACCGGTTTCGACAATGATGTAGAGAGAGGAAGATGGAGAATGGCAAAGGTAGTTGCACTGTACAAACAGCCACAAGACAAAGAGAAATTTGATGATCATTACTTTAACGTACACAGCCCGCTTACAGCGAAGATCCCTGGCCTTCGCGAAATGAAAGTAACAAAGTTTACTGGTTCCGCGATGGGCGGCGAGCCGGAATACTATCTAATGTGCGAAATGATCTATGATAGCATGGAAGATTTAAAGAACGGCATGCGTTCAGAAGAAGGAAAAGCGTCCGGCAAAGACGTAATGGGATTTGCAGGTGACCTTGTAACCTTAATGATCGGCGAGGATGTTGAGTAATGAACCGTTTCGAATTCATTGAAACATCCGTAACAAACGGCACGGGGGTTATTGAACTGAATCGCCCCCGTCAGCTGAATTCTTTAAGACGGCAAATGGTAACTGAGATTGTCCAAGCCTTAGAAGCCTTTGATCGTGATGAAGAAGTCCGCGTCATTGTCCTTGCAGGAAAAGGACGGGCCTTCTCAGCTGGTGCGGATATTGATGAAATGGAAAAAGACGACCCGATTCGTCTGGAACTGCTGAACCAATTTGCCGAATGGGACAAAATCTCCCTTATTAAGAAGCCGATTATCGGAGCTGTTCAAGGCTTTGTGTTCGGTGGAGGCTTTGAGTTAGCGTTAAGCTGCGACATCCTGATTGCGGCCGACGGAACAGAGTTTTCTTTCCCAGAGGTATCGCTTGGCGTAATGCCGGGAGCGGGCGGCACACAAAGGCTGACAAAGCTGGTTGGCCGAACAAAAGCACTGGAGTGGTTATGGACAGGGGAGCGAATCCCAGCTGTAGCAGCGAAGGAGCATGGCATCATTAACAAGATTGTAGCACCTGAACTATTGATGGAAGAAACGCTGAAGCTTGCTGCAAGGATCGCCAAACAGCCGCCGCTATCCGTTCGTCTCATCAAGGATTCGGTCAACAAAGCCGTAGATTATCCGTTATATGAAGGCATGCAGTATGAGCGGAAGAACTTCTATCTGCTGTTTGCTTCTCAAGATCAAAAAGAAGGCATGAATGCGTTTGTGGAAAAAAGGAAGCCGAATTTTGAAGGGAAGTAAGGGGGATTTGTCGAATGTTTGAAACGATCCGCTATAATGTCGAAAATGGGGTCGCTTGGTTATATTTAAACCGGCCCGATAAGTTAAATTCATTCACAGCGCAGATGCTTCGCGAGGTAAAGGATGCGGTGAAGAATGCTTCTAAGGATGACGAAGTTCGCTGCATTGTTATTACTGGTGAAGGACGCGGCTTCTGTGCCGGTCAGGATTTAAGCGAAATCGAACCTAACACGGATTACGGCGATATGATCAGAAAGCATTATGCGCCCGTGATCAAGCAGATTAAAGCATGCGAAAAGCCGATCGTGGCAGCAGTGAACGGAGTAGCTGCCGGTGCAGGCTTCAGCTTAGCTCTTGCTTGTGACTTCAGACTGCTTTCAGAGAAAGCAAGTTTCGTTAATGCATTTGTTCATATCGGTCTGATTCCAGACTCGGGGAACATCTATTTCCTAACGCAGCTCGTTGGCCAAGCGAAAGCAGCAGAGCTTGCGATTTTAGGAGAGAAGATTCCTGCCGGCAAAGCGGAAGAGCTGGGCTTGGCGAACCGAGTGATTCAAGCAGAAACGTTTACAGATGAAGTAAATGAATTCGCTTCTCGTCTTGCGAACATGCCGACGAAAGCGATCGGCCTAATTAAGCGTTCATTGAAAGCAGCTTCTACTCTTTCATTTGAAGATTACCTGGAATTTGAAGCTCAAGGTCAGCGCACGGCTGCCCTGACAGTGGATCATCAAGAAGGCATTAATGCTTTTCTGGAAAAAAGAACACCTGTATTCACAGGAAAATAAGGGGAGTGGAATGACATGGCAACATCTCAACAAACAACTGTAGAACAAGAAGCAGTAAAGAGAGACTTTTATCATTTAGTTATCAACGGTGAAAAAGTAAAGAGCAGCACAGGCGAAACAATCAAAACATATAACCCGGCGACAGGTGAGTTAGTTGCAGAGGTAGCTAAAGCTTCTCAAGAAGATGCAGAAAGAGCTGTGCAAGCAGCGCGTGAAGCATTCGATAACGGCAAGTGGAAGAAATACCCTGTTGGCAAACGTGCTCGCGTATTAAATAAAATCGCTTCTATCATGCGTTCTCGTTTCAACGAGCTTGTAGAATTAGAGGTTCTAGATACAGGTAAGACAATCGCTGCTGCACAAGGACAAGTATCTCAAGCAATTGAAGATTTCGAGTTCTATGCAGGCGCTATCGTTGGTCATGGCGGTTCAGTAAACAACATGCCAGGCCAATTCCAAAACTACACAGAGAAAGAGCCTGTTGGTGTGTGCGCGCAGATCACTCCATGGAACTATCCGATGATGATGGCTGCTTGGAAGATCGCTCCAGCTATCGCGGTAGGATGCTCTGTTATCGTTAAACCGGCTTCTCTTACGCCGCTAACAACGATCGTTCTTGGTGAAATCTGCCTAGAAGCAGGCGTACCTGCTGGCGTCGTAAACATCGTTCCTGGATCTGGTTCACAAGTAGGTAACTACCTGGTTGAACATCCACAAGTAGACAAAGTGGCATTCACTGGTTCTACACCAACTGGTAAAGACATCATGAAGAAAGCATCTGACACGTTAAAGCGTGTAACACTTGAGCTTGGCGGTAAGTCTCCAAACCTAGTGTTCCCTGATGCAGACATCGATGCAGCTGTTGATGGTTCACTATTCGGAATTTTCTATAACAGCGGACAATCTTGTGAAGCACGTTCCCGCTTATACGTACATGAAGACATCTATGATGAGTTCATGAGCAAATTCGTAGAAAAAGCAAAACAAATTAAGCTTGGCGACCCATTCGATAAAGGTACACACATGGGTGCGATTATCGACCAAGATCAATTAGATACAATTGACGGCTATGTGAAATCAGCTATCGAAGATGGTGCTGAAGTCTTAGCTGGCGGTAAGCAAGCACATCCGGAAGGCTATGAAAATGGCTTCTGGTATGAGCCAACAGTTATCGCTAATGTGAACCATGACATGAAAGTGGTACAAGAAGAAATCTTTGGCCCAGTTGTTGTTGTCATGAAGTTTAAAGACGAAAAAGAAGCGATCAAGCTTGCGAACGATACAGTGTTCGGCCTTGGCTCTGCTGTCTGGACAAAAGACGGAGCACAAGCTACTCGTGTAGCTAAACAAATTCAAGCAGGTATCGTTATGGTGAACTGCCCATTCTCTGCTTTCCCAGGCACACCATTCGGAGGATACAAGCAGTCTGGATTCGGTCGCGAATTGTCTATCGAGTCACTAGACCTTTACACAGAAACAAAGAGCATTGTGTCTTACTTCGGTTCTCGTCCATTGAATCCACTAGGTTTATAAGATCATTATTTACTAGGGTCCTGAGGACAGAGTAATTTGTACGGGCAGAGGCTTTAAGCTATCTGTCCGTATCTTTACATTAAGGGGGAAAAGAAGAGAATGATTAAGAATCTTGTTGTAGTTGGTTCTGGTGTCATGGGTAGAGGAATTGCTTACGTTGGAGCAGTTGGCGGCTACTCTGTGAAGGTCGTCGACGTCAATGAAGCAGCTTTGAAAAACGCTGAGCAGGAAATCAACACTATTTTTGATAAAGGTTTATCACGCGGAAAGATTACAGAAGAAAAAGCGCAGGAAGCTCGTGCGAATTTAGCATTCGTTCAGGATTTATCAGTCGCTGCTTCTGATGCAGATTTAATTATTGAAGCGGTTCCAGAAAAAGCAGAAATTAAGAGAAACGTATTTGAAACGATTGAAGAGCACGCACCGGCGCACTGCTACTTTGCAACTAATACATCGACGATGAGCCCAACAGAGATTGCTTCTTATGCTAAACGTCCGGAGAGAACAATTGCGATGCACTTTTTCAATCCGGTACATAAGATGCCTCTTGTGGAAATCGTACGCGGCCTAGAAACAAATGATGAAACAGCAGATGTCATCCGGGAAGTGGCGGAGAATATGGGCAAAGAAACAGTTGTTATTAACGAGTTCCCTGGATTCGTTACAAGCCGCATCAGCGCACTTGTTGGAAACGAAGCCTTCTACATGCTGCAGGAAGGGCTCGGCACGCCAGAGGAAATTGATAAAGCGATCAAGCTTGGCTTGAACTATCCAATGGGACCATTCGAACTGGTTGACCTTGTTGGCTTAGATGCCCGCCTAAACAACCTGAAATACTTGCATGAAAAGCTGGGAGAAAAATATCGTCCGGCACCGCTGCTTGAGCAGTATGTAAAAGCAGGCCGTCTTGGCCGCAAGAGCGGAAAAGGCGTATACGACTATACACAGAAAGAAGAGCTGGTTAAAAAATGAGAGAAGTAGTTATTGTAGATGCTGTTCGTACACCTATTGGAAGGTACAAAGGCGCGTTAAAGGACATTCGTCCAGACGACCTTGGTGCCGTTGTCATCAAAGCACTGCTTGAACGAAACCCAAGTCTTCCGCCAGAGCAAATCGAAGAAGTGATCTTCGGAAATGCGAACCAGGCAGGAGAAGATAACCGTAACGTCGCAAGAATGTCTGCTTTGCTTGCTGGTCTTCCAGTTGAAGTCGGCGGAACGACATTAAACCGTCTTTGCGGTTCTGGCTTGGATGCGGTTCTTTACGCTTCCAGATCGATCGCAGTCGGCGAAGGAGATATCTTCATCGCCGGAGGAACAGAAAGCATGACGCGTGCCCCATTCGTTATGGGCAAGCCGGAGAAGGATTTCCCGCGTGGAAACATGGAAATGTTCGATACCACGATCGGCTGGCGCTTCATCAATCCAAAGCTTGAAGAAATGTATGGAACAGACTCCATGCCTCAAACAGCGGAGAACGTAGCTCAGCGCTATAACATTTCCCGTGAAGACCAGGATGCATTTGCTTACCAGAGCCAAATGCGCGCGAAGCAAGCGGTAGAAGAAAACCGCTTTGCCGATGAAATCGTACCTGTTGTCTATAAAGATAGAAAAGGCAATGAAATCGTTGTAGATACAGATGAGCATCCGCGTCCAGAAACAACAATGGAGAAGCTTGCGAAGCTGCGTCCATTGTTTGAAGGCGGCACAGTAACAGCTGGAAACGCATCAGGCGTCAATGACGGCGCATCTGCCCTATTAATCATGAGTGCAGAAAAAGCGAAGGAACTGGGCCTTAAGCCGATGGCGAAGTATGTAGTCGGTGCGACAGCTGGACTTGAGCCGGCGGTTATGGGCTTAGGACCAATCTATGCTTCTCGAAAAGCGCTGCAGCGTGCTAACCTGTCTGTAAATGACTTAGGTCTTGTTGAATTGAATGAAGCCTTCGCTTCTCAATCACTGGAATGCATCAAGCAGCTCGAGCTTGACGATTCCAAGGTGAACGTAAACGGCGGAGCGATTGCTTTTGGCCATCCGCTGGGCGCAAGCGGTGCCCGCATTTTAACCACACTTCTTTATGAAATGAAGAAGCGCAATGAACAGTACGGCCTTGCCACGATGTGTATCGGTGTCGGCCAGGGAATTGCAGCCATCGTTGAAAATATAAACGAATAAAGCAAACTATCGTTCTAGGAAGCGGTCAGTACGCCGTTTCCTGGACAACACTTTCACACGAAGCTGTCCTTCAAGCGCCGGCCCTCTTTTTCACAGCAACAATGGAAGAGCAGCGGCCTTGCCGGGCAGCTTTTCTTTATAAGGGGGAGAAGATTATGTCAACCATTCTATTTGAAAAGTCAAACAACATTGCTTACGTAACAGTTAACCGTCCTGAGGCGTTAAACTGCTTTGATTACCCGACATTGCGCAGACTTCAAGAGGTTGTGGATGAACTGGCTATTGACCCTGAAGTGCGTGTCGTGATCTTTACAGGCGCAGGGGAAAAGGCGTTCAGTGCGGGAGCAGATTTAAAAGAGCGCAAAACCTTAAATGAAACAGAAGTAAGACGGAACGTAAAAGCGATCCGCGATGTATTCAACAGCATTGCTGCTCTTCCGCAGCCGACCATTGCAGCGGTTAACGGCTATGCGCTTGGCGGCGGCTTTGAGCTGATGCTTGCTTGTGACTTCCCGATTGCAGCTGAAGGCGTGAAGATGGGTCTTACAGAAACAAGCTGGGCCATCATTCCAGGAGCCGGCGGCACACAGCGCCTTCCGAGACTAGTGGGACCAATGAAGGCGAAGGAGCTGATCTTTACAGCGAAGCGCTTTACAGCGGAAGAAGGCTTAGAGCTCGGCGTTATTTTAAAGGTAGCGAAGAAGGAAGAGCTGATGGCTGCATGTGAACAGCTGGCGCAGGATATTATGAAGAACGGACCGGTCGCTGTGAAGCAAGCGAAGTATGCCATCACGCAAGGAATGAACACAGACATCCAAACAGGCATGGCGATTGAAACGAAAGCATATGAATTAACGATTCCGACAGAAGACCGCGTAGAAGCACTGCAAGCCTTCAGTGAGAAGCGTGAGCCGCAGTTTCAGGGAAAATAAGCTTTTCAATATAACAAAATAAGCTTAAAATGGGGAGTAAGTGATAGACGAACAAGGGAAAGAGTGAAATCAACATGGCAAATACTCAATCGATGATTTTTACCATTTACGGCGACTATATTCGCCACTACGGCAACAAGATATGGATCGGAAGTTTAATTCGGCTGCTGAAGGAATTCGGCCATAACGAACAGTCTGTACGGGTCGCTGTGTCTAGAATGGTCAAACAAGGGTGGATACAGTCAGAACGAAAAGGGAATAAGAGTTATTATTTTTTAACGCCTCGCGGAGAAGTTCGTATAGAAGAGGCGGCGCGCCGGATCTTTAAGTTCAATGCGCATGAGTGGGATGGCAAGTGGCGGATGCTGATGTACACAATCCCTGAGGAAAAGCGTCATATTCGTGACGAGCTGCGGAAAGAGCTGCTGTGGAGCGGCTTTGGCAGCTTCTCTAACGGCTGCTGGATCTCTCCGAACGACTTGGCTAAGGAAGTCAAGCTGCTCATCGACAGGTACGAAATTAATGAGTATGTGGACTTGTTTAGGGCGGAGTACAGAGGGCCGAAGGAGGACAAAGCGCTGATTGAGAAAAGCTGGCCTCTGGATGAGATCCAAGGAAAGTATGAGGAGTTCATTGATGAGTACAGCAAGAAATTCATCGTTCACCAAAGCATGATGAACGATGGAAAAATGACGCCAGCGGAATGCTTTGTTGAGCGGGCAAACCTTGTTCACGAATATAGAAAATTCCTCTTTATCGATCCGGGACTGCCGAAGGAATTATTGCCGGACGAATGGAACGGCAATCATGCGGCGCTTTTGTTTGCCCAGCATTATAAGCTGCTGGCGGATCCTGCGAGCCAATTCTTTGAAGAGGTATTTAGCGAGGGGAACGACTTACGGAAGAAGGATAAATCCTATGATGCGGCGGATCATCCATATATGATTCATTAAGGATAACCGCTTCAACTTCATAACGGATGAAACAAAGCTGCCCTCAAATATGGAGGCAGCTTTGTTGTAGGTGTTTATTTGTTGTCTTCAAGAATTTCCCGAAAGTCGTATCCTTTTTGTACATATGTATCAATGGACAGTTGAATAAGTTCAAAATCTTTGTCCGACAGCTCACGGACGACTTTTCCTGGTGAGCCTACGACAAGTGAGCGGGGCGGGATTTTCGTGCCGTTTGTCAGGAGTGTGTTGGCTCCGATAATACATTCTTCACCGATCTCTACATGGTCAAGAATGGTTGATCCCATGCCGACAATAGAGCGTTTGCCGACCTTGCATCCATGGAGGACCACGTTATGTCCGACAGTGACTTCGTCCTCGACGACAGTGGGTGCTCCTTCGTACAAATGAATGGTGGAGTTATCCTGGATGCTGCAGCGCTTGCCAATGGTAATGGAGCCTTCGTCTCCGCGAAGAACGGCGTTAAACCAAATGGTCGATTCTTCGCCGATATGCACATCGCCAATGACATAAGCACCTGGAGCAATAAATACATTTTTCTCCACGGTTGGTGTTTTTCCGTTATATGGTATGTTCATAAAATCATCCCCCTCCATAAAAATTGACGTAATTGTTTTTCAATTTAATCTATTATACCATTATTGTAAGAGGAGGAGAAAGAATGAAACAGGTTTGTGAGAAACTTCAAATTGATTACCCCATCATTCAAGGGGGAATGGGCAACATCAGTAATGCCCAGCTGACAGCCGCGGTATCGGAAGCAGGAGGCTTGGGAACGATCGGCTGCGGAACGATGACGCCGGAGGAAGTAGAGAAAATTATCCTTGAAACGAAGGAACGGACAAATAAAAACTTCGCCATTAATATTGCGATTAGCGTCTCTCCTTATACAAAGGAGCTTATTGACCTGGTCATTAAGCATAACATTCCGGTTGTGTCACTTTCCGCAGGCAACCCGGCACCGTACATTCCCGTGCTTCACGAGCATGGGATAACGGTTATAGCACTGGTTGCTTCCGTCAAGCATGCCCAAAAAGCAGAAGCAGCCGGAGCCGATATTCTCGTCGCGGAAGGCTTTGAGGCAGCAGGAATTAACTCAAACCTCGAGCTGACGACGTTCACGCTTATTCCGCAGATCGTCAAACATGTCAATGTGCCGGTTCTTGCGGCGGGCGGCATTGGCGATGGGCATGGTCTGGCAGCTGCTTTCATGCTTGGAGCGAGCGGTGTGCAAATCGGCACGCGCCTGATCGCTACGCAGGATGCCCCCTTCCATGAGACGTACAAGAAGGGATTGGTTCAGGCGGGCGATACGGATACGATGATTCTTGGACGCAGTGTCGGCCGCGTCAGACGGGTGCTCAAGGCGCCGTATGCTCAGCAGATCGCAGAACGCGAGAACGAAGGCATTAGCGTAGAGCAGTACGCGGAGTGGACATCGGAGAAGCAGCATATCAAAGGTGCCATTGAAGGAGATTTGTACAATGGTTTTATTAACAGCGGGCAGGTCGCGGGCCTGATCGAGAGCCTGCCGACTGTGAAGGAGCTGCTCAGCAGCATGGTCACAGAAGCGCTCGAGCTGATGACAGACCGGGCGAAAGAGCTGGAAGAAATTAAGCAGCAGTCATAAGCAGCAAATGAATGCTTTCTGTTGCCGGCAAAGGGCGATTATGTTACGATACGCAAGTCTCCTTTTGTTGAGCCATGTTCTGTCATAGAAGCAACGTTCGAAAGGGAGAGGACACACTCGTGATCCTCTTTTTTTGCGTGAAAAGGAAGCAGAGAATTATTGTAAGAACATTTTTAAGACACAAAAAAGAAAAACTTATATAACAATAATAGTTGACTCTTATGAGACGGCTTGTTAGAATTACGGAAGAAAAACGCTAGATAACTAATTTGTAATATTCAGAAAAAATAATGTAAGCGTTTTCCTAAATTATGGAGAGGTGAAGACATGAAAAGTGAACAATGGTCATCTAAACTGGGGTTTATTTTGGCCGCAGCCGGTTCAGCAATTGGACTGGGTGCCATTTGGAAGTTCCCTTACGTAGCCGGTACGAGCGGGGGAGGGATTTTCCTTTTAATCTTTCTTTTATTTACCTTGCTTGTCGGTCTGCCGTTACTAATTGGGGAATTTATTATCGGCAGAAGCACGCAGAAAAATGCCATTGAGTCCTATAAAGAATTAGCTCCAAATTCCGCCTGGCATCTTATCGGGCGCCTCGGCGTGTTCACGTGCTTTGTCCTGCTGTCCTTCTACAGCGTGGTCGGCGGCTGGATCTTAGTTTATATTATGAAAGGGCTGCTTGGAGATTTAAGCGGCTTATCCGAGGCAGAGTACGGAGCGCTGTTCGGGGAAACGATCAGTGATCCGATCGTAGCTGTCCTTGCTCAGTTTATATTTATGCTGATTACTATCTATGTTGTGTCTAAAGGAGTCAACTCCGGGATCGAGCGGGCAAGCCAGATCATGATGCCGGCGCTGTTCATCCTGTTCCTGCTTGTGATTATCCGTTCCGTTACGCTTGATGGTGCGATGGAAGGAATTGAGTTCTTCTTGAAGCCGGACCTGGCCAACATTACACCGGAAACCGTGCTGTTTGCGATGGGTCAATCGTTCTTCGCCCTTAGTGTCGGTGTTTCCGTTATGGTCACTTACAGCTCTTACTTAGCGAAGAATGAAAGCATTCCGCAATCGGCGATTTCCATTGTGCTGATGAACCTGCTTGTGGCGATCCTCGCAGGCTTGGCGATCTTCCCAGCGGTATTTGCTTACGGGCTGCAACCGGATGCCGGGCCCGTCTTAATCTTTAACGTCTTACCGACTGTGTTTAACCAGATTCCATTCGGTGTGGTCTTCCTGGTTGCTTTCTTGATTTTATTCTTATTCGCGACACTGACCTCTGCGTTTTCAATGCTTGAGATCATTGTAGCGACGTTGTCGAAGGGCAATAGCGGGGAGCGCCGAAAGTTCTCCTGGATCATCGGCTTGTTGATCTTCGCGGTCGGTGTGCCATCTGCCTTGTCGTATGGCGTGCTGAGTGATATCACGATCTTCGGTAAATCGATTTTCGATGCAGCGGACTTTCTCGTCAGCAACATTTTAATGCCGCTTGGCGCTTTACTGATTGCCATCTTCGTTCCGTTGAAGATTCCGAGGCAGCGGCTGATCGACGAGCTGTCGACCGGCTCTTCTATCGGGCGCAAAATTTTCGCAACGTGGTTCCTGCTTATTAAATACTTGGCACCTATCGCGATTATCATCGTTTACCTCGATGTGCTGGGCATTATTTAAAGTGTTCTGTGTTCTCGAGTAAATGTCATATAATAAAATAAAGGCAAAGAGGGGAAGCGGTTCTATGTGAGAGCGGCTTCCCTGTTATTCACAAGATCTAGAAGATTGTGAGGGTGAGAGTATGGATGAGATAGATATTCAGCTGCTGAAGATTCTTCAAGAGGACGGCCGGATCACGTTAAGTGACCTGTCGAAGAAGCTGTCGTTAAGCCGTCCAAGTGTTGCCGAGCGATTCACGAGGCTGATGGAGAAAGGCATCATTGACAAAATCAGCGCGAAAGTGTCTCCTCCTTCCGTGGGCCGCCACATCCTGTTATTTATTCAAGTGAGTGAAGTAAGCGTTCCTTATGAGAAGTTTGAACAAATGACGGCCGAGCACCCTGACATCATTGAGTGCCACCGGGTAACCGGCAAGGTGAACTATTTGATGAAGGCAGCGGTCAATGACATGGAGCATTTAACGAGACTCGTTGATTACTTGATTCCGTACGGCATTATCAATACATCCATTGTACTTAAGTCACCTGTGCCAGAGAAGATTATGCTGCCAACTGAAGAAGAGCAGGCATGGCCTGCTTCTAAATGAACCCCGCCAGTGAATCGGCGGGGTGTTTTTTTATGCATAAAATCGTATGACTTTTCAAAAATGTAAGCGCTTTACAAAGTGTAGCCTATACGAAAAATTTCATGCAAAGTGTAAGGAAGCGAGAGAAAATTCGATCACTTTGATATATATTTTCCCCCTTTGCCCTTTTATACTTAAAGGTAATTAGAGAAGCTTCGGGAGCAGGCGTTTGACAGTTAATGAAAGGGCTTACAATTGAGTCACCTCCCGGCTGCTTCAAGAGTAAAGTAAGGCGAGGAGGAGTCAATATGAACGTAACAAAAAAGACATCCGTCATGGAGGATTTTACGCTGTTTGAAAAAATGTCAGAGCATGAGCAGGTGGTCTTCTGCAACGATCCGGATACGGGTCTTCGGGCGATCATCGCCATTCACGATACAACACTCGGTCCGGCACTCGGCGGCTGCCGGATGTACCCGTACGGAAGCGTGGAGGAAGCATTGGAGGATGTGCTTCGTTTGTCCAAGGGGATGAGCTATAAATGCGCAGCAGCCGATGTGGACTTCGGCGGCGGCAAGGCGGTTATCATCGGTGATCCGCAAACAGACAAATCGCCGGAACTATTCCGCGCGTTCGGACAGTTTGTCGAGTCTCTCGGCGGCCGTTTCTACACAGGGACGGATATGGGCACGACGATGGATGATTTCATTCATGCGATGAAGGAAACGAACAGCATCGTCGGTGTACCTGAAGCGTACGGGGGAGGCGGAGATTCCTCTGTTCCAACAGCCATGGGTGTGCTGTACGGCTTGAAGGCCACTAACTATATGCTGTTTGGCAAAGAAGACCTGGCGAACGCTTCCTACGCTATTCAAGGACTCGGAAAGGTCGGCTACAAAGTGGCAGAAGCTCTGCTTGAAGAGGGAGCTCAGCTGTTCGTTACAGATATTAATCAGCAAAGCCTGCAGGATATTCAGGAGAAGGCCAAGTCAACAAGCGGATCGGTCACGGTGGTAGAAAGCACTGCTATTTATTCACAGGAGGCAGATATTTTCGTTCCATGTGCCTTCGGCGGGGTGATCAATGACGAGACCATCGAGCAGCTGAAGGTAAAAGCAATTGCCGGCTCTGCCAACAACCAGCTTTTGACGGAAGAGCACGGCCGACAGCTGGCAAAGAAAGGCATCCTGTATGCACCGGATTACATTATCAACGCTGGAGGGCTGATCCAAGTTGCGGATGAGCTGTACGGCGTCAATAAAGAAAGAGTGCTTGCCAAAACGGCACGCATTTATGATGCGATTCTTGAAACCTATAAGCAGGCAGATCTCGATGGCATTACGACGATGGAAGCAGCAAACCGCATGTGCGAGCAAAGAATTCGGGCCCGCGGCAAGAGAAATCACTTCTACACAGGCAGCGTACAGCCGAAATGGAACATTCGCCGTTCATTCTAAAGGAGGAGGAAGATGATGAACACTCATTACCCGATCAAACAAGTGATGGATAAGGAAGGACGTATCGTTGATTCCTCTTACGAGAGCCTGATCAATGAGCAGCTGGTCAAGGACCTTTACTATCATATGTACCGCATCCGGACGTTCGACCGGAAAGCGATCAGCCTGCAGCGCCAAGGCCGGCTCGGTACGTATGCGCCGTTTGAGGGACAGGAAGCAGCTCAGGTCGGAAGCGCGATGGCCTTGCAGCCAGCTGATTGGATGTTTCCGACCTACCGCGACCACGGCGCCAAGCTGACATTCGGCGCAGACATGGCAGGAACGTTCCTTTACTGGAATGGGCGCGTCGAAGGGTGTGTACCGCCGGAAGGAAGGAACATCTTCCCGCCGGCTGTGCCGATTGCGACTCAGCTTCCGCATGCGGCAGGGGCTGCCTGGGCGGAAAGACGAAAGGGAACGAAAAATGCATCGATCGCTTACTTCGGGGACGGAGCCACATCAGAAGGCGATTTCCATGAAGGGATGAACTTTGCGAGCGTATTCAAAGCACCGGTTGTCTTCTTTAACCAAAACAACCGCTACGCGATTTCTGTGCCGATCGAGAAGCAGATGAACTCAGAAACCATCGCCCAGAAAGCTGTTGCTTACGGCATGCCGGGTGTGCGGATTGATGGAAACGATTGCTTGATTGTGTACTTTGAAGTAATGAAGGCATTAGAAGAGGCGAGAAAAGGCCAGGGGCCAACGCTGATCGAAGCGGTGACGTGGCGCACGGGCGCTCATACGACAGCGGATGATCCGACGAAATACCGTCCGGCGGATCAAGGAAAGGATATCGTGGATCCGCTTCTTCGGATGGAGCGCTTTATGAAGAATAACGGCTACTGGGATGAAGCATGGGTACAGGAGACAGCCGAGCGCATCACGGCGGAAATTGAAAAGGCTGTTGAGGACATGGAGAGCTATCCAACTCCTAACGTCGAAGACTTATTTGATTACGTGTTTGCGGAAATGCCGGCTCAGCTTGCGGAGCAAAAGCAATCTTATCTTACTCACTTGAGGGGGAATCAATAATGGCAATGGAAATGAGGGACCTGCCAAAGAAGGAAACGAAGGACCAGATGCTGACGATTGTGCAAGCGGTCAACGATGGAATGAGGACACTGTTAGAAACCGACGACCGCATCATGCTTCTCGGTGAGGACATTGGTAAGAACGGTGGCGTGTTCCGGGCGACAGAAGGGCTGCAGGAGGTGTTTGGCGCAGACCGCGTTGTGGATACGCCGCTATCGGAAGCGGGCATCATCGGCGCATCTGTCGGTCTTGCGGTGAATGGCTTTAAGCCGATCGCGGAAATTCAGTTTCTTGGCTTTATTTACCCGGCTTACGAGCAGGTGATGACGCACGTATCCCGGCTGCGGATGAGAACGATGGGCCGCTATACGGTGCCAATGGTCATCCGGGCCCCATACGGAGCGGGGGTAAGGGCGCCGGAAATCCATTCCGACAGTGTCGAGGCGTTATTTACGCACATGCCGGGCATCAAAGTGGTGTGTCCGTCTACGCCGTATGATGCGAAAGGATTATTAATTGCTGCCGCTGAGGATCCGGATCCCGTGCTGATGCTTGAGCCGATGAGAAGCTACCGGGCGAAGCGCGAGGAAGTGCCAAGCGGCCGCTATACGGTAGAAATCGGCAAAGGAAAAAGAGTGAAAGAGGGCACGGACATTACGCTGATTGCGTGGGGCGCTATGATGCCAGTCGTAGAAAAAGCGGCGGAACAAGCAGAGAAAAGCGGCATCAGCTGTGACGTGATTGACCTGCGTACGCTTTATCCGCTGGACCGCGACTTGATCGCAGAGTCTGTCCAGAAAACTGGCCGGGCCGTTATCGTGCATGAGGCACATTTCACAGGAGGACTCGGTAACGACATCGTTTCCATGATTAACGATACATCCTTCCTGTACTTGCGGGCGCCGATTGAACGAGTGACAGGCTTTGACGTACCGGTACCATTCTTTGCGCTGGAGGAGCATTTCCTGCCAACACCTGCCCGGGTCGTTCAAGCGATCGAAAAAGCCGTTCATTTTTAAGGAGGGGACAAAAGTGCTTGAAGTCAAGCTGCATGATATTGGAGAAGGTATGACGGAAGGGGAAATTCTTCATTACCTTGTCAAGCCAGGGGACGAGGTGAAGACGGATCAGCCGCTTGTGGAAGTGCAGACAGATAAAATGGTGGCTGAGCTGCCTTCGCCGGCCGCCGGCATTGTGAAGGAAATTATAGTGGAGGCCGGCACCACGGTACAGGTCGGCACCACGCTGCTTTATATTGAAGCGGAAGGAAGCGCTCAAGCGGCACCTGAACAGCCGAAACAGCCGGAGGAGCCTTCGACGGCACCGGTTGCGGAGAAGCAGGAAAGCCGTCCGTTCGTTTCCTCCTTCAACCGCGTGCTGGCGACACCGTATACACGGAAAATTGCACGTGATCACAACATCGATATTGAACAAGTCCTGCCGTCTGATCCATCCGGACGCGTCACAGAGGAGGACGTGTACCGCTTTTTAGAACAGAAGGAGGCGCCAGCGGTTGCGGTTGCAGAGAAGCCTGCCGCATCCACGGCACCGGCTGCTAGCCAGCCAACCGAAGCACCGGAAGAAATTCCGTTCCGCGGCTTGCGCAGGCAAATCGCGAAGAAGATGACGAAGTCGCTGTATACGATTCCGCATGTCACTCACTTTGATGAAGTGAACATGACAAATTTGATGAAGCTGCGCGAAGAGCTGAAGGGAGCAGGCCAGTCGGTTTCGGTGACCGCCTTCTTCGTGAAAGCGCTCGTGATTGCGCTGAAGGACTTCCCAATCTTCAATGCGGAGCTGGATGAGGAGAACGAAAAGATTTTGTTGAAGAAAAATTATAACATCGGCTTAGCGGTCGACACGGAAGACGGCCTCATCGTGGCGGTTGTTCACGATGCTGATAAGAAATCCATTAAGGAGCTTCACCAAGATATTAAACGGCTGAACGAGCAGGCAAGAGCCGGCCAGCTGTCATCAAAGGATATGAAAGGAAGCACCTTCACGATCAGCAATGTCGGCCCGCTTGGCAGCACCGGCGCGACACCGATTATTAATTATCCGGAAACCGCGCTGATTGCTTTCCATAAAACGAAGAAAGTGCCGATTGTGAACGAGCAGGACGAGATTGTGATTGGTCACATGATGAACCTGTCGATGTCCTTTGACCACCGGGTTGCGGATGGGGGAACAGCGGTGGCATTCACGAACCGGTTTGCGGGCTTAATTGAACAGCCGAATACCCTTATGCTGGAGATGATATAGATGGTTGTTGGGGAAATCAGTCAAGAAAGAGATCTGGTCATTATCGGCGGCGGTCCGGGAGGCTACAGTGCGGCGGTCCGGGCCGCGCAGCTTGGGCTTTCTGTCACATTAATTGAACGTGACAAGCTTGGCGGTGTCTGCTTGAACAAAGGATGCATTCCTTCCAAGGTATTTACGTACGCGGCGAAGAAAAAAGCAGAAATGAGCCACCTGCAGCAAATCGGCCTGCCGGCTGTGGAGGGCACATTCCAGCTGGATCAGCTCATCGCCTATAAGTCGAAGGTGACCGAGCAGCTGAGAAAAGGCGTAGAGGCCTTATGCAAAGCAAATAAAGTAGAAGTCATTCAAGGAAAAGCCGGCTTTACAGCAGAAAATAAAATCGGTGTGGAGTACGGCCATCAGTTTGATGTGTATGTTTTTAAGCAGGCAATCATTGCGTCGGGAAGCTCGCCGGTGCTGCCTGGAGGCATTACCGAGACCGGGAAACGTATCCTCCTGTCGCATAATATTTTCTCCGTGGAAGAGATGCCGACACATCTGCTTGTTTACGGAAGCAGCTACATATCCCTTGAGGTAGCATCCAGCTTCCATGCGCTCGGCGCGAAGGTGACGGTGCTATGGGAAGGGGCAGCTGACTTTTCGTTTGATGAGTCGGTGAATAAAGAGCTGGCCCGCCTGTTCAAAAAGAAGAAAATCAAGCTGATCAAGCAGGCGGCGATCCAATCGGCAGAGGAAACCGCGGCCGGTGTGCATGTCACGCTGCAGGCAGGCGGGAAGGAAGAAGTGCTTGAAGGTTCGCATCTATTCGTCGAAGGCAGCCGCCTGCCGAACACGAAGGAGCTCGGCATTGGCCGCTTTGCGATCGAGCAAACGGAGAAGGGCTTTATTCGAGTGAACAAGGACATGCAAACGTCCCTGCCGTCGGTGTACGCAATTGGTGACGTGACAGAAGGTCCACTTTTGGCGGTAAAAGCAATCAAGCAAGGTAAAGCAGCCGCTGAAGCGATCGCCGGCGAAAGAACCGAAGTGGATTTAACGTGCATCCCAACGATCGTGCATACGATTCCGCCGATTGCTTCCGTTGGCCTAACGGAACAGGAGGCACGTGAGAGAGTCGGCGGGGTTCGCACCAGCAAATTCAACCTCGGCGGCAACGGCTACGCCGCTATCACGGGAAAGAGGGATGGCTTTGTGAAAGTCATTTCAGATGCCTCCACGGATCTTATTCTCGGCATTCATATGATCGGTGAGGGTGCCGTGGAGCTGTCGAGCCACTTCGTCCAGCTACTAGAAATGGCGGCGAAGGAAGAAGACGCGAAGTTCCCGCTATATGCGCACCCAAGCTATAACGAAGGGCTGCTGGAAGCGGTCGAAGGACTCGTTGGCCAGGCTGTCCATGCGGTGACATAATCAATCTGTGAAACAGATCGCTTCCCGTTGGAATGGAAGACGCGCAGACTCCTGCGGAAAGCGAAGCGTCTGAAATGGAAATCAACAGCCCCTGTTTACAAGCAAAGTAAAAAGGCTGTAGGCGCTCGATTCCCATCGTTGTCTACAGTCTGAAGCTGTCTGTGAAACAGACGGCTTTTTTTGTGCTTCTATGTGTCTCGGTCTATGACACTTCCACTGGTTTTTTGTCGAAAGGGATGCAAAAAGGCAATATATCCACTAGAATAAGAGTAACGCTTCAGTTAAGTTAGCGGGACACGCTTAAGGAAGCACAAAACTGGAATAAGGAAGGTACACTTATGAGAACGGCAATTGTCACGGATAGTACAAGCTATATTCCGAAAGAATTGCGCGAAGAGTTGAATATACATATGATTCCGCTCAGTGTGATCATTGACCAGAAGACGTATAGAGAAGAGCTGGATATGACTGAGGAAGAATTCTATGAGCGGGTGCGGATGATGGACGAACTGCCGAAAACGACACAGCCGCCGATCGGTGAGTTTATGAAGCTGTATCAGCGTCTGTCAAAGGAATATGACGCCGTTATCGGCATTTACTTATCGAGCGGCATCAGCGGCACGTACCAGACTTCTATAGCGGCAGGAGAGCTCGTGAAAGAGATCGACGTGTATTCATTTGACTCCGAAATCAGCTGTATGCCACAAGGCTTCTTTGCGATCCGGGCGGCTGAATTAGCCCGTGAAGGAAAGGAACCGGAAGAGATTTTAAACGAATTAGAAGCGATGAAGCCATCCATGCGGGCGTACTTTATCGTGGATGATCTCAATCATTTAAAGCGCGGCGGCCGGCTAAACGGCGCGCAGGCCCTGATTGGCGGACTGCTTCAGGTGAAGCCGCTCTTGCACTTTGTGGATAAGGTCATCGTTCCATTTGAAAAGGTCCGCACGTCGAAAAAAGCGCTGAAGCGCGTGGCCGACTTATTTGCTGAAGACTATGAGAAGGGCGAGCCGCTGAAGGGATCTATTATACACGCGAACTGTGAAGAAGCGGCCCAGCGCTGGCTGGAAGAGCTGCAAGCCCGTTTCCCGAATGCGGAACTTGAATTGAGCCATTTCGGCCCGGTGATCGGTACGCATCTTGGCGAAGGCGCACTCGGCTTCGGCTGGATAAAGAAAGCTGATAAATAATCCTTAACGATCTGCATACACAAAGAGACCTATAAAGTTATTTTTTCCGATTTAGAGGATAAAGATGATATGGAAAACCCCACCAAAAAGGTTGATCTTTCTGGTGGGGTTTTAAGGTTAGCGAACAAGTTCATGAGGCTTACCTGCATGAGCAGCGATACGTCTTCCTTTTCCATGGGGAATACACATAGGCGTACCAAAGAGCGGATCAACGGTTATATCACAATTCATTTGAAACACCTCTTTTACGAGAAGAGGGTTCATTACCTCTTCTGGTTTTCCGTGAGCATACACTTTCTTATCTTTTATAGCGACGAGATGATGGGCGTAGCGGCAGGCCAGGTTTAAATCATGGAGCACCATTACGATGGTGCGTCCTTCGTTTTCATTTAGCTCAAATAAGAGATCCAGAATTTCAATTTGATGGGTCATGTCTAAATAAGTTGTCGGCTCGTCTAGTAAAATAATATCTGTATCCTGAGCTAATGTCATAGCGATCCACGCTCGTTGCCGCTGTCCCCCTGACAGGGAATCCACGAGACGGTCCGCTAGCTGTTCCATGCCAGTTGCCTGAAGAGCATGGTGCACGGCTCTTTCATCCTCCTCAGACCACTGCCGATACCACTTTTGGTACGGGTAGCGCCCCTGCTTGACTAACTGTAGAACGGTCAATCCTTCGGGAGCGATGGGGCCTTGCGGCAAGATAGCCAGCTGCTTAGCAATGTCGCCTGTCGTCAGCTTCGATATCATTTCTCCTTCAATAAAAATAGACCCTGACCGAGGCTTTAACAAACGGGCTAATGACCGGAGCAAAGTGGACTTGCCGCAGCCGTTGCTCCCGATAAAGACAGTAATCTCTCCCTTTGGAATGAGTAAATCCAGCTCCTCAATGATCATCGTATCTCCGTAGGCCAATGTTAGCGACTGTGTTTCTAATGACTGCATGTATTCTACGCTCCTTTTATGCGCTTCTTTGTTTGTATAAAAGATAAATAAAATAAGGGGCCCCAATCACAGCGGTAAATACACCTGCCGGCACCTCGACAGGCAGGAAAAGGGTGCGCCCGATTGTGTCTGCTACTAGCACTAAAATCGCTCCGATGATAGCCGATAAAGGAAGAAGGGCGCCAAAAGAGGACCCGACGAGCCTTCTCGCAATATGAGGGGCCATCAGTCCAACAAAGCCGATGCCTCCTGCAAAGGCGACTGCGCTGCCAATTAAGGCTGAACTGATCAGCAGCAGGAGAAAACGCTGCTTTTGAACATTTGTGCCGACCCCAATAGCGATTTCTTCTCCCAGCTCTTGAATATTAATGTGTCTTATCATAACCAGAACAACGGCCAGAAGAACAACGGTCACAGGGGCCAGTATCCATACATTTTGCCAGCTGGCACCGTAAATGGAACCGGTAATCCACACATTTGCCTGGCTTGCTTGATAAATAGGACCTAGAATCATAAAGAGGGTGGTCATCGCTTTCGTCAATGCCCACATTCCAATCCCAATAAGAACAAGGCGGACAGGCGATAAACCATTTTTCCAGGCGAGAATATATAGCAGAAACGTAACAATCGCCGCCCCTGCAAAGGCGCTTAACGGCAGCCAGTGAATGCTGACAGTCAATGCATTGCTTCGATCCGTAAAGACGGCCAAGAACAATACAACGGCCACAGAGGCGCCGCCTGTAATGCCAATAATGTCAGGGGAGGCTAAAGGGTTTCGTACAACCGCCTGCAGGATGGCACCGGCTGCTGCGAGACTCATCCCGACTAAAATAGAAATGATGATTCTTGGCATACGGAAAGAGTAGACAACCAGCTGCTCAAAGGCATCTCCTTGGCCGGATAATATGGTCAGCACCCGCCACGGCTGGAAGAACTGCTCCCCCATTCCAGTACTGACGACGAATATAGCCAGCAGCAAGAAAGTACAACCGATCGTTATCCAGAGAGCCTTTTGGTCAAGCAGGAGGGATACGCTTCCTTTTCCGAGGCGGAACGGGACATGCTTTTTCATGATGTATGCCCTCCCTTACGTGCAATATAAATGAAAAATGGGGTGCCGACAAAAGCAGTCATGACGCCAACAGGGACTTCCTCTGGCATAATGACATAGCGCGCGCCGATATCAGCGACTAAGAGCAAAATACCTCCAAGAACCCCGCAATAAGGCAGCACCCAGCGGTAATCGTTTCCGACTAATGATCGGACTATATGAGGAACGATAATACCTAGAAATCCGATTGGACCTGCCACGGCTACGGAACCTCCGGCCAGCAGAACAAAGGACACGGCGATCAGCAATTTGACGGTACCTGTGCGCTGGCCTAATCCCTTTGCTACGTCTTCCCCCATTGTTAAAAGGTTGATCTTCGGTGCCAGCAAAAGAGCAAGAACAGTCGCTGCCGCCAAATAAGGAAGAACGGAGAGAAGGATTTCCAATTTCCTGCCCTCCACAGACCCGGCAAGCCAAAATAACGCTTGATCGAGAGCGGATTCGTCCATAACGAGCAATCCTTGTGTTAACGATGAGAACAATGCTGCAATAGCTGCGCCTGCGAGTGTAAGCTTTAATGGAGTTAATCCGCCGCCTCCAACCCCGCTAAAGAAATAAACGATAATAGCAGCTGAAGCGGCACCGATAAAGGCAATCCATGTAAATGCCTGCAAGGAGTTCACAGAGAACATCATCATAGCGACAACGATGAAGAAGCTGGCTCCTGCATTGATCCCGATAATATCAGGGGAAGCAAGCGGATTTTTCATGAGTGCCTGCATAAGGGCACCGGCTATGGCCAAGCTGCTGCCGACCGCTGCTGCAATAAGCGCTCGCGGAAGCCGGACATCCTGGATAATAATATGTTCATTGGAACCATCAAAATCTTGAAAAGCTTGAATAGCTGTTTCGATACTTGTATTTGTATATCCCATTACAATACTAAGGCCGATGCATAGTAATAGACCGCACAGACCGATCAGTAATCCAATCAGCTTTCCCCCTGTATGTCTTAGAAGCATGCTGTTTCTCTCCCTAATCTCCCTATCGTTTTTTTCAAGTTTAAGAGATCAGGAAAGCGGTGTCAATGACCTTGATAATCATTTTCAATTATTTATTGACAAACCTCTTGCCATCGCCTACTATCTAATGTAAATGATAATCAATCTTGATTAGGAGGATAAGAGAATGGCTACATATTTTAAACGGAATGTTTCATCTTCGTGGCTTTTAGCTTCCATGCTCTTGCTAGTGATCGTGCTGGCTGGCTGCGGAAACTCTGGAAACGAAGCAGCGAATGAGAATGAAGGGTCAGATGAAGCTAATCAAACGGAAAGCCCATCTTATACAGTTGAGCATGCGATGGGGACAACAGAAATAAAAGGAACACCCGAACGCGTCGTGATCTTGACGAATGAAGGAACAGAGGCGCTGCTGGCATTAGGCGTAAAGCCGGTTGGAGCGGTACAATCCTGGACAGGCAACCCGTGGTATGCCCATATTGAGAAGGAGATGGAGGGCGTTGAAAGCGTCGGAAACGAAGGAGAACCAAGTGTAGAGACGATCGCTTCGTTGAAACCTGATTTAATCATCGGTAATAAAATGCGTCACGAGAAGATTTACGAACAATTAAGTGCGATTGCTCCAACCGTGTATGCGGAAACATTGCGCGGCGATTGGAAAGAAAATTTTGAACTTTATGCAAAAGCAGTAAATAAAGAAGAAGAGGGAAAGAAAGTCATTGCCGATTTTGATCAGCGTATTGAAGAGTTAAAAGGAAAGCTTGGCGACAAGCTAAACCAGGAAGTATCGATTGTTCGCTTCATGCCTGGAGATGTCCGGATTTATCATAAAGACAGCTTCTCCGGTGTGATCCTGGAGCAATTAGGATTCGCCCGTCCTGAGGGACAAGATCAGCCGGACTTCGCTGAGAAGAATGTAACAAAAGAGCGTATTCCAGCAATGGACGGAGACATTCTTTTCTACTTTACTTATGATCCAGCAGAGAATAAAGGAGAAGCTGTAAAGTTAGAGGAAGAGTGGCTGAATGATCCGCTATTCCAAAACTTAAATGTAGCTAAAAGCGGCAACGTGCATAAGGTGGACGATGCGATCTGGAATACAGCGGGCGGTGTAAAAGCAGCAAATCTGCTGTTAGACGATATTGAGAAGTATTTCTTAGAAGATAGGTAAAGTAGGAGAAGGTTGCAGACAAACCGGCTCCAACTATATAAAAAGCTCTCCCTTTTGATTGGGAGAGCTTCTTTATTATTCTGCCAATAAATCAAGCGCATCTTTCGGACGTTCTTCAATATCCGCTTTGCTTGTGCTAGATTGGTAGGTACTGTTAATCAAGTAGCCAAAGCCTTGTTCACGAAGCAGTTGAACGACAAAGTTAGGAATCGCTACATTGTTGTCGATCATATACGACGTTTTGGAGCGAATCATTGCATCGAACACGGTGCTGCGCGAAATGCCGGTTTCAGCAAATACGTTCTGGCTGAGAAGCAAGTCTGATAGCGTCAAGTGAGGATAGTCATCGCCGCCAAATACAAGATCCGGATTGACTTGATACCAGAGATCGCCATTGGATCGAATCCACTTCGGATGAAGATTCTCGATGCCGGCTTTAATTTCACGGGCCGTTTTTAAATAGGCGGAATTCTTCGTTTGCTTGTACGTTTCAAGCAGGAACCTCATTTCGCCGAGCGCATGGTTCAGGGAAGCATGCGTTTTTGAATGATTATGGCCAAGCCCGTAATAATCAGCGATCAAGTAGCTTGAGGCTGTAATCGGGATAATATTCCCGAGGCTCTTCTGCTGCACAAGGTAATCGGCATAACGGATATTTGTGCCCTCAAGCTCCGGAATGGACAGAGATTCTGAAGCATTCTTTAAGAACAGAGCGGCATTCTCATTCAGCCGTGTGTCAAAGTAAGGGGCCGTAACGCCATAGGCTCTCTTCAGCCACGTGCTTGTGTACTCGGTCGGGAAGATGGGACTTTTCCCAGCTTTTAAAGCCCCATTTGAGAACACATCCAGGTCGGCAATCGCATTGACTACGAGGTCGTAGAAATAGCGTTCCTTGTTACCGTTGTAGGCCGTTAAGTAGACGCCGCCTTGAAGACGGGTAATGTTACGACCGTAGCCCATCTGGTATCCCGGCTCAATGGACCAAGGCAGCTTCGTATAAGCTCCATCAGCTGTCAGCCAGTTATTGATCGTCGTATATTCGGCAATCGTGCGCTTGAACCAATCATCACGATTGGCGTCTTTGGCGAATAGGCGTTTATCAGATAACAGCAGCCAGTTTTCTGAGATGGCTTTCGAACGAACAGACATGTTCACATGCGTCGTTACAAGGCTGCGTGCTTTATCTGTGTATACTTGATAGCTTTCCCGCTCCTCCAGCAGTTCGCGGAGAACAGATGTGTCGCCATTCGAATAATTGTGCTGGCGATGAAGGGAAATATAATTTTTGCCGATCATCATTTCATTCGTAATCGTGCTGCCCTTCTTCGCAGACAGAATGCCGGTTGGGTGTGACGTTTCGTCCACACCGAACGTGCCGTCATGCTTTTGCTCTACTTTGCCAAAGGCTTCATATTTCGCTAACGAGTAGTTATCCGATTGCTGGAACGGGACAATAACGGAAGCTGAGTATGTATTGTCTCCATTATGGATGAACTTCGTAAAGACGAACACATCGCCGTTATCGAGCTTTCTGAGCGTGACCCGAAGCGAGCCGAGGGGGCTTGAGGCCTTACCCATATGATAGTAGTAATGGTGATCTGTTGAACGAATATGAGCATCTGTTGTGCGTTTATCATATGTAAGCGGCACGCCGCGCGTATTCATGCGGACTTTAATATATTGATAGTCATTCACTGGGACGACTACCTCTGAGGAATCAGCCGGCTCAGGCGGTGTGACAGGCTGTGGGCCGGAGGAGAACAAGTCTAATGTCTCCATTAATCGGTAAACGAACCGTGCGGAGTCCCCGCGCGTCGCTGTCTTCAGCGGCTCAAAGCGATTGTCCGCTGTTCCCTGGATGAGTCCGTAATGCGTCATGCGCTGGACGGATTCGTATGCATACTTTCCGATTTGTGATTTGTCTGTAAAGGTCAGCGTTGCTTTTTCTGTGTAGCTGCCTTTCAGCTGCATGGCGCGGTCAAGCATCACGGCCACATCTGAGCGTGTGACACGATCATTTGGCCGAGCATAGCCATTGTCGCCGAGAAGCACGCCGGCTTTCTTTGCAGCACTGATCTCTTTATATAAGGCGCTGCCAGGACTTACATCTTTAAATCCAGAATCCCCAGCTGGCAAATCCAACGCCCGTACTAAAAAGGCAGCGAATTGCCCTCTTGTCACGGCGGAATTCAGCCGAAGCGTTCCATCGTCATAGCCCTGCATCACTCCCGCATCCATCAGCGCTTGTACTTGCTCCATCAAGCTTGGATTGCTGGCGGCTTTTGCCGGGGAGGCAGATGACTGGACAAAAAAAGTGAAGAATAAAACAACCATTGCCAGGCTTGCTGCTAGCTTTTTCATAGTTACTCCTTCCTTGATAAGGTTTGAACACATGACATTATATCATACTAGTATTCTTCAGAAATAGAAGACTATGTGAAAATCCTTCTTATCATATAATGGAAGTGGGACCATTAAAAGAGAACAATTCCCTAGATTTACTTTGGTCCTATATTATAGAAGAAACTGATTCAAAAAGGAGATGAATGTATGAATTCTAATCCGTTATCCTCGGTGGCATCCTTCCTCTCTGGCCGCCTCCTGCTCGAAGAAGAGCTGCCTTTTTCGCTTCCTGATTCCTCGGTTGATATTCTCCAAGGTATCACTTCGAGAAACCATTCCTTTTATTGCAGCCGCTGCGGCAACGACAGAGAAGAGCGGTTTGCCTTCTTTCCGTGTGCCCGCTGCGGAACAAGCTGTCCTTATTGCCGTCACTGCTTAATGATGGGGCGTATATCAGGCTGCTCCCGGCTGATTCGCTGGACAGGGCCGGAGCCGCCGGTGGAGGGGGACGGTACGCTACAATGGAGCGGCCGGCTGTCTGAAGGGCAGCTGGCGGCATCGGTAGCGGTAAAAAAAGCCGTTCAAGAGAAAGGAGAATGCCTTATCTGGGCGGTGTGCGGCGCCGGAAAGACAGAGGTGTTATTCCAAGGGGTGGAAGAGGCCCTGCTTTCCGGCAAGCGTGCCTGCATCGCTACGCCGCGCACCGATGTCGTTCTTGAGCTTGCTCCTCGCCTCCAGCGTGTGTTTCCAGGCATCCGTGTGACCGCTTTATACGGCGGAAGTCCTGATCGCCATGTGTACAGCCCGCTCGTTGTCTCCACGACTCACCAGCTATTCCGCTTCCTGGAGGCATTTGATGTCATGATTGTCGATGAAGTGGATGCCTTTCCTTATTCGTATGATGCTTCCCTACAATTTGCCACGCAAAAAGCCCGGAAACCCGAGTCTTCTCTCATTTATTTAACAGCTACTCCGAATGAAGCCTGGCAGGAGGAATGCCGGTCAGGCAAACGACCCTTCGTGAAAATCCCGGCCCGATTTCACCGCCAGCCGCTGCCCGTTCCTGTAATGACCTGGTGCGGGCGCTGGCGGAGAGCAATTGAAAAAGGAAAGCTCCCGCCAGTAGTGAAGGAATGGACGCTCCAGCGGCTGAAGGATGGGAAGCAGGCTCTTCTTTTCTTTCCTCATATCGATCTTATGGAACAAGCGCTGCCTCTCTTTCAAGCTTTTCATCCTCATGTGGAGGCTGTGCACGCAGAGGATCTGAAGCGGAAGGAAAAGGTCACTCTTATGCGCGAGAAGAAGCTGGCGCTTTTATTGTCGACAACGATTTTAGAAAGAGGGGTCACGTTCCCGAACATTGATGTGGCGGTTATTGGCGCGGAGGATGATGTGTTTACGGAAAGCGCTCTTGTGCAAATCGCCGGTCGGGCAGGGAGAAGTGCGGAGTTTCCGGACGGAGAGGTGCGCCTTTTTCACTTCGGCCGGACAAGAGCCATGATGAAGGCCGTTGACCATATCCGTCAGATGAACAAGGAAGGCTTGGAGAAGGGGTGGCTGGACCGATGAGTCTTTGTTTACTATGCGAGGAGGAAACGAACCGCCAGATGACGTGGCGGCAGTTTTTCACGCTCGTGGAGCTGCCCCTGCTGTGCGGGAAGTGCCTGCAGCCGTTTGAACGGATCACGGGTGAATGCTGCCGACTCTGCTCCCGGCCGCTTGCGGTGCTGGATGCTTCATTTAGTATCGACGGCGTGTGTCACGACTGTGTGCGCTGGGAGAAGGAGTCTCTTTATAAAGGAGTTCTTTCGGGCAATGTGTCGCTTTATATGTATAACGAAGCGATGAAAGCTTTCATTGCCCGGTTCAAATACAGGGGAGATTACTTGTTAGCGAAGGCGTTTGCTGAAGAGGTGAGGCAGGCAGCAAGGAAGATCCCGCATGACATGGTCGTTCCGGTGCCGTTAAGCGAGGAACGGCTCCGTGAGCGGGGCTTTAACCAGGCAGAAGCTCTTGCGAGGGAGGCAGGCATGAAGCCGGTGAATGTCCTCGAGCGGAGCCATGCAGAGAAGCAGTCGAAGAAATCAAGAGAAGAGCGTCTGCGGGGCGCGCAAGTGTTTCGATTGAAAGAAAATTCATCGGTTCATCGTAAAACTATCCTGTTAATCGACGATATATATACTACAGGGGCGACGGTTAGATACATCGCCTATGTATTAAAACAAGCAGGAGCAGCCGGCGTCACTTCCCTCACTCTTGCCCGCGGGCAAGGGAGAGAAAGAGAGGCTGTTTTGGAGGAATGACGATGAGCGAAATTGCCAACTGCCCAAATTGCGGCGCCCTCTTCATGAAGAATGCTTTTCTTGATGTGTGTCCCGCGTGTTCGAAAGCGGAGGAAGAAGCGTATCAGCGTGTGTACCAATTCCTGCGCAAGCGGGAAAACCGAGCGGCGACCATTCCGCAATTGGAAAAGGCGCTCGGGGTGGAGCGGTCCCTTATTTACAAATGGGTGAAAAAAGGCCGGCTTCATACCGCCCATTTTCCGAACCTTGGTTACCCTTGTGACCGCTGCGGCGCGCTGATTATGCAAGGAAGCGTTTGCGAAAGCTGCCGCAACGAGGTGAAGGCGGACCTTGAACAGATCAAGCGTGAAGAGGCGTTTAAGGAGGAGAAGAACAAGCGCGCTACTTATTATTTAACAGAAGAATGAGTAGCACCATTGTAGGGAATAGGACCCGGTTTGTTGCTGAAGCTGGTGGGAGATGTTGGAGTGAAATTTGAGAAAAATCGCCTATAAAGCCGCTGTTAACTTTTTTTCTGTTCAGCCGATGATTATAATATAGTCAAGTAAGAAAACGGAAAAAACAAGAAAGCGAGGGATCCGCTATGAAAGTCGATCGACCACAACTGACGGGCGTCAATCCATACGATGCGCAGGCGAATAAGATACATACGCCGAAGAAAGCCGCCAGTGTGCAAACAGACAAAGTGGAGATTTCGGCGGCGGCGAAAGGCATGCAGGAAGTGTCGCAAATGTCCAATGAACGAATTGATAAAATCGCTCTTCTGAAGCAGCAAGTGGCATCAGGAGAATACAAGCCGGATCCGGAGAAAATCGCGGAAGGCATTGTGAAGTTTTATAAAAAGTAAGGTATGGAAGAGAGGTCAGCTGTTTTTGAGGCGCCTCTCTCTTTTTTCGGTCAAATACAAGAAGAAACGATGCGTGGGAGTGTGAAAAAACATGCAGGTCAAGATGGACCCGAAGCTTGCCGCTGCTTCCTCTGAGACACCGCCTCTTTCTTTAAAGGAAGGGGACGTCTATCAGGCAGCCGTGAAGGGAAAGCCGTCGGAGAAGGAAGTATTGCTGCAAATTAGAGGACAGGAAATCAAAGTCAAGGTCGAGGGCAAGCTGCCGGATTCCGGAAGAGTCACAGTAGAGGTCTTGCCAAGCAAGGACGGCACGCCAACGGTCCGGCTGGCAGAAACCGCAGGTAAACCGACGGGCCAGCCGACCGCTGATCAAGTGCTTACCCGCTTAAACGGCGGCCAGCCGTTATCTGCAGATATGAAGGCGGCAGTTTCGATCCTCATGGATAAAGGCATGCCGCTTAACAAGGCATCCCTTCAAGAGATGAAGCAGTTTCTCGGAGAAGTGAAGGGAACAATGGAACAAAAATTAGCCACGGTGACTCAGGCAGCGAACAAACAACTGCCGGTTACCGCCAAGCAGCTTCAGCATATCCATGCGGCGCTTCATGAAAGCTCCATCGGCGAAGCCGTCGGTGAGTGGCTGAAGGAAGCCGGAGTGGCTCCGAAAACTGTTCAGCCGGCCCGTTCGGACAAGCCGGCTGACCCGATCGTTCAGAAGCTCGTAAATGTTCTGCAGACGCTCTCGAAGCATCAGCCGAGCCACCCGGCACTGCCACGGCTGATGGAATCCTTAACCCGAGGCGCTAGTGTGCAGGAGGTCGGAGCAGCGATTCAGAAGCAGTTTGCAAAGGAGCTGAAGGCTTCCCCGCCGCTCGTAAAAGCACTTGCCGAAGCGATTCAATCGGCGGCTCAGCCTGAACGTACGGCTGTTCAGGTGAAGGAAGCGGTTCAGCCGAGTGTGCCAGTAGATAAAATTCAGGCCGCCGCGGTACAGAAAATAACTGCAGTTCTTAAAGCATTGGAGATCATGCGTCCCAATCAACCACTACTCGGAAAGCTGGCAGAACAAGTCGCACAAGGCATGACTGTGAAGGAAGCGGTGGAAGGGATCAAAGCGGGCTTTGCTAGAGAGCTGGCGGCTTCTCCGCCGCTCGTGAAAAGCCTCGCTGAAGCGGTCCAGTTGGAAGCGATCGCTGGCCGGGCGCCGGTTAAGGAGTCAGCTTCTGTTCAAACACCAGCTGCTCCCGTTCAGCCAGCGAAGACAGAGGCCGCCAGAGCGGCCATTCAAGAGGCGATCCGGCTCGTGAAGAAGAATCCGGATATGGGCGCCATACTGAAGCATGCTCGTCAAGAGGTGCTTCAAAGTGACAACGTACCAGAAGCGCTGAAGGCACCGATAGAGACAGGAATCGTGAAAGCAGAAAAAGCGTCCGAGGCAGGGAGAGAAATGGCGGCGAGAGGCGAGCTCATGCGGGTGCTTCAAGAAGTAGAGGCGAAGCTGCCCGCGCCAGCTCCGAGTGTACAGCCGGCTGAAGCGGCGTACACCCTTCCCGATGAACTGCTGGCGATGGTGCCAGGCCAGGCGAAGGACATTATTGTTACAAGAGTCACGGAAAAGATGTCGCAGCTGACGATTGACTTTAAGCATGTGAAGCGAGATTTATCCAGAAACCTGCAGACGGTCGATGTTATGATCCAGCAGTTTAAGCAGCGATCCATTCCACAAGTGAAGCCGCTCTTAGAGTCGACGATCCATATGCTCGACAAGGCGATATTAAAGGGCGAATTTGTGCTGTACACCGATATGGTAACGGAGAAAAAGCTGTTAAAAGCAAGCTCTCAGCTCGCGGAAGCGAAGCAGCTGCTCATGAAGGGCGAGGTGCATCAGGCGAGCCGGATCGTCGGTGAAGTGAAGAAAATGACCGACCAGCTCATCTTCAAGCCAGCTGACGTGAAGGTGAAGCACTTTGTATCGGGTGAACTCCTGAAGCTAGATGACGCTCCTTCGCCTATGAAGCAGACAGCCGCCCACGTGAGCCAGTCACTGCAAATGATGCACGAGGAGCCAACCGGACGGCGGGTGCTTGAGCATACGCGTGCCCTCGGGCTCACGTATGAACATGAGCAGGCCCAGTCACTTCTCACGAAAGGAAAGCCGCAGGAGGAGCTCAGCCAATCATTGAAAAGCATGCTGACGCGCATGGTGCAGGCGGATGAGTCAGCCATGAACGGAAAGGCTGATCAGGTGTTATCCCAGCTCACCGGCCAGCAGCTGTTAAGCAAGACGGATACGAGCGGGATGCAGAGTCTGATGCTGTCGCTGCCGTTCCTTTTGCAGGATAAGGTCGAGAACATGAAGGTGTTCATTCAATCGAAGAACAGCGGCCAGACGATCGACTGGGAGAACTGCAGCCTGTACTTCCTGTTTGAAACGAAAAAGCTCGGCGAGATCGGCGTGTCGTTAACCGCCCATGAGCGAAACTTGTCCGTGAAGATTAGAAATGACCTGCCGGGCTTTAAAGAGCGGATGGCACCGCTTGTCGATGTGGCGAAGGAGCGGCTGTCCGATGTGGGCTACCGCGTTGGATCCGTACAGTTTACTGAGCTGACACCGGCGAGTGAAGCAGTCGAGCCAGCGAGGGAAACGAAAGCCCCATCTGCTTCGCAGCCAACGATGACAGAGAAAGGATATGACTACACGATATGATGCCGCACTATTTCAACCAGGTGAAACGAAAGAAAGTGAACGGACCGTCCGCCGCTGTCATCCGCTACGATGAAAACGGCGGGGCGCCAACCGTGGTCGCTCAAGGAAGCGGGCAGCTCGCCGCGAAGATCATTGAGCTTGCGGACAAGCACAACATTCATATGGAAGAGGATGAAACGCTGCTGTCGAGCCTGTTGGATGTCGACCTCGGTGAAAGTGTTCCTCCTCAGCTGTATTCCGTCATTGCAGAAATTTTAATTCTCATTGAAGAAATGGAGAAATACCCAGGCAAAGACTTTTAAGAAATGTATTAAACATTTAAGGGAGCGGCCGATAAAAATGGTAGCTAGGAGGGAATCCCATGGAGTTTTTATCGAAAGAGATGATTTACCAAAAATCCCCGCAGGAACTAACGGCCTTGCTGTATGAAGCAGCCATTGCCAGCCTCAAGCAGGCCATCCGCTTCCTTGAAAATGAACAATATATAGATGCAAATAAAAAACTGCAAAAGGTCAACGATATTCTGCATCGCCTCGGTGCAGGATTAAACTATGAATCAGGCATTATTGCTGACCAGCTCGATGCCTTATATAACTACATAGCAGAGCAGCTGATCAAGGTGAACATGGAGAAGGACGCCGTTCTTGCTAAAGACATGCTTGCCATCTTAGAAGAGATTGCCGGCGCCTGGACAACGATGCTGAAGAACAAGCCAAGCACCCATCGGCCGGTGCTCCGCAAGCAGTCCAACGCGTACGAGAAGCACGTGATGGTAGCGGGAGAAGAAATGAACACAGTGGAAATGGGGAAATAACGAATGAGAATTAATCATAACATTCAGGCGCTGAATGCCTATCGCAACTTAAGCCAGACGATGTCCGCTACATCGAAGAGCTTAGAGAAGCTATCATCCGGCCTCCGCATTAACCGGGCGTCCGATGACGCGGCGGGTCTTGCTATCTCAGAAAAAATGCGCTCGCAAATCCGCGGCCTTGACATGGCGGAGCGGAACGCGTTGGACGCTATTTCACTCATCCAGACAGCAGAAGGCGCGCTCAGCGAAACACATAACATTTTGCAGCGGATGAGAGAGCTGTCGGTTCAAGCCTCCAACGGCACACTGACGGACACGGACCGTGAAGCGATCCAAAAAGAAGTCGATCAGCTGACATTCGAAATCGACCGGATTGCGGACCACACGCAATTCAACCAGAAGAAGCTGTTCCGCGGCTCTGAAGAAGGACGCGCCTTCGTGGAAATCAGCTCAGAGCAGGTCGCCTACACAAGTGAAGGCAAGTGGGCCGGCGTTGTAACGGCCGAGCCTTCTGAACCAGCGAGAGTGGATATAGAAGTGTCTGGGGAGCTGGGTGCATTAGGATCAGCTGATCTTGATGCAAAAACGTTTACGATTAACGGGAAAATTTACGAAATCGATGTAACAGGAACAACAGAAGGAGTTAATGCTGACAACATTGCGGTTATTGTGGACGGCTGGAGCGATGGTGGAGACGCAGGTGATCAAGCAGGCAATATCAACTTATTACTGAATGCGTTAGACACGGCGATCCAGCAAAATGACCCGACTCTTTCTGCTACACCAGTGCCTGCTGAAGTGACAGAGGTAGAAGGTGAAGAAGCGATCGTGAGCGGCAAGCTGCAGCTCGCTACAAATAACCCTATGTCGCCAGCCGACGTAGAAGCGGAAGATGATCTGTTCCAAGCGGCGATCCTTTCCGACTTAACGAGCGAAGAAGGACTCTCTTTCGTGAACCCTTACGCGGAAAACAGCGCAGCAGCCGGATTCTCTGCCAGCTTAACCGCCGACCTGGCCACCCCTGTATCCTTAACCTTCTCAGAGGTGCCGAAAGCAGGCGACAAGCTGGTCATTGACGGCTTGACGATCCACTTTGCAGACGAAGAGCCGGTCGAGGAGGAAGGGGAACCTTCTGAAGTACCGGCTGATGCACCAGTTGATGAACCAGCTCAGCCATCAAGTGAAGTAACGATCAACATTTCGGACAAAGACCTGGATACTGTTCTCCAGGAAATTGATGCGACGCTTACTCGTATACAAGTGGAACAGCCAGCGCTCTTATCTTCATTAGACCCTGTGCATACAGTGATTGGAACAACCATCTCCATTGGTACGATCAATACGAATGACGGACGGGACAACGGCATGACCCTTGAGCTTGTAGACGGCGATTTTGCAGCTGACCTGGGCAAGGATTTATCAGTATCGTTCCAAATCGGTGCGAATGAGGGTGAAAGAATGTCACTTTCCATCAGCGTGATGGACGCGGCATCGCTAGGATTAGCGAGAGATGACGACCGCGTCACGCCTCTTCCTACCGGCGTGAGAGCGAAAGCCGGTGTGGATGTCAGCACGGAATCAGCAGCGAATGCGGCGATTACGCTGATCGACGAAGCGATCCGCAAAGTATCTGATGAGCGCAGCAAGTTCGGGGCGATCCAGAACCGCTTAGAGCATACGGTGAATAACCTGCAATCTGCGAATGAGAACTTAACAGCGGCTGAATCCCGTATTCGGGACCTTGATATGGCGAAGGAAATGTCCACCTTTACGAAGAACAATATCTTGAACCAGGCGGGACAGGCGATGCTCGCGCAATCGAACCAGCTTCCGCAAGGGATTCTGCAGTTACTCAACTCATAATATCGAAGGGAGGTCCATCTTGATGGCTCCTCCCTTTCTTTTGTATACAGCAACGATCCATAATGGAGGGATCAATGAATGGAAGTACAGCGCATAGGCAAAGTCAGCGGCAATAAAGTACAGAAGAAAGAGGAAGTGGCCCAGGCATCGACGGCCTTCTCCGAAGTGATGGCGAAGAAGAGAGGGAACACGATGCTTGATAAGCTGACGGCGATGACGAAGGAAATCGAAGCGCAAGGGAAGAAGCTGAGCGAGTCCCAGACGATCGAGGACTTGAAGAAATATAAGAAGCTCGTCAAGAAGTTCCTGGAGGAAGCGGTGAACGGCGGCCTGCAGCTCGAGGAGCAGAGAGGCTTCAACCGCCGCGGCCGGACGAAGGTGTACAAGATCGTCAAGGAAGTCGACAGCAAGCTCATCGACTTAACGAACGCCGTGCTGGATAAGGAAAAGAAAGGCTTATCCGTACTCAGCATGGTCGGCGAGATTCAAGGATTATTAATTAACATTTACACGTAACCGGCGGCTAACTGTTCAGAAACGAATGAGGCAGCCGATATAAAAAAGGAAATGCATACATGCGAGGGGAGAACTAGTATGTCCGCTCAAACGCTCATTGACGTATTAAATAAGATGCTTCGATTGCAGAAAAGCTTATATGAAATTGCCATCCGAAAAACAGAAGTCATTAAAAAAGGCGATGTGGAAGCGCTCAGCGGCATCATGAAGGACGAGCAGGCGCACATCGCGGCGATAGATGTATTAGAACAACAGCAGCAATACGCCGCGGCTAGTCTGACCGGCTCTGTGAATAAGCGCTCCATCTCTGACTGCCTGAAGAAGGCAGAAGGCATCGAGCGGCTTCAGCTGGAGAAGCTGAGGGTGCAGCTCACCGATCAGCTGGCAGAGCTAAAGAACGTCAATTCACTGAACCAGCAGCTGCTCGAGCAGTCGCTGCAGTTTGTCACATTGAACTTAGATTTACTCATGCCGGCAGAAGAAGTGCCTGGCTACACAAAAGAAATGGACGACGATGACGGCCTATCGGCACGGTCATTGTTTGATTCCAAAGCTTAATCAATTAGAAACGGAGGTGCAGCGATGCGCTCGACATTTCACGGATTAGAAACCGCCAAGCGTGCGATGTTTGCCCAGCAGACGGCGATCAGCACGACAGGCCATAATATAGCGAACGCCAACACACCAGGCTACACGCGCCAGCGCGTCAATTTCCAGCAGACAGAACCGTACCCGGGGCTGTCCATGAACCGCCCGCAAATTCCGGGTCAGATGGGGACAGGCGTAGAAGCCGGTTCCATCGAGCGGGTAAGAGAAAGCTTCCTTGATGTGCAATTCCGTGGGGAGAACAACAAGCTTGGCTACTGGCAGGCGAGATCAGAATCACTGGAGAAAATGGAGAACATCTTAAATGAGCCGTCCGACAGCGGCTTAGCGGCAGTCATGGGCCAGTTCTGGCAGTCGCTTCAAGACTTAAGCGTCAACCCGGAAAATGAAGGAGCCCGCTCGGTCGTCATGCAGCGCGGACAAGCCGTCGTGGACACGTTCCATTATATGCATGACTCCTTATCAGCGATCAAGGCAGATATCGGAAGCCAAGTAGAGGTTGGCGTGAAGGAAATTAATTCAATCTTAGAACAGATCAGCGGCCTCAACCAGCAAATCAGCGAAATTGAGCCGAACGGCTACTTGCCGAATGATTTGTACGATGAGCGCGACCGGCTCGTGGATCAGCTATCACAGCACTTGAACATCAGCGTCACGAGAGAATCGACAGGCGGCAACCGTGTGCCAAGCGCTGAAGGCACGTACACGATTACGATGAACACCGCAAATGGCCCGGTAGAGCTCGTTAAAGGTGAACAAGTGAACAACATCGGCATTGCCGGCGGAACAGATACAGACGGGGACGGCTTAGGCGATCAGGTGAACGGCCCACTTGCCGGCTTCACGGTCGCGGGTCAAACGATCGATGTGCCGAGTTTTTCCCAAGGGAAGCTGAAAGCACAAGCAGAAGCGTACGGATACGGCGCAAATGGCAGTGAGTCTGGAAGTTATCCGGATATGCTCGATCAACTGGATCAGCTCGCTTATACGTTTGGGACACTCTTTAACGCGGTGCACGGTCATGATTATGAAATGACGGGCACACCGGCAGAAGGGAAAACACATTTCTTCGAACTCGGCGCTGGCACGTCCTACAAAGGTGCTGCTTCTGCGATTGAAGTGAATGCCACTCTTGATCCAAAAGACATTGCGACATCCTTCGGCGGTACAGGTGACGGCCGAAATGCGATTAACTTAGCGAACGTCACAAGCATGATTTTATCAGAATCCTCTGTCCAGCTAGAAGGCGGGACACAGCTGAACATTAGCGGCCTGCCGATTCAAAACGGCACGATCAACTCCTTCTATGAAGGCATGATCGGCAGCCTCGGGGTCGATGCCCAGCAAGCCGCCCGGATGACGAAGAACAGTGAAGTGCTTACACAGACAGTGGAAACAAACCGCCAGTCTGTCAGCGCGGTGTCGCTTGATGAAGAAATGACGAATTTAATTAAATTCCAGCACGCCTACAATGCCGCAGCAAGAAACATCACGATCGTCGATGAAATGCTTGACCGCGTCATTAACAACATGGGCGTCGTCGGAAGATAAGGCAGGTGACGAACAGATGCGCGTAACCCAATCAATGCTATCGAACAATATGCTGAGCTATTTATCGAACAGCTATGAACGTCTCGGTGACTTGCAGGACCAGATGAGTTCACAAAAGAAAATCACCCGCCCGTCGGATGATCCGGTTGTGGCGATGAAAGGCATGACGTACCGCCGCAACTTGATGGAAGTCGAGCAGTACGGCCGCAACTTCTCGGATGCGTACAACTGGGGAGAGAATACGGATGCGACGCTCGATAAAGCCACAAGCGCGCTGCAGCGTATCCGCGAGCTGACGGTGCAGGCAAGCAACGATACATACGAAGGCGACCAGCGGGAAGCGATCAATCAAGAGGTTGACCAGCTGAAGGAGCATCTCGTACAGCTTGCGAATACGAAGTTTGGAGACAAGTATTTATTTAACGGGACGGACACAATGACGCCGCCGGTGAGTGTGGAAGGGGATGTGGTTACGTCTGCGAACAGTAAGCCGGTCTCATTAGAGTTATCAAAAGGCGTCTATATTCAAGTGAATGCCGACCCGACGAAGGTGTTTTCGAATGACATGTTTCAGGATATCCAAGCGTTATCGACCGCGCTCCAGAGCGGAAGTACCGGTGAAGAGCTGAGCGGCTTCCTGACAAAGCTTGATACTCATATGGATGCCATCACCCATGAACGCGCGACGATGGGCGCCCGTTTGAACCGGATTGAACTGATGGAAGAGCGGGTCAGAGAACAGGAAATGATCGCGACAAAGGTCATGTCAGAGAATGAAGACGTCGATATGGAGAAGGTCATCATGGAGCTGAAAACACAGGAAAGTATTCACCGTGCCGCGCTCAGTGTCGGCGCTCGGATTATCCAGCCAACGCTGATGGATTTCTTACGATAAAATGATGTTGTTTATAGGTGAAAGCTGTTCCTTGAAGGAATGGCTTTCTGTTTAGGGAGGTAGAGACATGCAGCTGCCACATATACAAATCCACTCACAGCGTGGGCAAATCGCTATTCAAACACAAACGCCCGTGCAGCGGATGGAAAAGCCAGAGCCCCAGCAGTCCATCAGCCAGCCGAAAGCTACCTTAAATATCCAGAGCACACCGGTGAAGCTCACGATTGACCAGACGAAGGCATGGGAAGAGATGAACTTAAAGCATGTGTTTGTGTTGAATAGAGAAGCGGCACAGAAGGGAAAGCAAGCAGCTGTGCAGGCAACAGCCCGCATTGCGCAGGAAGGCGACGAGCTGATGAAGATTGAACAAAAAGGCAGCCCCATCGCTTCTCAAGCCAAGCGCAACAGTGAAGGGCCGGAACCCCAGTTCAACATCGGCTGGGTGCCGTCACCTGGCAGCGTGAAGGTGCATGTGTCGCAAGGAGACGTGAACATTCGCTTCAGGGCCAAGCCGGTCAAACACAATACGGAGGCACAAAAGGTGATTCATGACTACGAGCCGGGTAAAGTAACAACAGCGATGCAGCAGCGGCCTTCTTTAACCATTGATGTGATGAATGTAAAATAAGCACAGGAAATTTAATAAAGGAACGTGAAGAAGATGAACATCGAAACGAAATATCACGGACAAGTATCTATTAATGAAGAAGACATTTGGACATTCAGTCAAGGCATCCCGGGGTTCGCGGAGGAGAAACAGTTCACGCTGCTGGCGTTTCCGGATAACGATGCCTTTTTCGTTCTGCAGTCGACGAACACATCATCACTCGGCTTTATCGTCGCGAGTCCATTTGCCTTCTTCCCGGAGTATGATATTCAATTAGATGACGCGACCGTGGAAGCATTGGAGATTAAGAAGCCGGAAGAAGCAGCGGTGTATACGATTCTCACCGTCCGCGAGCCGTTTCATGAGACGACTGCGAACCTGCAGGCGCCAGTGATCGTCAATGTGAAGAACAAGAAGGCGAAGCAAGCGATTCTCAACGACCGCCGCTACCATACGCGTCATTCTATTTTCCCGGCCAGCGCCGCAAAGGAGTGAGCGAACATGTTAGTCTTAACGAGGAAGACAGGAGAAGCTATCCAGATCGGCGACGACATTGAAATCACCGTCGTCAGCGTGAAAGGTGACCAAATTAAGCTCGGCATCAATGCCCCGAAGCACGTCGACATTCATCGGAAAGAAGTCTACTTAGCCATTCAGGAGGAGAACGAACAAGCGTCAACCGGAGTAGAGGACATCTTCAGCTTACTTGGGAAAATGAAGGAATCATAGAAGAAGAGCTTCGCACAAGAGGCTCTTTTTTCTATGCGAAAAAAGCCAAAAAATATTCTCATAAACTATTAAATATTCCCTCCCCACTCCGATATTAAACATGTAGCAGGCAAGCAAACAGGGCGGCCGACCTGTAGCCCCTGCAACCACAACCGTTCACAAGGACGTGAACGACACATTCAAGGAGGAAATTATAAATGAGAATTAATCACAACATTGCGGCGTTGAATACGTATAACAAATTAAATAGTGCATCTAACGCTCAAGGCAAATCTATGGAAAAATTGTCTTCCGGTCTTCGTATTAATAATGCGGCAGATGATGCGGCGGGCCTTGCGATCTCCGAGAAAATGCGTGGGCAAATTAGAGGATTGGATATGGCATCTAAGAATGCGCAGGACGCAACATCTTTAATCCAGACGGCAGAAGGGGCCCTTAACGAAACTCAAGACATTCTCCAACGTATGCGCGAATTGGCGGTCCAGTCCGCTTCTGATACTAATACAGATGATGACCGTGCGAAAATTCAGTCAGAAGTTGATCAGTTAGCGAAAGAAATTACACGTATTTCTAATACTACAGAGTTTAATACACAAAATCTATTAGCAGGTGGTTTAGATAACACATACCAAATTGGCGCTAATAAGGGTCAAAACATTAATTTAATGGTAAATGCCATGGATGCTCAATCTCTAGGTGTTGCAGGAATGGCATTAACAGCCTCTGGAGCAACATCAGGTATGGAAGGTGCTAGTTTTAACGGTGATAAAGGAAGTGCTATCACTGATGGCAATGTATTAACTGTTACTGTAACTAATGTTTCTGGTGCTGCGCAAGGTACTACGGGTGCAGTTGGTGGGTTAACATTGACGACCGATAATAATACCGATGCACTAAATGGTATGACTATTAACTATGTTGATGGTGGCGATAGTGCAGCTGCCGAAGCTGTGTATGATAAAGATTTAAATCAGTTAACTATAACAGGAGATTTTAATAATACTGATAAGGGTGACACTTTTACATCTGCTTCTGATTTGACAACAGCTGTTAATGCAGCATTGGCTGGAAAAGGAATTACTGAAACTGTAACAATTAGTGGGACAGCAAGTGCTGCTACGGCTGGGGAAAATGCAGCTGTTGCAAGTGGATCACATGGTACAGCGACTATTAGAGTAATAGGAGCGGAAGCTGGAGCATCGGCAGAAACAACTGCAGTTGCTGCAAATGCAAATTCAGTTGAATTAACTGGTGCTAGATATGGCGGTGTTAAATTAGACTTAAGTGATGGAAATGATTTAACAACATCTTCAACAATTAAAGTTACTGTTTCAGGATCTAGCGCGGCAACATTAAATCCTGACGGGACAGTTTCAAAAGAAGCAGTAGCAGCTGCTGGGATTGATGTTTCTAGTCAAACATCGGCTGATAATGCAATTGAAACATTAAATAATGCTATAACAAAAGTATCAGAAGAACGTTCGAAACTAGGCGCGTATCAAAACCGTTTAGAGCACACTATTAATAACTTAAATACGTCTTCTGAAAACCTAACTGCCGCGGAATCACGTATCCGTGACGTAGATTATGTTTTAGCTGCTTAGGTAGTGACAAGCACAGTCGTCCTAGTTGGTAACGGCTAGCGATTATAATCGGGTGAATTGCTGGAACTCCCTTAGAGCTTTTCTTACCACAACGTAGTTGGAAACGACAAGCGTGAAGGGTAAAAAAAGAAAAGATTGGGCAATCAGCAGCCAAGCTCCTGTGAGGAAACTCTGGAGAAGGTTCAACGACTAGGGTAGACCATCTAAAAGCTAAGCTCAAGATGATGAAACCCATAGGTGAAACAATGTATCATCAGCATTGTGAATCCGAAGCGCCCGACCCCTACTAGCTTGACTAGAGGGTGAAGATATAGTCTGGTCATTTGTGAAAGCAAATGTTCGCACGATGGCGAAAGAAATGATGAACCAAACAAAGAATTCTATTCTTTCTCAAGCAGCACAAGCAATGTTGGCTCAATCCAATCAAATGCCTCGAGGAGTATTGCAACTCCTGAGATGATTGATGAGAAGGGCGTCTAGCTTGGTAACGAGCTAGAGGATAACTGGGTGAATTGCTGGAACTTCCTAAAGCTTCATCAACCACAATGTAACTGGAAACGGTAGGCGTGACGGTTTGAAAATGATGAGGATGTAACAATGGATAATCAGCAGCCAAGCTCCTGTGAGGAAACTCTGGAGAAGGTTCAACGACTAGAGAATACGGTCTAAAGCAAAAGCTATGACTATGAATCTCGTAGGGCAGTAAAAGCTGTTCGAAGTGCCCAGCTCCATGATAATCATGGATGAAGATATAGTCTGTTCTGTAATCGAAAGATGCAGTCGCAAAGCAAGCGAACCAACAACCACAAGGAGTTCTTCAACTTCTTCGTTAATTTTAGATTATTTGGAAGGGACTCTAGTTTGGCTAGGGTCCCTTTCTTTGTGATAATGTCTGTGCTATTTGCTATCTATAATAATTGAATGGTAAATCGGTAGACAGGCATGTAGTTTGATTAGTATATAAAGTTTTACACAAAAAGCTTTGCAATTAATTTGTTAATTGTTTATTAAACTGGAGAATTTATTCTTTCTACCAACACCTTTACAAGTTGGTAAAAATGTGTTCGTTAAGGGGGAGATGGAATTGGAAAGGAATTTGAATAAACAAAGTAAAAATACGCTTGAAAAGTGGTTAATATGCTTAGCTATCTTATTTGTGCTTACAGCTATTTCAATGCCGTTTGCCATAAGTATGTGGTATAAAAGATACGAGGATTATAGCGGTTTAGCTGCATTAGGTCCTGTAGGAGACTTTATCGGCGGTTCTACAATGGCTTTTTTTAATTTAGCTAGTATTTTATTGTTAGTAGCGACGCTTATAATTCAAAGAAAAGAATTAAGGGCTACTCAAAGGGAGTACCAACTTACCAATAATACAATGATAAAACAACAATTTGAAAATACCTTTTTTAATATGATAAATCTTCAGAATGAGATTGTTAACACAATGAGTCATAATAAAAGAAGTGGAAGAGAGGCATTGAAATTAATACTTTTCGATTTATGGGCTCGTACCAAAGGAATAGATTTTGAGCAAGATGAATATGATATATATATAAACGTAAAGAATAGATATGCCGCTTTCTTTGAAGCAAATGAAAATAATATTGCCCATTATCTTCGAAACTTATATAGAATTGTAAAAATTATTTCGAATTCAGACATGGAGGAACACGAAAAGAAAAACTACTTCGGAATATTAAGGGCGCAATGGTCAAAAGATGAGTTTTTCCTTATATACCTAAATTTATTTTCTGAGGATGGGATGAAGTTTAAAAATTATGTAAAACAATACGATATTCTAGACATAGAAACAAAAGACGAAACTGGCAACATTATTTTGAAAGAAACAGTCCCTTTTGATAGAAAATATTTTTTCTTGTATGAAAAGAATTACTAATAGACTTCTTCCTAATAAGTATCTAGATACTAATATACTAAAGAAGAAACACTGAATTAGAGAGACAATTAATTTCTACATAATATAATTAGTTTATTTGGCAATTATTTAATCGTTTGAAATTAATTATGAATCTGAATAGAAAAGAGACAGTCTCCTTTAGGAATAGGAGACTGTCTCTTCATTCTGTTGATAAAGTCTTCTGTCAATGGACAAGCAATGAAAAAATATGTAGAATCTCCTCAGAATACATGAAAGAGGAGATTTTTTTATGTTCTTTTCTCACACCTACCAGGAAATTGAACAAAACCGGGCGTTCTATCTTCACATGTATGATGCTTCCCATCAGCTTGTC
>NZ_JWJE02000024.1 GCF_000812025.2 Bacillus thermotolerans
CGACACGTGGAGCTGACGAATACTAATCGATCGAGGACTTATCCTAATCAGAAAAGCAGAGGCGACTGCATAGACACGACAAGCAAATGTTTGGACGCTGGAGAGGCGCTAAGCCTTGGAAGCGGACGGTTATTTGACTCGAGTGTCGAGGAGCCGGAGCTGGACAACACACAACAAAATGGCAAGGTATTGCCGGTTACTTCCCAAGCATATTATCCAGTTTTGAAAGAACAACGTTCTTTCAACCTTATACAGTCTGGCGGCTATAGCGAAGAGGCCACACCCGTTCCCATCCCGAACACGGAAGTTAAGCTCTTCAGCGCCGATGGTAGTTGGGGGCTTCCCCCTGTGAGAGTAGGACGCTGCCAGGCATCTGACAAGAACAGTCTTAGGACTGTTCTTTTTTATACCCAGATTTATTAATCCTCTCCGTATTGTTTTCTCTGTTCTCTCTTTTTCACGTCTTCTACCACCCTTATTCCAATCATATAATATAAAAGCCGGATCCTTCCCCTATGTATTAAAAGGGACATGCACCTATACATAAAAACTGCCTACAATAAAGAGAAAAAATGATTTTCGTGATCGAGCAGCCTTTTTAGGTTTAATTATTTCAAGCAAGTGGAATATAGAAATATGTTTTTTGACAGGTTAGATCTTAAAAAATTTGTCAACGATTATTAGTAAGAGGGTCAGACCTCCTAATTGCCAAATGCCTAAGATTTCATGTATAATTTATGTCAAATATAGTCAAAGTCAGAAATGGAGGAGGTTTGATGCGTAATATATCTGATGTGATCGAGGACTATTTAAAAAAAGTCCTTGAAACAAGCGGGAGCGAGATCGTAGAGATCAAGCGAAATGAGATAGCTCAAAAATTCCAATGCGTTCCCTCGCAGATTAATTATGTAATCAATACCCGCTTTACGATTGAGAGAGGCTATGTGGTAGAGAGCAAAAGAGGCGGAGGTGGTTATATCCGAATTACAAAAGTGAAAGTACATGATCAGTATGATTTGATTGATCAGCTTGTTTCTTTAGTAGGGGATCGAATCTCTCAGACCACAGCCGAAAATTTAATTTACCGTTTAGTTGAAGAAGAAATTATTTCAAACCGAGAAGCCAAAATTATGTTAAGTGTCATGGATCGCTCTGTACTCCATATTGATCTTCCACAAAGAGATGAACTGCGAGCGAGAATGATTACCTCTATGCTCATGGCTTTGAAATACAAATAAACGTAAAAGGGGGTGTTTTACGTTGAAATGTCAAAGATGTAATGAAAGACCTGCAACCTTGCATTTTACCAAAACAATAAATGGAGAGAAATCTGAAATTTACTTATGTGAAAAGTGTGCGAAGGAACAAGGGGAAGAGTACATGTTTAGCTATCATCCCGATTTTTCTATCGGCAATTTGCTTGGCGGATTATTTAATATAGAATCACCGTTTTTATCTAAGCCTGCTCAGTATCCCCAACAGCACGCACTGAAATGTGAGCACTGTCAAACGACTTTTCAAGAGTTTGTAAACAGAGGGAAGTTTGGATGTCCGCACTGCTATGAAACTTTTCAGGAGCAGCTTACTCCTATACTAAAAAGGCTTCAAAATGGAAATAACGTACACAAAGGAAAAATTCCAAAACGGATGGGCGGCACGTTGCACGTGAAGAAAGAGATTGAGGAGCTAAGAGTGAAATTACAGCAAGCCATTGCGCATGAAGAGTTTGAGTCGGCAGCAAGTATTCGGGACCAAATCCGCTCTCTTGAAAAAAGTTTGCTTTCTAAAGGAGGAGAGTTGTGATGTCTCTAGAAAGATTTATTAACCAGGCTGTCAGCTCATGGATGAGTAATGAAGGACCTCACTCTGAAATCGTATTAAGTTCAAGGATACGCCTTGCAAGAAATCTAGCAGATTATAAGTTTCCTTCACTGTTGCAACCAGAGAAAGCGGCAGAACTGACGGCTAAAATTAATGAAAGCATGCAAGAGAAATATGATCTAGAGCTGCTGACAATGGAGAAGCTGTCAACGCTTCAAAAGCGGGTCCTTGTAGAGAAACATTTAATTAGTCCTTATTTATCGGATGCCTCTTCCTACGGGGCAGTGCTTCTCTCGGATACAGAAGATATCAGCATTATGATCAATGAAGAAGATCATATACGCATTCAATGTCTTTCTCCAGGGCTTCAGCTGAAAGAAACACTGAAAAAGGCAAGTGAAATTGATGATGTAATTGAAGCAAAGCTGAAGTACGCATTTGATGAGCAAAGAGGCTATTTAACAAGCTGTCCGACAAACGTAGGAACTGGCTTGAGGGCATCGGTGATGATTCACTTGCCAGGATTAGTGCTAACTCAGCAAATGAACCGCATTATCCCCGCGATTAACCAGCTCGGTTTTGTCGTCAGGGGTATATATGGAGAGGGCAGTGAAGCACTAGGGAATATCTTTCAGATTTCCAACCAGCTAACGCTCGGTAAATCAGAGGAAGATATAGTAGAGGACTTATTAAGTATAGTTCATCAAATTATCAATCACGAAGAGTCAGCCAGAGAATCTTTAAGCAATATGTCTTCCATCCACCTAGAAGATAAAGTATTCCGCTCTTATGGTGTACTTACAAACAGCCGGATTATCGAATCAAAAGAAGCTGCTCAATGTTTATCAGATGTAAGACTGGGAATTGATATGGGTTATATCCAAAATGTTTCAAGGTGTATTTTAAATGAATTAATGATTTTAACTCAGCCAGGTTTTCTGCAGCAGTATGCAGGCGGCACACTCCGGCCCGAAGAGCGGGATATTAGAAGAGCTGCCTTAATTCGAGAGCGATTAAAGCTAGAAGAAAATTGTTGAAGTAAAGGAGAGGGATGGATATGATGTTTGGTCGTTTCACGGAAAGAGCACAGAAGGTATTGGCGCTGGCACAGGAAGAAGCACTTCGTTTAGGACATAGCAATATCGGTACAGAACATATTTTGTTAGGTCTTGTGCGTGAAGGAGAAGGGATCGCGGCAAAGGCGCTATACGGTCTAGGGCTTAGCTCAGAGAAAATCCAGGAAGAAGTAGAGAACTTGATTGGGAGAGGCGAAGGAACGACCCAAACGGTTCATTACACACCGCGTGCAAAGAAAGTAACGGAACTTTCCATGGATGAAGCTAGAAAATTAGGTCATTCCTACGTTGGTACTGAACATATCCTGCTTGGATTGATCCGAGAAGGAGAAGGGGTAGCTGCCCGTGTACTTAGCAACTTAGGCATCAGCTTAAACAAAGCGCGCCAGCAAGTATTGCAGCTTTTAGGAAACAATGAAACCAACGGACATCAAGGAGGTCCTTCTTCTAACGCAAACACACCTACGCTCGATAGCCTAGCTCGTGACTTAACAGCTATCGCAAGAGAAGGAAGCCTGGACCCTGTTATTGGCCGCAGCAAAGAGATCCAGCGGGTAATCGAAGTATTAAGCCGAAGAACAAAGAATAACCCTGTATTAATTGGTGAACCAGGGGTAGGTAAAACAGCTATTGCAGAAGGTCTTGCTCAGCAAATCATTAATAATGAAGTGCCAGAGACTCTTCGCAACAAGCGCGTTATGACTTTAGACATGGGAACAGTTGTGGCAGGAACAAAGTATCGTGGTGAGTTTGAAGACCGCCTGAAAAAAGTAATGGATGAAATTCGTCAGGCTGGGAATGTTATTCTATTCATTGACGAGCTGCATACATTAATCGGAGCAGGGGGAGCAGAGGGTGCCATCGATGCATCTAATATTTTAAAACCGTCTCTTGCCCGTGGTGAGCTGCAGTGTATCGGAGCAACTACACTGGATGAGTACAGAAAATACATTGAAAAAGATGCAGCGCTTGAACGTCGCTTCCAGCCGATTCAAGTAGATGAACCGACAACGGATGAATCCATTCAGATTCTTAAAGGATTGAGAGACCGTTATGAAGCGCACCATCGCGTCTCTATTACAGACGAAGCGATTGAAGCGGCAGTTAAGATGTCTGATCGTTACATTTCCGATCGCTTCCTGCCGGACAAAGCAATCGACTTAATTGACGAAGCAGGTTCAAAAGTGCGTCTGCGTTCCTTCACTACTCCTCCAAATCTAAAAGAATTGGAAGCGAAGCTGGAAAGCATTAGAAATGAAAAGGATGCTGCTGTTCAAAGTCAAGAGTTTGAAAAAGCCGCTTCCTTACGTGATGCAGAGCAAAAGCTTCGTGAGGAAGTAGAGAAAACAAAGAACAGCTGGAAAGAGAAGCAAGGAAAAGAAAACAGCGAAGTAACAGTAGAGGATATTGCGAAAGTCGTATCCAGCTGGACAGGAGTGCCGGTTTCTAAGCTGGCAGAAACTGAAACAGAGCGGCTATTGAAGCTGGAGGAAATTCTTCACTCCCGCCTGATTGGCCAAGAAGAAGCGGTTAAAGCTGTTTCGAAAGCAGTCCGCCGGGCAAGAGCAGGCTTAAAGGATCCTAAGCGCCCGATCGGCTCGTTCATTTTCCTAGGCCCGACTGGTGTAGGTAAAACAGAGCTGGCAAAAGCATTGGCCGAATCTATGTTCGGTGATGAAGATGCGATGATCCGCATCGACATGTCTGAGTACATGGAGAAGCACTCTACTTCCCGTCTTGTTGGGTCACCTCCAGGGTATGTCGGCTATGATGAAGGCGGCCAGCTAACAGAGAAAGTACGCCGCAAGCCTTACTCAGTTATTCTCCTTGATGAGATTGAGAAAGCTCATCCGGATGTATTCAATATCTTATTGCAAGTACTAGAGGATGGCCGACTAACTGATTCAAAAGGCCGCACGGTGGACTTCCGCAATACTGTATTAATTATGACATCCAACGTTGGAGCGGAATCTCTGCAGCGCAACAAGTATGTAGGGTTTAACATCCAGGATGGTGAGCAGGACTTTAAAGACATGAAGGGCAAAGTGATGGATGAACTGAAACGGGCATTCCGTCCAGAGTTCTTGAACCGGATCGATGAAATTATTGTCTTCCATGCTTTAGAGAAGAAACACCTCAAGGAAATTGTGACGCTTATGTCTGATGAATTAACGAAGCGTTTAAGAGAACAGGACATCAGCGTAGAGCTGACTGAACAAGCAAAAGATAAAATTGCCGAAGAAGGCTACGATCCGGAATACGGGGCTCGCCCGCTGCGCCGGGCCCTTCAGAAACAAGTCGAAGACCGGTTATCCGAGGAGCTGTTAAAAGGCAAAGTACTAGCAGGACAGAGTGTAGTGATAGATGTAGAGGATGGAAACTTCGTAGTGAAAACAAAGGAACCGTCTGCTACGCAATCATAAAGAAAAACGGTGCACACGTTTATCGCGTGTGCATCTTTCTTTCATAGTTGTACTTCATAAAAAGGAGAGTTAACAATCAATGGCGAAGAAGAAAACAAAGTTTATTTGCCAGTCTTGTGGTTATGAATCAGCTAAATGGATGGGGAAGTGTCCAGGGTGTGGAGAGTGGAACAAAATGGTGGAGGAAGTGGAGATCACCGGAAAACAGAAACGCAGCTTTATGCATTCGGATCCGGCAACCATTTCAAAGCCGGCTAAGCTGGCTACCATTGATACCATTCAGGAGCCGCGTGTCAAAACACAATTAAAAGAGTTTAACAGAGTGCTGGGAGGAGGAGTCGTTCCAGGCTCGCTCGTGCTAATTGGCGGGGATCCGGGTATTGGAAAGTCTACTTTACTGCTGCAGGTGTCTGCTCAGCTGTCCGCGAATAAAAGTAAAGTTTTGTACATTTCTGGAGAAGAATCGGTCAAGCAGACAAAATTAAGGGCAGAGCGGCTGGCAGTAAAGGAAGAGGAGCTTTTTATTTATTCAGAGACCAACCTTCAGCTTATCCATACAGCTATTGAACAACTGTCACCTTCCTTTGTGGTTATTGATTCCATTCAAACGATCTACCATCCCGAAGCGACTTCCGCTCCAGGAAGCGTCTCACAAGTAAGAGAATGCACAGCAGAGTTAATGAGAATAGCAAAAATGAACGGCATTGCCATCTTCATTGTTGGCCATGTAACGAAAGAAGGTTCCATTGCCGGACCTCGATTATTGGAACATATGGTGGATACCGTGTTATATTTTGAAGGAGAGCGGCATCACACTTACCGTATTTTAAGAGCAGTGAAAAATCGCTTTGGCTCGACGAATGAAATGGGTATCTTCGAAATGAAGGAAGAAGGGCTCACTGAGGTGGAAAACCCATCAGAGATCTTTCTAGAAGAACGTTCACAAGGCTCTTCAGGCTCAACCGTTGTTGCCTCGATGGAAGGGACACGGCCAGTCCTTGTTGAAATCCAAGCATTGATTTCCCCATCGGTCTTTGGGAATCCACGCCGGATGGCTACAGGCATTGATCATAATCGTGTCACTTTATTAATGGCTGTCCTAGAGAAGCGCGTAGGACTCTTACTTCAAAATCAGGATGCTTATTTAAAGGTCGCCGGCGGGGTGAAGCTGGATGAACCTGCTATTGACCTTGCAATTGCCGTAAGCATTGCTTCAAGCTTCCGCGATCAGCCGACAAACGCGGCAGACTGCTTGATTGGAGAGGTTGGATTAACAGGAGAGGTGCGCAGAGTGTCAAGAGTGGAACAAAGGGTGCTAGAAGCAGCTAAGCTCGGCTTTACAAGAATCATCCTTCCTGCCAACAATATAGGCGGCTGGAAAGCACCAGCTGGGGTAGAAATAATTGGGGTGAATACGGTAAATGAAGCTCTTGATCTTGTATTTGGTCAATAATCCGTATGAACTGTTTCTGTAAAGTTTTGTGAAAAAATGGTTGCCAGCCAAGAAAAGTGTTTATAATAAAATTAAGGAGGTGAAGTCAGAATGTTAAAACGTCTTGTGCAAGCGGGGTTTATTATATTAGGCGGAACTTTAGGCATCATTCTTATTCCGGATTTATTGACATTCATTCGCTTGGACCATATCGCTCTAATTAATAACCCCTATGTTTCTGCTTTCCTAGGGGCCATCATTTTCTACATGCTCACCTTCTGGGCAGTGGATTATCTTGTAGACTTTGTGAAGTGGCTGGAGGATCGCATTGTGAATGCACCTTTGACTGACATTCTTTCTGGAAGTTTAGGATTAATCTTAGGGTTGATCGTTGCCTTTTTGGCAGGGAGCACGCTTAATTCAATCGAAATACCGATTGTCAATACGGTGGTTCCTATCTTTTTAACGATTCTCCTTGGTTACTTAGGATTCCAAGTGGGATTTAAGAAGAGAGATGAGATTACTAGCCTGTTTTCGAGCAGCAAGATCGGGAAGAAGAAGGAGCTTGAAGCTATCGAGCAGCCAGTAGAGACCAAGCAGTCATGTAAGATTTTAGATACGAGCGTAATTATAGACGGGAGAATCGCTGACATTTGTCAGACTGGCTTCTTAGAAGGCTGCCTCATCATCCCTCAGTTTGTACTAGAGGAGCTTCAGCATATTGCGGATTCTTCGGATACGCTAAAGCGGACGAAAGGCCGAAGAGGGTTAGACATACTGAACCGCATTCAAAAAGATATTCCTGTTGATGTGGAAATTGTGGAGCGGGATTTTGAGGATGTTCAAGAAGTGGACAGCAAGCTTGTAAAGCTCGCTAAAGAAATGAATGGCATCGTCGTGACGAACGACTTTAATCTAAATAAAGTATGCGAGCTTCAAAAGGTGCAGGTTCTTAATATAAATGACCTGGCAAATGCCGTGAAACCTCTTGTTGTCCCAGGTGAAGAAATGCATGTACTTGTGATTAAAGACGGGAAGGAACAACGTCAGGGCATTGCTTATTTAGATGACGGCACAATGATCGTCGTGGAAGAGGGCCGCGATTATATAGGCAAGCAAATCAACGTAGTAGTAACGAGCGTGCTGCAGACTTCGGCAGGCCGGATGATTTTCGCCAAGCCAAAACTGGCAGAAAAAGCGCTTTGAAGGGGTAAGGTGAATGAATTATCAAGTAGTGATTCCGGCAGCTGGAAGAGGGAAAAGAATGAGGGCAGATAGGAATAAGCTGCTTCTTAAGCTAGAGAGCTGTCCGGTGATTATCCATACGTTAAAGATCTTCGAAGAGGATCCTAGTTGCAAGGAGATTATCCTTGTCGTTCATCCCGACGAAACAGGGATTTTTTCTGACTTAATGAGTGAGCATGGTATAACGAAGGTGCAAAAGCTGGTCCACGGCGGCAGTGAGCGTCAGGAGAGCGTGTATCACGGGTTGAAGGAAGCGGACAAATCGGCTATTGTACTTATTCATGATGGAGCACGGCCGTTCATTACCATTCCGTTAATTCGGCAGCTTGTTGAGGAAGCAGAGCGCAGCGGAGCAGCAATAGCAGCCGTTCCGGTGAAAGATACGATTAAGCGTGTGACAGAGAAGAACGTGATTGAAACTGTTGAGCGCTCAAGCTTGTGGTCTGTTCAGACACCACAAGCTTTTCGCATGTCTTTGATTCTGGACGCTCATGAGCAGGCTCGAGCGGAAGGATACATAGGCACGGATGATGCCTCCTTGGTAGAGAGAATGAAAAAAGGAGTGCAGGTAGTAGAAGGCGATTATGATAATATAAAACTGACAACGCCCGAGGATCTTTTCTTTGCGGAAGCAATTATCCGAAAGCGAAGGTTACTCTAGAGGATAAAGGAGAAAGAAGAATGTTTCGAATTGGACAAGGCTTTGATGTGCATGAGTTTGCGGAAAACCGTCCGCTTATTATCGGAGGGGTGACCATCCCTCATGGAAAGGGTCTGATTGGCCACTCGGATGCAGATGTGCTGCTTCATACTATAGCAGACGCATGTCTTGGAGCTATTGGAGAGGGAGATATCGGCCGTCACTTTCCCGACACTGATCCTGCTTTCAAAGATGCGGACTCAGCTGCTCTACTGCAACATGTCTGGGAACTCGTGAAAGGGAAGGGATTTTCCCTTGGGAATGTAGACTGTACCATTATGGCTCAAAAGCCGAAGATGGCTCCATATATCAGCCAGATGAGAGAGAGAATCGCTGAGCTGCTTGAGGCTGATACGTCACAAATCAACGTAAAAGCCACTACTACAGAGAAGCTGGGGTTTGTGGGCAGAGAAGAGGGGATCGCTGCGCAGGCAGTTGTATTGCTGCAGGCAAAAGCAAAGTAATTCTCTTTTTTCCTGAAACAGCTGATGGTAAAATAAAAAAAGTCATATGAACGCTTGAGGAGGAACAGAACATGGCAAACGATATCCGCGTGCGCTACGCACCGAGCCCGACAGGCCACCTGCATATAGGAAATGCGCGTACCGCTCTTTTTAATTATTTATTCGCCCGCAGCCAAGGCGGCGAATTTATTATCCGGATTGAAGATACGGATAAGAAACGTAATATTGAAGGCGGCGAGGAAAGCCAATTAAAATATTTGAAATGGCTTGGCATCGACTGGGACGAGGGAGTAGATAAAGAGGGAGAATACGGCCCTTATCGTCAATCCGAGCGAAACGACATTTACAGAAAATATTTCGAACAGCTTTTAGAAGAAGGCAAAGCATATAAATGCTACTGCACAGAAGAAGAGCTTGAGGCTGAGCGGGAAGCACAGGCAGCAGCAGGGAAGGACATGCCTGGTTACTCAGGCAAATGCCGCCACCTGACAGAGGAAGAAAGAAAAGCGAAAGAAGCAGAGGGAAGAGTCCCAAGCATCCGTATTAAAGTGCCTGAAGGCGAAACTTATACCTTCAATGATATGGTGAAGGGCGAAGTTGCATTTACGTCAGAAGATATCAATGATTATGTCATTGTGAAGAAGGACGGTACACCAACCTACAATTTCGCGGTCGTCATTGATGATTACTTAATGAAAATGTCTCACGTTCTGCGTGGTGATGATCATATTTCCAATACACCGAAGCAGCTTGTTATTTATAAAGCTTTAGGCTGGGAGCCTCCTGTGTTTGGCCATATGACGCTTATTGTGAACGAGAACCGCAAAAAACTAAGCAAGCGTGATGAGTCTATCATTCAATTCATGGAGCAGTATGAAGAGCTTGGCTACTTGCCGGAGGCGCTGTTTAACTTCATTGCCTTGCTGGGCTGGTCCCCGGCTGGAGAAGAAGAAATCTTCTCTAAAGAGGAGTTTATCGAACAATTTGATGTGAAACGTTTGTCTAAATCCCCGGCTGTGTTTGATAGCCAGAAGCTTCTTTGGATGAATAATCAGTACATGAAGAAGGTAGAGCTTGATCGGGTCGTGGAGCTTACACTTCCTCATCTAGTGAAGGCGGGCCGTGTAGAAGAGAACCGAACGCCTGAGCAAGAGGCATGGGTTCGTGAATTAATTGGACTATATCAAGAGAAGCTAAGCTATGGAGCGGAAATCGTAGACATGTCCTCATTATTCTTTAAAGAGGAAATCAGCTACGAAGAAGAAGCGAAAGAAGTGCTGGCTGAAGAGCAGGTGCCGGAAGTCATGGCTTCTTTCCTTGAGAAGGTCGAAGCGCTTGATGAGTTCGAAGCAGACGCAATTAAGAAAGCGATGAAGGCTGTACAGAAAGAAACGGGCCATAAAGGGAAAAAGCTATTTATGCCAATACGGTCAGCAGTGACGGGACAAACGCACGGTCCCGATTTACCAAAAGCGATTGAACTTCTTGGCAAAGAAAAAGTAATTGAGCGGTTGAGAAAAGTTAACGGTTAACATTTCAATAAAAATGTAATATAGTAAGAGTACTATTTACTGATGAGTGATGAATATGTTCGCGTTGATGAGGAGAAGTAGGTAATCGAAGCCTTACAGAGAGAACCGTCCCCGGCTGCAAACGGTTTAGGCCTCTCGATTATTGAAATGCCCCTCTGAGCCTGCCGTTGAAAGGTTGCCGAGTAAGCGGCAGCGGGTCCGCCCCGTTATCAGGTTAAGCTGGAAAGACAGCCTTGTGCTGTTTTTCAATCAGAGTGGAACCGCGTATATCATACGTCTCTGTTTAGACAGAGGCGTTTTTTTTATTTTTTTATAAAGGGATAAAGGGAGGGAATTGATCATGTTTAAATCGTTTAAGGAAGATATTGAGACGGTGCTGGAGCAGGATCCAGCAGCACGCAGTTATATAGAAGTAGCACTTACGTATTCGGGGCTTCATGCTATATGGGCTCACCGTGTCGCCCATGCCCTTCACAAAAAGAAGTTTCTATTCCTTGCTCGTGTCGTATCGCAAGTCAGCCGCTTCTTCACAGGAATAGAAATTCATCCGGGGGCCAAAATCGGGCGCCGTCTGTTTATCGACCATGGAATGGGTGTTGTTATTGGAGAGACGTGTGAGATTGGAGATAATGTCACCTTATACCAGGGGGTCACACTTGGAGGAACAGGGAAAGAGTCGGGCAAGAGGCATCCGACCGTTAAGGACAACGCTTTGATTGCCTCAGGAGCAAAGGTTTTAGGATCTATTACCATTGGAGAAAATTCTAAAATCGGCGCCGGTTCGGTTGTTTTGAAAGATGTGCCAGACAACTCCACCGTTGTCGGTATTCCGGGACGTATCGTGATGCGGGACGGCAAGAAAGTACAGAAGGATTTTAACCATCGTGATCTCCCAGATCCGGTTGCTGACCGTCTAGAAGCGATGTCAAGGGAAATTATGAGATTAAAGCAAGAGCTTGAGGAAGTAAAAAAAGGAGAATACCAACATGACCATTCGCGTTTATAATACACTGACACGAAAGAAAGAAGAGTTTGTCCCTTTAGAAGAGGGAAAAGTGAAGATGTATGTGTGCGGTCCAACGGTATATAACTATATACACATAGGTAATGCGCGACCTGCCATTGTGTTTGATACAGTACGCCGTTATTTCCAGTATAAAGGCTATGATGTAACATTCGTATCTAACTTTACCGATGTAGATGATAAACTGATCCGTACGGCTAATGAGCTGGGTGAGGAAGTTCCGGAAATTGCAGAGCGGTTCATCAATGCCTATTTCGAAGACACAGGTGCATTAGGCTGCCAAAAAGCAGATGTACACCCGCGTGTAACGGAGAATATTGACACCATTATTACATTTATCGAAACTCTCATTGACAAAGGATATGCTTACGAGTCCGAGGGAGATGTATATTACCGCACAAGGAAATTCAAGGACTATGGGAAGCTTTCTCATCAATCCATTGATGAACTGAAGGTTGGCGCGAGAATCGGTGTAGGGGAAAAGAAGGAAGATGAATTGGACTTTGTTTTATGGAAAGCGGCAAAGGAAGGGGAAATTTCCTGGGAAAGTCCGTGGGGCGCGGGGCGTCCAGGATGGCACATTGAATGCTCTGCCATGGCTAGGAAGTATTTAGGTGACACGATTGATATCCATGCAGGCGGCCAGGACTTAACCTTCCCTCATCACGAAAATGAAATTGCCCAGTCAGAAGCACTGACAGAAAAACCATTTGCCCGCTATTGGCTGCATAACGGGTACATCAACATTGATAACGAGAAGATGTCTAAATCACTTGGCAATTTCGTGCTTGTACACGACATTATTCAGAAAATCGATCCGCAAGTTCTTCGTTTCTTTATGCTGATGGTTCACTATAGACATCCAATTAACTATAACGATGAACTGCTGGAAAATGCCAAGTCTGCGCTGGATCGATTAAAGACAACGTACAATAATTTGAATCATCGTAAGGCTTCCAGTACGAATCTGGCGGATAACAATGATGAATGGTTAGGGAAAATTAAAGAGATACAGGAAGAATTTATTAAAGAGATGGATGATGACTTTAATACAGCAAATGCTATCTCCCTCTTATTTGAGCTTTCAAAGCAAGCCAATTACTATTTGATGGAGAAAAGTACGTCTGAAATCGTCATTGATGCTTTCTTGAAGGAGTTTGAAGATTTATTCTTCGTGCTTGGACTTCAGCTCAAAGAGGAAGAAGAGATTGTAGATGAAGAAATTGAAGCGCTGATCGAGCAGCGTATTCAAGCAAGAAAAGACCGAAACTTCCAGCTAGCGGATGAGATCCGTGACAAGCTTAAGGGCATGAATATCATTTTGGAAGACACACCGCAAGGCACTCGTTGGAAGCGAGGGTGATGAGTGTGGAATTTGAACCTTTAAAAGACGCCAGGCAAATGAACGGTCTGGCGCTTGCTTATATGGGAGATGCCATCTATGAAGTATATGTCCGCCGGTTTTTATTGGAAAGTGGAAAGGTAAAACCCAATGAACTTCACAGAGAAGCGACCCGCTATGTGTCTGCCAAGGCGCAAGCCCGGTTTTTACATGAAATGATAGAGGAAGAACTTCTATCCGAAAGTGAGCTTGCTGTTGTCAGGCGGGGACGAAATGCGAAATCGGCCACTGTTCCAAAAAACACGGATGTACAGACTTACAGGCACAGCACTGGCTTCGAAGCTCTGGTGGGCTTACTATTCTTGACAGGAGAAGAAGCGAGACTCCAGGAGATCATTCACTTCTGTCTAGAGCAAAATAATCAACAGGAAGGAGGGAACTAGCCATGTCGAAAGAATTCATTGCTGGGCGAAATCCCGTGTTGGAAGCACTTCGTTCAGAGAGGGAAATCAATAAGATTTGGATCGCAGAGGGAGCGCAAAAGGGGTCGATGCAGCAAGTAATTAAATTGGCCAAAGAGAAAAATGTACTCGTTCAGTTTGTTCCTAGACAAAAAGTAGACCAGATGACAGATGAGAACCATCAAGGGGTAGTAGCCTCTGTTGCTGCTTACCGCTATGCCGATCTTGATGACTTATTCAAAAAAGCTGAGGAAAGCGGAGAAGAGCCGTTCTTTCTGCTTCTCGATGAGATTGAAGACCCTCATAACCTCGGCTCCATTATGAGAACGGCGGATGCCTCTGGCGCCCATGGGATTATCATTCCGAAACGCCGTTCGGTGGGGCTGACCGCAACCGTAGCGAAAGCTTCCACAGGAGCGATTGAATACATCCCGGTTGTCAGGGTAACAAACCTGGCGAGGGCGATTGATGAGTTGAAGGAGCGTGGCGTTTGGATTGCTGGCACGGATGCTAAGGGAGCAGAAGACTACCGGAGGCTTGATGGTACGCTGCCGCTTGGATTGGTCATTGGCAGTGAAGGAAAAGGAATGGGGCGCTTAATAAGGGAGAAGTGTGATTTCTTAATCAAGCTGCCGATGGCTGGGCAGGTTACATCTTTAAATGCTTCAGTTGCAGCCAGCTTGCTTATGTACGAGGTATACAGAAGGCGCCATCCGCTAGGTGAGTAGCTATGGATATTCTCCTCGTTGATGGCTATAACATCATTGGCGCCTGGCCTGAGCTGATTGAATTAAAAAAGAAGGACCTTGCCTCTGCCCGTGACCGGCTGATTGAGCTGATGGCGGAATACCAGGGCTTTACCGGTTCACGGGTCATTGTCGTCTTCGATGCCCATTACGTGAAAGGCACGGAAAAGAAATACAAGAATTCGAAGGTAGAGGTTATTTTTACGAAGGAAAACGAATCGGCAGATGAGCGGATTGAAAAGCTGGCTATTGAATTAAATAATATACAGAATCAGGTCTCTGTTGCTACTTCTGATTTCACCGAGCAATGGGCGGTCTTTGGCCAGGGAGCTTTAAGGCTCTCTGCCAGAGAGCTGCTGACCGAGGTAGAGATCATCACCCAAAGTATTCATCATAGCGTTAAGCATTACCAGGAAAAGAAGGTCTACTCAAAAATTCCGCTTACAAAAGAAATGGCAGAAGTTTTTGAAAAATGGCGCCGGGGGAAGAAATGAAGCATTGACGTTTAAAAAAATCGTGCTGTATAATATTTCTATCTATGGTTTTGCCGGCGGAGGGGGTGTGTGTGAGTTTGAATCGTTCAACGAATACATCATTGGAAACGCTTCAAGATGAACAGCTTATAGAACTGATGCATAAAGGGGATAGCGACGCTTTGGACTTCTTAATCCATAAATACAAAAATTTTGTCCGGGCAAAAGCGCGTTCTTATTTTTTAATTGGGGCTGACAGGGAGGATATCGTACAGGAAGGCATGATTGGTCTGTACAAGGCAATCCGCGATTACAAAGAGGACAAGCTAACCACATTTAAGGCTTTTGCTGAGCTTTGTATCACACGTCAGATTATTACGGCGATTAAAACTGCCACTAGACAGAAGCACATACCGTTAAATTCTTATATCTCGCTTGATAAGCCGATTTATGATGAGGAGTCAGATCGTACGCTTATGGACGTTATTACAGAGGCGAAAATGCTGAGCCCTGAGGAGCTGATTATCAGCAGGGAGCAATTCAGCAGTATTGAAGATAAGATGAATGAGTTATTAAGTGATTTAGAACGGAAAGTCCTAGCTTTATATTTAGATGGACAGTCCTACCAGGAGATTTCTGTTGAACTTAACCGCCACGTGAAATCGATCGATAATGCCTTGCAACGAGTGAAGAGAAAGCTGGAGCGCTATTTGGAATTTAAGGAAATTACAATGTAAGAGGACGCTTGACTAGTTCTCCTAAGAGTGCTAAGTTTTACAATTGAGGTAGAGAAGGTGACTTTACAGCGATGAATAAGATTATACTCTCCTGCTCAAAGTGTGGTTCCAGAAACTATTCCACTCCCGGCAAAGCGAACAATAACGAACGGCTGGAAATTAAGAAGTTTTGCCGCACGTGCAACAGTCACACTGTTCACAGACAGACAAAGTAAGAAGGGAAGCTCTGTTTGGGTCAGCTGACTTAGAGAGCTTGCAGGGTGCGGAGCTTTCAACCATACACCAGGAAATGATTTTACCTTTTGGAGGGTTCAGAATGTCAAGCATAACACAGTTCTTCCGCAATGTAAGTTCGGAAGTGAGGAAAGTCAGCTGGCCAAAGAAGAAAGAGCTGACAAGGTATACAATCACGGTTGTAACGACTGTGATCTTTCTAACTATTTTCTTTGCGGTAGTTGACTTGGGAATCTCATCGGTAGTAAGATGGGTTTTATCTTTATAGAATATTGATTCACTTTGTTGGTTTGAATATACTGCTTTTTTATATGGTATACTTAGAAATACGATAGAGAAGAAGAAAAGCCCGATTTAACGGGTTTTTTCATTTGCTTTTCAAAAGTGAAGGAGGGAAGGACGTTCAGTCCCTTTCGATGGAGAAGAATTGGTACGTTGTACACACATATTCAGGATATGAGAATAAGGTAAAAGCCAACTTGGAAAAGCGCGTTGAATCCATGGGCATGCAAGATAAGATCTTTCGGGTTCTCGTCCCCCAGGAAGAAGAAACCGATTTTAAAAATGGCAAGAAGAAAGTTACTATGCGAAAAACCTTTCCTGGTTACGTACTAGTAGAGCTGGTGATGACAGACGATTCCTGGTATGTTGTCCGTAATACACCAGGCGTAACAGGGTTTGTCGGCTCTTCTGGCCATGGTTCAAAGCCTACACCGCTCCTGCCGGAAGAAGTAACTTCCATTCTGAAGCAAATGGGCATGGATGATAAGCGCCGGGATATTGACTTTGAACTAAATGAAACAGTCATTGTTAAAGAAGGCCCGTTTGCCAACTTTGAAGGAACGGTGGAAGAGGTTGATTATGATAAAGCAAAGCTGAGGGTGTTAGTGGATATGTTTGGCCGTGAAACTCCAGTAGAGCTTGATTTTAACCAGGTAGATAAATTATAATGAAAAACGGACTTGAAATATTAGAAGGATAATGATAATATTTTTAAGTCAGTATGTCTATTAGATAGACTAATTTTAATTGATCACCTTTCTAGAAAAGGTGTTACTGAGTGGGAGGGGTAAATCCCCAAATACCACATCACGGACTTAAGGAGGTGTGTCTCGTGGCTAAAAAAGTTATTAAAGTTGTTAAATTGCAAATCCCTGCAGGTAAAGCGAATCCAGCGCCGCCAGTAGGTCCTGCACTTGGTCAAGCTGGTGTAAACATCATGGGATTCTGTAAGGAGTTCAACGCGCGTACAGCCGACCAGGCTGGTTTAATTATTCCGGTTGAAATTACGGTTTTTGAAGATCGTTCATTTACATTCATTACAAAAACTCCGCCGGCAGCTGTTCTTCTTAAGAAAGCAGCAGGTATTGAGTCTGGTTCTGGTGAGCCAAACCGCAACAAAGTTGCAACAGTAAAGCGCGATAAAGTGCGTGAAATTGCTGAAACAAAAATGCCTGACCTGAATGCAGCAAACGTTGAATCAGCTATGCGTATGGTGGAAGGTACTGCCCGCAGCATGGGAATCGTGATTGAAGACTAATTGCTGAATGAAGGCATTGTTCGGGGTTGCGCTGTGAATGTATATCTTATTACTTCACGCGCAACCTTTATTCGTGGGAGGTTATTCCGCTAAAACCACATAAGGAGGAAATTAGAATGGCTAAAAAAGGAAAGAAATTTCAAGAAGCAGCTAAGCTTGTTGACCGTTCTGTAGCTTACGAGCTAACTGAAGCGGTTGAACTAGTAAAGAAAACAAGCTTTGCTAAGTTTGATGCAACAGTAGAAGCAGCTTTTCGTCTTGGCGTAGACCCAAAGAAAGCTGACCAGCAAATCCGTGGAGCTTTAGTGCTTCCGAACGGTACAGGTAAAACACAAAAAGTATTAGTGTTTGCTAAAGGGGAAAAAGCAAAAGAAGCAGAATCAGCAGGCGCTGATTATGTAGGCGAGAGCGACTACATCAACAAAATCCAGCAAGGCTGGTTTGATTTTGATGTAATCGTAGCGACACCTGATATGATGGGTGAAGTTGGTAAGCTTGGCCGCGTTCTTGGACCTAAAGGCTTAATGCCAAACCCTAAAACTGGTACTGTTACATTCGATGTGACAAAAGCAGTTGAAGAAATCAAAGCAGGTAAAGTAGAGTACCGTGTAGATAAAGCAGGAAACGTTCATGTGCCAATCGGTAAAGTATCTTTCGACAACGACAAGTTAGTTGAAAACTTCCGTGCGATCTTTGATGCAATGATGAAGGCTAAGCCATCTGCAGCAAAAGGCACATACATGAAGAATGTTACTCTTACTTCTACAATGGGACCTGGTGTAAAAGTTGACGCTTCTTCTGTAGTTGTTGCAAATTAAGTTGACAATAGATTGTATACTTGATATAATACTTTTTGTTGTGAAATAAAAATAGCATTTATACCGTAGACAGCAGGTGCCGACAGGCTTAATTTCCCGCCGAGGTAATCCTATATAAACAGCAGGTCGTTTGCTGTTTAACGGAACCTCCATGTCTACTGGCATGGAGGTTTTTTACTTGTGTATAAGGTATGAATGGCAACGAAAGTGAAGAACATCGTTTTTTCTATAAATCTACAGGAGGTGTGTGTGATGAGCGCTGTAATCGAGCAAAAGAAACAGTTAGTAAATGATATCGCTGAGAAGTTCAAAACTAGTTCTTCTACAGTAGTTGTTGACTACCGTGGATTAACAGTTGGTCAAGTAACTGAACTTCGTAAGCAGCTTCGCGAAGCGGGTATTGAGTTCAAAGTATACAAAAACACTTTAACTCGCCGTGCAGCGGAAGCCGCTGGAATTGCTGGTTTAGAAGAAGTATTAACTGGTCCTAATGCGATTGCTTTCAGTGAAGAAGATGCAATTGCACCAGCGAAAATTCTTAACAGCTTTGCTAAAGAGAACGATGCATTAGAAATTAAAGCAGGCGTTCTTGAAGGCAATGTAGTAACAGTAGAAGAAGTAAAGGCTCTTGCCGAACTTCCATCCCGCGAAGGACTTCTTTCTATGTTGCTTAGTGTGCTACAAGCACCAATGCGCAACTTTGCTTTGGCTACCAAAGCTGTTGCCGACCAAAAAGAAGAAGAAGGCGCGTAAGCTGATCGTTTCAGTAGCCGCTTGAACGAATAAATATCATTTTCCAAAAAACAAGGAGGAAACTTTAAAATGACTAAAGAGCAAATTATTGATGCTATTAAAGAAATGTCAGTTCTTGAGTTAAACGACCTAGTAAAAGCAATCGAAGAAGAATTTGGTGTAACTGCAGCTGCTCCTGTAGCAGTAGCTGGCGGTGCTGCAGGTGGAGACGCAGCAGCAGAGCAAACTGAATTTGATGTTGTCCTTACTGAAGCAGGTGGACAAAAAATCAAAGTTATTAAAGTTGTTCGCGAAATTACAGGTCTTGGCCTTAAAGAAGCGAAAGAGCTTGTTGATAACACTCCTAAACCAGTTAAAGAAGGAGCTTCTAAAGAAGAAGCTGAAGAAATCAAAGCTAAACTTGAAGAAGTTGGCGCTGGCGTAGAAGTTAAGTAATGACGTAACAAGTATGGCCAAAAGCCCGCTGGATCCAGCGGGCTTTTATTTGTCTGTTGACCAAGTAGATGGAACGGAGGAATAAGTGTGACCAATCATCATTATTTTTCACAAACACCCGAAAGTGAAAGCAATCCTAAATACTGGGATTACACATTGAAGGGAAGAACCTTCCGCTTCAAAAGTGATTCAGGCGTTTTTTCAAAAAATGAAGTTGATTTTGGATCTCGTCTATTGATTGATACATTTGATGTGCCTTCCATCGAAGGGCCTATTCTTGATGCTGGCTGCGGGTATGGACCAATTGGACTGGCTGTAGCATCAATTACACCTGATAGAACCATTCATATGATTGATGTAAATGAACGGGCCCTTTCCCTAGCAGAAGAAAATGCGGCCTTAAACCATATTGAGAATGTGAAAATCTATGAAAGCGACCGACTTCAGCAAGTAGAAGAGACTGGTTTTGCGGCAGTGCTAACCAATCCGCCGATTCGTGCCGGTAAGAATATCATATTCGATATTTTTACACAGAGCTATGAAAAGCTGGCGACGGGCGGTTCTTTATGGGTAGTCATTCAAAAGAAACAAGGAGCTCCTTCTGCTTTTAAAAAGATTGAATCGCTTTTCGGCCAGGCCGAATGGGTGGACCGCTCGAAGGGCTATCATATAATCAAAGCTGAAAAATATTGACTATCTTTTGGCACTATGCTAGCATTATAAAATGCCAGTATAATACTTATGGCCATTTTTGCGCTGAAATAATTTTTTGGTATAAAACTTGCTTGAAATGGCTACGATGGTAAAATAATAGTTCATTATGTGCAAAAATGAGGTTTTCTTTGTCAAAACCTTTTTCTTTTTGTCTTATGCAAGACTAAACATCTGGTATAAGAGGAATATAAGCAATTAAAACGCTTGATTTGAGGGGTGAATCAGTTGGTAGGTCAACTAGTTCAGTACGGACGACACCGCCAGCGCAGAAGTTATGCGCGCATTAGTGAAGTTTTAGAATTACCGAATCTCATTGAAATCCAAACATCCTCTTATCAGTGGTTTCTTGATGAGGGTTTGCGAGAAATGTTCCAAGATATTTCTCCTATCGAAGATTTCACTGGTAATCTTGCATTGGAATTTATCGATTACAGCCTTGGAGAACCAAAGTATCCAGTGGAAGAGTCGAAGGAGCGGGATGTAACTTACTCAGCTCCGCTTCGAGTGAAAGTGCGCCTGTTAAATAAAGAAACTGGCGAAGTGAAAGACCAGGAAGTATTCATGGGCGATTTCCCGCTTATGACTGAAACAGGCACATTTGTTATCAATGGGGCAGAACGCGTCATTGTTTCTCAGCTTGTCCGTTCTCCGAGTGTGTATTATAGCGGAAAAGTAGACAAGAACGGAAAGCGAGGGTTTACTGCTACTGTTATTCCAAACCGCGGAGCGTGGCTTGAATATGAAACAGATGCAAAAGATATTGTATATGTTCGTATTGACCGTACGCGCAAGCTGCCAATTACCGTGCTGCTTCGTGCTCTCGGGTTTGGCTCTGATCAAGAAATCATCGATCTAATCGGTGACAATGAGTACATTCGCAATACACTAGAGAAAGATAACACGGAGAATACGGAAAAAGCTCTTATTGAGATTTACGAACGGCTTCGCCCGGGTGAACCTCCAACAGTAGAAAATGCAAAAAGCCTGCTGATTTCTCGCTTCTTTGATCCGAAGCGTTATGACCTTGCAAGCGTTGGGCGCTACAAAATGAATAAGAAGCTTCATACGAAGAACCGCTTATTTGGCCAGTATTTAGCAGAAACACTGGCTGACCCGGAAACAGGGGAAATTATTGCGGAGAAGGGAACGCTTCTTGACCGACGTGCGCTTGATAAGATCATTCCTAATTTGGAGAATGGCGTTGGATTTAAGACGTACCGCCAGTCAGGCGGTGTAGTAGAGGAAGACATCGTTGTCCAATCTATTAAAATTTATGCACCAAACAGTGAAGAGGAGCAGGTTATTAATGTAATCGGCAACGGCTTCCCTGAAATGGATGTTAAGCATATTACACCTGCTGATATTATTGCTTCCATCGGCTATTTCTTCAACTTGCTTTATGGCGTTGGAGGAACAGATGATATCGATCATTTAGGAAACCGCCGTCTGCGCTCTGTTGGAGAGCTTCTTCAAAACCAGTTCAGAATTGGTTTATCCCGTATGGAGCGTGTAGTGCGTGAGCGTATGTCTATCCAAGACACGAATACGATCACACCTCAGCAGTTAATTAATATCCGTCCGGTTATTGCGTCTATTAAAGAGTTCTTTGGAAGCTCCCAGCTTTCCCAGTTCATGGACCAAACGAATCCATTAGCAGAATTGACACATAAACGTCGACTTTCAGCTCTTGGACCAGGTGGATTAACAAGGGAACGGGCTGGCTTTGAAGTGCGTGACGTCCATTATTCCCACTATGGCCGTATGTGTCCAATTGAGACACCTGAGGGTCCGAACATCGGCTTGATCAACTCGTTATCCACATATGCGAAAGTAAACCGTTTCGGCTTTATTGAAACACCGTATCGGAAAGTAGACCCTGATACTGGCCGGGTTACAGATCAGATTGACTATCTGACAGCTGATGAAGAAGATAACTATGTTGTTGCCCAGGCAAATGCTCGCTTGAATGAAGATGGCTCATTTGCTGATGAAGAAGTGGTTGCCCGCTTCCGAAGCGAGAACACCGTAGTCAAGCGTGAACGAGTTGACTATATGGACGTTTCGCCAAAGCAGGTTGTTTCTGCTGCGACAGCTTGTATTCCTTTCTTGGAAAATGACGACTCAAACCGTGCGCTCATGGGAGCAAACATGCAACGCCAGGCAGTGCCTCTTATGCAGCCGGAAGCACCGATTGTCGGTACGGGAATGGAGTATGTCTCTGGTAAAGACTCCGGAGCTGCGGTGATTTGTAAGCATGAAGGTATCGTTGAGCACGTAGAAGCTCGCGAAGTTTGGGTGCGCCGTATCCAGGAGGTAGACGGAAATGAAGTGAAAGGCGATTTAGATAAATACCGCCTGCTTAAATTTATCCGCTCTAACCAAGGTACATGCTATAACCAGCGACCTATTGTAAGTGTAGGGGACCGCGTAACAAAAGGAGAAATCCTTGCTGACGGCCCGTCTATGGAAAAAGGCGAGCTTGCTCTTGGACGCAACGTCATGGTCGGCTTTATGACATGGGATGGCTACAACTATGAGGATGCCATTATCATGAGTGAAAGACTTGTAAAAGATGACGTGTACACCTCTATTCATATCGAAGAATATGAGTCAGAGTCCCGCGATACAAAGCTTGGACCTGAAGAAATTACTCGTGACATTCCAAACGTAGGGGAAGATGCGCTTCGTAACCTTGATGACCGCGGTATTATCCGTGTAGGTGCCGAAGTGAATGACGGCGATTTATTAGTTGGTAAAGTTACTCCTAAAGGGGTAACAGAGCTGACAGCTGAAGAACGCCTTCTGCATGCGATTTTCGGTGAGAAAGCTCGCGAGGTTCGTGATACTTCCTTACGTGTACCTCATGGTGGAGGCGGAATTGTCCTTGATGTAAAAGTATTTAACCGTGAAGATGGTGACGAACTGCCGCCAGGGGTTAACCAGCTGGTACGCGTGTACATCGTTCAGAAGCGTAAGATCTCTGAAGGGGACAAAATGGCCGGACGACATGGAAACAAAGGTGTTATCTCTCGGATTCTTCCGGAAGAAGACATGCCTTACCTTCCAGACGGCACTCCGATTGATATTATGTTAAACCCGCTAGGCGTTCCATCTCGTATGAATATCGGACAGGTTATGGAGCTGCATTTAGGCATGGCAGCACGCTATTTAGGCCTTCATATAGCGACTCCGGTATTTGATGGAGCGACAGAGGATGACGTATGGGAAACAATTGAAGAGGCGGGTATGTCCCGTGATGCGAAAACGGTCTTGTATGATGGCCGTACTGGTGAACCATTTGATAATCGTGTATCTGTCGGCATTATGTACATGATCAAGCTGGCACACATGGTAGATGATAAGCTTCACGCTCGTTCGACCGGCCCTTATTCACTCGTTACGCAGCAGCCTCTTGGCGGTAAAGCCCAGTTTGGCGGACAGCGTTTTGGAGAGATGGAGGTATGGGCGCTTGAAGCATACGGCGCAGCTTACACTCTTCAAGAGATTCTTACAGTTAAGTCTGATGATATCGTTGGTCGCGTGAAGACATATGAAGCAATTGTTAAAGGTGAAAACGTACCTGAACCAGGTGTACCGGAATCCTTTAAAGTATTGATCAAAGAACTTCAAAGCTTAGGCTTAGACGTGAAGATTATGTCTGAGGATGATCAGGAAATTGAAATGCGCGATTTAGAGGATGAGGATGATCTACAACAGGCTGACACACTAAACATTGCCCCTGAAGAAGATTCATCTGAGAAGGTAAGTTCAACGGATTAACACATTCTAATACAGGCCGGAGAATACCGAGTTACTTCTCCGGCTATCTTTCATACAAGCAGTGTAAGTACATTGGGTAGAACCTGTAGACTGAAAGGGAGGTAGGCCCCTTGCTAGATGTAAACAACTTCGAATACATGAAAATTGGCCTGGCATCACCTGACAAGATTCGTTCTTGGTCATACGGTGAGGTAAAAAAGCCAGAAACAATCAACTATCGTACATTGAAACCAGAGAAGGACGGCTTATTCTGCGAACGCATTTTTGGCCCTACAAAAGACTGGGAGTGTCATTGCGGAAAGTACAAGAGAGTTCGTTACAAAGGTGTCGTTTGTGACCGTTGTGGCGTAGAGGTAACAAAAGCAAAAGTACGTCGTGAGCGCATGGGTCACATCGAGCTAGCTGCTCCTGTTTCACACATTTGGTACTTTAAAGGCATTCCAAGCCGCATGGGTCTTGTGCTGGACATGTCTCCGCGTGCCTTAGAAGAAGTAATCTATTTTGCTTCTTATGTAGTAACGGAGGCTGGCGACACTGCACTTGAGAAAAAACAACTGCTTTCTGAGAAAGAGTATCGCGCATACAGAGATAAATACGGCAATAAGTTTCAAGCCTCCATGGGCGCTGAAGCGATTAAAAAGCTTCTTCAAGATATCGATTTGGAGAAAGAAGTAGACTTCCTCAAAGAAGAGTTGAAAAGCGCACAAGGGCAGCGCCGTACAAGAGCAATCAAGCGCTTAGAAGTTATTGAGGCCTTCCGCAACTCAGGGAACGAGCCGTCATGGATGATTCTTGATGTCCTGCCGGTAATCCCGCCAGAGCTTCGCCCGATGGTACAGCTTGACGGCGGTCGCTTTGCAACTTCTGACTTGAACGATTTATATCGCCGGGTTATTAACCGAAACAACCGTCTGAAACGTTTGCTGGACCTTGGTGCTCCTAGTATTATTGTTCAGAACGAAAAACGCATGCTGCAAGAAGCGGTAGATGCCTTGATTGATAATGGCCGTCGCGGTCGTCCTGTTACAGGGCCAGGCAATCGTCCATTGAAATCTCTTTCTCATATGCTGAAAGGTAAACAAGGTCGCTTCCGTCAAAACTTGTTAGGTAAGCGTGTCGACTATTCCGGCCGTTCTGTTATCGTTGTAGGACCGAACTTGAAAATGTACCAGTGCGGTCTTCCGAAGGAGATGGCATTGGAACTATTCAAGCCGTTCGTAATGAAGGAGCTTGTAGAAAAAGGGTTAGCTCACAACATTAAGAGTGCAAAGCGTAAAATTGAACGCGTTCAGCCAGAAGTATGGGATGTACTTGAAGAAGTCATTAAAGAACACCCTGTTCTTCTTAACAGGGCACCAACACTTCACCGCCTTGGTATCCAAGCATTCGAGCCTACACTTGTAGAAGGTCGTGCTATTCGTTTGCACCCGCTCGTTTGTACGGCTTACAACGCAGACTTTGACGGTGACCAAATGGCCGTTCACGTACCATTATCTGCGGAAGCGCAAGCAGAGGCAAGATTGTTAATGCTGGCTGCTCAAAACATCTTGAACCCGAAAGACGGGAAGCCGGTTGTTACTCCATCCCAGGACATGGTGTTAGGTAACTATTACTTGACGATGGAACGCGAAGGTGCAATCGGTGAAGGCATGATCTTTAAAGATACTAATGAAGCACTAGTAGCTTACCAAAACGGTTATGTACACCTTCATACAAGAGTAGCTGTTGATGCTGGTTCACTAAACAACCAGACATTTACAGAAGAGCAAAACAAAAAGCTGTTAATTACGACAGTCGGAAAGCTCGTGTTCAATGAAATTTTGCCGGATACATTCCCTTATATTAATGAACCGACAAATGATAACCTCGTGGTAAAAACGCCAGAGAAATACTTCGTTGATCCAACAGAAAATGTAAAAGAGCATATTGAAAAGCAAGAAACGATTGCTCCATTCAAGAAGAAAATTCTTGGAAATATCATTGCCGAAGTATTCAAGCGCTTCAAAATTACAGAGACATCTAAAATGCTTGACCGCATGAAGGATTTAGGATTCAAATACTCTACAAAAGCCGGTATTACCGTAGGGGTAGCAGATATCGTCGTGTTAGGCGAGAAGGAAGAAATTCTAAAAGAGGCACAAGCAAAAGTAGATACTGTTATGAAGCAGTTCCGCCGCGGTTTAATCACGGAGGAAGAACGCTATGATCGTGTAATTTCTATCTGGAGTGCGGCAAAAGACACCATTCAAGGCAAGCTGATGGCATCCCTGGATAAGCGAAATCCAATCTTCATGATGAGTGACTCTGGAGCCCGTGGTAATGCTTCAAACTTCACTCAGCTTGCAGGTATGCGCGGTCTGATGGCCAACCCGGCCGGCCGTATTATCGAGTTACCGATCAAGTCCAGCTTCCGTGAAGGATTAACAGTATTGGAATACTTTATCTCGACTCATGGTGCGCGTAAAGGACTTGCCGATACGGCTCTAAAAACAGCAGACTCAGGTTACTTAACACGCCGTCTCGTCGATGTTGCACAGGATGTTATTGTGCGTGAAGAGGACTGTGGAACAGACCGTGGCCTTCTTATTGGTTCAATTAAAGAAGGAACAGAAATCATTGAACCATTGGAAGAGCGTCTTGTCGGCCGTTATGCTCGAAAAACCATTGCCCATCCGGAAACTGGGGAAGTTCTGGCTAGAGAGAATATGCTGATTAACGAAGACATAGCGAAAGCTATTATTGACGCTGGACTGGAAGAGGTTTGGATTCGTTCTGCGTTTACATGTAACACCCGCCATGGAGTATGTAAGAAATGCTACGGCCGTAACTTAGCGACTGGTGAGCAGGTTGAAGTGGGCGAAGCAGTAGGTATTATTGCTGCGCAGTCAATTGGTGAACCAGGTACTCAGTTAACGATGCGTACGTTCCATACAGGTGGTGTAGCAGGAGACGATATCACTCAAGGTTTGCCGCGTATTCAGGAGCTATTCGAGGCGCGCAATCCGAAGGGGCAGGCTGTTATTTCAGAAATCAGCGGAACCGTTACGGCTATTAATGAAGGCCGTGACCGCCAGCAGGAGATCATTATACAAAGCGATGTAGAGAGCCGGACGTATACGGCCCCTTACACAGCTCGATTGAAAGTAGCTGTAAACGATCGAGTAGAACGCGGTCAAGAATTAACCGAGGGTTCTATCGATCCGAAAGAGTACCTCAAGATTACGGATGTGGCTTCTGTTCAGCAGTATCTGCTGCGTGAAGTACAGAAGGTTTACCGAATGCAAGGGGTAGAAATTGGCGACAAGCACATCGAAGTAATGGTACGTCAAATGCTTCGCAAAGTGCGTGTGATGGATGCTGGGGATACAGATGTATTACCAGGAAGCCTTCTTGAAATCCATCAATTTAAAGACGCGAATGAAAAGGCACTGCTTGAAGGGAAAATGCCGGCGACAGGGCGACCAGTCTTGCTCGGTATTACGAAAGCTTCCCTTGAAACAGATTCCTTCCTATCTGCAGCATCCTTCCAAGAAACAACACGTGTTCTTACAGATGCAGCGATCAAAGGAAAGCGCGATGAATTGCTTGGACTGAAAGAAAACGTTATTATCGGTAAGCTGGTTCCAGCTGGAACAGGTATGCAGCGCTACCGTAAAGCTGAACCGGTTCTTCCTCAGCAGGAAGAGTCAACGACGACGGTAGAATGAATATAATTATTTTAGAGCCGGACCAACCGGCTCTAAAATAATGTTTTTTAGCAGTTGACTTTTAAAAATAGGGATGATAATATAATCAAGGTGCTCCTATGAACCTGGTTACTTTGGAGGATATTTAAATGTCTTATGAAAAAGTAGCGAAGGCGCGTAAGCTAGCCATAGGAACAAGACAAACAGTGAAAGCTCTTGAAAGAAATCAAGCATTCGAAGTAACGATTGCTGCGGACGCCAATCCTCTCATAGCCCAAAAAGTGGAGAGACTGGCTAAACAGAAAGCAGTGCCGCTTACTTATGTGGATTCTATGTATGAATTAGGAAAAACATGTGGGATTGACGTCAAGGCAGTCGCTGTTGCGATTATTAATGAATAATGTTTTTGCATGAATGTGCAAAAACTTTGTTTTTACTTTAAAATGGTCCACCTGGATATGTGGACTTAAGAAAAAGGAAGGGAGGATTTTCAATGCCTACTATTAACCAGTTAGTGCGTAAACCTCGTAAATCTAAATCAACTAAATCCAAGTCACCAGCACTTAACAAAGGCTACAACAGCTTTAAAAAAGTGCAAACGGATCTTAACTCACCACAAAAGCGCGGAGTATGTACACGTGTTGGTACAATGACTCCTAAAAAACCTAACTCAGCGTTACGTAAATATGCGCGTGTTCGTTTGAGCAATGGTATTGAGGTGAATGCTTACATCCCTGGTATTGGTCATAACCTTCAAGAGCACAGCGTTGTTCTTATCCGTGGAGGAAGAGTAAAAGACTTACCGGGTGTACGTTATCATATCGTTCGTGGTGCACTTGACACTGCGGGTGTAGAAACTCGTCGCCAAGGCCGTTCTAAGTATGGAATGAAGCGCCCTAAAGACGCTAAGTAATATCGATAATTAATAAATAAAACAACAATCAAGGAATCACACGAAAGGAGGAAATCACATGCCACGTAAAGGTCCTGTAGCGAAGAGAGACGTACTGCCAGATCCATTGTACAACTCTAAGCTAGTTACTCGTCTCATCAACAAAATCATGGTTGATGGTAAAAGAGGTAAAGCGCAAGCTATTCTTTACGCATCATTTGATATTATCCGTGAGCGCACGGGTAAAGACCCAATGGAAGTATTTGAACAAGCAATTAAAAACATCATGCCAGTATTAGAGGTTAGAGCACGCCGTGTAGGTGGAGCTAACTACCAAGTACCAGTTGAGGTGCGCCCAGAGCGCCGTACAACTCTTGGTCTTCGCTGGTTAGTAAACTATGCGCGTCTTCGCGGTGAAAAAACAATGGAAGAACGCCTTGCGGCTGAAATCCTTGATGCAGCTAATAACACTGGTGCATCAGTTAAGAAACGTGAAGATACACACAAAATGGCGGAAGCAAACAAAGCATTTGCTCATTACCGCTGGTAAGATTTACTTTTTTAAATTAACCTAACTGAAGGAAGGAGAAAGACATACATGGCAAGAGAGTTCTCCTTAGAAAACACTCGCAATATCGGCATCATGGCTCACATCGATGCCGGTAAAACAACGACAAGTGAGCGTATTCTTTATTACACTGGCCGTATCCACAAAATTGGTGAAACTCACGAAGGTGCTTCCCAAATGGACTGGATGGAGCAAGAGCAGGAACGTGGTATTACAATCACGTCAGCTGCTACAACTGCTCAATGGAAAGGCCATCGAGTTAACATTATCGATACACCAGGACACGTAGACTTCACTGTTGAAGTTGAGCGTTCTTTACGTGTACTTGATGGTGCAGTAACAGTACTAGATGCGCAATCTGGTGTTGAGCCTCAAACAGAAACTGTTTGGCGCCAGGCAACAACTTATGGCGTACCTAGAATCGTATTCGTAAACAAAATGGATAAAACAGGTGCGGACTTCTTGTACTCTGTAAAAACACTCCATGACCGTTTACAAGCGAATGCTCATCCAATCCAGCTTCCTATCGGCGCGGAAGATGAGTTTGAAGCAATCATTGACCTTGTGGAAATGAAAGCGACATTCTACGGTAATGACCTGGGAACAGAGATTGAACAGGGAGATATTCCTGAACAATATCAAGCGCAGGCAGAAGAATATCGCGAGAAGTTAATCGAAGCGGTAGCAGATCTTGACGAAGAGCTGATGGAGAAATACCTCGGAGGAGAGGAAATCTCTGTTGACGAATTAAAAGCTGCTATCCGTACAGCTACTTGTAACGTAGAGTTCTACCCAGTTCTTTGCGGTACAGCTTTCAAAAACAAAGGTGTTCAATTAATGCTAGATGCAGTAATTGACTACTTGCCAGCTCCAACAGATGTTGCAGCTATTAAAGGTATCATTCCTGATACTGAAGAAGAAGTTGAGCGTCGTGCAGGCGATGATGAACCATTCGCGGCACTTGCGTTCAAAGTTATGACTGACCCTTACGTTGGTAAATTAACTTTCTTCCGTGTGTACTCAGGTACACTGCAATCTGGCTCCTACATCCGAAACTCCACGAAAGGGAAGCGTGAACGTGTTGGACGTATCCTTCAAATGCACGCAAACTCTCGTGAAGAGATTTCAGAAGTATACTCGGGTGACATTGCAGCTGCTGTCGGATTGAAAGATACAGCTACAGGTGACACTCTTTGTGATGAGAAGAGTCTAGTTATTCTTGAATCTATGGAGTTCCCAGAGCCTGTTATCCACTTGTCTGTTGAGCCAAAATCTAAAGCAGACCAAGATAAGATGACAACTGCACTTCAAAAACTTCAAGAGGAAGACCCAACATTCCATGCGCATACTGATCAGGAAACTGGACAGGTTATCATCGGCGGAATGGGCGAATTGCACTTAGACATCATCGTAGACCGCATGCGTCGTGAATTTAAAGTTGAAGCTAACGTAGGTGCTCCACAAGTATCTTACCGTGAGACGTTCCGTCAGAGCGCTCAAGTTGAAGGTAAGTTTGCTCGCCAATCTGGTGGACGTGGACAATACGGACACGTTTGGATTGAGTTCTCTCCGAACGAAGAAGGTAAAGGCTTTGAGTTCGAAAACGCAATTGTTGGTGGTGTTGTTCCTCGTGAATACATCCCAGCTGTTCAAGCAGGTCTGGAAGACGCACTAGATAATGGTGTTCTTGCTGGCTTCCCATTAGTTGACATTAAAGCGAAGCTTTATGATGGTTCTTACCATGATGTTGACTCATCTGAGATGGCCTTTAAAGTTGCTGCTTCTCTAGCGCTTAAGAACGCTGCTTCTAAGTGTGACCCAGTAATTTTAGAACCAGTAATGAAGGTAGAAGTTGTTATCCCTGAAGAATACTTAGGTGATATCATGGGTGACATTACTTCACGCCGCGGACGTGTAGAAGGTATGGAGGCACGTGGTAATGCTCAGGTAGTAAGAGCATTTGTACCGCTTGCTGAAATGTTCGGATACGCTACATCACTACGTTCTAACACTCAAGGGCGTGGAACGTACTCTATGCACTTTGATCATTACGAAGAGGTTCCTAAATCAATCTCTGAAGAAATTATCAAAAAAAACAAAGGCGAATAATTGATTTATGCCTTTTAATGAAGTATAAATACAATGTAAGCTTTAGCTTCTTTGCAGATAGGCCTATGCACCTGCCTGCAAAGTTTCCTATATTAATTAACTTGATAACTCAAAGGAGGATTTCCTAATGGCTAAGGAAAAATTCGACCGTTCCAAAACACATGCGAACATCGGTACAATCGGTCACGTTGACCATGGTAAAACTACTTTAACAGCTGCTATCACTACTGTTCTTTCAAAAAAAGGCGGCGGTGAAGCAAGAGGATACGATCAAATCGATGCGGCTCCAGAAGAGCGTGATCGTGGTATCACAATTTCAACTTCACACGTTGAGTACGAAACTGACACTCGCCACTATGCACACGTTGACTGCCCAGGACATGCTGACTACGTTAAGAACATGATCACTGGTGCGGCTCAAATGGATGGCGGAATCCTAGTAGTATCTGCTGCTGATGGCCCGATGCCACAAACTCGTGAGCACATTCTTCTTTCTCGTCAAGTAGGTGTACCTTACCTAGTAGTATTCTTAAACAAATGCGATATGGTAGACGATGAAGAGCTTCTTGAGCTTGTAGAAATGGAAGTACGTGACCTTCTTTCTGAATACGACTTCCCTGGCGATGATGTTCCAGTAATTAAAGGTTCTGCTCTTAAAGCTCTTGAAGGAGAGCCTGAGTGGGAAGAAAAAATCATCGAGCTTATGAACGCAGTTGATGAGTACATTCCAACTCCAGAGCGTGACACTGAAAAGCCATTCATGATGCCAGTTGAGGATGTATTCTCTATTACTGGTCGTGGTACAGTTGCAACTGGACGCGTTGAGCGTGGACAAGTTAAAGTCGGTGACGAAATCGAAATCATCGGTCTTGCTGAAGAAGCTAAGAAAACAACTGTAACTGGTGTAGAAATGTTCCGTAAGCTTCTTGATTATGCAGAAGCTGGCGACAACATCGGTGCTCTTCTTCGCGGTGTGTCTCGTGAAGAAGTACAACGTGGCCAAGTACTTGCAAAGCCAGGTTCAATCACACCACACACTAAATTCAAAGCTGAAGTTTACGTTCTATCTAAAGAAGAAGGTGGACGTCACACTCCATTCTTCTCAAACTACCGCCCACAGTTCTACTTCCGTACAACTGATGTAACTGGTATCGTTAACCTTCCTGAAGGCACTGAAATGGTTATGCCTGGGGATAACATCGAAATGACAGTTGAACTGATCTCACCTATCGCTATCGAAGAAGGAACTAAGTTCTCAATTCGTGAAGGTGGACGTACAGTAGGCGCTGGTGTTGTATCTACAATTGAAGCGTAAGACTTCTTTTAAAAGCAGACGGAAAACCGTCTGCTTTTTTTATTCACTTAAAATGAAAACCTTCTTTTTTTAATTCAATCAACATAATTATTTTCTGCTATTGAAATAGGGATAGAATCTATGTATAATAATAAAAGTGTGTTGCAAAGGAAACATATAAAAAGCTGTTGCATACATAGGTAAAATCATGTATAATAAACAGCGTTGGTTTTTAACAGCGATGATGCAGAAGGTTGCTGACACACCCGGCCGCTTTGCCATGGCGAGTGTAGCCAGGATAATTTCTGCGGAGAATGTCTATTAGCAAATAGGCGGAAAAGGAGGGAAAATAATGGCAAAAGAAAAAATTCGTATTCGTTTGAAAGCATATGATCACAGAATTCTGGATCAATCAGCAGAGAAAATTGTTGAAACGGCAAAACGTTCTGGTGCGAACGTATCGGGGCCAATCCCGTTGCCAACAGAGAAGTCTGTTTACACAATCCTTCGTGCGGTGCACAAGTATAAAGACTCTCGTGAGCAATTCGAAATGCGCACACATAAGCGTCTGATCGATATTGTGAACCCAACACCACAAACTGTGGATTCACTTATGCGCTTAGATTTACCATCTGGCGTTGACATTGAAATCAAACTTTAATTAATATAAAAAATTATTTATTCAGGAGGTGTGACTCATGACCAAAGGAATCTTAGGAAGAAAAGTAGGTATGACTCAAGTGTTTGCAGAAAACGGTGAACTGATCCCAGTTACTGTAATCGAAGCAGCACCTAACGTTGTACTTCAAAAGAAAACAATCGAAAACGATGGCTATGAAGCTGTACAGTTAGGTTTTGAGAACAAGCGTGAAAAGCTTGCTAACAAACCAGAACAAGGCCACGTTGCGAAAGCTGAAACAGCACCTAAGCGCTTCATTCGTGAGTTCCGTAACTATGACGGTGAAGTAGAGGTTGGTCAAGAAGTCAAGGTAGATATTTTCTCTGAAGGAGATATCATTGACGTAACAGGAGTTTCAAAAGGTAAAGGATTCCAGGGTGCAATCAAGCGCCACGGACAAAGCCGCGGACCAATGTCCCACGGTTCTCGTTATCACCGTCGCCCAGGTTCAATGGGACCAGTTGCTCCTAACCGTGTATTCAAAAACAAATTGTTGCCAGGCCGTATGGGTGGCGAACAAATCACAATCCAAAACTTACAAGTAGTAAAAGTTGATGCAGAACGCAACGTTCTTTTAGTTAAAGGTAACGTTCCTGGACCTAAAAAATCTTTAGTGAAAATCCAAAGCGCGTTAAAAGCGAACTAATCGACTTTTTCCAGAAAGGAGGAAATAAGAATGCCGAAAGTTACAGTATTAAACCAAAGCGGAGCACAAGTTGGTGAAATCGAACTAAACGATTCCGTTTTTGGTATTGAACCTAACCAACACGTAGTATTTGAAGCGGTAATGATGCAGCGTGCATCTTTACGTCAAGGAACAAGCAAAGTAAAAAACCGCTCAGAAGTTAGCGGCGGCGGCCGTAAGCCGTGGCGTCAAAAAGGTACTGGACGTGCTCGTCAAGGATCTATCCGTTCTCCACAATGGCGCGGTGGCGGTACAGTATTTGGTCCAGTTCCACGCAGCTACAGCTACAAACTGCCAAAGAAAGTACGTCGTTTAGCTATTAAATCTGCTCTTTCTTCTAAAGTGGCAGAGCAAAACATTCTAGTACTAGAATCATTATCTTTTGATACGCCAAAAACAAAAGAGTTTGCAAGCGTATTGAAAAATCTATCTGTAGATAGCAAAGCGTTGGTCGTTACTGACGTTTTAAACGAAAATGTCGCCTTATCTGCCCGCAACATTCCGGGAGTAACAGTAGTAGCGGCTGACGGCATTAATGTTTTAGATGTGGTAGGTCATGATAAACTTATCATCACTAAAGCAGCTGTTGAAAAAGTAGAGGAGGTGCTTGCATAATGGAAGCTCGCGATATCATTAAGCGCCCCGTAATTACAGAACAATCAACTAGCGTTATGGCTGATAAGAAATATACGTTCGAAGTTGATGTTAGAGCTAATAAGACTCAAGTTAAAGATGCTGTTGAGCAGATCTTTGATGTGAAAGTCGAGAAAGTAAACATCATGAACTATAAAGGCAAATTCAAACGTATGGGTCGTTATGCAGGTTATACAAACAAACGCCGCAAAGCGATTGTTACATTAACTGAAGACAGCAAAGAAATCGAATTGTTCGAGGTTTAATCTAAGAATTTAAGAAGAGGAGGGAAAAGACATGGCGATTAAAAAGTACAAACCAACGTCAAACGGCCGTCGAAACATGACGTCACTTGACTTCTCTGAGCTTACAACTGACAAGCCGGAAAAATCATTGTTGGCGCCTCTTAAGAAAAAAGGCGGTCGTAACAACCAAGGTAGAACTACAGTTCGTCATCAAGGTGGCGGTCATAAGCGTCAATACCGTATTATCGACTTCAAACGTGATAAAGATGGTATACCTGGACGCGTTGCCACAATCGAATATGATCCAAACCGTTCAGCAAACATTGCTCTAATCAACTATGTTGATGGAGAAAAGCGCTACATCTTAGCGCCGAAGAATCTTAAGGTTGGAATGGAAGTTATGTCTGGTTCAGAAGCAGACATCAAAGTAGGTAATGCTCTTCCATTAGTAAACATTCCTGTGGGTACAGTTATCCACAACATTGAGTTGAAACCAGGTAAAGGTGGACAATTAGTTCGCTCTGCAGGTACTTCTGCTCAGGTTCTAGGTAAAGAAGGAAAATACGTTCTTGTTCGTTTAAACTCAGGGGAAGTACGTATGATCCTAGCTACTTGCCGTGCGACTGTCGGTCAAGTAGGTAACGAGCAGCATGAACTAGTGAACATCGGTAAAGCCGGTCGTTCTCGCTGGTTAGGCAAGAAACCTACTGTTCGCGGATCTGTAATGAACCCGAACGATCATCCACACGGTGGTGGGGAAGGACGTTCTCCAATTGGACGCAAATCTCCAGTTACACCTTGGGGCAAACCAACTCTTGGTTACAAAACTCGTAAGAAAACAAACAAAAGCGACAAGTTCATCGTTCGTCGCCGTAAAAAATAACGTGATGGCACTACGGTTCCATTTGCGAACCGTAGACCAATTACGAAGGGAGGTACCAAAATGGGCCGCAGCTTAAAAAAAGGACCTTTTGTTGATGATCATTTATTCAATAAAGTTGAAAAACTAAATGAAGATAATAAGAAGCAAGTAATCAAAACTTGGTCTCGCCGTTCCACAATCTTCCCGGCTTTCATCGGACACACAATCGCAGTGTATGATGGCCGCAAACATGTTCCAGTTTATGTAACAGAGGATATGGTAGGACATAAACTTGGTGAATTCGCACCAACACGTACGTACAAAGGTCACGCTAGTGACGATAAGAAAACAAGACGCTAAATGAGGGGAGGTTATCCTGATGGAAGCTAAAGCTGTTGCTAGAACAGTACGCATTGCTCCTCGCAAAGTACGCTTAGTAGTTGACTTGATCCGAGGAAAGCAAGTAGGAGAAGCGGTAGCAATTTTAAAACACACTCATAAGGCTGCATCTCCAGTCGTAGAAAAATTATTAAAATCTGCCTTGGCGAACGCAGAGCATAACTATGATATGGACGTAAATAACTTAGTCGTATCAAAAGTTTTTGTTGACGAAGGACCAACGTTGAAACGTTTCCGTCCGCGTGCAATGGGTCGCGCAAGCGCAATTAACAAACGTACTAGCCACATTACAGTTGTGGTATCAGAAAAGAAGGAGGGATAATTAGTGGGTCAAAAAGTACATCCTCATGGTTTACGAGTCGGCGTTATTCGTGACTGGGATTCAAAATGGTATGCAGGAAAAGATTACGCAAGCCTTTTACATGAAGACCTTAAAGTTCGTGAGTACATTGAAGCTCGCTTGAAAGATGCTTCTGTATCTCGCGTTGAAATTGAACGTGCTGCTAACCGCATTAACATCACTATTCATACAGCGAAGCCAGGTATGGTTATCGGTAAAGGTGGATCTGAGGTTGAGGCGCTTCGTAAGTCTTTAAATCAGCTTACTAGCAAACGCGTTCACATTAACATCGTTGAAGTTAAGAGAGCAGATCTTGATGCTAAGCTTGTAGCAGAAAACATTGCTCGTCAATTAGAAAACCGTGTATCTTTCCGTCGTGCACAAAAGCAAGCTATCCAACGTACAATGCGCGCTGGTGCGAAAGGAATCAAAACACAGGTTTCTGGTCGTCTTGGCGGTGCAGATATTGCTCGTGCTGAACATTACAGTGAAGGAACTGTTCCACTTCATACTTTACGTGCGGATATCGATTATGCACACGTAGAAGCTGACACTACTTATGGTAAGTTAGGCGTAAAAGTATGGATCTATCGTGGAGAGGTTCTTCCTACTAAGAAGAAGTCCGAGGAAGGAGGAAACTAATATGTTATTGCCTAAGCGTGTAAAACACCGTCGTGTTCATCGCGGGAAAATGCGTGGCCAAGCAAAAGGCGGCACACAGGTAGCATTCGGCGAATACGGCCTGCAAGCTCTTGAGTCTTCTTGGATCACAAACCGTCAAATCGAATCAGCGCGTATCGCGATGACTCGTTATATGAAACGTGGCGGTAAAGTTTGGATTAAAATCTTCCCTCATAAGCCTTATACAGCAAAACCTCTTGAAGTTCGGATGGGTTCTGGTAAAGGGGCGCCTGAAGGCTGGGTAGCTGTTGTGAAACCTGGGAAAATCATGTTTGAAATTGCTGGAGTTCCTGAAGAGGTGGCTCGTGAAGCACTTCGTCTTGCTGCACATAAACTGCCGGTAAGATGCAAGGTCGTAAAACGTGAAGAAATTGGTGGTGAATCAAATGAAGGCTAAAGAAATTGTTGAATTAACCACTGCCGAAATTGAACAAAAGCTTAAATCATTAAAAGAAGAGCTTTTTAATCTTCGTTTCCAGCTCGCTACTGGACAGTTAGAAAATACTGCTCGTATTCGTGAAGTACGTAAAGCGATCGCTCGAATGAAAACTGTCATTCGTCAAAGAGAGATCGATGTTAACAATCGATAATTGAGAGGAGGTTTGCACAATGAGTGAAGAACGTAACCAACGTAAAGTTTATACTGGACGTGTTGTGTCTGACAAAATGGATAAGACTGTCACTGTTCTTGTAGAAACTTACAAAAAGCACTCACTTTACGGCAAACGCGTTAAGTACTCTAAAAAGTTTAAAGCTCATGATGAGTTAAACGAAGCAAAAGTAGGCGATATCGTTCGCATCATGGAAACTCGCCCATTATCTGCTACAAAACGCTTCCGTCTAGTAGAAGTTGTAGAAAAAGCTGTTATTATCTAATCAATAATTGTTCGGATAGAAAGTGAATCCGAAGGGAGGTAACATACATGATCCAACAAGAATCTCGTTTAAAAGTGGCTGATAACTCAGGTGCACGTGAAGTATTAGCGATTAAAGTTCTTGGTGGCTCCGGCCGTAAAACTGCAAACATTGGTGACGTAATCGTCTGCACAGTGAAACAAGCAACACCAGGTGGCGTTGTCAAAAAAGGCGACGTAGTCAAGGCTGTTATTGTTCGTACAAAGAGCGGTGCTCGTCGTAATGATGGTTCTTACATTCGTTTTGATGAAAATGCTTGTGTGATCATTAAAGATGACAAGAGCCCACGCGGAACTCGTATCTTTGGTCCAGTTGCACGTGAATTGCGTGACAACAACTTTATGAAAATTATTTCTCTTGCTCCAGAAGTTATCTAAGAAAAGCAAGGTTATCAACTTGGCCATTCAAGGAGGTGCGATAGAATGAACGTAAAAAAAGGCGACAAAGTGATGGTCATCACAGGTAAAGACAAAGGAAAAACAGGCATCGTGCTTGCAGCATTTCCTAAAAAAGACCGTGTGCTTGTTGAAGGGATTAACATTGTTAAAAAGCATGTAAAACCTTCTCAGATAAATCCACAAGGTGGAATTATCAGCCAGGAGGCACCTGTTCACGTATCTAACGTAATGCTTTTAGATCCTAAAACTAACGAGCCTACACGCGTAGGGCACAAAGTGGTTGACGGTAAAAAAGTTCGTGTAGCAAAAAAATCTGGTGAAGTTCTAGATAAATAATTCATCTGTTAAAGAAGGGAGGTACACTATATGAACCGCCTTAAAGCAAAGTTTAATGAAGAAATTACACCTGCTTTAATGAATAAATTCAATTACCAATCAGTTATGGAAGTACCAAAAATCGAGAAGATCGTAGTTAACATGGGAATTGGCGATGCCGTTCAAAATGCGAAAGCTTTAGATACTGCTGTTGAGGAGTTAGCGCTTATCACTGGTCAGAAGCCTTTAGTTACACGCGCTAAAAAATCAATCGCGGGCTTCCGCCTTCGTGAAGGTATGCCAATTGGAGCGAAAGTAACATTACGCGGTGAGCGTATGTATGAATTCCTTGATAAATTAATCTCTGTATCACTTCCACGTGTACGTGACTTCCGTGGAGTTTCCACAAAAGCGTTTGATGGACGCGGTAACTACACATTAGGTGTAAGAGAGCAATTAATCTTCCCTGAGATTGATTACGACAAAGTAAGCAAAGTTCGTGGTATGGATATCGTAATTGTAACAACTGCGAAGACTGATGAAGAAGCTCGCGAATTGTTAACTCAATTTGGAATGCCATTCCAAAAGTAATCGCTATAAAAGGGAGGCGAAATCGTGGCCAAAAAATCAATGATTGCGAAACAAAAACGCACACCTAAATTTAAAGTACAAGAGTACACACGCTGCGAACGTTGCGGACGTCCACACTCTGTATACCGTAAATTTAAGCTTTGCCGTATTTGTTTCCGTGAACTTGCATATAAAGGACAAATTCCTGGTGTCAAAAAAGCCAGCTGGTAATACCCCGGCTTGGGAAGGAGGTAAATAGAATGGTTATGACAGATCCAATTGCAGATTTGCTTACTCGCATCCGTAACGCAAACATGGTGCGTCACGAGAAATTAGAGGTACCTGCTTCTAACATTAAGAAAGAAATCGCTGAAATTCTAAAGCGCGAAGGTTTCGTTCGTGACGTTGAGTATATCGAAGACAACAAGCAAGGCGTAATCCGTATTTTCTTAAAGTATGGAGCAAACAATGAACGGGTTATCACTGGTTTAAAACGTATCAGCAAACCTGGTTTACGTGTATACGCAAAAGCTGACGAAATGCCACGAGTTCTTAATGGACTAGGTGTTGCTCTTGTATCAACATCTGCAGGCGTGTTAACTGATAAAGAAGCTCGCGCTAAACAAGTTGGCGGCGAAGTATTAGCATACGTTTGGTAATATTCTTCTAATAGAACGGAGGTGCAAAAATTATGTCTCGTGTAGGAAAAAAACCTATTGAGCTACCTGAAGGCGTAACAGTAACAAACGATAATAACACTGTCACTGTAAAGGGCCCTAAAGGTGAACTCGTTAATACATTTAACAAAGATATGAAAATTGAGGTTGAAGGAAACGTTCTTACAGTTGTTCGTCCTTCTGATTCTAAAGAGCACCGTACAATCCACGGTACAACTCGTGCGCTTTTAGCGAACATGGTGGAAGGTGTATCTAAAGGCTTCGAAAGAACTCTTGAATTAGTTGGTGTCGGATACCGTGCCCAAAAACAAGGAAAGAAACTTGTATTGAACGTTGGTTATTCTCATCCAGTTGAAATGGAGCCTGAAGAAGGTATTGAGATTGACGTTCCTGCTAACACAAAAGTGGTTATTAAAGGCATCAATAAAGAGCGTGTAGGTGCTCTTGCTGCTAACATTCGCGCAGTACGTCCTCCAGAGCCGTATAAAGGCAAAGGAATTCGTTACGAAGGCGAATATGTGCGCCGTAAAGAAGGTAAAACAGGTAAGTAATGTCGCTTAAGTAAACGAAAGGAGTGACCAGAATGATTACGAAGGCTGATAAAAACAAAACTCGTAAAAAGAGACATGGCCGTGTTCGTTCAAAGCTTAATGGTACAGCTGAACGTCCTCGTTTAAATGTTTACCGTTCAAATCAACATCTTTACGCTCAAGTGATCGATGATATGAACGGTGTAACACTTGCCAGCGCTTCTACAGTCGAAAAAGATTTCGGCTTAGAGCAAACAAACAACGTTGACGCTGCTGCTAAAGTAGGCGAATTAGTTGCGAAAAGAGCGAGCGAAAAAGGCATCACATCCGTTGTGTTTGACCGCGGAGGATACTTATACCATGGACGCGTAAAAGCACTTGCAGATGCAGCTCGCGAAAATGGATTACAATTCTAATAAAAAAGGAGGGACAAATTCATGCGTCGTATTGATCCAAATAAACTTGAACTTGAAGAGCGTGTAGTTACGGTCAATCGTGTAGCAAAAGTAGTAAAAGGTGGTCGTCGTTTCCGTTTTACTGCTCTTGTAGTTGTCGGTGACAAGAACGGACACGTTGGTTTTGGAACTGGTAAAGCACAAGAGGTACCAGATGCTATCCGTAAAGCTGTTGAAGATGCGAAGAAAAACTTGATTACAATTCCGATCGTTGGAACATCTATTCCACATGAAGTAATCGGCCGTTTTGGCGGCGGTGAAATTCTCCTAAAGCCTGCTTCTGAGGGTACTGGAGTAATCGCCGGAGGACCAGTTCGTGCGGTACTTGAGCTTGGTGGCGTAGAAGACATTCTTTCTAAATCACATGGTTCAAACACACCAATTAACATGGTTCGTGCTACAATTGAAGGAATTAAACAACTGAAGCGTGCGGAAGATGTTGCTAAACTACGCGGAAAATCAGTAGAAGAACTGTTAGGATAAGGAGGGATTTACAATGGCTGAAAAATTAACAATTACCCTCACTCGCAGCTTGATCGGTCGTCCGAAAGATCAGCGTGAAACAGTTAAAGCTCTTGGACTTCGCAAAATGCATCAAACAGTGGAGCATCAAGATAATGCAGCAATCAGAGGTATGATCAATAAAGTATCTCACCTAGTAACAGTAAACGAAAAATAATAACACTTAAATAATAAGGAGGTGCACAAACATGAAACTTCATGAGTTAAAACCGGCTGAAGGTGCTCGTAAATCTCGCAACCGTGTAGGACGCGGACCAGCTTCTGGTAACGGTAAAACTGCTGGTAAAGGTCATAAAGGACAAAATGCTCGTTCTGGCGGCGGTACACGCCTTGGATTCGAGGGTGGTCAAACTCCTTTATTCCGACGTCTACCAAAACGCGGCTTTACTAACATTAACCGCAAAGAGTATGCGGTCGTTAACCTTGATGCGTTAAATCGCTTCGATGAAGGCACAGAAGTTACACCAGAACTTCTTATTGAAACTGGTGTAGTAAGCAGCGAAAAAGCAGGAATTAAAATTCTTGCTAAAGGCAACGTAGAGAAAAAGCTGACTGTAAAAGCTCATAAATTCTCAGCTGCTGCTAAAGAAGCTATCGAAGCTGCCGGCGGTAAGACTGAGGTGATTTAATGTTTCGCACAATCTCCAATTTTATGCGTGTGGGTGATATAAGACAAAAAATTATATTCACCCTCCTTATGTTAATCGTTTTCCGTATCGGCACATTTATTCCTGTTCCTTATGTGGATGCAAATGTCCTGCAGATGCAGGAACAGGGCGGACTAATTGGTTTTCTTAATACCTTTGGCGGAGGAGCCCTCCAGAACTTCTCTATATTTGCTATGGGGATTATGCCTTACATTACAGCTTCGATTATTGTACAGCTCTTGCAGATGGATGTAGTTCCTAAGTTCACAGAGTGGTCGAAGCAAGGGGAAGTCGGGCGGCGCAAGCTGTCACAGTTTACAAGATATTTTACAGTAGTTCTTGGTTTCATCCAGGCGCTGGGAATGTCTTACGGCTTTAACCGTCTCTTCGGCGGGTTGCTTGTTGAAAACAACAGCATCGGTGCATATCTGCTGATTGCACTTGTATTAACAGCCGGTACGGCTTTTCTTATGTGGCTTGGAGAACTGATTACCTCTAAAGGTGTCGGTAACGGAATCTCGATTATCATTCTTGCTGGGATTGTTGCAGCTATTCCGAACACGATCAATCAGATTTATGCACAGCAAATCGAGGGTGCTGGTGACCAGCTCTTCCTGCGAATTGTTGTACTTGTACTGATTGTATTAGCAGCTCTCGCAATTACTGTGGGCGTAATTTTTGTTCAGCAGGCATTGCGTAAAATTCCAATTCAGTATGCTAAGCGGGTAACTGGAGAAGGCGGCATGGGTGCACGTGGAGCACAATCTACTCACTTGCCTTTAAAAGTAAATGCTGCAGGCGTTATCCCTGTTATCTTTGCGGTGGCATTTCTGATCACACCACAAACGATTGCTTCGTTTTTTGGTTCTAATGATGTAACAACGACGATTCAAAATATCTTCGATTACACTAAGCCAGTAGGTATGATCATTTATGTAGCGCTGATTGTTGCATTTACTTATTTCTATGCGTTTATTCAAGTCAATCCGGAGCAGCTAGCCGATAACTTGAAAAAACAAGGAGGATATATTCCAGGGATTCGTCCAGGGAAGAACACGCAGGATTATTTAACTAGTGTTTTGTACCGCCTAACTTTTGTAGGTGCCATCTTCCTGTCTGTTATCTCTATTCTTCCTGTCTTCTTTATCAACTTTGCAGGTCTTCCACCAGCTGCACAAATTGGCGGTACTGGCTTGCTTATCGTAGTTGGAGTGGCATTGGAAACAATGAAACAGCTGGAAGCTCAGCTTGTTAAACGTCATTACAAAGGCTTTATTAAATGATGACAACTTGCTGAATGTCACTAATCAGACTGAGGGGGTATACAAATGAATCTAGTATTAATGGGGCTGCCTGGTGCCGGAAAGGGCACGCAGGCTGAACAAATTGTTGAGAAATATAACATTCCGCATATTTCTACAGGAGACATGTTCCGTGCGGCCATCAAGGAAGGCACAGAACTTGGACTAAAGGCAAAATCTTATATGGATGAGGGCGCTTTAGTTCCTGATGAAGTAACGATCGGGATTGTTCGAGAAAGATTAAGCAAAGTAGATTGTGAAAAAGGATTTCTTCTTGATGGCTTTCCAAGAACAGTTGCTCAAGCAGAAGCGCTTGAAAATATCCTTGAAGAGTTAGATAAGAAGATTGATTACGTAATTAATATCGATGTAGATAAAGACATCCTTATGGAGCGTCTAACTGGACGTCGTATTTGCAAAGACTGCGGTGCTACTTATCATCTCATCTTCAATCCGCCAGCTGAGGAAGGCAAGTGTGACCGTTGCGGCGGCGAGCTTTATCAGCGAGCAGATGATAATGAAGAGACAGTCCAAAACCGTTTGGATGTTAACTTGAAACAAACTGAACCATTACTAGATTTCTATCAACAGAAAGGTTATCTAAAAAACATTCAAGGACAGCAAGAAATCGACAAAGTGTTCGAGGATATTGATGAGCTTTTGAAAGGTTTAAATAGATGATCATTCGCAAGACCCCTCGAGAGATAGAAATTATGAGAGAGGCAGGACGGATTGTTGCCTTAACACACCAGGAATTAAAACGGCATCTCTCACCCGGTATAAGCACGAAAGAATTAGATGAAATTGCGGACAAATTTATTAGACAGCATGATGCAATTCCTTCTTTTAAAGGGTATAATGGTTTTCGTGGCAGCATTTGTGTGTCCGTTAACGAAGAGCTCGTCCACGGTATTCCCGGCGATCGAGTATTAAAAGAAGGGGATATCGTCAGCCTGGATATAGGTGCGAATTACAAAGGATACCATGGCGACTCAGCTTGGACTTATCCTATTGGCACTATCTCTCCTGACACTCAGAAGCTGCTGGAAGTGACGGAGAACTCACTTTTTGTCGGTTTAGAAGAAGCAAAGCCAGGTGCACGCCTTTCAAATATCTCCCATGCGATTCAAACGTATGTAGAATCTTACGGCTTTTCGATCGTACGAGAGTATGTAGGGCACGGGGTTGGTCAAAGCTTACATGAGAGCCCTCAGATTCCTCACTTTGGACCTCCTGGCAAAGGACCAGTACTGAAACCAGGGATGGTGCTTGCAATTGAGCCAATGGTAAATGCCGGCTACCGTTATGTCCGGACGCTCGAGGATAACTGGACAGTCGTGACGCAAGATGGAAAGATGTGTGCTCATTTCGAACACACAATTGCGATCACCAATGCAGGTTTTGAGATTTTAACCACCCTCTAGCCTGGAAGGATGTTTCTTCAAAGGTATTCTGAGACTAGAATGATGACCAGCCTGCTGATTTTGTACGGAGTTCTGTATGAAAAGAGAAGGGAGAGTAATGAATGGCGAAAGACGATGTAATTGAAATTGAAGGTACAGTAGTAGAAACTTTACCTAACGCTATGTTTAAGGTTGAATTAGAAAATGGGCATACAATCCTTGCGCATGTTTCTGGAAAGATCCGCATGCACTTTATTCGCATTCTGCCCGGAGATAAAGTGACTGTAGAACTTTCTCCATATGACTTAACTCGCGGTCGAATTACTTACCGCTATAAATAACTTATGCACTCCGGACTATTAAGGAGGTTGGAAAAATGAAAGTTAGACCATCAGTGAAACCAATCTGCGAAAAATGTAAAGTAATACGCAGACGTGGCAAGGTCATGGTTATTTGTGAAAACCCTAAACACAAACAAAAACAAGGATAATTTCAAAGGAGGTGCACGCTTAAATGGCACGTGTAGCAGGTGTTGATATTCCACGCGACAAGCGCGTTGTTATTTCATTAACTTATATCTACGGAATCGGCAGTTCAACTGCTAAGAAAATTCTTGCGGAAGCTGGTGTTTCTGAAGACACTCGTGTACGCGATTTAACAGAAGACGAATTAAACACAATTCGTGATATCATCGACAAACTAAAAGTTGAAGGGGATCTTCGTCGTGAAATTTCCCTTAACATTAAGCGTCTGATGGAAATTGGTTCTTACCGTGGTATCCGCCATCGTCGTGGTTTACCAGTTCGCGGACAAAATACGAAGAACAATGCTCGTACTCGTAAAGGTCCTCGTAAAACAGTAGCTAACAAGAAAAAATAATTGGTAAAGGAGGTCAATGTTAGACATGGCTCGTAAACAACAATCTCGTAAGCGTCGTGTGAAAAAGAATATTGAATCAGGTGTTGCTCACATTCGCTCAACATTTAACAATACAATCGTAACTATTACAGACGTTCATGGTAATGCCCTTTCTTGGTCTAGTGCAGGTGCACTTGGCTTCAAAGGCTCTCGTAAATCTACTCCATTTGCTGCTCAAATGGCTGCTGAAACAGCTGCAAAAGCATCTATGGAGCATGGGATGAAAACTCTTGAAGTAACAGTTAAAGGTCCTGGTTCTGGCCGTGAAGCTGCTATTCGTGCTCTTCAAGCTGCAGGTCTTGAAGTAACTGCTATTAGAGATGTTACTCCTGTCCCTCATAACGGCTGCCGCCCTCCAAAACGTCGCCGCGTTTAATTTTCCTGTATAATCATTATATCTATGGCAATAATGGGTATAATTGAATGTTGCGTTCATTTACAGGAAAGTAAACCAGTTGTGGTAAAAATCGGGAACGTAAACATGGGGGAATTTCGGTTGAAGGATTTCTTCAAACGGAGTTTCGACGTATTGAAGGAGGGATAGTTGAATGATCGAAATTGAAAAGCCAAAAATTGAAACGGTTGAGATCAGCGACGAGGCCAATTATGGAAAATTCGTCGTGGAACCACTTGAGCGTGGGTATGGTACAACTTTGGGTAACTCCTTGCGTCGTATATTATTATCCTCACTTCCAGGTGCTGCTGTTACTTCTATCCAAATCGACGGAGTGCTGCATGAGTTCTCAACAGTCGAGGGTGTCGTAGAAGACGTAACATCTATCATCTTAAACATTAAAAAACTTGCTCTTAAAATCTACTCAGATGAAGAGAAGACAATGGAGATAGATGTACAGGGAAGTGGTGCTGTTACAGCAGCGGATATTACGCATGACAGTGACGTAGAAATTCTTAACCCTGATTTGCATATTGCTACTTTAGGAGAGAATGCACACTTCCGCATGCGCCTGACTGCTCAGCGAGGAAGAGGTTACAATCCAGCTGATCAAAACAAAAAGGAAGATCATCCAATTGGTGTCATTCCAGTTGACTCCATCTACACTCCGGTTGCCCGTGTAAACTATCAAGTGGAAAAAACACGCGTAGGGCAGGTTTCAAATTTTGACAAGCTCTCGTTGGATGTGTGGACTGACGGCAGTATCGGCCCGAAAGAAGCAGTTTCTTTAGGGGCAAAGATTCTAACTGAACACTTAAATATCTTCGTTGGTTTAACAGACGAAGCTCAAAATGCTGAAATTATGGTTGAGAAGGAAGAAGACCAAAAAGAGAAAGTTTTAGAGATGACAATCGAAGAGCTTGATCTATCTGTCCGTTCTTATAACTGCTTGAAGCGTGCCGGCATTAATACAGTGCAGGAGCTTGCTAACAAGTCAGAAGAAGACATGATGAAGGTCCGGAACCTTGGCCGTAAATCACTTGAAGAAGTGAAAGCAAAGCTGGATGAGCTTGGTTTAGGCCTGAAAAAAGAAGATTAATTACAAATAAAAGCAGAATTCAACAAAGGAGGGTATCTTCATGGCTTACAGAAAGCTAGGACGTACAAGCGCTCAGCGCAAAGCTTTGTTGCGTGACTTAACAACTGATTTAATCATCAGTGAGCGTGTTGAAACAACTGAAGCCCGTGCGAAAGAGCTTCGCTCAGTTGTGGAAAAAATGATTACACTTGGTAAACGTGGTGACTTGCATGCACGCCGTCAAGCTGCAGCATTCCTTCGTAACGAAGTGGCTTCAACTATTGAAGTAGAAACAGAAGACGGAAAGAAAAAAGAGAAACCAGTTTATGCACTGCAAAAGCTTTTCTCTGATGTGGCTCCTCGTTACAGCGAGCGCCAAGGCGGTTACACACGCATCATGAAAATCGGTCCTCGTCGTGGTGACGGTGCACCAATGGTTATTATTGAACTCGTTTAATTTTCAGTAAAACCACAACAAGGGCAGAACCTTCCTCGTACGGCTGTGTTTTGCCCTTTTTTACTAACTTTCGCTGAAGACTGAATAATTTGAAGCTTGAGTGTTACGATGAGCACTGTCAGATAGGTGACTCGTCTAGCTCATGCACCCCTTCCGCTCTTAATTAAATGTAAGAGACCGCATTGCCGGCAGAAGAGCTTTTCTTCTTTGGACAGGGGTGCGGGCTTTTTTTGTATATGGAACTTTAAGCGAAGGAATTACTTTGAGAGATGAAGAGAGAGGGAAGTTTATGAAAGAGCCTATCATTTCGATTCGCCATGTTTACTTCCGTTACCCAGAGCAGCAGAGCGATGCCCTGCATGACATTTCTTTAGACGTCGCCCAAGGCGAGTGGCTGGCTATTGTTGGTCATAACGGTTCAGGTAAATCCACCCTTGCCAAAATGCTGAACGGTCTACATTACCCGAGAGAAGGGGAAGTAATGATCAGCGGTTTTCCTTTAAAAGAGGAGTATGTATGGGAGATACGCAGGCGTCTTGGTATGGTCTTTCAAAATCCTGATAATCAATTTGTTGGTACGACTGTTCAGGATGATGTGGCTTTTGGGTTAGAAAATAATGGAGTGCCTCATGACATTATGGTGAGGCGAGTCGAAGAATCACTTCAGCGGGTAGGAATGCTCGATTTTCTGAATCAAGAGCCGCACCATCTATCTGGCGGGCAAAAACAACGCGTGGCTATCGCAGGAGTGATCGCACTGCAGCCAGATATCATTCTTTTAGACGAGGCAACCTCCATGCTCGACCCGCTTGGAAGAGAAGAAGTGCTTTCAACTGTTCGTGAGCTTAAGGAGGAACAAAAGCTAACGGTGATTTCCATTACACATGATTTAGAGGAAGCTGCCCGTGCTGATCGCATTATCGTGCTGAACCAGGGAAGCGTGTACCATGAGGGAACACCGGATGATATTTTTCAAATGAATAAGGAGCTTATTCAACTAGGCCTGGATGTTCCTTTCCCAATTAAGTTGGGTGAGGCACTTAGGCGGCAGGGGTTTGACATTCAGGGCGGCCATTTAACAGAAGAAGAGCTGGTGAGAGAGTTATGGACATCCAACTTCAAGAAGTAGAATACCGTTATGCAGCCGGTACACCATTTGAGCGCCTAGCATTAAAAGACGTGAGTTTCACGATTCCAGAAGGTCGTTTTGTCGCTATTATCGGCCATACCGGTTCGGGAAAGTCGACGATCATTCAGCATTTAAATGCACTGCTTCGTCCGACAAAGGGCAAAGTCGTTATAGGCGGCCGGGTAGTTTCAGCAGATAAAAAAGAGAAAAACTTAAAAGAGATTCGGAAAAAGGTAGGTATTGTGTTTCAGTTCCCGGAACATCAACTCTTTGAAGAAACAGTAGAGAAAGACATTATGTATGGTCCAATGAACTTTGGAGTGTCAGAAGAGGAAGCAAGAGACCGAGCTCGGGGATTAATTGAGAAGGTTGGTCTTCCGGACAGTGTCCTAGAAAAGTCTCCATTCGACCTCTCAGGCGGACAAATGCGGCGTGTGGCTATTGCCGGTGTATTGGCTATGGAGCCGGATGTGCTGGTCCTTGATGAGCCGACAGCTGGATTAGATCCACGTGGCCGAAAAGAGATAATGGACATGTTTTACGCCTTGCATAAAGAAAAAGGGCTCTCTACTGTCCTGGTGACACATAGCATGGAAGACGCGGCTTTCTATGCGGATGATATGGTCGTGATGCATAAGGGGAGCGTATGCATGCAAGGAACACCACGGGAGCTCTTTTCACGGCCTGAGGAGCTGGCTTCTTATGGGCTCAGTGTACCAGAAGTGATTCGCTTCCAGCAGAAATTCGAAGAGCTCTCAGGCATGAAGCTGGCCAGGCCTTGTTTAACCATCGAGGAGCTGGCAGAGGAGCTGTCGCGCTTAAGGGATTGGGGTGGCGGATCATGATGGAAAAAATGATCTTCGGCCGCTACTTGCCGCTGGAGTCTCCTATACATCAGTTAGATCCAAGGGCTAAGCTTCTCTTTACGTTTGGCTTCGTTGTGGTGGTATTCTTGGCGAATAATGTGGTCACCTATGCTACACTTGCGGCCTTTACTCTTATGCTTGTGTACTTGTCCAAGATCAACCTCCGTTTTTTGCTGTCAGGATTGAGGCCGGTTATTTGGCTAATTGCTTTTACGTTCCTGCTTCATATCTTTCTCACAAGGGAAGGGGATGTATTAGTAAAGGTTGGGTTTTTAGAAATCTATGAAGGCGGTCTGAGGCAGGGGGTTTTTATTTCTCTTCGCTTTTTACTGCTCATTCTCGTAACCTCTTTATTAACACTGACTACCTCACCAATATCAATTACAGATGGCCTAGAGACGTTGCTGCAGCCATTTAAGAAGCTGAAGCTTCCCGTACATGAGCTGGCTTTAATGATGTCTATTTCCCTTCGGTTCATCCCCACGCTGATGGATGAAACCGATAAGATCATAAAAGCACAGGCAGCCAGAGGAGCGGACTTTTCAAGCGGTCCTATCAAGGAAAGAGTCAAAGCGGTGGTTCCGCTGCTTATTCCATTGTTCGTGAGTGCCTTTAAACGGGCAGAAGAGCTGGCGATTGCTATGGAAGCAAGGGGCTACCGCGGCGGAGAAGGACGCACAAAATACCGGCTTCTTCATTGGCGATGGAAGGATACAGTGGCTGTTTGTCTGCTTCTTCTCTTGGCTGTGGTACTTTGGAGGCTGAGAAGCTGATGGATATAAAGAGAATCAAATGCACAATTTCTTATGACGGTTCCCGGTTTGCAGGTTATCAAGTACAGCCAAACGAAAGAACGGTCCAGCAAGAACTGGAAAAGGCTCTGGCTCGGATGCACAAGGGCGAAGAGATAAGGGTCACCGCTTCAGGGCGAACGGATGCCGGTGTTCACGCGATGGGGCAGGTGATTCATTTTGATACACCGTTCTCTATACCGGAAGAGCGCTGGCCAGCAGCCTTAAATAGCCAGCTGCCTGCAGATATAGCTGTGCTGCGGGCAGAAGAGGCGTCTTCTTCTTTCCATGCGCGCTTTTCTGCTTTAGGTAAGGAGTACCGCTATAGAATCTATCAATCACCACACAGAAGCCCTTTTAAGCACACGTATGCCTGTCATTGCCCATTTGAATTGAATGCAGAGGCCATGCAGGAAGCGGGCAGAAGATTGATGGGCACCCACGACTTTACAAGCTTTTGTTCTGCTAAAACAGAGGTGGAGGATAAAGTGCGGACACTTACTAAGCTAGAAGTGATCAAGCAGGAAGAAGAAATTGAATTACGGGTAGCAGGGAGCGGTTTTCTGTATAATATGGTCCGTATTATTGCGGGCACGTTAATAGAAGCTGGAAGAGGAAGAATGTCTCCGGGAGACGTAGAACAGGCGCTAAAGGGGCGGAACAGGGCACTTGCTGGAAAAACAGCACCTGCTGAAGGGTTATACCTTTGGTCTGTAGACTATGGCAACTAATCCGGGTGTCACATTTTTTCTTGACATTGACTTCCATACGTTATATCATATCCTATGGTATGTTATTTACCCCCACGATAAGCCCCGTACACTTATTCGTGATTTAAATAAAATACGAACAAATTAAGAAACAAACTTATAACTATTTTAGGAGGGCAAAAACCAATGCGTACGTATATGGCTAAATCAGGCGAAATCCAACGCAAATGGTACGTAATCGACGCTCAAGGTCAAACACTAGGCCGTCTTTCAAGCGAAGTTGCGTCTATTTTGCGCGGTAAACATAAACCAACATTCACACCAAACGTTGACACTGGTGACAATGTGATCATCATCAATGCAGAGAAAATCGAATTAACAGGTAATAAATTAAAAGATAAAATTTACTACCGTCACAGCATGTATCCAGGCGGTTTAAAAACACGTACAGCTAACGAAATGCGTACAAAATACCCTGAAAGAATGCTTGAGCTTGCAATTAAAGGCATGCTTCCAAAAGGTTCTTTAGGTCGTCAAATGGCGAAGAAATTGCACGTATATGCTGGTCCTGAACATAAACATCAAGCACAACAACCGGAAGTTTACGAACTTCGCGGCTAATTATTAAGAGGAGGTTATTATCTTGGCACAAGTTCAATATATTGGCACTGGTCGCCGTAAGAGCTCTGTTGCTCGCGTGCGCTTAGTACCTGGAGACGGAAAAGTCATCATCAATGGACGCGATGTAGAAAGCTACATCCCATTCGAAACACTACGTACAGTAATCAAGCAGCCGCTTGTAGCAACTGAAACAGCTGGCAGCTACGATGTATACGTAAACGTAAACGGAGGCGGCTACACTGGTCAAGCAGGTGCTATCCGCCACGGTATCGCACGTGCGCTTCTTCAAGCAGATCCTGAGTATCGCCCAACTCTAAAGAGTGCTGGCTACTTAACTCGTGACGCTCGTATGAAAGAACGTAAAAAATACGGTCTTAAAGGCGCTCGTCGTGCACCTCAGTTCTCAAAACGTTAATAGAAACATTGGTATATCAATGTTTGCAGAGCTTTTTTGGTTCAAGTTGGTTCAAATCAGCTTGAACCCTTATAAAGCACTTAACAGATTTAAAGCATCGGCATCTTGCTGGTGCTTTTTTTCTGGCATTAATTCCAGATAATAATTTTGTGTAGTTTGTATGTTTATGTGTCCTAATCGTTTAGATACATATGCAATATCTATGTCTTGAGAAAATAGAAATGATGCATGAGTATCTCTCAAACCGTGAAATGTTGTTTTTTCAATGTTTAACTTCTTCAATAACTCTGCTAATTGTTCCGACTGTTTAAAACCGCCAAAGCTGAAAATATAACCGTTCTCTTTAACAGGAATTTTACGAATGAGTTCATATACCTCTTTGTTAATAGAAACATCACGTTTTGCATTTTGTGTTTTTAATGAAGTATCATCAGAAGTAGGACTGATCGAATGTCTAACCCTTATTCCGTATTCATAAAGACTCTCTGGGCGTATTGCTAACAGTTCTCCACGTCGCATCCCCGTTTCTAATGCAAGTAATACAAGCAAGTTAAATTCGTCTTCTGGATGCTGTAAAACGTAATTACGAAGTTTTCTAAAATCGGTGATAGATAATGCTTTATTACGTTTAGGTGGATTCTCTCCACGTGTTTTTACTAAACGAGCAAAATCATTTGCAATATAGCCACGAGCATATGCATCACGTAAAGATGTTTTAATTTTAAGAAGAACCTCATGTGTTGTTTTTCGTGAATGTGTCTTGGCATACTCATCAATCTTCTTCTGAACAACAATATCATTTAAATCTTTTAATTGGATATCTTGAAATAAGTTTCTAATAACTCCTAAAGTACGAACATAATTTTGAAATGTTGTTTCTTTAACATCATTAATCTTTACAAGATATATCCAGTTCTCGAAGAAATCTGCAAATGTTGTTGTTCTGTGAGCGAGTTCTTTACCTTCCCCTTTCGCTAATTCCATTTCTAAAGCCCAAAGTTTAGCTTCCTTTTTTGTTGGAAAAGTTTTAGTAAGTTTTTTATGTTTTCCATGTTTGTATAAAGAGACTTGAGCTCTATATGATTTTCCTCTTTTTACAATACTAGCCATACTATCAATTCCTTTCATAAAAATAGTTGATAGATGCTAGTTGAATACATCTGTATTGTATTCTGAACCTAGCATATTATCAACTAATCAAACAACAGTTAGACAGATTGTCTTTCGATAAATTCTATTAGAGATTTAATTGTGTAACGTTCATGACGACCTATCATAAAGCGGTCTAGTTCTTCGTGTGGTCGTATATATTTATCAAATGACTTTGGGTCTATGCCTAGGAACCGAGATGCTTGTTCCCTTGTTAAAAGATACGGATAGTCCTTTGTAGCCATGGTTAAGCTCATATGGCATCATCTCCTTTATACTAAAATTTATTTAGTTCTTTTAGTGCTTGTTCAGCATCATATTTTATTTGTCCTAAAATATCTTCTGGTGTATAGTTGCTATTTTGGTAATCAGAATGATTATCCGTTTTATTAATCGTTCCTTTACCGTTCTGGAAAAAGTCTACTATTTCAACAATGTGTTGTATATGTTCTTTTAATTTTGGAAAACTCATTTAAATATCATCCTTCCCACGGCTTACCTTCTAATTGGTAAAGTGTCTTATATTTATTTAACCAAGATATATGGTCATCATTAGGTTCGAATTCTTCATAGTACTGTTTATATAAATAATCTATTAATTCTTTTGCTGCATCACCTCCCCATATTTGTTGAACTTTCCACAATGTGGGGAGTAGCCCAGATCCCTTAATTAAATGGTCTATTGATTGTTGTAACAAATTGTTTCGTGGAGATGGTGACTCAAAGTGAAAGTCCTTCTCATCTAATAGTTCAAGCATTAATCTAGTTATCTTATGAGGTCGATTAGAATTAACATAAAAGAGCATGTATCGATCAAGTAGAGCACTAATAATCACATTTTTAAGCTGTTCATCTGTACTACATTTTTTGATTGCATCTGTTAATTGATGGGCATAATCACCAGAAAACTCTGCTTCAACACGTGTCCAGTCATCCACTTCTTTGGCGATATGTCGCATGTGCTTCATGATAGTTGTTCCTCTTTTTTGTCATAAATGCGTAAATGCACTTTTGTATTTCTGCTTTTTGCCCCGATATACAATGTTTGTGCCTGAAAGTCTTTGGAAACGTCGGACACTTTCGAGTTGTTTCTTTTATATGGCTTGTTTTTGTTATCTTCAATAACTTTTTGTAGATAACTTTTATTAGTACTTCCCATAGCGTATTTCAGTCCTTCCTTCTTCTATCGAGCGTTTTAATTTAGCAATGTTAATATTTTCATTAATAAAGTCACAACAGATATCAATTCTTGAAAGTCTAAAACTATATTCATCCGAATCAATCATTTTTAAAAAGGTGTGTAAATGAATAGGTTCATTAAATTCTTCTTCATATCGTTTCCGATATTCATGCCATGCGTATGCACTATATTTGACAATCACACCCATTTTCGTAAATGCTTCATGATAAGCGATACAGAAATAAAAAGGTGCATTGATGAATGAGTAACCTATTGTGTAGCCTTCTGGTAGCTTAACGTCAGCTTCACCGAAGTTGTCAAATAGCTTATGCATCTTAGATTTAATCAAGAAAGTACTTATTAGACTTTTTGCTACCCAGTCACGCCATTCATCAAAGTCAAACACGCCTGTAGCTTGTAATACGAGTGTAAATTGGTCAATATCTGGTTTAATCATGTTCTATTCACTCCTTTTGCTAAGAAAACTTTAGGTAAAGTTTTCTTGGTGTATAAGCCGGTAAGAATAGGCTTTGGTGTGGGTTTTGCTCCTGACTGGAGCTGGGGTGATTACCTGCACCCCAGCTCTCCTAAAGGTGTAAAGCACGGAGCGGAACCTTCCCCGCCTGAACGGCGGGTCCCCTTCCACTCTTTGTGCCGTCGCTCCTTAAGGAAAAGCTAGGTGCTTCAATTCAAAAAGCTACAGTAAGGAACGGTCAACAACCGTGGCTTGTCTGCACTTGCTAGCCCTGGATAACTGTAAATCCCTTGACCAGCAGTAAATTGAACTGGCGGTATATCCACACTAGAAGAAAACAGAGTTCTATAGGTTTGCTCATCACTATCACCTAAAGCAATCTTCAAAACGAGCTGTTCTCTAATCGCTGTTGGCATCGTCTGTGCGTTCATTTGTTGCGTAGCGACCCACAGAATACACCCTAGTTGACGACCCATGAAAGCAACATCGGATAGTATGCTATCGACTTCGTCACGATCTTTTTTTGCTAAAGTCTTCCATGACTCTCTTAATGCCCCGAATTCATCTATAAGCAAAATTAAAGCAGGTAATCCAGCATCTCTATACGTTTTGTTGCGATTTGATATGAAATAGTCTTGTAATTCATCTTGTCGTTTTTTCATACGCTCATGAAATTGTTTAATCAATTCAATCGCGTTTGTTTTATCGGCAGTTCGCTCATCACCAACGGTACGTTTAGCCATTTGGTAAACGTCAGTGCGCTTTGGATCAATTATGAATAACTCATGAGTGACCTTTTTCGATAATACTTGTTCAGTTAGCATTTGAATAAAAAACGATTTACCACTACCTGTTTGTCCAACTAATCCCATATGATGAAATGGTACGGTTGCACGCTCATCTAATCGTAAGGCGTAATCATCTGTAGTCTTATTTGACCATTCTATCAAGTCACTTGCCGATTTAATTTTTAGTTGTTTATGTGAATCAACTGAATAAAATTCGTAAATATACCAATCGCGATCTTTAGATAAGTACTTGCGCTCACTTACGTAACCCTTTAAAGCTGAATCAATCCGCATATCTTCAAGTTTCTTATCGAATTTAATTGTGTTTTTGATGAAAACTTTTCCTGACTTTCTTGTTCGATTATCATCAAATGTTATCTTAATTTTTGGTAAAGTAACTAAACGATTGTCAAACTCGCGTTCATCTTCAAATCTCGCGTCTTTAATATGTCTTCTGATTCGCTTTGTCATCAAATAATAATGCAGAGAAAAAAATAGACCAAACCACAATTTATTGCGAATTGACCAATTAACAAACAAAGTAACTACCATTACACCAACAGGAATCAAGAAGATATTTGACTCAATTTGTGGAAGTTGTATTAACGTTATTTGTTCAACAATCAATGGATACAGTTTATAAAAGAAAAACCATAAGATAAGAAAAAATCCAATGAATAAAAATGAAATAAAACCACGTTGCATTCTATATGTTTTCTTCATGCAATCCACATCCTAATATCGTGGTTCCGCCCCTTGTCAGGGGCGGTCACAGGTATAATAATGTATTTGTTGATAGGAAGGGAACTTATTGCCCTTCATTCTTTATTTTGGTGGAATAATGTCTACATCTTCTGCTTTGACGGAAAGTTCACTCATGAATGTTCCATACACAGAAGCTGTTGGATTCACAAATGTGATTTTACTGAACTTTTTATACTCTTTTGGAGGTTTAGGCACCTTTACAATAACTTGCTCGCCTGCATTAAGGTCAGGTGCTACATCCTCGCCTTTGTATTCTGTTCGGTCGGTTGCAATTACTGTTTTATACTTAGTGCCTACGACTTTAGGATTCTTTCCGTCCGCATCGTATTCAAGCCAGTCCTCATGTGACATCACTCGTACGTCCTTGTCTTTGAAAAATGCCTCACAGTCAAAGCGATTGAACTCTCGTAGTTTCTTCATCTGAAACTTTCATCCTCTCGATATCTTTTTGAAAGCATTGCGCAATTAACTTTCTAATTCAATTGTAAGGCATCTGATTTTCTATAACTAATGAAGAAAAATGCTATAATGGCTGATATAATAGCGTTATTTATTGTGAGGTGTGAATTTAAATGTGGATATTTACTAAAGAGGAAGAATTAAATTCTGAACAGATAAAAGAATTAAAGAATCAATGGTTCACTATGGAAGAGGCAATTGAGGAATTATCATTTGACGGAAAAAATTATTCAGAATCATCTTTTCGTAGAGATGCAGCTAAAGTTAATACTAATAAAGAGTTTGCCCAAATTGGAAAGCCTATGGTAAAAGAGGAGAAATTGGGAGGTAAAGGGCGACCAAGAAAAGTGTATAATCGTGCATTTGTTGAAGCACTTCGAACATTTGCAATAAGCGATTCTTATAAACAAGTCGAGGAGGAACCTATTGAATTCTTTATAAACTATGAATGGAAAGACATGATTAGAGGCAAATTCCAAAAAACATTGAAAGACTATAAAGTTGAACAAAAGTACATCAATATCATTGTTGAAGAACTTTTAAGTATAGTTAATGATGATATTATACAAAAATGCAATGCCTTAGTTGGACAAAATAAATTATTAGTACATCAAAATAAAAAATTAGAAGATACCAAAGAATATTATATTGCCTTACACCGAGGTGTTGAAGAGAACGCGAATGTATTAAATAATATTGCCAATCATATAAAAAACGATATTTCCGAATCCTCGTCAGCGTTAAGTAGAAAAGAGGTTTATCACTTGGATCAAACACTTAAAGTAAATAACAAGTTAGACGAGATACTGAAATTATTGAAGGAAAATAAAAAGCGATAGGTTTTAAAATAGATGTCTTTATTAATTTTCCTTTTCAGCTCCCCTAATTATAATCTTCTAATTCGTCTAATATGCAGAGACGAATTATCGATTAAGTAAAGGGTCTTCGTTCTTCGGATGTTATGAGTCAGCCAAGTAGGATAAGGGTGCGTAACAAAGCAATCAACGCTTTTAACGCACCCTAATTCATTGGGCTTCCCCAAAACATATACGAATCACTTGATAGCTCTGCTACTTACGCCACTTGACATTTATCGATGCGAAGATTCTCTCTGTGGTGACCAAAAAGGTCAAAATATAATAGAGAGGTTGATCTAGATGGATACTATTTTAGAGATTGTACGCATTGAACAAGTAATTCGGGAGGCAGAAGAAGGAGTTAATTACATTATTCGTAGTCCAGAAGATGGTGCAAAGATAGCGTCTCGCTTTATTGGCCGTGATGATCGTGAAGTGTTTTTTGTAATGTGTTTAAATACAAAAAATAATGTTATCGCAGTTCATCGTTGTCATGTTGGTTCGTTGAATGCATCACTCGTACATCCTCGTGAAGTGTTTAAATCAGCAATACTTAATAATGCAGCAAGTGTCATTGTTGCACATCAGCATCCAAGTGGTGATATATTAACCATAGTATAATAAATAATAGTAGTTAAAGTAGTTTAGGAGGAGATATTAAAGGGAGATTTTACTTTAAATAAAAATTAACAAGGTTTATAATTTGTAGTACTTAAAGTGTTTAAAGAGGGGGGAGCGTGTGAGGGTTCAAAGGATAGAAGTGGAGGATAAGCCGTATCCATTGTATTTATTACTAGATAAAGAGTACCAGCTAATTGAACCAGTAATGAAATTCATTAAATACTTAGATAATACTGGTAAGTCTCCAAATACCATTAAAGCATACTGCTATCATTTAAAGTTGCTGTATGAGTTCATGGAACAGAGAGGCGTTATTCTTAATGATATTAACTTTGAGTTGTTAGCAGACTTCGTAGGTTGGTTGAGATATCCAACAGCATCAAATGTAATTGATCTTCAGTCAAAAGAAGCCATAAGAGAAGAAACGACAGTGAATACAATTTTAAATGCAGTTATGAGTTTTCTTGATTATTTAAGTAGATTAGGAGAATTTAAATCAATTGATGTATTTAAACAAGCAAAGGGAAGAAATTTCAAAGGATTTTTACATCATGTTAATAAGGGTAGATACCAAAAGAATGTCTTAAAGTTAAGGGTTAAAAAGAAACAGATAAGAACATTGACATCAGAGGAAGTTAAGCAAATTATTGATGCTTGTCATACGAAAAGAGATAAATTAATTTTAATGCTTATGTATGAGGGTGGTTTAAGAATCGGTGAAGTGTTATCGCTTAGGCTTGAAGATATTGCCACTTGGGACAATCAAATCAATTTAACACCTAGAGATGTTAATGTTAATGAAGCTTATATTAAATTAAGGAAGGAAAGAACAATACATGTGAGTAAAGAACTGATGTCACTTTATACAGATTACTTGGTATATGAGTATAGTGAGGAATTGGAGCATGATTATGTTTTTATTTCCTTAAAAGAAGGCTATTTTGGGAAATGTATTTGGCAAGTAAAAAATGTATGTAACGGCAGTTAAAAATGTAACCACTTGCCAACTTTAATACTAGTTTTGTAATAATGACTCTTTA
>NZ_JWJE02000025.1 GCF_000812025.2 Bacillus thermotolerans
TAAAGTGTACCCTATAGAGTAGACACCAAAAAAAGTCTACCTATAGGGTACTTTTTTGTATAATTAAGAAACACAACTAGAGATAACATGGAGACGGGGAAAATAATGAGTAAAAAGATATTCACAGAGAAAGAGATCAAGCAGCTATCAATTAATAAATACGTTAAAACAGTAAGTTCAAAAGGAATCACTTATACAGATGAATTTAAACATATTTTTATTTCTGAAAAAGAGAAAGGAAAGTTAGCGAGAGAAATATTTGAACAATGTGGGTTCGATGCAGAGGTTTTGGGGATGGAGAGAATTTATTCAGCGAGAAAAAGATGGCAAAAAGCATACAAAAATAACGGGATAATCGGTTTACGTGACACTAGGGCAGAAAACTCAGGACGCCCCAGAGAAAAGGAACTTACCCTAGAGGAGAAAAATGCTCGTTTAGAAGCACAAATTACCTTACTAAAAGCGGAAAATGAACTATTAAAAAAGATTCGTACTGCAGAAAGGGGGATGAGGAAATAGAGCTTCTCCCTAGCCAAAAATATATTCTTATTCGGTCAGTGATTGAAAAGTATCAACTGAAAAATATGGTTAGTTACCTTTGTACTCTGGCTGGTGTCTCAAGAAGTGGTTATTATAATTATTTCTCGTTTGAATCACAAGAAAGAAGAAAGCTAAAGGATAAAAAAGATGAGGCCGTAAAGGAAATCATTTTAAAAGCCTTCCATTTTAAAAATCGTAAGAAAGGGGCACGTCAAATCAAAATGACTTTGGCGGGTCAATTTAATATTGTCTACAATTTGAAACGTATTCGCCGAATCATGAAAAAGAATGACATTATTTGCCCTATTAGAAAAGCAAATCCTTATAGACGAATGATGAAAGCTACAAAAGAACACCGTGTTGTACCTAACCTTTTAAATAGACAATTTAAGCAAGGAGTTCCAGGAAAAGTACTCCTTACAGATATCACATATCTATATTACGGTAAAGGAATGAAGGCCTACTTATCAGCCATTAAAGATGGTTCGACTGGAGAAATCTTAGCCTACCATTTATCGGACCGTATAACCTTAGATTTAGCTACAGATACACTCAAGAAGTTAAAGAAGAACAAAAACTTTATGAAAGCAAAAGATGCCTTAATTCACTCGGATCAAGGTGTTCATTATACAAGTCCAATCTTTCAAAAAGCAGTGAAGAAATTAGGGTTACGCCACTCTATGTCAAGACGAGGAAACTGTTGGGATAACGCCCCCCAAGAGTCATTCTTTGGCCATCTTAAAGATGAAGCCTCTATTAAAGCATGTACAACATTAGATGAATTAAAAAAAGAAATAAAACAATACATGTGTGACTGCTAGAATAAAGTGTACAGTTTTTGCTTGATAAGATGAAACGCTTATTTACCCAAATATACCAGCAAAAAATATCAACCTATCACTGTAAAATGATCATAGTTCATACTTGCAGTGGAGGTTAGCGAAGGTGGATAAGTGGGAAATGTACATGGAGATAAAGCAATTATTAAAGCAAGGATTTAGTCAGACAAAGATAGCTGAAAAGTTAGGGGTTTCTCGAACAACTGTTTACAGGCACTTAAAGAGATCTCCTTCGGAGATGGCGGAATGGGTTGATTCTCTTCAGTATAAAAAGAAAAAATTAGATCCATATAAAGAACTGATTTTATCTTGGTTGAGAATGCATCCGGATATGTCAGCAGCACAAGTTTATGATTGGCTTTTAGAGAAATATAAAGATCTAACTGTTGGAGAAAGTACAGTAAGAACATATGTAAAAGCATTAAGAGAAGAATACAAAATAAATAAGGAAACATCTCCTCGAATGTATGAGGCAATTCCTGATCCCCCAATGGGAGAACAAATGCAAGTAGATTTTGGTCATACGAGACAAAAAACTGTTGATAATAAGGAAGCCAAACTCAACTTTATAGCTTTTGTCTTATCACATTCTAGACAAAAGTATAAAGAGTGGTTGGATAGACCATTTACAACACGGGATGTTATACAAGCCCATGAGAACGCGTTTAAATGGTATGGAGGAATGACCAATGAGATCGTTTATGACCAAGATAGTTTAATTGTTGTTAGCGAAAATGGTGGAGATCTAATTTTAACTAAAGAATTTCAGCAGTATAGAGAATCCAGAGGAATAAACCTTCGGGTTTGTAGAAAAGCTGACCCTGAGAGTAAGGGAAGAATAGAAAATGTAGTTGGATTTATCAAACAAAACTATGCCAAACATAGAGTGTTTCATAACATCGACTCTTGGAATGAGCAAGGATGGGAATGGCTGAACAGAACGGGTAACTATAAAATACACAATACAACAAAAAAGAGACCATTCGAAGTGTTCCTCCTGGAAAAGCAACACTTAAAACCAGTCTCCCAAAATATAGATATTCAAAATAACTATGAGATAAGTATAGCAAGATGTGTTCATAAGGACAATACTATTCGTTACCAATCTAATCGGTACTCTCTTCCACTTGGAACTTATAACAAATATGAAAAAGTATGTATCAAGGAAACGGAGACTAAAGAATTAGTTATTTATATACCTGATACTGGCGAAATTATTGCAAAACATTCAATTCCCGAAGGGAAAGGGATGTTAATAAAAGATAAAAAACATAGTAGGGATCGTACAAAAGGTGTTGGAGCATTCATTAATACAGTGGCTGAGAGATTTGAAGATAAAGAACTAGCCTTTAAATATTTAGAGAAGGTTAGGGAAAAAAATCCTCGTTACATTAAAGACCAGTTGCAAATCATCTTGCGCGAAACAAAAGGTATCGATAACGAAGTACTGACTAAAGCGTTAGCAGAGTGTTTAAAAAGGAAATTATACAGTGCAACTGATTTTGGCGATATCATTGCATATGTGAAACGTCAGCGCCAGGTACATGAAACAGTTATTGATAAAAAGAAAGAAGTTAAGACTTTGAACAGGCTATCAGAATGGGTTTTAGAAACAGAAGCATACAAAAGAAAAGTAGATACTTACACGGTTTTAATGGAGGTTGAATAGCGATGAGCCAAATCCAACAATTACAAGACATAATGAAAGGGTTAAGACTCGTTGAAACTGCCAAGCATCTCCCCCATTTGATCAGAGAAGCTGAGCAAAAAGACCTTTCATTTACTCAATTCCTGTTAGATGTCACTTCTTATGAGCAAACTCGAAGAGAAGAAAAGCAACTAAACAACCGATTAAAGTGGGCAACTTTTCCTTTCAGCAAAACACTTGAGGAGTTTAATTTAAAAGAACAAAAGTCTTTAAGCAACAAACAACTAAATAGATTAAAAGATTTAACTTGGATAGAACAGCTGTACAATTTGACTTTATTAGGGCCACCAGGTGTAGGTAAAACTCACCTGGCCGTAGGCCTAGGAATAGAGGCTATTAACCAAGGGTATAAAGCGATATTCACATCAATGGGAGATTTAATTCATAACCTGAAAACAGAAGAAATCACACGAAAGTCAAAAGCAAGAATGAAAAGAATTAGAGAGGCTGATTTAGTCATAATAGATGACTTAATGTTTATGGCAATGGATCAACAAGAAGCTAATATGTTCTTTCATTTAATTAATGACTTGTATAATCAGTCTTCCATTATCTTGACCTCTAATAAGGCACCAAAAGAATGGGGAGAATTATTGGGTGATCAAGCTATAACAACAGCAATTCTAGATAGGATTCTTCACCGAGTAGAAATCATTCATTTAAATGAAGATAGTTATCGTATGAAGCATCGTTCTACCATATTTGGGGAACAAAGTGTTTCAAAATAACGAGCAAAAATTGTTTCATTCTACTTGACGGTCACAACATGATCTATTACAATCACTATAGATATCAATGGAATTTAAAAAAGATGACCCCTGTTCAATACAGAGATCATCTTCTTAAAACTGCCTAGGCTTTTTTTAAAATGTCCTTTACAAAGGGTACACTTTA
>NZ_JWJE02000026.1 GCF_000812025.2 Bacillus thermotolerans
TCATTATACAAGTCCAATCTTTCAAAAAGCAGTGAAGAAATTAGGGTTACGCCACTCTATGTCAAGACGAGGAAACTGTTGGGATAACGCCCCCCAAGAGTCATTCTTTGGCCATCTTAAAGATGAAGCCTCTATTAAAGCATGTACAACATTAGATGAATTAAAAAAAGAAATAAAACAATACATGATCTATTACAATCACTATAGATATCAATGGAATTTAAAAAAGATGACCCCTGTTCAATACAGAGATCATCTTCTTAAAACTGCCTAGGCTTTTTTTAAAATGTCCTTTACAAAGGGTACACTTTAGTATGAGAGATCATACAGCAGGCGGTTTTTTATTATTTATTTTGCGGCGTATTGCCCCTTTGCCGTATGTGCATGAATAAAGCGAATCGCCTGCTCAGCGATCGTGCCTTTATCATAATCCATCGAAGCAACATGATAAGAATTCGGCAAGGTAACAAGCTTTTTGTTTTTAGAAGCGAGTGACCGGTAAATAAACGTTGTATTTTCGGGAGGTACCACATGGTCAATAGCCGACTTGATGCATAAGGCGGGTGTATCAACACGGCTAACGACAGGCCATGTTTCCCTCATTAGTTCCTGCAACTCATGAACCGCCCGGAGAGGCACCTTCTCGTAAGCAATTTCAACAACGTCCTTTGCCTTGATGTCCGGCTCTCCTTCCTCAATGAAGCGGGGAGCAGACACCTCTCTATACTGATCGAAAGCCGGCAAGGAGAGAGCTGCATTGATCGTGATAATGCCTTCAATGTCTTTATGTTCGGAAGCAAGCCGCAATGCCAATGCCCCTCCCATGGACTGCCCCATCACAAAAACTCTTTTGCCCCGTGCTTTTAACTGCAGATAGGCCTCTCTCACACTTTCATACCAGTCTTCTTTCGTGCATTTCTCCATATCTAAGTAATGAGTTCCATGTCCCTTTAAGCGAGGAGCCAGCACTGTAAACCCTTGCTCAGCCAGCTTCTTTCCCAAGTAACGCACACTTTGCGGCGTACCAACAAACCCGTGAGAAAGCAAAATACCAATCTCATTTCCTTCAAAATAAAATGACTCCGCGCCAGGGATTACTGAAAATTGTTCGTTCATGGTGGCTCCTCCTTTAATTCCTAGTAATTTTATTGGTTAAATACATTTTAATCCTTCATATCCTATAAGTCAACTAGGATTTAAAGTTTACTTTCCCCTTTTCTGTTCCTTTAACCCCTTCCTCATAAAAAACCCCCGCCGGACTTTTCCGGCAGGGGTCATTCATCTATTTACCGCTTCTTAATTTCTTCCATTAACAGCTTATTTAAAACAGCCGGATTCGCCTGTCCTTTTGAAGCCTTCATAATTTGGCCAACAAGGAAACCAATCGCTTTGTTTTTACCGTTTTTGAAGTCTTCTACAGACTGCGGATTCGCGTCGATGGCTTCAGTTACAAACTTCAGCAATTCGCTCTCGTCTGAAATTTGTACCAAACCTTTTTCTTTCACGATCTTCTCTGGATCGCCGCCTTTTTCAACCAGCTCTTTAAATACTTTCTTGGCAATTTTAGAAGAGATGGTTCCCTTTTCAATCAGCTTGATCATCGCTGCCAAGCTTTGTGGTGTTAGTGCCGCCTCGCTCAGTTCTTTACCTTCTGCATTCAGATAAGCTGATACTTCACCCATCATCCAGTTGGAAGCGAGCTTAGCGTCTGCGCCTTCTTCAACCGTCGCTTCAAAGAAATCGGCCATTTCCTTCGTCAGCGTCAGCACTTTCGCATCATGCGCCGGCAATCCAAGCTCATTCATATAGCGCTCTTTTCGCTGGTCCGGCAGTTCAGGAATGGAAGCGCGCACCCGCTCTTTCCATTCATCGTCAATATACAGCTCAACCAGGTCCGGCTCAGGGAAGTAACGGTAATCATCCGATCCTTCCTTGACACGCATCAGCAAGGTTTTGCCCGTTGCTTCATCAAAGCGGCGGGTTTCCTGCTCGATCACACCGCCGGAGGATAATACGTCTGCCTGGCGCTTCTCTTCGTACTCTAGGCCTTTTCTAACAAAGTTGAAAGAGTTTAAGTTTTTCAGCTCCGTCTTCGTGCCAAATTCCTCCTGGCCGTATGGACGCAAGGAGATATTCGCATCGCAGCGAAGCGAGCCCTCTTCCATCTTACAATCAGATACCTCTGTATACTGAATGATGGACTTCAGCTTTTCCAGGTAAGCGTATGCTTCCTCCGGTGTGCGGATATCCGGCTCAGAAACAATCTCCACCAGCGGCGTGCCTTGGCGGTTGTAATCAACAAGTGAATAGCCGTCTTTTGTGTGTGTCAGCTTACCAGCATCTTCTTCTAAATGAAGGCGGGTAATACCAATTCTTTTCTTTTGGCCATCTACTTCAATTTCGATCCAGCCATTTTCACCGATCGGCTGATCAAATTGAGAGATCTGATAGGCTTTTGGATTATCTGGATAGAAATAGTTCTTGCGGTCAAACTTCGTTTCTGTTGCAACTTCGCAGTTCAGCGCCATCGCTGCTTTCATAGCAAACTCCACAGCCCGCTTGTTTAGAACTGGAAGAACACCAGGATAACCAAGGTCGATAACCGTTGTATTCGTGTTTGGCTCCGCTCCGAAATGGGCAGGAGCGGAAGAAAAGATTTTCGATTCTGTTTTTAATTCGACATGGACCTCTAGTCCAATCACCGTTTCAAAATTCATGTTCGTCACCCCTTACAGCGATGGTTTCTGTTGATGAAAGTTAGTTGCTTGCTCATAAGCATAAGCCGTACGATAGATGGTTTTCTCGTCAAAGTGTTTGCCGATAATTTGCAGACCAAGCGGCATGCCATCTGAGAATCCGCACGGCACAGAAATTCCCGGGACCCCTGCAAGGTTAACCGGAATCGTCAGAATATCGTTCGCATACATCGTTAACGGATCATCAATATTGTCGCCGATTTTAAAGGCTGGCGTCGGTGTTGTTGGACCAATGATGACATCGTACTTTTCGAACACATCTTCAAAATCCTTCTTAATTAACGTACGTGCTTTCTGGGCCTTCTTGTAATACGCATCATAATAGCCTGAGCTTAGCGCGAATGTACCAAGCATAATGCGGCGTTTGACTTCATCGCCAAAGCCTTCTGCTCGTGTTTTCTTATAAAGGTCAATCAGGTTCTCTGCCCCTTCTGCCCGGTAGCCGTAGCGGATACCGTCAAAGCGGGCAAGGTTAGAAGAGGCTTCAGAGGAAGCAAGGACATAGTAGGCAGGCAAGCCGTACTTGGAGTGAGGCAGAGAGACCTCTTCCCACGTAGCACCCAGCCCTTCTAGCACCTTTAAGGCATCTAAAACAGATTGACGTACTTCCTCAGAGACTCCTTCACTTAAATACTCTTTCGGAACGGCAATTTTCAAGCCTTTCACATCGCCGGTTAAAGCTTCGGAATAACGGTCAACCGGGATATTCGCGGAAGTGCCATCGAAAGCATCTACGCCAGAAATGGCTTCAAGCAGCCGTGCATTATCTTCGACGCTGCGCGTAATCGGACCGATTTGGTCAAGCGATGAGGCGAACGCAATTAACCCATAACGGGATACTCGTCCGTAAGTCGGCTTTAATCCGACTACGCCACAATAAGCAGCCGGCTGGCGAATCGAGCCGCCTGTGTCGGAACCAAGCGAGAACGGTACTTCTCCTGCTGCTACAGCTGCGGCCGAACCGCCTGAGGATCCCCCTGGCACTCTTTCTGTATTCCATGGGTTTGTTGTTGCTTGGAAGCTTGAGCTCTCTGTAGAGGAGCCCATAGCGAATTCGTCCATATTTAACTTTCCAATCGTGATCGTCTGTGCTTCATGAAGCTTTGTCATGACAGTCGCATCGTAAATCGGATCGAAGTTGTTCAGAATCTGGCTGCCGCTCGTCGTACGCAGGCCCTTTGTGACAATATTATCTTTAATCCCGATCGGCATACCGAATAGCAGGCCTTTTGCTTCGTCTGTATCAATTTTCTTTTGCAGCTCCTCCGCCTGCTTGCGGGCGTTTTCCTCATTTAAGGTAATAAACGCTTTGATTTTATCTTCCACTTCATTGATTCTCTTATAAGACTCATCCACTAAATCAGGGATAGAGATTTCTTTCTTATGTAAAAGATCATGAATCTCAGTCAATGTATGATCAAATAGTGACATCCTTTTCTCTCCTTACTCAATGATAGACGGAACTTTAATTTGCCCGTTTTCATGATCCGGGGCATTTTTCAGTACTTCTTCACGCGGCAGTCCCGGAGCAGATTTATCTTCACGCAGTACGTTCTTCATATCCAACACGTGAGCTGTTGGCTTCACATTCTCTGTATCAAGCTCATTTAATTGCTCAGCAAATTCAATAATGCTGTCAAGCTGAGCGGTGAATCTTTCTACCTCTTCATCCGTCACTGCTAGGCGAGCAAGATGAGCAACGTGTCTAACCTGTTCTTCGGAAATTCGTGACAATTCCCTTCACCTCCACAATAATTAAAAAACGCTCACAATACTACTTATCTTATCAAACTTCAATCTTCACTAGCAATATGACCGGCAGCTAAAACACTCGTTTTCGAAAATTTTTTGTAAAACGAAAAAGCTGCCTCCCGTTAAGGAAGGCAGCCACTATGTTATTATGCTTTTTGAGCTTGGAATTGTTCCTCTTCTGTTGAACCTTTAAGAGCTGTTGTAGAAGACTCCCCGCCTGATACGACCATAGATACTTGATCAAAGTAGCCAGTACCCACTTCACGCTGATGACGAGTAGCTGTGTAACCATCTTTCTCAGAAGCAAACTCTGCTTGTTGAAGCTCGGAGTAAGCGCCCATTCCGCGGTCCTTGTAGCCGTTCGCTAGCTGGAACATGCTGTGATTGAGAGAATGGAAGCCTGCAAGTGTAACGAATTGGAACTTATAGCCCATCTTGCCGAGCTCAACTTGGAAGTTTTCAATTGTTTCATCATCCAGCTTCGCTTTCCAGTTAAAGGAAGGAGAGCAGTTATAAGCAAGCATTTTGCCTGGGAACTTCTCATGAATAGCCTCAGCAAAGCGGCGGGCTTCTTCAAGGTTCGGTTCGGACGTTTCGCACCAGATAAGGTCGGCATATGGAGCATAAGCAAGGCCGCGGGCAATCGCTTGGTCAAGACCTGCTTTTGTACGATAGAAGCCGTCTGGCGTACGTTCACCAGTAATAAATGGTGCATCTGCCGGATCAAAGTCACTTGTAATTAAGTCAGCTGCATTTGCATCTGTACGGGCAATCAGTATGGTTGGCGTTCCCATTACATCCGCTGCAAGGCGGGCAGAAATCAGGTTTTTAACAGCTGTTTTTGTTGGGAGAAGAACCTTTCCTCCCAGGTGTCCGCACTTCTTCTCTGAAGAAAGCTGATCCTCAAAGTGGACGCCTGCTGCACCAGATTCGATCATGCCTTTCATCAGCTCGAATACGTTCAGCTGTCCGCCAAATCCAGCCTCTGCGTCAGCTACAATCGGTGCAAAGTAATCGATAGAATCGTCACCTTCCATATGAGCGATTTGATCAGCACGCTGAAGAGATTGATTAATGCGTTTTACTACATGCGGTACACTGTTTGCTGGATATAAGCTCTGGTCAGGATACATTTGACCAGAAAGGTTGGCATCCGCTGCTACTTGCCAGCCGCTCAGATAAATAGCTTTCAACCCGGCTTTTACTTGTTGAACCGCTTGGTTACCAGTCAAAGCACCAAGAGCATTAATGAAGTCTTCTGTGTTTAGATAGTTCCATAGTTTCTCTGCTCCGCGACGTGCAAGTGTATACTCAATATCGATTGATCCGCGCAATTTGATTACATCTTCTGCTGTATAAGGACGTGTGATCCCTTGCCATCTTTCTTCCTTTGCCCATTGCTCTTTTAACTGTTGTACACGCTCATTTGTCATTTTTCATTCCTCCAAAGTGTTTATAGTTTCACAGCTCCTGTAGTACAGAAATTATGTAACAGTGCTGCATTCTCACGTGGTCAGAAATCCTTGATGCCGTGTAGTTTCAGTGAAGCCTCCCTTGTTTGTTGTACTACAGTAACTTGTTGTTATTTGTATTATATAACAGAATGCCGGAAATAGGAACCCCTTTTTCTAATAATTTTAAATTTTTATTCGACAATCATAAAAAAAAACAGCTGTCGACCTGTCTCGACAGCTGAAATAAACTTAATTTACTAGATATATTTCTTCTTTTACTTGTACACATACACACGGGGTTCCTGATTTTCCGCTTCTCTCACAATTAAAGCTTCTGGTCCGCTATTGGAATAAATATTGACTTCGATCGGCACATAAGCAGGAAAATGATCCATCACAAGCCCCGTCACGTATTGAGTAAACCCGGTTGCTTCCGCCTTCCCGTAGAACTCGATAGGAATATCAATTTTCAAATCAACGAGCTGATCACCATTATAAAGAGCTGTACCAACAATACCATTGTGATTATCAAATTGCTCTTCTATATCCTGCTTAAAGTTCAGAAAATATGTGGCATCATCCCGATGGTCTCTCTCCGCTTCATCAGATGGAAGCAGGTAGTACTTCTCGTTGACTGTTTCCCAGCTTTTGATCGCATTTTCATTTTTCTCGAGGTGGGTGTAGGCAATAAAGTTTCCTGGAACGACCGAATCCCGGGACTCCTGCTTGAATAATGCAATCGTCACTGGCACATCCTTCAGTCCTTCCATCTGCCGTACCCGCTTCGCTACTTCTTCAGCAATTTTCTTTCCTTCCCGTTCCACGACCTCATCAGGTATTTCATAATCATACACAGCGCCATACTTCTCTTTCGTATAGTAATGAACAGAATTTAACGCAAGACCAATCACTGCGCCTGACAGCTGCAGCGAGTTATCCTCTGTTTTCGTTAGATAGTTATGCTCCATAATATGAGCTAAATAAATGGGACTCTTCTCATTACGCTCTTCAACCGAGCCTTCTTCATTATCTACTGGATTCAAGCCGAGGTTTTCTTCCGGCTTGAGCTCTCTTTCCTTAAGCTGCTCTTCCGTATACTTTCGAGAAAGCCACGATCTTATCGTATTCGCTTCAATCATTTGCCCTTCCTGGAATAAATAGGTATCAGGAGAAAAATGCTCCTGGGCGATCCTCATTAAACCTGTTTCAAATTCCACTATGTCGTAGCGGGTGTTTAAATTAGAGACAACCATTCCCCTAGCCTTGCCTGGCTTATATGGCACAATCGTTCGATAATAGCTCTCAGACAGCTGATAATTTGGAATAATCGCCTTCTCCTGTTCTCCGTCTCCTTGAATGACTTCCTTTTCGTTCTCTATATCATCCGGCGCACAGCCGCTAATGAGCAGCATAACAGCAAGTGCCGCCGAAAAGATTCTCTTGTTCAAACGAGCCACCTCTTACTTAATTAAGTTCATCCAGCAGTTGCTTCTCATCCCATACTTCCACATTCAATTGCACCGCTTTGTCCAATTTCGAGCCCGCTTCTTCTCCAGCTATGACGAGATCAGTATTTTTGCTTACACTGCCGGACACCTTTCCGCCAAGAGCTTCGATTCGTTCTTTCGCTTCATTTCGTGTCAGCTCGTGCAGCTTTCCTGTCAGCACGACGGTTTTGCCTGCGAAAAAGGAGTCAGAAGCTTCTGCTGCCGCCAGCTTTGGCCCTTTGTAGGTCATATTGACGCCGGCATCCTTAAGCTTGCGAATTAGTTCGCTTACTTCCGGCAGTTCAAAGTAAGCCACAATGGCATCCGCCATCTTATCGCCGATTTCATGGATCGCTGTCAGCTGTTCCATATCAGCGGACGCCAGGGTATCCATCGTTTCAAAGTGCTGTGCCAGCGTCTTAGCCGCCTTGGCACCTACATGGCGAATCCCCAGTCCAAACAGCAGCTTTTCTAAGGAGTTTAATTTAGATGCTTCGATAGCTTGCAATAAATTATCAGCGGATTTATCGCCCATCCGCTCAAGAGCTACCAGCTGCTCTTTCGTTAGGCTGTAGAGGTCAGATACATCCTGTACAAGACCTGTGCGGTAAAGCTGTGTAATAACCTTCTCGCCTAAGCCGTCAATATTCATAGCATTACGTGAAACGAAGTGAATCAGGCCTTCCCGGATCTGCGCGGGGCACTTCGGGTTCATGCAGCGCAGAGCCACCTCACCCTCTAAGCGGACAAGCTCACTGTCACACTCCGGACAATTGTCCGGCATAGAAAAGTCCACTTCTTCTCCGGTGCGTCGTTCGGTTACGACATTCACTACTTCAGGAATGATATCTCCCGCTTTCTTGATGACGACATAATCACCAAGCTTGATATCCTTTTCCTTAATTAAGTCTTCATTGTGAAGAGTAGCCCGCTGGACAGTCGTTCCTGCCACACGGACCGGCTGCAGGATAGCCGTCGGCGTAACGACACCCGTACGTCCTACGCTTAGCGTAATATCCACGAGCTTCGTGACGACTTCTTCAGCCGGGAACTTAAAGGCAATAGCCCAGCGCGGACTTTTGGCAGTAGCCCCCAGCTCCTTCTGCTGCTCGAACGAGTCGACCTTCACTACAATCCCATCAATTTCGTAAGGGAGCTTCGGCCGCTTGTCCATCCAGCTGCCGATATATTCAATTACTTCATCGATGGAACGGCACACTTTTCTCTCTTTGTTCGTCTTGAAGCCAAGGCGATCCAGCAGGTCCAGACTTTCACTATGTGTCTTGACGCCTAGATTCTCAGCATCCGCGACGGCGTATAGAAAAATGTCCAGATTGCGGGAAGCAGCAATACGGGGGTCAAGCTGCCGAAGAGAGCCTGCTGCCGCATTGCGAGGGTTAGCGAACGGCTCCTCTCCTTTCTCATCCCGCACGGCATTTAGCGCGATAAACGATTGCTTTGGCATATAAGCTTCGCCTCGAACCTCCGTTGTGTAAGGTTCTTTCATTCGAAGAGGGATAGAGCGAATGGTCTTTAAGTTTGCTGTAATGTCTTCTCCAACTGTTCCATCTCCGCGGGTAGACCCTTGGACAAATAACCCGTCTTCATACTTTAAGGAAACGGCCAGCCCATCAATCTTCAGCTCACACACATAGGAGTAGCTGTCCTCATCAAGCGCCTGCCTGATTCGGCGGTCAAAGTCTCGCAGGTCCTCCTCATTAAATGCATTCGCAAGGCTGAGCATCGGCACATCGTGGCGAACTTTCTGAAAGGTATCAAGCGCTTCTCCTCCCACACGCTGTGTAGGAGAATCGGGCGACTGCAGCTCAGGAAATGCTTCCTCAAGCTGTGCAAGCTCCTGCAGCAGCCGGTCATATTCAGAGTCAGGAACAGACGGCTGATCCAACACGTAGTACTCGTAACTATATTGATTTAATAGATTATGAAGTTCCTGCACTCTTTTTTCAGCAGTTTTGATGTCCATCTCGTCCACTCCTTCATTTACGCTTTTTCAATAGGGGCAAACTGTGCAAGCAGGCGCTTGACACCAACTGGGCTCGGAAAAGCGATATCGAGCTCTGTGCTTTCTCCGCTGCCTTTCACACTGACAACTGTACCTGTCCCCCACTTATTATGCTTCACTTTGTCGCCAACGCTCCAAGCTTCAGCGGAACCAGCAGCTTTCGGCTGCGGACGTGTAACCGGACGACGGGCTGGCTTTGTTTTTAAGCCAAACGAGGTAGTGACTTTCTCGCCTGCGGCCAAGTCATCAATGAGATCAGCAGGGATTTCACCAATAAACCGGGAAACCGGGTTCATATTTGTTCGGCCGTACAATGTTCGCATTTGGGCATTGGTTAAATAGAGCTCTTCCTCTGCTCTAGTCACGCCGACATACATTAACCGCCGCTCTTCCTCCATCTCGTTATCATCCATAAGTGAACGGCTATGAGGAAAGACACCTTCCTCCATTCCCATCAGGAAGACGACCGGGAACTCCAAGCCCTTTGCCGCATGCAGCGTCATCAATACGACCGAGTCCTGAACGGTCTCTTCTTTATCGAGCTGGTCAATATCCGCGACGAGTGCCAAGTCTGTTAGAAAAGCAATTAAGCTCTTATCCTCACTGTTATCTTCAAAGGCTTTTGCTACAGATAAAAATTCTTCAATATTCTCTAGCCGGCTTTGCGATTCGAGTGTTTTTTCTGCCTTTAGCATATCCCTGTAACCGGAGCGCTCCAGTACTTCTTCTACGAGCTCAGTCGCCGATAAATATTCCTGCTGCTGGGTATACGTCTCGATCAGCCTGCGAAACTCAAGCACAGCCTTGGCTGCTTTTCCGCTCAACCCCATGAAATCTGCTTCAGCTAATGCCTCGTATATCGTTAGATCATTCTCCTGCGCATAGCGGGAAATCTTGTCAACCGATGTGGAGCCAAGCCCCCGCTTAGGCACGTTAATGATGCGCTGCAAGCTGATATCATCCGCCGGATTTGCAATCAGCCGCAAGTAAGCCAGGACATCTTTAATCTCTTTACGGTCGTAGAACTTGATGCCCCCTACAATGTTATAGTCAATATTGGATTTCATTAATACTTCCTCAATAACACGGGACTGGGCATTCGTTCGATACAAAATCGCGATGTCTGACCGTTTTCTCTTTCCTCTTGATGTCAGCTCCTGAATTTTCCCTGCCACAAACTGAGCTTCTGTCTGCTGTGTATCAGCCCGGTAATAAGCAATATTGCGGCCTTCTGGGTTTTCGGTCCAGAGACTTTTCGGCTTTCGGTTAAAGTTATTTTTAATGACTTCATTAGCCGCCTGCAAGATCCGTTTTGTAGAGCGGTAGTTTTGCTCGAGGAAAATCGTGCGGGACTGAGGGTAATCCTTTTCAAAGGAAAGAATGTTAGCGATATCTGCTCCCCGCCAGCCATACACGCTCTGATCAGAATCTCCAACCGCACATAGGTTTTGAAAGCGGCTGGCCAGCAGCTTGACAAGTATATACTGAGCCCGGTTTGTATCCTGGTACTCGTCAATATGAATGTATTGGAACTTTCTCTGATAGAACTCCAACACCTCCGGCACTCGCTGGAAGAGCTGGATCGTCACCATGATCAAGTCATCAAAATCAAGCGCTTGGTTTCTTTTCAGGCGCTTCTGATACTCTGTATAGACCTCACTGACTACCTGGTCCATATAACCGCCTTGTCTCTTGCTGAACGTCTCAGGATCAATCAGTTCATTCTTCGCTGAACTGATTGCTGCAAGAATGCCGCGTGGATCAAATTTTTTCGGATCCAGATTTTTATCTTTAAGAATGTTTTTAATGACGGATTGCTGATCGGTTGTATCTAAAATAGTAAAGTTTCGATTGTAGCCGATCCGGTCAATATCCCGGCGCAGAATACGTACACACATGGAGTGGAAGGTGGAGATCCACACTTCTTCCGCTGCTCCGCCGAGCAAGGTGCCAATCCGATCCTTCATTTCACGAGCCGCTTTATTCGTGAAGGTAATGGCCAGAATATTGTAAGGGTTCACTCCTTTTTCCACCATCAAATAAGCAATTCGGTGGGTCAGCACCCTTGTTTTTCCTGAGCCGGCGCCCGCCATAATAAGGAGCGGGCCCTCTGTTGCCTTTACTGCTTCCTGCTGTTGATCATTTAACCCGTTTAATAATCTTTCAGTTAGAAATTGCATACATTCACCGCCTGTTAGAACATTTGTTCTTATTATACATGATCTTTCACTGCTTTGACTGTCTTTAAAGCTTCTTTTGTATTTTCATATACAGCATTGCCCACAACAACGATATCTGCGTACTGAGCAATCTCCTTTGCCTGCTCTGGCCCCTGGATACCGCCGCCATAAATAAAGGTCGTTTCCTTTAACGTCTCGCGCACTGATCGGACGGCTTCTAAATCGCCGTATGTTCCGCTGTATTCCAGGTAAAAGAGCGGAAGCCGGAACATTTTTTCTGCCATCATCGCATAGGCCTGTATATCCTCTACACTGAGCGGGGCTTTGGCTTCTGTCAGGCTCGCTGCTTTACAGTCAGGATTAGCGATGCAGTAACCCTCCGTATAGATCTCATCCCAATCCATCAGCTCTCCATATTCCTTTACAGCCTCATGATGCAGGCCAGTCACCCACTCTGTATTTTTGCTGTTTAATACGACCGGGATAAAGTACGAATCAAACCCTGGTGTAATGGAGTCAACAGTAGATACTTCGAGTACACAAGGTACTGTGTAGCGGCGTACGCGTGCCATTAAGTTAAGCACGTTATCTACCGTTACTCCGTCACTGCCCCCGATAATAATCGCATCTGTTCCTGATTCGCACACTTCTTCCAAGGTAGAATCATCTATATCTTTATTTGGATCCAGCTTAAATACATGACGCCACTCATGCACATCATACATCCAACAAACTCCTCCATTCTTTTATCCATGCCGGCTGCTATTCGCCGGTGACTTTGCACCCCACCATTATAACACTTGTTTTTCTCCACTAAAACAAAGGTCTGACCCTAGCTGCACTAATGATTTCATGCAACAGGGCCAGACCCTTTTTCGATTATTTTTCTCCAATGGCTTGTTCTTCCTCAGGTGCTGTTTCATCTTTGATTCGGTCAAGGACGAGCTGGTAAGCATCATTTCCGTAGTTGAGGCAGCGCTTAACTCTTGAGATCGTAGCAGTAGAGGCACCCGTGCTGTTCTCAATCTTATGATATGTTTTCCCTTCTTTCAGCATGCGAGCTACTTCCAAGCGCTGCGCCAGGGACTGGATTTCATTTACCGTGCACAGGTCGTCGAAAAATAAGTAACATTCTTCTAAGTCGCGAAGAGAAAGAATAGCATTAAACAGCTGATCTAATTCTTTTCCGCGCAGCTTTTCAATTTGCATGTTCCCTTCAACCCCTTTCTTCTAATTGTCCTTGACATCTACCATTTGATTTAAGCCCTTAGAGGCAGGAATAACATGAATCCAGGTCTTCCCTTCAGCAAAGCTGATAGGCGCCCCATCTTTAAAAGGCAAAATCCGGCCTTCTACGTTAGACCAGTCCGCCAGATAGGCAGCCCCGCCCTGCAAAAAGTAGGCTTTGCCTCCGGAGGAAACATCGATATCCAACCGGCCTTGTCCATCCACGAGCCGGTGCTCCGCTTCAATGATTAACAGATTCGAAGCGCTTAGCGGCTGATCCGTTTCCCGATCAAACTGCTGCTTTCCTCCAGAAAACCGCTCATATTCCCCGGTTTTAGCATTGTATTTATACTCGACTTGAAAGTCGGGATGACTTGAATAATTAATCCGCACCGCTTCCGCTTCCCCTTCTGCCGATTGAGAAACACGAGCAAAGCTTAAAGGATCAGGCGCGCCTGTTATGTGGTACCCTCTTTGTTCCGCTTTATCAAACACTTGCGCGAAATCAATATAGGAATTATGCGGAGCCTGTCGGGAGGGATCTCTTTCGAAAGCAGTCCCGTCGTATTGTATGCCATTCAGTTCTTCTATCTCGCCGCTGAAGAGCCGTTCGCGCGCATTAGGACTGTAGCCGTGAGCGATAAATAAACTATCGTATCCTCTCGCTAAGTCGATGAAATACGTTCGGGCACTTCGGACCGGACCGGCTTTCTCAGGCTGGCTGCTTTGATAAATCGCCAGGAACCTTGTAATATTTCCTTCCGTTAAGACCTCATATACGATATCAGCCTCAGCTAAACCGGTTTGCGGACGAGCTTTTGGATGATTATTAATGACGACAGCGACCGCCCGCTGTTCCGGCTGCTCTTTCACCGGCTTTCCCGTCAACGGAAAGGTGTACTCTTTCGTATGTTCTTGTATAGCCTTTTGCTCACTGCCTTCTTCTGTACCTTTTTCCTCCGTACTTACGCAGCCGCTCATCAGTAGAGCACCTGCTATTGAAGACAGTATAACCATTTTCTTCATAAGTGAACTCCTATTAACTTTCTCTTCACTTTACTATTTTAACGCATTATAGACGGAAAGAGTACCGTTTTCTTCATTACATCGTACATCCCTTCCGATGTAGCCCGTATATACGGCAAATGCGTAGAGGATAGAAATAGGATTGTATACAGCGGGTCGTGGTAAGCGTACCCTCTTTCAGCCAGCAGCTCCTTGAACTTTTCTTCTTTCTCAATCAGCGTCTCCACCGGCTGATCAGACATGACACCCGAAAGGGCAAGAGGAATCTCGTATATAATTTCTTCGTTCTCCGCCATCACGATCCCGCCGCCTAATTCTTTCATGCGGTTAAACGCCCGATGCATCTCTTGCTTGCACTTTCCGATCAAAATAATATCCCCTGTATTGGAAAAAGAGGAGGCAAACCCTGCTACTTCGGAGGTAAACCCTTTTAATACGGTGTTGATCCGCCACTCGCCGTTACGATCGAGCAGAACCAGAAAGCTTTCATCATTGGCCGCAGAGATTTCTTCTACGGACATGTCTTTTTCTAACGAGTACGGTTGGGTGATGACACTGTTTTTCAATTCAATCCCAATCGGCATGGAGAACTGCAGATCCTCATCGTCCAGTTCGTATTGAAGATTTAATGGCGGAAGCCCGGCTTTTTCCCAGTCGATAGAAGGCAGAGATATACTTTTTCCATCTTTGCGCAGCCATTGTCCCTTTGCCAGAACAGACACAGGCGAAGGGTTGAATTCATCTTCTAAAATATTGATATTTGCTACCCGCCCAGGCGCGATCATGCCATGCAAATGCTCCATGCGATAGTATTTCGCCACATTGTAGCTGGCCATATGATAAGCATCAATCGGAGGGATTCCATATTCCATCGCCTTCTTAATCATCCAGTCCAGAATTCCTTCTTTATATAAAGAGGGGCTGGACCCATCAGTCGTGAACATCATCATGTCATATTGATTAAGACCCATATCCTTCATATCTTGAAGCAGAATTTCCAGATCAGGCCGGATGGATGAGTGGCGAAGGGAAACCATATAACCAGCCATAAGCCGCTTGTATATGTCTTCTCCATTGAGTGCTTCATGGTCACTGTCTGCTCCAAGGAGTGCCATCTTGGTCAGTGTCTTGGCAGAAGCACCTGGAAAGTGCCCTTCAATTCTCTTTCGAAGTCTTTTTGTCTCTTGAATCCAGTGCAGCATCATGTCATCGCCTTCTAAAAGCTTTGGCCATTTGCTCAGCTCTCCGCCTTGCACTACAGACTCATGCTCAATCCATGCCTTTATTTTGGCATTAGAAAATACTTCTTCTTCGTTCTTCAGCTCTGTTTGTCCGTCATACCGGCACCACCAATACATGCTTACAGGAAGAGAATGAAATTCTTCAAGTAAAGAAAACGCTTTCTTTTCTTCCAATAACAAAAAAAGCATGAGGTTGTCATTGATCAATGTTGTTGTACCAGTTTTAGCAGCGAACTCTGCAAAGCTGTGCGGATTGTATAGCAGGAAAGGGTGCACATGCGGCTCAATATAGCCTGGAACGAGGGTTTTTCCTTGGCAATTATATACCTCTTCCGCCTTGTTCTTCGGCATTTCATCACCGATGTATACAATACGGTCTTCATATATCCATATATTAGCAGTCATCCATTGCTTTAGCCCTGAATGCAGAAAGCGGGCATTTTGCAAAACAAGGGTGGGAGTGAGTTCTCCGTCAACTACAGCTACATGCTCTCTTAATTGTTTATTTCTCCAACGTTGTCTATGTTCCAGCATTTATTTAAACACTCCTCTAAAGGAACGCTTTCATTCCATATTCTAAATTACTGCCATCTTAACATATTTTATAGTTTACCGCATTAAAGAATGAAACTTTTTGTGAAAAATATGTGAATCATTAGGCAAAGTCTATAAAGAAGGAGCTGTTCTTTTTCCTAAGTAAAGAACAGCTCCTTTTTATCAACCGACATATATACCTCTTAGTTTAACGATTAGAGGAAGAGGCTTGGGCAATCGCTCTGCTGCCAATATCCTTCCGATAAAAGAAATGGTCTGTCGCGATGGTGCTCATTTTAGCATAGGCTGCCTCTTTTGCTTCTTGAGTGGATCCACCCTTTCCTGTCACAAGAAGCACACGCCCGCCATTTGCACAAATGGCACCCTCTTCGTTTCTCATCGTTCCTGCATGAAGCACGCTTGCCGAGTCTATACTTTCCAGCCCTTTAATAGGGTGGCCTTTTTCATAGCCTTCCGGATAACCGTTGGATGCTAGCACGACACCTAGTACAGACTCCTCTTTCCAGCTGAGCTTTGGATCTTTTCCGTCTAGTACATCTAGGAAGACCTGTGCAAGATCTGACTCTAGGCGCGGGAGCACTACTTGAGTTTCCGGGTCACCGAAGCGAGCATTAAACTCAATGGTTTTTGGCCCCTCGTTTGTCAGCATCAAGCCAGCAAAAATAATCCCCGTAAATGGACGCCCTTCCGCAACTAAGCCTTTGGCGATCGGAAGCAGGATTTCCTCAACAGATTGATCGACGATATGCTTAGAGATATGAGGTATCGGCGAATAGGCACCCATACCACCTGTATTCGGGCCTTTGTCATGATCAAAGGCTCTCTTATGGTCCTGGGCTGCTTCCATCGGATACACATTCTCTCCGTTAACAAAAGCCATTAAGGAAAACTCTTCGCCTTCTAAATATTGCTCGATGACTAACTTGGAAGAGGCTTCGCCGAACTTCCTGTCGACCATCATTTCTTCAAGCGCGGACAGCGCCTCTTCAAGAGTCATGGCTACCGTTACACCTTTGCCGGCTGCTAGTCCGTCCGCTTTCAGCACGATCGGTGCTCCCTGCTCTTGAATATAAGATTTTGCTTCGTCATAATCATGAAATGCCGCATACCGGGCAGTCGGAATATTGTACTTCTCCATCATCATTTTCGCAAACGACTTACTGCCTTCGAGCTCTGCTGCTGCTTGATTAGGTCCATACACCTTTAAGCCTTTTTCCTCGAAGAAATCAACGATTCCAGCAGAAAGCGGATTTTCAGGACCAACGACGGTCAAATCAATCTCTCGGCCTGCCGCAAAATTGCTTAATGCCTCAAAGTCCATTTCGTCAATGTTGACACACTCAGCATCCTGCGCAATACCGGCATTTCCCGGTGCACAAAACACCTGCGTCACCTGCGGGCTTTCCGAGAGCTTTTTGCAAATGGCATGTTCTCTGCCGCCGCGTCCTACAACGAGAATATTCATTTCATTCCTCCTGCGTAATTAATGTTTAAAATGTCTAACGCCTGTCATAACCATGGCGATGCCATATTCGTCTGCCTTTTTGATGGAGTCTTCATCTCTGATGGATCCGCCTGGCTGGATGATTGCTGTTACACCTGCTTTAGCTGCTGCTTCTACCGTATCGTCCATTGGGAAGAAAGCGTCTGAAGCAAGAGCGGCTCCGTTAGCTCTTTCTCCGGCCTGCTCAAGTGCAATTTTGGCTGCACCGACACGGTTCATTTGGCCTGCGCCAACACCTAATGTCATTTGATCATCCGTTACTACAATCGCGTTAGACTTTACGTGCTTAACTACTTTCCAGCCAAGCTTCAAGGCTGCCCACTCTTCTTCTGTTGGCTCACGCTTTGTCGCCACGCGAATGTCTGCCTCCTCAAGTGAGTAGCTGTCCAGATCTTGGATCAGCAAGCCGCCTTCTACAGAAGTCAGTACCTTTTGCTCTTTCGTATTTTGATCAAATGGAAGCGTCAGAAGACGGATATTTTTCTTCACTGTTAGGACAGAAAGCGCCTCTTCTGTAAACTCAGGAGCAATGATGATCTCAAGGAAAATCTCATGAAGCTTCTCAGCAAGAACTTGGTCAACCGGACGGTTCAAGGCTACGATACCGCCAAAAATAGACGTAGAATCCGCCTCATATGCACGCTCATACGCTTCTTGGATCGTCGTACCTACACCAACACCGCATGGATTCATATGCTTCACAGCTACGGCTGCCGGCTCAGAGAATTCTTTTACAATTTGCAAAGCGGCATCAGCATCTCGAATATTATTATAGGAAAGCTCTTTCCCGTGAAGCTGTTTTGCGCGTGCAATCGAGAACTCTGAGCCTAGCGGCTGCTCATAGAACGCCGCTTTCTGATGAGGGTTCTCTCCATATCGAAGCGTCTGCTTCAGTTCATATGTAAATGTTGCTTTTTCCGGCTGCTCTTCACCAGCCAGCTCCGTCATATAGCCAGCGATCATCGCATCGTAAGCTGCTGTGTGACGGAATACTTTCGCTGCAAGCCTTCTTCTTGTTTCTTTCGTTGTTTCACCATTTTCCTTTAGTTCAGACAAGACTGTATCGTAATCAGCTGCATCTACAACAACTGTCACGTACTCATGATTTTTCGCAGATGCGCGCAGCATTGCTGGACCGCCGATATCAATATTTTCAATGGCATCCTCTACCGTTACATCCGGCTTTGCAATCGTCTGTTGGAATGGATACAGATTCACACAAACCAGATGAATGGGTGTGATGTTTTGCTCTTGCAATTGCTTCGCGTGGCTCTCTTCTCCATGCTTCGCTAAAAGACCGCCATGAATGAATGGATTTAAGGTTTTTACGCGGCCTTCCAGAATTTCCGGGAAGCCTGTTACTTCACTTACGCTCATTACCGGAAGTCCTGCTTCTTCAATCATCTTCTTCGTGCCGCCCGTGGACACAATTTCAAAGTCCAAGCTGATTAGTTCTTTCGCTAAATCTACAATGCCGCTTTTATCCGATACACTTAGTAAAGCCCGTTTTTTCATTCGTTTGTCTCCTCCATAGCTGCTTCAGTTAAAAGCTTGTTAATTACTTTCGGGTATAGCGTATGTTCAATATGCTGAATCTTATGCTGAAGTGACTCTCGGGTGTCATCCTCTGCAATTCTTACACTTTCCTGTTCGACCACTGGTCCGGTGTCCATTCCTGCATCTACATAATGAATCGTCACGCCAGTGATTTTCACTTTTGCTTGAAACGCTTGTCCAATCGCATCCTTGCCAGGAAAAGCTGGCAGCAGAGAAGGATGGATATTCACAATTCTGCCTTCGTAGGCATTCAGCAATGTCTCACCGATTAAACGCATGTATCCAGCCAGGAAAATAAAGTCAACTCCGGTTTCCCGGAGTCTATTAACGATTTCCTGTTCAAATTCTGCCTTAGCAGAATAATCTTTTGCTCGGAAAGAAAAGACTGGTATATTTAGGCTTGCTGCTCGCTCTACCACATAGGCATCCGGCTGATCACATACCAGCAAGGCGATTTCTGCTGGCACTTCTCCTCGAACAATTGAGTCGGCAATCGCCTGAAAATTGCTCCCGCTTCCGGAAGCAAAGACAGCAATGCGCGTTACACTGGCTTCGCTCATGACTTAAATTGAACCCCTTCTCCAGAAATCACACGTCCAATCGTATAAGCTTGTTCCCCTGCTTGTTCAATCAGCTGTTTCACTCGCTCTTCATCTTCAGCTGAGACAATCATGACAAGCCCGATGCCCATGTTGAAGATGTTGTACATTTCTTTGAAATCCAGCTGGCCATGTGTTCTTAGCGCATGAAATATCTCTGGTACATCCCAGGTACCTTCTTGAATTTCTGCTCCCAGTCCTTCTGGCAGCGTGCGCGGAATGTTTTCTACAAAACCGCCGCCTGTAATATGAGCCATGCCTTTCACCGCTGCCTCTTTCAACACTTCAAGCACCGGCTTGACATAGATCTTAGTTGGTGTCAAAAGCACTTCGCCAAGCGGCTTTGAAAGCTCCTCCAGCTCAGTTTCCGGCGTAAATCCGCAGTCTGTAAAAAAGATCTTACGCACAAGTGAAAAGCCGTTGCTGTGCAGTCCGCTTGACGGCAATCCAATAATAACATCGCCTTCTCGAATCTCTTCTCCTGTAATAAGCTTGCTCTTTTCTGCCACACCAGTAGTAAAGCCAGCAATGTCATATTCACCTTCGCTGTACATTCCCGGCATTTCGGCCGTTTCCCCGCCAATCAAAGCACAGCCTGCCTGCTCACAGCCGTCAGCTACACCTTTAACAATTTGCTCGATCTTTTCAGGCGCCGCCTGTCCGCAGGCAATGTAATCAAGAAAATAAAGCGGCTCCGCTCCTTGCACCACTACATCATTGACACACATAGCCACGCAGTCAATACCGATCGTGTCGTGACGATCCATCATAAAAGCAAGTTTCAGTTTGGTTCCGACTCCATCCGTTCCAGAAACAAGTACTGGCTCCTTCACATCGACAGAGGATAAATCAAACATTCCGCCAAAGCTGCCAAGCGCGCCCATGACACCGGCGCGGCTCGTACGCTCTACGTGCTTCTTCATCCTCTCAACGGCTTCGTAGCCCGCTTCAATATTTACTCCTGCCGCTTTATACGACTCTGCCATTTCAAGCTCCTCCTTACGTCCTCATCCCTGTAAACACGTCTGCTGTATCTATTAACGAATTAATTCTTTATCATGCGGATGCATCGTATCCGGCAAAATCTCTGTTGGGTATTCCCCTGTGAAGCAGGCAAGACATTGACCACAGTGGCCATTTTGCTTCTCATGACCAATTGCTTCAACCATTCCTTCTACACTTAAAAAAGTTAAAGAGTCTGCACCAATCAGCTCTCGAAGCTCCTCTTCCGTATGGGAAGCAGCAATAAGCTCCGATTTAGTCGACGTATCAATTCCGTAGTAACACGGGTTTTTGATTGGCGGTGAACTGATGCATACATGAACCTCTAATGCCCCGGCATCCTTGAGCATACGGACGATTCTCTTGCTTGTCGTGCCTCGAACGATGGAGTCATCTACCATAACTACCCGTTTCCCCTCTACTACGCCGCGTACAGGAGACAGCTTCATTTTAACGCCTTGTTCCCTCAGAGACTGAGAAGGCTGGATAAATGTTCGTCCCACATAGCGGTTCTTGATAAGTCCCATTTCGTATGGAATGCCTGTCTGTTCAGCAAAACCAATGGCAGCGGAAATGCTGGAGTCCGGTACACCCGTGACAACATCCGCTTCAATATTTATTTCTTTAGCAAGCTGTATACCTAGACGCTTTCTCGCACTGTGAACATTGATGCCGTGAATATCACTATCCGGACGGGAGAAGTACACATACTCCATCGTACAGATCGCTTGATTCGTCGCCATTGAGAAACGCTCGGAATGTACGCCGTCTTTATTGATAATCAAAAGCTCGCCTGGAGCCACGTCACGAACAAATTCCGCACCGATAATATCGAATGCGCATGTTTCTGAAGCGACACAGAAAGCATCACCAAGCTGACCAAGTGAAAGCGGGCGCAATCCATTCGGATCAAGAGCGACCATTAGCTCGTTTTCTGTCATAACTAAGAAAGCATAGGCGCCTTTTAGCATGGATAAAGAGTTCTTCACTTGGTCTTTCATAGAACCAAATCCGCTGCGGCGGATTAAATGCGCCAACACTTCAGTATCTGAAGTCGTTTGAAAGATGCTTCCTTGTCCTTCAAGCTGGTGCTTTAAGGCTGTTGCATTCACTAAGTTGCCGTTATGAGCAAGTGCCAAGCTGCCAGTTTGAGAATGGAAGAGGAGCGGCTGGACATTTTCATATCCGCCGCCGCCTGCTGTCTTATACCGCACATGACCGATCGCACCGTGTCCCGGAAGCTCCTGGATCTTCTTCTGGTTGAATACTTCGGCTACAAGCCCTTCACCTTTTACACCGCGCAGGCTCTGGCCGTCGGAAACAACGATGCCAGCCCCCTCTTGTCCACGGTGCTGAAGGCTTTGCAGGCCATAATATGTGATCTGTGCTGCATCCTCGTGTCCCCATACACCAAACACGCCACACTCTTCATTTAAGCCTCTGATTTCAGCAAGCATGGGATAGCTCCTTTCCAGGCCGCTTCCAATTCACGGACCTCTGCTTCAATAATTGTCTCACTCTGTTGTTTGATCACAATCTTCTCTTCCTGAGTAACCTTTCCAATTAACTGTGCATCTGCGATAAGTTCCTCAAACGCCGCTTGGTTTTCTTCCTTAACCGTCACAATAAAGCGGGATTGCGTTTCACTGAATAAAGCAGCGGTCTTCTCTGTGCTTTCGTTAATAGTTACGTCGACTCCAAGACCAGTGCCAAACGCTTTCTCTGCAAGGGCTACAGCAAATCCGCCTTCTGCTACATCGTGTGCTGATTGTACCGTACCGGCTTGAATAGCTTGAAGCAGGTCTTTTTGTCTTTTTTCTTCTGTTTCTAAGTCCAGTGCAGGTGCTTTGCCAAAAATCTGGCCATTGTTTTGCAGCTTTTGCAGTTCACTGCCGCCAAACTCCTCTTTCGTTTCGCCAATTACATATACAAGATCACCTGCTTGCTTGAAGCCTTGTGTTGTAATGTGAGATAAGTCTTTAATTAACCCAACCATACCTACTACTGGTGTTGGATAGACAGCCGTACCGTTTGTTTCGTTATATAGAGAAACGTTTCCGCCGATAACAGGTGTATTCAGCGTGCGGCATGCTTCACTCATGCCGTCTGTTGCTTTCTCAAGCTGCCAGAAGATCTCTGGTTTTTCAGGGTTTCCAAAGTTTAGACAGTCTGTAATCGCTAATGGCTCTCCACCTGAACAGACAATGTTGCGAGCAGCCTCTGCTACGGCAATTTTGCCGCCTATTTCAGGGTCCAGATATAAGTAGCGGGAGTTACAGTCCGTTGTCATGGCAAGAGCCTTATTTGTTCCGCGTACACGAATAACTGCTGCGTCCGACCCAGGTGCTACGACTGTATTCGTACGAACCTGGTAATCGTATTGCTCGTATACCCACTCTTTGCTGGCTACTGTCGGCTGAGAAAGAAGCTCAACAAGCGTTTCTTTGTAATCGTTCACTTGTGGTGTTTCCTGCTCCATTTCTTGATACTCACGATAATAAGCAGGTTCTGTGGATGGTTTATGATAAACCGGTGCATCTTCTGCGAGTGCATCAGCAGGAACTTCTGCTACTACTTCTCCTTTATGAAGCAGGCGAAGCATGCCGTCATCTGTTACACGGCCGATAGAAGCAGCTTCTAAACCGTACTTTTCGAACAGCTTTTCAACTTCTGGTTCGCGGCCTTTCTCAATGATAATCAGCATACGTTCTTGTGATTCTGACAGCATCATTTCGTAAGGAGTCATGCCCGTTTCACGCTGCGGAACAAGGTCAAGATTCATTTCGATTCCAGAGCCCGCCTTACTTGCCATTTCTGCAGAAGAGCTAGTCAGCCCTGCTGCACCCATGTCCTGAATACCAACAAGCGCATCGTTCTTTACAAGTTCTAAGCAGGCTTCTAGCAGAAGCTTCTCCATAAATGGATCGCCGACCTGAACAGCTGGACGCTTCTCTTCTGATTGCTCGCTCAATTCTTCTGATGCAAATGTAGCTCCATGAATACCATCACGGCCTGTTTTTGCTCCGACATACATCACTGTATTGCCGACGCCTTTTGCTTGGCCCTTTTGAATATCCTTATGGTCAATCAATCCGACGCACATCGCATTAACAAGAGGATTTCCTTCATAAGTAGGATCGAACTGTACTTCCCCGCCAACAGTCGGAATACCAATACAGTTGCCATAGCCCGCGATTCCTGCTACCACTTCTTCAAACAAGAATTTTACACGGCTGGATGTCAGTTCACCGAAACGTAAAGAGTTCAGCATAGCAACGGGACGCGCTCCCATGGAGAACACATCGCGGATGATTCCGCCGACACCAGTTGCTGCACCTTGATAAGGTTCAATAGCAGATGGATGGTTATGGCTCTCGATCTTAAATACAACAGCTTGCTCATCGCCGATATCAACGATTCCGGCACCTTCGCCTGGTCCTTGAAGCACGCGCTCGCCTTTGACTGGGAATTTGCGAAGAACCGGCTTCGAATTCTTGTAGCTGCAATGCTCAGACCACATAACAGAGAACAACCCTGTTTCTGTGTAGTTCGGCGTTCTTCCTAGAATTTGTTCCGCCTTGGCGAATTCCTCATCCGTCATGCCCATTTCTCGGTAGATTTTCTGTTCTTTAATTTGCGCTGCGTTTGGTTCAAGCATTAACGACATGAGACTCCCTCCATTGTTTCACAATTGATTGAAATAATTTTAATCCGTCCGCACTTCCAAGCAGCTCATCTACTGCCCGCTCCGGGTGAGGCATCATACCAAGCACATTGCCTCGTTCGTTCACGATGCCTGCAATATTCTGCAGGCTCCCGTTCACATCGTCAGCATAAGTAAAGACGATCTGATTGTTCTCTTGCAGTGCCCGTAACGTTTCCTCATCACAATAGTAGTTTCCTTCACCATGAGCGACAGGAACCTTAATGCTCTCGCCTTTTTCATATAAAGAGGAGAACATGGTTTCGTTGTTCTCTACTTTCAATTCAACCGGCTTGCAGATAAATTTCAAATTTTTGTTGCGCAGCATCGCACCAGGAAGCAATCCTGATTCTAAAAGAATCTGGAAGCCATTACATACGCCAAGAACCGGCTTTCCTGCTTCCGCTGCCTTTTTTACTTCTGCCATTACCTTAGAAAGATGAGCGATCGCTCCGGAACGAAGATAGTCACCGTAAGAAAAACCACCCGGCAGTAAAATACCGTCATATTGGCTTAAGTCATCTGCATCATGCCATACATACTCTGCTTCTTGACCAAGCTCATCCTTTACTGCATGAAGCATATCCACATCACAATTGGAGCCCGGGAATACAACTACTGCAAATTTCACTGCTGAACACTCTCCTCGATCTCATATCGGTAATCTTCAATAACCGGGTTAGACAATAGCTTTTCGCATACTTCTTTAACCGTTGCTTCAACATCCTGGCTGCTTCCGTCAATGGAGAGCTCCATGTATTTGCCGATTCGAACGTCTTGTACACCTTGGTAGCCAAGATTTGTTAATGATTGCTGCACAGCTTTTCCCTGTGGATCTAGCACGCTTTCCTTTAATGTAACGAATACTTTTACTTTATACATGTTGGTTTCCCCCTAATCTTTGAAGCACTTCTTTATATACTTCTACTAAATTGCCTAAATCACGTCGAAACACATCTTTATCCAGCTTACGGCCAGTTTTTTGATCCCACAGGCGGCAGGTGTCCGGAGAAATCTCATCCGCTAGCAGGATAGAGCCATCTTTGTCTCTGCCAAACTCAATCTTAAAATCAATTAAATCAATGTCCATCTCTGCAAACACGGACACTAGCAATTCATTAATTCGCAGTGCCTGCCGTTTCATTTCGGCTACTTCCTCAACTGAAGCAATCTTCATGAGCTGAATATGCTCTTCTGTTAAAAGCGGATCCTGCAGTTCATCATTTTTGTAATAAAACTCAACGAGCGGCTGATCAAAGGGTGTTCCTTCTTCTAAGCCTAAACGCTTGGACAGGCTTCCAGCCGCTTTATTTCTTGTTACTACTTCAAGTGGTACGATGCTTACGCGCTTCACGAGCTGCTCATATTCAGAAAGCCGTTCAATAAAGTGAGAGGGAATATCGAGCTCTTTAAGCTTTAAGAAGATGCGGCTGCTGATTTCATTGTTCAATTTGCCCTTTCCTGCAAGCTCTGCCTTCTTCTCTCCATTAAAAGCAGTTGCTGAATCTTTATAGGAAATTAAGACAACGTCTTCTTGATCGGTTGCATATATCTGTTTCGCTTTTCCTTCGTAAAGCAGTAAGCCCTTTTCCACGGTGATTCCCCCTATTAATGTATGAAAAGTATGAATAATTTAACTTGGAGAAGGCCCTGAACTCTCGCGAGCCCTCTCTTTATAACCATCTATTAATCGTCTAACCCAAGGCGGGTAAAGATTGTATCCACATGCTGCAGGTGATAGTTGTAATCGAAGCAATCGGCAATCTCCTCAGCCGACAACTGTGATGTAATCTTCTCCTCTGCTTCAATCAGCTCTCGGAATGGAACTTGCTTCTCCCATGCTTCCATTGCTTTTGGCTGCACTGTGTCATACGCCTCTTCACGTGCCATTCCTTTGTCAATCAAGGCTAGAAGCACACGCTGTGAATAGATTAGACCTAAAGTACGGTCCATATTGCGCTTCATATTTTCAGGAAATACCGTTAAGTTCTTTACGATATTGCCAAAGCGGTTCAGCATGTAATTTAAAGCGATCGTTGCGTCTGGAAGAATGATGCGCTCAGCTGAAGAGTGAGAAATATCACGTTCATGCCAAAGTGGTACATTCTCATATGCTGTGAGCATATGTCCCCGGATCACACGTGCGATTCCCGTCATATTCTCTGAACCAATCGGGTTACGCTTATGAGGCATCGCAGAAGAACCTTTTTGCCCTTTGGCGAAGAACTCTTCCACCTCACGTGTTTCACTTTTTTGCAATCCGCGAATTTCTACAGCAAACTTTTCAATAGATGTGGCAATCAGCGCAATAGTGCTCATGTAGTGAGCATGACGGTCACGCTGAAGTGTTTGCGTAGAAATCGGGGCCGGTTTTGTTCCTAGCTTTTCGCACACATACTTTTCAACAAAAGGATCAATGTTCGCGTACGTTCCGACCGCTCCTGAGATCTTTCCGTATTCTACGCCTTCAGCTGCTTGCTTAAAGCGCTCAAGGTTTCTCTTCATTTCTTCATGCCAAAGTGCCAGCTTTAACCCAAACGTTGTCGGCTCAGCATGCACCCCGTGTGTCCGGCCCATCATAACTGTATATTTATGCTCCTTCGCTTTATCACGAAGAATGCTGACAAAGTTTTCTAAGTCCTTTAATAAAATTTCATTTGCTTGTTTCAGCAGGTAAGATAAAGCTGTATCCACTACGTCTGTAGAAGTCAGTCCGTAATGAACCCATTTACGCTCTTCACCAAGAGTTTCAGATACCGCGCGGGTGAATGCAACGACGTCATGCCGTGTTTCTTCCTCGATCTCTTTAATGCGGTTCACATCGAATCCTGCACGTTCACGTATTTTTTTTACGTCCTCTTTAGGAATCTCTCCTAGCTCAGCCCAGGCTTCACATGCCAAAATCTCTACTTCCAGCCAAGCTTTATAGCGGTTTTCCTCTGTCCATATCGCGCCCATTTCTGGTCTTGTGTAGCGTTCAATCATCTTTGTTGTCCTCCGATCAGCTTTGCATTCTCGTTCCAAATCCCGCTTGCTTCGATTTGCTGAAGCACAGCGGCTATATCTTCTGTTAATACTGTGATATGTCCCATTTTTCTTTTCACTTTCGCTTCTTCTTTACCGTATAAGTGAACGGACCAAGCCGGGTATTCAGCAATGCTCTGTAATACGCCCTCCATATGCTCGCCCAAAATGTTGACCATCACAGCCGGCTTTAATAATTCCGGTGTTCTGAGCGGCCAGTTACACACCGCACGGACATGCTGGCCAAATTGCGATATATCACATGCTTCAATGGAATAGTGGCCTGAGTTGTGCGGTCTTGGGGCTAACTCGTTAATATAAATGCCCCCGTCTTCTGTAACAAACATTTCTACTGCCAGCGTACCAACAAGCGAAAGAGCTTCCGCAATCTTGCCTGCCGCTTCCACTGCTTTTGCTTTCACGTCATCTGACGTGCGGGCCGGTACAATCGTTTCATGAAGAATGTTTTCTTTGTGAATGTTTTCTCCTACAGGAAAATATGTCGCTTCTCCCTCTAAGTTCCGTGTAACAATAACGGAAATCTCCATTTTGAAGGGGATCCATTTCTCAAGTACACAGACACCGTGCTCTAAAAGTGCAGCCGCCTCTTTGATTTGTGAAGCTTCTTTAATAACAAATTGGCCTTTGCCATCGTAACCGCCACGTGCGGTTTTCAATACAGCAGGATAGCCAAGTGTGTTAATGGCTGCTTCTATATCTTTCGTTTCCTGGATCACTTCATACGGAGCAACCGGCACACCGGCTTTCGTGATTATTTCCTTTTCTGCTACGCGGTTTTGCGTAACGCGAATTAATTCCGCCCCTTGAGGAATAAATGCTTTTTCTTCAAGCTTCTTTAACCCCTCATAGTCAATGTTCTCGAACTCGTAAGTGATAACATCACTCACCTCAGCGAGCTTATCTAAAGCTGCTGGATCGTCATAAGCAGCATTGATTTCAATATCAGCTACTTGCCCGCAGGGAGAGTTCTCGCCAGGGTCTAATACAGCAATTTTAAAGCCGGCTTCTTTTGCTGCGAGAGCCATCATGCGGCCAAGCTGACCACCGCCGATGATTCCGATCGTCTGGCCTGGCATAATCATTTTTCTAGACAAGTTGATCACTACTTTCTAATACAGTTTCTTTCATTTTCTGACGGCGCTCTTCCAGCCTAGCCGCTACCTCTTGATCCGTTGTAGAAAGCATTTGAGCAGCTAACAAACCGGCATTTGTTGCTCCTGCTTTGCCGATGGCAACAGTAGCAACCGGTACGCCTCCTGGCATTTGCACAATAGAGAGCAAAGAATCCAATCCGTTTAGCGCTCTTGATTGGACCGGCACACCGATGACTGGCAATGTCGTCTTAGCGGCAACCATGCCGGGAAGATGAGCGGCGCCCCCTGCACCTGCGATAATCACTTTTATGCCCCGCTCTCTCGCTTCTTCCGCATATTGAAACATTAAATCTGGTGTACGGTGAGCAGAGACAACTTTTTTCTCATAAGCTACTCCCAGCTCATCCAGTACATCGCATGCGTGCTTCATCGTTTCCCAATCGGAGACGCTGCCCATAATTACGCCAACTTCTGCAGACATGATTGACCCTCCAACATCTATTATATAGTAGTTTAAATTTCTCCATAAAAAAGTCCGGAGAACTGCTTTTCTCTTTTGAAGAAAGCAGCTCATCCGGACACAAAAGCTTGCTAATATAATGTAAGTACGTTCCAGATAAGTTGTGCTTTCCCCATAGTCCGGTTATTTAAGGTAACCAGGTAGAAACTCGCGAGCCTTATTCCCGCTATTATATGAGGTCTGTGTTTGTCACTTACATCTTAACAAGCGCAAAAGTAGATTGTCAACAAAAAATCGAACGATTATATAACTTCATTTTTTAATGTTCGGATTTAGACCATTAACTTTCCTTCAAAAACGATTTCTCTGCCAGCGGGTATGTTCTTTTTTTCCCCATTTACCAGCTCTTCCTTGAAGACAGGCCTCTCTATCCTTCTCACTGGCATATAGCCTTCCTTCTTCATGCGATCCAGGCACTGATCAATGGTTTCGTTCTCTTCGACGTAGAACTTTTTCTTTTTAGCCATTTTCAATCTTCCCTTTTTTGACGTTCTTCACCCAGAACCCTCCGTAAATGGTTTTCGGCTCGTAAGCGATAATAAATGCTTTCGGATCTAGCTCCTTGATTTGCGTATACAGCTTTAACTCGTATTTTCTTGGAGTCAGAATCTGCAATGCCATGCGGTCCCCTTCAAGTCCGCTTGCTGCCCAAGTCGTCACACCATAACCTTTGTCCCTTAGCTGTCTAGGTAAGTCTCTGTCGTATTCCTTTGTGACGACATTAACAGTAATGTAGCCAAGCGCCAGCTTCTCCTCTAGCTTCATGCCGGATAGGACACCTAACCCATAGCCGACAGCATAGGCGATGACATTTTGAATTTCATTCAGGTTATCTAGCACCAGCCCAAGCCCAAAGATATAAATAACGATCTCCACCATGCTGACAAGAGCTGCTACATAGCGGTAACCCTTTAATGTTAAGATCATCCGAATGGTAAAGAACGATACGTACAAAACATTAATTACCAAAATAATGAGTACCATGACCAGTCCGTTCTCGAGCATACCTTGCCCCTCCTCATAGTAAAGTAAACTTTTTTCCAAATAATGAGGTAAGTGTATCATAAATATAGCAGGGAAAGAAGAAAAGAAAGGAAGTAAATGTATAGTATAATATATTGCTAACAAGGGGAGAAACGAGGCAGAAGCACCCTATTCACAGCCGCTCATTTTGCTTTCTTTGGCCATTTGGTTGCCCCATGGCTTTATATGACCGCTCTGCTTTCCAAAGCCAAATTGAGGCTTGCTGCCTTATTTGCAGCCCATACCTCTTCTTTATCACGTTTACTGTGTATGGCCTGAGGCGAAATCAACGAAGACAAAAGCAAACAGCGGCCAGTAACGGACCGCTGTTTGCTTTTGTCTTTTTTTATTCCCATTCAATTGTGGCAGGCGGCTTAGATGTAATATCATAAACAACCCGATTAATTTGAGACACTTCGTTGACAATGCGCGTAGAAATCTTTTCAAGCACATCCCATGGAATTCGTGCCCAATCGGATGTCATGCCGTCAATCGACGTTACCGCACGAATACCAATCGTGTAATCATACGTACGAGCATCTCCCATAACCCCAACGCTGCGGATGTCTGGAAGTACTGTGAAGTATTGCCAAATTTCTCGCTCTAATCCATTCAATCTAACCTCTTCACGCAAGATCGCATCAGATTCCCGAACGATTTCTAATTTCTCCTCTGTAATCTCACCTAATACCCGAATACCAAGACCAGGTCCCGGGAATGGCTGGCGCCAAACAATAAAGTCCGGAATGCCCAGCTCTGTGCCGAGTGCACGAACTTCATCTTTAAATAGTGTGTTCAACGGCTCGATTAACTTAAACTGCATATCCTCTGGAAGACCGCCGACGTTATGATGTGATTTGATCGTTTGTGCTGTGCCTGTTCCACTTTCAATCACATCTGTGTACAAGGTACCTTGCGCTAAAAACTCAATACCTTCAAGCTTAGTTGCTTCATCATCGAACACATAAATAAATTCATTTCCAATGATTTTGCGCTTTTGTTCTGGATCAGACACACCTTTTAACTTATTCAGGAAGCGATCTTTTGCATCTACCTTAATAACGTTCATATTGAACCCTTGGGCAAATGTTTCCATCACATCATCTGCTTCGCCTTTACGAAGCAAGCCGTGGTCCACGAAAATACATGTCAGCTGATCACCGATCGCTTTATGGATCAGCACAGCGACAACAGAAGAGTCCACACCGCCGCTTAAGGCGCATAGCACTTTTTTATCGCCTACGATTTGACGGATTTTCTCCGTCTCCACTTCAATAAAGTTCTCCATAGACCAATCGCCTTTACAGCCGCACGCTTCGAATACGAAGTTTTTAAGCAGTTCATTTCCATACACAGAATGCTTGACTTCAGGATGAAATTGCACAGCATAACGCTTCTTCTCTTCGTTGCTCATAGAAGCGATTGGACATGATGGGTTGGTTGCATCAACAGTGAATCCTTCAGGAGCAGCAGTTACTAAATCACCGTGGCTCATCCAGACAACCTGCTCGCTTGGCAAGCCCTTAAAGATTGTAGATTCCTTTTCCACTTGAATGGCTGCTTTGCCATATTCTCGGTGTGATGCCTTCTCTACCTTCCCGCCAAAATGCTTCGTCATCAGCTGCATGCCGTAGCAAATGCCTAGAATCGGGACATCAAGCTCGAAAATATCTTCATCACAATGGAAGGCATTATCCGCATAGACACTGTTCGGTCCACCCGAAAAAATAATACCTGCTGGATTCATTTCCTTTACTTCTGCTGCTGTCAGCGTATGGGGGTGAAGCTCGCTATAAACGCCAAATTCACGAATACGGCGGGTAATTAACTGGTTATACTGACTGCCAAAATCTAAAACAAGAATCATTTCTTGATTTTGTAACTCTGGTTTTCCTGCCACTCTTTCCACTCCTCTATTGTGCAATAAAATCATACTCGTATATAAAATAACAACTAGAACCCATTTTCATACAGAAAGCAGGATTCTAGTTGCTTCAACAAAGAACCTGCCTTCATAGTCCAATCATTTAAGGTGATTCGGTAGAAACTTTCGACCCATATTATCGAAATTATATGAAGGAAGAACTGATTTCACGAACTAATTGAACCCATTTTATATCTAACGTACGGATTGGTCAAGGTGTTCTCTCTTTAACTAAATTTTCTGAACTAGTGGACTAAGAAATCCCGGTTTTATTCATAAAAAAGCAGCAACGAAGTTTTCGGTTGCTGCTTTTTATCTGTTATTTATTTCCAGAAGTCATCAAAAATTGTAATAGGCGTATGGCGCTTATGCTGGGAATTTAAATAGTGGCGCTCAATTTGTTTTCTAGCTTCCTCAGGTACTTCCTTTCCTTCTAGATAATCATCTATGTGTTCATATGAAACTCCGAGAGCGACTTCATCCGGAATCATCGGGCGCTCATCCTCAAGGTCTGCTGTCGGAACCTTCGTGTATAAATGCTCTGGGCAATTCAGCTCCTTCAACAGCTGCCTTCCTTGGCGCTTATTCAAACGGAACAGCGGCATCAAGTCAGCCGCTCCATCTCCATGTTTCGTAAAGAAGCCAGTAATCGCTTCCGCTGCGTGATCTGTCCCGAGTACAACACAGCTCTTCATCGCCGCAATACTGTACTGCACCTTCATCCGCTCACGTGCTTTCTCGTTGCCTTTGGCAAAATCCGAAAGCTCAATACCTGCACCACGCAGAGCCTGTTCACTAGCATCCACTGCCGGTTTAATATTAACAGTATAGGTCTCGTCTGGCTGAATGAATTCAAGTGCATCCTGGCAGTCTTCCTCATCCTTTTGAATGCCGTTTGGAAGACGCACAGCGTAGAACTTGTACTCATCCGAGCCCTGCTCCTCCTTTAACTCATCCGCTGCTATCTGAGCCAGCTTGCCAGCGAGTGTAGAATCCTGTCCGCCTGAAATACCTAAAACAAAACCTTTTAAGAAAGAGTGCTTTTTAATATATGCCTTCAGGAAGTCCACACTCTTTCGAATTTCCTCCCTCGGATCAATTTCCGGCTTTACTTTTAATTCTTCAATAATTCTCTTCTGTAAATCCGTCATGTTTATTCCTCCTCTGTATGATTATCGCCTAATTTCTTCTCTATTTTTTCTTTTACCCTTTGAATAAGCTCCATCTTATTATTCCAGCATCTTTCACTTAAGTCGACTGGATAGGCTTCTGGATTTAAAATTCGCTTATACTCATCCCATAGCAGGTCTAAGCTCTCATTTAAATGAAGTCTCATCTCCTCAAGCGAAGGAAGACTATAAACCAGCTCACCATCTACGAAAATATCCTCATGTATATCCCTTGCTTCAAAGTTCGTTACAAATTTTGAAATATAGGTATGAACCGGGTGAAACATCTTTAAGCGTTTTTCTTCATTTGGATTCTCCCCTTCAAGCACGATGTAATCCCCCTCGGACTTGCCGTTTGAACGGTTAATAATCCGGTACACCCGCTTCTTGCCAGGTGTGGAGACCTTCTCCGGGTTGCTGGAGATCTTGATGGTGTCCTCAAGCTCTCCATGCTCATTTTCAATAGCTACAATCTTATATACAGCTCCAAGAGCCGGCTGGTCAAAAGCGGTAATCAGCTTGGTGCCAATTCCCCACATATTAATTTCCGCGCCCTGCGCTTTCAGGTTCATAATCGTATGCTCATCCAGATCACTTGAGGCGATAATGGCAGCATCCTGAAAACCAGCTTCATCCAGCTGCTTTCTCGCTTCCTTCGATAAATAGGCAAGATCTCCGCTGTCAAGCCTGATTCCTTTAAAGTTAATGCGGTCCCCCATTTCCTTGGCTACTTGAATCGCCGCTGGTACTCCCAGCTTTAAAGTATCGTATGTATCCACTAAAAACACACAATCGCGATGAGACTCCGCATATTTACGAAAGGACGTATAATCATCCTGGTAGGCCTGAACCATGGAGTGAGCGTGCGTTCCGGCTGGCGGAATGTGAAACATTTTCGCTGCACGCACATTGCTAGTTGCATCGAAACCGGCAATATATGCAGCCCGCGCTCCCCAGACAGAGGCGTCCATTTCCTGAGCTCGCCGTGTGCCAAATTCCATCAGCACCTCGTCTTTGGCAACTGTTTTCATTCGGGAAGCCTTTGTAGCAATAAGCGTTTGAAAGTTCACGATATTCAGGAGGGCCGTTTCGATCAGCTGCGCTTCGGCTAATGGTGCCTCTACCCGCAAAAGCGGTTCATTAGCAAAGACAACCTCTCCTTCTTTAACGGAACGGATATTGCCCGAGAACTTTAAGTCCCTTACATACTCAAGAAAATTCTCATCATATTCGCCAATCGAGCGTAAATATTCAATATCACTATCCGAAAATTGAAGCTGCTGGACGTAAGCGATTAAACGCTCAAGCCCCGCAAAGACCGCGTATCCATTCTCAAATGGCATCTTCCGGAAGAAAAGGTCAAACACAGCTGTTCGATCATGGACGCCATCCTTCCAATAGGTATACGCCATATTAATTTGGTATAGATCGGTATGCAAAGAAAGACTGTCATTTTCGTACGGCATCTTCATGTGCATCGCTCCTTTTTTAATATGTTACCACTCTTTTCCCCACTTCAATCCTTATTCGCATCATCTAGCTTCCCATTGTCATTTTACTGAAATATTGTTATTCTTTTAAAGAAACTCCTTCCTTAATAGTAATTAAGTTCCTCGCAATAATTTCCTCCAAAAAAGTCTTTTTTCCAAGAAAAAAGGGTATAAAGTGATGACAAAACAGAGGGAGAAGAGAGTACTATGAACGAAAAGCTATTGATATGGTGGAATTATGCAGAGAAAGACTCCAAAGAAGCCCGCCGCATTGAGGAGCTTAAGCACTCATTTCAGGATAAGAAGATTAAGCAGCTAGTCAAACAGGCTAAATATCTTTATAAAACAGACCTTCCTGAACTGCAGATGACCGGTACCTATTCTTTTTCCGTCGTTCATGACGTACCAACCGACCAGGAAGATGAAGTTCAACCAACTTATAATGATAGCTGTATCATTTACGACGGCAAATGCAAAGATTATAAAGAGTTTTTAGTAGCTTTAAACACGACGCTGTCTCTTATCCCTTCATCTGCAGATAAGTGTGTATTCATCATCAAGATTGCAGCAGAATTGAAGTATGTTAACAGAGAAGTAGGCGCAAGGTTTATTGATGATATCGCCAGGGAAGTGTATATTCAGACAAAGAAGGCCAAATGAACATAATTTAAGTTTTTAAAGGCTTGGTCTATCGACTTGTATCAGCCATTTTACACATAAGAAAAGCGCTGCTGAGAAACTCTCAGCAGCGCTTTTCTATTTACTACTTTATTGATCACTTAATTCTGTTTCATTAGACCCTTCTGCAGAAGGAGAATAATCATATTGAGATGGATCCACTGGTGTGAAGCCAGCTGGGGTGTAAAAACGCAGCAAGTCCTGATTAATAACTTTATCGGAAAGCTGCAGCTTCCTTTGGACTAATTCAGCCTCTTGTGTGATCTGCTCTGTGACCTCTATCTCTTCACCTGTCAATGTATTGTAAAACTTACCGTTAATGGCTGTCACATCTTTACTAATGAAATCACCATTACGGAATGGTACAACAGTATCATGTTCAGAGGAGAATAAGTCGGTCCCCATATGCACGTATTCCTTCGTATCTACCCCTAATAAATGAAGCACCGTCGGCAGCAGGTCAATCTGCCCGCCATATTGGTGCTGTACACTGCCTTCAGCACCCGGGATATGGATGAATAGAGGCACTCGCTGCAACTGGGCATTCTCAAATGCACCGACTTCCGTACCAAGCACTTCTGACATGGCCCGGTTATGATTGTCGGAGATACCATAGTGATCCCCATACATAACGACCATCGTATCCTCATACAGCCCGGACTCTTTTAAATAAGCGAAAAACTGTTTAAGCGACTCATCCAGGTATCTTGCTGTCTGGAAATAGTTATCAACAGAATAATCCCCTGTTGTGTGCTTTTCAATAGTTGCTTCTTCCGGATCAAGCGTGAATGGATAATGGTTAGTTAGAGTAATAAACTTCGCGTAGAACGGCTGCTCCAGCGCCTGCAAGAGCGGCATAGATTGTTTAAAGAACGGTTTATCTTTTAGTCCATAGTTCACTACATCTTCTTCATTCATATCATAGTACTCGGAGTCATAAAAACGGTCAAATCCGAGTGACTTATAAATGACATCACGGTTCCAGAATGAACCCGTGTTTCCATGGAATACAGCAGATGTGTAGCCTTTCTGTCCTAAAATAGCGGGTGCTGCCTGGTACGTATTATGTCCTTTCATAGAAAAGGCCGAACCTTTCGGCAAACCATACAAGGAGTTTTCAAGCATAAACTCTGCATCTGCTGTTTTTCCTTGACTCGTTTGATGGAAGAAATTATCGAAGTAGAATGTATTCTGATCACGAGTTAGCGAGTTTAAGAACGGAGTTACTTCCTGACCATTCAGCTCGTAATCTATAATAAACTCCTGAATAGATTCAAGGTGAATATAAATCACATTCTTTCCTTCCGCTAATCCGAAGTATTGCGGGTCAGGCTCTGCATAATTGGACTTCGTAAAGTTAATGACCTCGGTAATATCACTGCTATCCGCCAGTACACGCTGGGTGGAAGCTCTCGTTGTTTGCACGGTATCATAAACAGCGAAGTTATACATTCCTAAATACTTCACAATATAGTTCCGGTCAAATGTTCTTGTTAATAGCTGCGGACGATCAGCTTCAGCCAGCCCCAGGTTAATCACAAAAGCGACTGCTGCTGTAAGAAATACGGCTGTCAGCTTGCGGCGTTCCAGCTTAACCGGTTGAGGCTTCACATATTTTGAAAACAGCAATCCTGCTAAAATAAGCGTATCCAGAAAATAAAGGATATCAGTCGGGTGCATAAGCGCTAAGACGCTTCCCCCTAAATCACCGACGTTATCTGTTTGGGTAAGAGTTGGCAATGTAATGAAATCCGTAAAAAAACGATAATATACAATATTGGCATACAAAAAGAAAGATAATACAAGCTCAATTGCTACCATCCATACGAAAGACCTTCTTCCTTTCGCAAACAGCGCAAGCCCTAAAAACAAGATGGCTGAGCTAACAGGATTAATAAACAAGAGAAACTCTTGCATGGCGTTATCCACGCCTAAGTCAAACTCAATTTGGTAAGCTGTATAAGTCTTCATCCAGAGAAGAAACACAGCTAACGTAAAAAACACAAGCGGTTTGCTTAAGAGAAAAGACCCTCCATTGTTTTTGTTTCTCACTATACTTCTCCCCTATCTAATTTCAAGCTCTTCTATTGTTTAAATAATTGATTTCCAAAATAAAAAAGAATACCTTACATCCTAATAATAATCAAGAAAAAAGTCAACTATATTATCCCAGGAAATATCCCCTTACGCTTCCATAGGCGGATTCCCAATACACTCGTACAAATATATGGAATTCTTTTAAATAAAAAAATAAAATAGAGAGCAGCATGACACTGCTCTCCTGTAGATCGCTGAAATTATTTTATATCCCTCAATCCAGCAGACGGTTATTCTCATCAACGGACATCACTCTAGCGGAAGGTGAACTGCTCTCTTCCATAAATGTACCTGCTCCGCGGCAGACGCTGCATGTATATTGCCAGCCTTCGTCATCGGCTAACATGCCGGTGCCTTCACATGCCTTGCACATATGTTCTCTATCGACCATTTTATATTCTTCCATCCTTTCTATAATAAATGATTAGCTAGCTCTCTTTTTCCGTGCTTTTACCCAATTAATCAGCCCGCCTGCCAGAATGATGTCAATTTGACGCTCTGACAGCGTATGCTGTACCGGTATCTGCTCGTCCTTTCCTTTTACATGAATGAAAAGGTCACGGCCCTGCCTAATAGCTGTTCGCACGTTTGAGAGCTCCAATATGTCTCCCTGCACTAGCTTGTCATAATCCTCCGCATTCTTGAAAGTTAGCGGAAGTATGCCGAAGTTAATTAGGTTTTGCCAATGAATACGCGCGAAATCCTTTACTAGCGCGACTCGCAGCCCTAAATATCTTGGTGCAAGCGCGGCATGCTCACGGCTGGAGCCTTGTCCGTAATTGTAGCCACCAAGTACGGCATGTCCTCCTTGGAGAGTGCTTTGCTGGGCGCGCTTATAATACGTATTATCAATAATTTCAAAGGTGAATTTACTGATCTCAGGCAAATTACTTCTATACGGCAACACTCGTGCCCCACCTGCTAAAATCTCATCTGTAGAAATGTTATCTCCCATCTTCAAAAGGACAGGCAGTTCTAATCGGTCAGGCAGCTCATCCATTTCAGGGATAGAGGCAATATTTGGCCCTTTGTATAATTCTATCTTTCTTGCTTCTTCAGGAGGCAGCGGCTTCTCTAGAAGATTGGTGTCAATCGTTGCTTGGTCTGGCTCCTTTATCTTTGGATAAGCCATATCCAGCGTTCGAGGATCCGTAATAACTCCCGTTAACGCAGAAGCAGCGGCAGTTTCAGGGCCGCACAAAAAGACACTATCCTCTTTTGTCCCCGAGCGGCCCGGGAAGTTGCGCGGGGTGGTTCTTAGGCTGTTGCGACCAGTGGCCGGTGCCTGCCCCATTCCGATACAGCCATTACAGCCTGCCTGGTGAAGACGTGCCCCTGCTTCCAGCAGGCTCGCAATGCGGCTTTCCTTTACTAAATCCGTCAATAGTTGTCTTGAAGTCGGATTAATATCAAAAGAAATGCCCTCTGCCACTTTTCGGTCTTTCACGATTTCAGCTGCTACTGCAAAATCATGGTAGCCCGGATTCGCAGAGGAACCGATATAGGATTGGTAAATCGGTGTTCCCGCCACCTCACTAACTGGAACAACATTCCCCGGGCTTGACGGTTTGGCGATAAGGGGTTCTACCTTAGAAAGATCGATCTCTTCATGAAGGTCGTAATTCGCTTCTCTGTCAGCCTGCAATTCGATCCAATCCTCTTTCCGGCCCTGCTGCTTCAGGAAGCGCTTGATTTCCCGATCAGATGGAAAGACTGTAGCGGTTGCTCCCAGCTCTGCTCCCATGTTGGCAATCACGTGACGGTCCATCGCGCTCAGCGTATCTACCCCAGGCCCATAATACTCAATGATCTTGCCGACACCGCCCTTCACATCGTACCGCCGCAGCAATTCGAGAATAACATCCTTGGCACTGACCCAGTCATTTAACTCGCCTGTCAAACGGACTCCCCATACGTGGGGCATTTTCACATAAAATGGCTCTCCAGCAATAGCCATGGCTACATCAATTCCCCCGGCTCCCATCGCCAGCATGCCCATGCAGCCGTTGGCACATGTATGGCTGTCTGACCCAAGCAATGTTTTTCCCGGCTTAGCAAGCCTTTGCATATGTACAGGATGGCTGACACCATTTCCCGGCCGGCTATAATAAAGACCAAACTTGCGTGCAGCACTTTGTAAAAACAAATGATCATCCGGGTTTTTGCTGTCTACCTGAATTAAATTGTGGTCCACATATTGAGCAGATGCCTCTGTCCTTGCACGGTCAAGTCCCATCGCTTCTAACTCCAGCATTACCATTGTACCGGTAGCATCCTGGGTAAGCGTCTGATCAATCCTTAAGCCGATTTCTTCGCCAGGTGTCATTCGACCTGACACAAGATGGGATTGTATCAGCTTCTGTGTGACGTTCATTGCCATGTGTCTCTTCCTCCTTATCTAAACCAATTTCTTTCCTCCTTTCTATATCGTTATCTTCAAAAGGAAAAATATACATAGACCATTACAAACCTTCTTTCCATCAAGAAAGCCGCCCATCATTTAGATGCGCAGCCCTTCTCTTATCTTTAATTGACTAATCGCCCGGAACGCCCGCTCGACTTCCAATATTCATTACGAAGATGAACTTTTTGAATCTTACCGGAGGCCGTTTTCGGAAGTTCATCGACGAATGTAACACTTGTAATCGCCTTAAAATGTGCCAGTTTCTCTCTTGAGAAAGCAATCAGCTCCTCTTCCGTCCGCTTTTCGCCTTCTTTTAAGACAATGTAGGCATGAGGCGTTTCTCCCCACTTCTCATGCGGAACAGCAATTACGGCGGCTTCGAGCACAGATGGATGCTCATACAGCACACCTTCTACTTCAATAGAGGAAATATTTTCTCCACCGCTGATAATGATATCTTTCTTCCGATCCACGATGTCAATATAGCCGTACTCATCTACGGTACCCATGTCTCCCGTATGCAGCCAGCCGTTTCGAATCGCTTCCACCGTCGCCTCTTCGTTCTTCCAGTAGCCCTTCATGACACCGTGACTTCTAGTAACAACTTCACCGATTTCTTTTCCGTCAGGTGCTACTTCTTCTCCATTCCCGTTCACTACCCGTACGTCAGAGCCAATCATCGGGAACCCTGCTTTTGCCTTTAATCCCAGCTGCTGCTCCTCAGGTAAATCGTCAAGCTCCGATCTTATAGTGGAAACCAGGCTGAGAGGCGCAGACTCTGTCATGCCATATACTTGAATAAATTCCCATCCCATTTTCTTCTCTACCCGCTCTACAAACGCGGGCGGCGGAGCTGAACCAGCAATTACTACACGAACATCCTGCTCGATCACCGGCTTGTGCTTTTCATAATACTGCAATAGAGCATTTAGTACGGTTGGCGCCATATGCAGCACTGATACGTTATGTTCCACAATCGCCTGAAAGATAGCCTCAGGCGTCGCTTTCTTCAAGCATATTTGCGTTGCTCCGTTCGCCGTGTAATAAAACGGTGCTCCCCATCCATTGACATGAAACATTGGCAGTACATGCAGGTATGTATCTTGATCGCTGACACGCAGGTGATGCATCGCACTCAACGCATGTAAATAGTTGTTGCGATGGGTCAGCATAACGCCTTTTGGATTGCCTGTCGTTCCACTCGTATAGAGCAGGCTGCATACATCGTTTTCATCTAATGCTGCCCGGTTAAATGGGGCAGGTGAATAGGATGCCAGCCATTTCTCATAATCTATTTCTTCAGTGTCGGCCTTTTTATCATGAACAATGATATGCTGAACAGTCTCCAGCTTGTTCTTGATCGGTTCAATTAGCGGATAGAGGTCTTGATCAACAAACAGCACCTTCGATTCACTATGATTCAGAATAAACACATAGTCCTCGGGCTTTAAACGAATATTCAGCGGCACCATAATGCCGCCTATCTGGAAGGTGCCGTAGAAGCCCTCAAGCATCTCTACTGTATTGGGAGCTAAATAGGCTACCCGCTCTCCCTTCACAACTCCTAAATCCTCTAACCCGCGTGAAAGCTGATTCACTCTTTCATTCAGTTGATGGTAGGTAAATACGCGCCCCTCATAATAAACCGCCCGCTTATCTCCATACAGCGACACAGCCCGGTCTAGAAAGCTTGGTAATGTCAATGGTACGTTCATGGTTCCCCTCCTCGATTTTATAAATGAAGAGTTCAGGAGATTTACACAATGATGCAGGACCTAGAACTTTCACACTAAATTATACAATGAGCATAAAAGCGTTTTCAATTATTATTCTTTATATTTAAAATATTTAGATATTTGTTCAGTTCACGCTTCTTTCTTTGTGTTTCCCTTATCATCGGTTTTATAATAAATGATAAGCATATAGAACGGGATGGGAGGAATCTAGTTTGCTGAAAGAATGGCTGAGTATCTCTAACTATACAGTCATATTTACAGGGGCAGGCATGTCTACAGAAAGCGGACTGCCGGATTTTCGGTCAGCTAACCAAGGATTATGGAATCAGAAAAACCCTGAGAAGATCGCCAGTACAGATGCCTTAAATAATAATATTCAGGAATTTATTGATTTCTACCGGAATCGGGTGCTGGGCGTGAAGGAGTTCAAGCCGCACAAAGGGCATGATCTTTTAGCGGAATGGGAGAAAAAGGGCATCATCCAATCGATTATTACACAAAATGTAGATGGCTTTCACCAGCAGGCGGGCAGTCAAAAAGTAGCGGAGCTGCATGGCACCCTGCAGACGGTGTTCTGTCAGTCGTGCGGTCGGACGTACAGCAGTGAAGAATATGTAAACCGCACGTACCATTGTACATGTGGCGGAGTGCTCCGTCCTTCTGTTGTTCTATTTGGGGAGGCCCTGCCGGAAGAGCCGTTTCAAATGGCTTTCGAGGAGGCTAGCAAAGCGGAGCTTTTCATTGTTCTCGGCTCTTCCTTGAGCGTCACACCTGCTAACCAATTTCCGCTTATCGCTAAAGAGAACGGGGCAAAGCTTGTCATCGTTAACAGGGAGCCAACAGACCTTGATGGTTATGCTGATGAAACAATTCACAACCGGAATATCGGAGAGGTGCTCCATGATTGGAATGCTTACTTTTCATAACTTCCCTGTCTACATCGGGACAGCTATTAATAAAGAAAGATGCAGGCCGCTTTTACCTGCATCTTTCCCTTTACTTCGCTACTTTTTCTTCCGCCTTTTCCACAACCTCCAACTTTTTTTGCTCTTTCGGACTTTCCTCTTCATCGTCCACTAAATCACGAGTGGATTTCTTGAACTCCTTTAACGTATTACCGAAAGCACGCCCTATTTCAGGCAGCTTGGAAGGACCAAAAATAACAAGAGCAATAACAAGAATTAAAATCAATCCAGGTACACCGATATTTTGAAGCATTCATCTCACCTCCTAATATAGTAATCATGCTGTCATTAAACAATTGGCGCGCCGTGACGCTCTAACGCGGCCGCTTCTAGAGTGGAAATGCCCTGTTCCTCCGCAAAGGCAGCCACCTTGTCAGATACAACCGGTCCTAGGTTTGCCGGCGGGGCTGCATGCCCCATCGCCCGCTGGCGTGCTGCGTTTCGGCGAGCGAACGGTCCCCAAATCGCAAATGTTATACCAGGAGTTTGCATATTAACAAAGAATGTTTTGCCGTCAGGTGAGAAAGTCGGTCCCGCAAACTCGGATCCATTTAGACGATTCTCAGCGAACGTGTACACATTTCCTTCCGGGGTCATTCCTATGATTTTGTCATTTCCTCCTCCGTCTTCTGCAATCCAAAGGTCTCCCCAAGGGGCCATGGCAATGTTATCAGGCATTTCCAGCGTATTCGCAGAAGTAGATTCGTAGAAAAGCTCCAGTGTATTTGTTGCCGGGAAGTAGCGATACACTCGACCGTGGTTGCCTTTCCCTGCGCTTGTATCGTCAAACCAGAAGGTTCCAGCACTGAAGAAGGCTCCCTCTAGGCGGCTGAACTGGATACAACCAAGATCCTTGGCATCTTGCTGAGCGCGCTCAGGATTGATCTTCTTCCACACTATGCCAAACTTCTGTCTCGTCTCAAAGGTGCTTGCAGAAGCAGACGGCAGTTCATCGATCGCTGCCGCTTCAAGAGTACCACCCTTTTGGAGGGAGCCTCGCTGCTGACTGCGGTCATTTGGTGTAAAGCGGTAAAGGAAGCTTGGGCTGCTATCCTCTGTTAAGTACCAGATCCCTGTTGCGGGGTCCACAGCACAGGCCTCGTGCGAAAAGTATCCCATGTCACGGATCGGCGTCTTAGATAATTCATTCTCCGGGTCAAGCGGATCCACTTCAAAAACGAAGCCATGTCCCATCTCACGGGTTTCTTCACATGTGAGCCACGTGCCCCACGTAGAAGCACCACCCGCACAGTTACGGATTGTCCCTGAGCTGGTTACATACTCTTTAATTACTTCACGGTTAGGTCCTACTACTAAAGCAGTCGTTCCACCGGCTGCTCCAATACTCCATGGGTTTTTTCCGTTTACAGGATAGTCAGAGTTCGTTCCGAGTTCATGGTTCCGAACAAGGATGGTTGTATTTTTTTCTCCCTTATAAGCGGCCATGCCATCTAATGCTCCAGGAACGAGGTCACCGTTAGACATCTTATCTCCTGTTTTCGAGATAATGCGATAGTTAAAGCCTTTCGGAAGATCGAGAATTCCGTTCGGGTCTTTCACTAGAGGTCCAAAGCCGCCGAAACCGCTAGTCGGATTATTATTGCTTGCTGCAAGCGCATTGGATGCTCCACCAGTAAAGGAGTAAATACCTGTTGCCCCCAAGGCTAAGGCTAATGTACCTGCTCCTCCGGCTTTCAAAAAGTCCCGTCCGTTCAAGCCTGATTTATTCGATTCCACACACTCCTGCCTCCCTGTAATTTCTTATCTTTCCAGTATTTCTAATCTTATCCCCGCCTATTAAGTTAACAACCTACTTTTAATCTCTTATTAATTTGCTGTAACGTTTTATTAAGTATTTATAAAGAAGGACTGGAGCAAAGTACACAGAGTTAAAAAAGCTGCCTCCCTCTTTGGAAAGCAGCTTACTCTTCCTTCTCTATTCATTTAAAGACAAGCGCACCTAACAAAACAAATTAAACAAACGACAGAGGAAGACAGCAATAGAAAAATCTCTGCCAATTGAGCAAACGGCAGAGAGTGCGGTACGCAATGTATGAGCAGTATGTTCAATGGGCTTCTACTTCATCGCAGATGTGATTACACTTTATCTAACGGGACTTCTTCTAATATTTGATTAACCTTCTCCTTCCCTTCTTGAACCCAGTCTTTCTTATGGTTAATCGGAGCATCCTTGTCTTCCGGACTTTGGAACTGTTCGATCCCCGTGGCTGTAAGGGCACCGCTTCCGTCCTTCTCTAAACCAATGTTTGCGACATGTTTAATAACGAAAGGCTTCTTAAAAACAATCATCGCATCGTCCTCATCCATCATACCTTCCTCTACATCAAACGGCAGACGCAAGTAAACAGTCTCACTGCCTTCGCTGGCTAACGTTGAGTCAAACATTCCTTGGTCAAAGTCCCAGTTTCCACCAATATCAAATCCATATTCTCTAAGCGGTTGACTGATTTCTCCATACAATGCTCTTTTGCCTTCCAATGCTGTATCCAGTTGAATCATATTTATTGTCTCCCTCCTCTTGGTGTTCATTTTCTTTTACCCGCCACCATAAGCCTGATAAACAGTATTTCATCATCTGTGACAATCCTTTTTGCGTAGTGAACATAGTATAGGCCGAAACGAAAAAAGCTGTTCTGAAAGTCGAGTCTCATGACTTTCAGAACAGCTTCCTTGTTATGCGTTTACGCTTCTACTACCTTATCTAAACCAGTTTTATCATTATAGACTTCTTTATCTAAGTCTCCAGTGATTCTACTTGTTAACACACCGGATGTCATGCTTCCGCTTACGTTTAATGCTGTGCGGCCCATATCAATAAGAGGTTCAACAGAGATTAATAAGCCCACAATAGCTACAGGCAAATTTAGTACGGAAAGAACGATTAGGGAAGCGAATGTTGCCCCGCCGCCTACGCCTGCCACTCCAAATGAACTGATCATAACGACTGCAATGACCGTTAAGATAAAGCCCGGATCTAGTGGATGAATGCCGACAGTAGGAGCTACCATGACTGCTAACATCGCTGGGTAAATCCCCGCACATCCATTTTGTCCAATCGTTAAACCAAATGGTCCGACAAAGTTTGCCACTCCTTCAGATACACCGTATCCGTTCGTTTGAGTTTTGATGTTAAGCGGCAAAGTACCTGCACTTGAGCGGGACGTAAAGGCGAACGTTAGAGCAGGCAATCCTTTTTTAATATACGTGACAGGACTTAACCTTGCGAGACTAATCAGTATTAAGTGAACTAGGAACATAGCAATGAGCGCAACATAAGAGGCTAGAACAAATTTGCCTAAGTTCACGATCGCTTCATAATCACTAGTCGCAGCTACTTTTGTCATTAGGGCCAGTACTCCGAAAGGCGTTAACCGCAAGATTAATGTCACCACGCGCATGACAATAGCATATAAAGCATCTACCATTTTCGCGAATAACTCAGCCTGCTCCGGCTGTTTCCGCCTCACACCTAAATACGCCATGCCAATAAATGATGCAAAAATCACCACAGCTATAGTAGAGGTTGGACGGGAGCCAGTCAAATCCTCAAAAGGGTTTGCTGGAATAAAGGCTAGAATTTGTTCAGGAATCGTCAAATCTTCAACAGTAGCCACTCGCTCTGTCAGTTCTTCATTACGGGTATTCTCAGCTTCTCCTGCTTGCAATTGAATACCCTCTAAACCAAAACCAACGGCAGAGCCAATCCCGATCGCAGCAGCAATCCCGGTGGTTACTAATAAAATTCCTATTCCATAAAAGCTGATTTTACCAAGATTTTCTGAGAGCTTAACCTTTGTAAATGCTCCAACAATGGAGATAAATACTAATGGCATGACAATCATTTGCAACAGCTTGACGTAACCAGAACCGACAATGTTAAACCATTCAATGGTAGTTGCAGTGATATCAGAAGCTGTGCCATATAAAAGGTTAAGAATAAAGCCAAATAATATGCCTAGGCCCAGCCCGGCGAAGACACGTTTTGAAAATGAGACGTGTTTCTTTTGCATCCTGTATAGTCCAGCAATGACAGCTAGAAAGATAATCATATTAATGATCACTAACAACGCATTCAAGGTGGCCCCTCCTTTATTAAAATGTTAAGATCTTTAGACATGCCCTTCGTGCAATACAATAGAATCGGTTAGTAAGTATGCATAAGAGGCTTATTAAAAGCCAGGCATAGAAATAAATAGCCTTTCACCTTATCTTTTCCCTCCTGTTCCGTTAGTTTGATAACAGTACACCTTCTTTATACAAACTTATACTATTCACCAAAACTAAACCCTCCCTTGCAGCCTGCTAAACCCGGTTGCTCACTAACCCGTCACGGACATCTTCATATAAAAAGAGGTTGGAACCAATTGGCTCCAACCTCTTTTACCTTTAATTATTCTTCATCCATAAATGGATAAGCAATATCTGTAGTCGGTGCAAAGTTTTCTTTGATTACGCGAGGGCTTGTCCAACGAACCATGTTGAAAACAGAGCCTGCTTTATCGTTTGTACCGGAACCACGTGAACCGCCAAATGGCTGCTGATTAACCATTGCGCCAGTTGGTTTGTCATTGATATAGAAGTTTCCGGCAGAGCCAGACAAGCGGCGCTCTAGGTGCATGATCGCTTGACGATCCTGTGCAAAGATCGCGCCTGTTAATGCATAGATAGACGCTGTATCTACTGCATCCAATGTTTCTTCTAATTTATCATTTTCATATACATAGATTGTTAACACTGGGCCAAAGATTTCTTCTACCATTGTTTTGAAGTTTGGATTTGTTGTCACAATGACTGTCGGTTGAACGAAATAGCCAACAGAATCATCATATGTGCCGCCCGCAATAATTTCTGCTTCATCAGAAGCTGCTGCATAATCGATATAGCTTGTGATTGTATCAAAAGCCGCTTTATCGATGACCGCTCCCATGAAGTTTGTAAAGTCGCGGACATCTCCCACTTTAAGTTTAGCTGTTTCCTCTAACACACCAGCTTTCACTTCTTCCCACATGCTTGCCGGGATGTAAGCACGAGAGGCTGCTGAACATTTTTGTCCTTGGTACTCAAATGCACCTCGAACAAGGTTTGCTACCACTTTATCCGCTTGGGCACTTTCATGAGCAAATACAAAGTCTTTGCCGCCTGTTTCCCCAATTAGACGAGGGTAAGATTTATAGTTCGCAATGTTTTCTCCTACTGTTTTCCAGATAGTTTGGAACGTATCTGTTGATCCAGTAAAATGGAATCCAGCCATGCGAGGATCTGTTAATACCACTTCTGATACTTGAGATCCACGAGAAGGAATAAAGTTGATAACACCTTTCGGAAGCCCTGCTTCTTCTAAAATACGCATGAAGTAGTAGTTTGCTAGTAAGGAAGTTGTTGCTGGCTTCCAAACGACTACGTTCCCCATGATCGCAGGAGCTGCTGGCAAGTTTCCACCAATGGCTGTGAAGTTAAATGGAGAGATCGCTAATACAAAACCATCTAGTGGACGGTAGTCTGTACGATTCCAAATATTCTTCATGCTATCTGGTTGAATTTGATAAATTTGGTTAGCGCAATCAACACCAAAACGTAAGAAATCTGATAATTCTTGTGCAGCATCAATTTCAGATTGGAATGCCGTTTTAGATTGTCCTAACATAGTAGCAGCATTCATTACATCACGGTAGGGGCCAGAAATTAAATCAGCCGCTTTTAAGAAAATGGACGCACGGTGTTCCCATGGCATATTCTCCCATGATTCTTTTGCAGCCATCGCTGCTTCTACTGCATCACGCAATTCTTTTTCTCCAGCTTGCGAATAGTTTGCTAAAACATGCTGATGATCATGCGGCATAACTACTTGCTTGACTGTATCTGTCTTTATATTTTCTCCATTAATAATTACAGGGATGTCGACAACAATATTAGATTGACGTTCTAATTCCGCTTTTAATGTTTCCCTTTCCTTTGTGCCTGGAGCATATGTATTGCCCGGCTCGTTTTTAGGTGTTGGGATTTTAAAGATTCCGTTACTCATTCTGTCACATTCCTTTCTATTTAAACAGTTTTTTGCAGTAGTAGTAAAATTTCAACTCTATTTAATTACTTTATTACAGTGTCATTGAAATTTCAACTTTCCCGACAAATTATAACACACTTTTTTATTTTTATGCCGCTTTTTTTTGCTGCTTTTAGATATCGATTTTCGCTTTTTATGTCGTTTGGTTCAAAACAGTTCCTGAAGTGCCATTTACTGCATTTTTTCGTTACCTATTAAGGTCTTGAAGTACAAGCATTTTTTCAGATTTACAAATTTTCATCAATGAAGGAAAGCAGCTTAACGCTCATACAGGTTGAATGTCAGAAAAAGAAGGAAAGAAGAGCAACTGAAACTAGGCTAAAACATTTATTAAAAAGCAATTTCATTCAATTTACCAACAAAAAGATGCAGACAATATGACTGTTTGAAAGTGTCTGTCCTCTTATGTATGTGAAAGTTATGTGGTTATCCATCCTTCATAAACCGTCGTTGATTAGAATAAAAGACGCATAGATTTCTGCGAGATGAACGAGACAGGTGAGAGAAACTCACAAGGCTCAGGTTTACGAGCAAAACACACTGCAGGCGGTGTGTTTTGCTACCACTTCTCCTCCGGCGTATTCAACCACTGCTTATAATTATTCCAAACTTGTTCCGTCTCCTGACCAAGACTCCAATTTCCCGTGCCTTTTAAATTATATTTTTGTACTAATTGGAGTTTCACCTTTAAAGAATTCATGTTTTCATACCATAATGTATAATTTCCCGGAGTAAGCGGCACCTTCCACTTCTCTAGTATAGTCCACTCATCTTCGGGACTAATAGTTATGTAAGCAACAGGGGACTCATATTCATGGTCATAGCTGACTTCTCCATTGTATTTTTTAATTAAATCTTCTGCGATTTCTAAAGACACATCGAGCCCTGAAATGCTCCCATCTTCACTCCAAATTCTTCCGTAAAAAGGGATCCCCAGCAGTATTTTTTCAGGAGGAACTCCTTCAGATAAAGCATATTGAATGGACTGTTCAACAAAAGGCAGACTGGCAACAGGACCTGGTTCTCGGCTGGACATTGAGTGTTGATCATATGCCATCAGCATAAGGTAGTCACTGTATTTGGCTAACTCAGCATATTCATAAGCACCATGCCACCCTTCCTTCCACCCATTCGGGTTAGCAGCAACTGCAACAGATAGCTCCTTTTGATTTGGTAATTTGCTTCTTAATTCTTTCACAAAATTTATATAGCCTTCTTTGTCCTCCTCTGTGACATGTTCGATATCTATTTGGACACCATCTAAGTTGTATTGATCAATTAAATCGAGCATTTGAGGAATCAGCTGATTCTTATTTAGAAAAGCTGCCTTGGCTTTTGTCTCATTCCACTGATCACTTAAGTAAGGAATAACTTTAATGGAGGCTTCGTGCATGGCTTTAATGAATAAAGGATCAACGATTGCCGGGTTTTCTATCATTCCTTCAGCATTTAAGTTAAAGTAGGACGGGGACACGGTATGAGCAGTATCCCCAGCCTTTTTAACGATTTCAATATGCTTTTCAGTATGTTGACTACCGCTATCATTATAAATGTAGGAAAATACATATTTTTCATCTGCCTCTGACTGTCTGTTAAATAGGTTGAACAATAGGAATGTTGCAGTCACAAAAGCAGTAATACTTAACAAGTACACCATTCTCCTCTTCATCATATTTTTGCTTTTCCCCTCTAATTTTAACTAGGCATTCTTTTCTAACTGTTTAGCCGGCAGCTGTGCATGTCCAGAGCGCTTCAATTTATTCCATCCGACTAATACTCCCCTTAAAGCAAAGATAACGGATTTCCAGATCGTAAACGCGAAAAACTGACGGTACACAAATCGCTGGATAAATAGTAGTAACAAAGGTTTCACGTTTATCCTTTCCAATTTAAAGGTATAAAGTGCGACAAAATAATCTACGATGAGAAAGGCTAGATAAAATCCAAGGACTGTAGATGTGTCTCCGATTAATAAACCAACGATGAAGAATAAATCTGCCAGCGGAGCTAAGCCCTGTACGACATACTGGAACCACATATTTGGTATCCCAATGAATCCTAACCCCTTTTGCTTTGGATTAAACAAAGCACCACGATGCTTCCACATGCATTGAAAGATGCCATAAGTCCAGCGGAAACGCTGCTTGATGAAACTCTTGATGTTTTCTGGCGCTTCTGTATAAGCATTCGCATTCGGTTCAAAGGTCACCCGGTGTCCTTTGCGCAAGAGTTTCAAGGTAATGTCTGTGTCCTCAGCCAACGTATCATCTTCAAAATAGCCGATTTCGGCAATCGCACGTTTACGCCATGCACCTATCGCTCCAGGTACGACAGTAATACAATTTAGTTCATCAAACGCTCGTTTCTCTAAATTAGCACCTGTTACGTATTCTACATGCTGCCACATGGTCATGATGTTTCTTACATTCCCAATTTTCACATTCCCTGCTACAGCTGCTACCTTTTCATCAGTAAAGTGATCAACAAGCAATGAAATGGCATTCTCCGCGATCGACGTATCAGCATCAAAAATGATAATGATTTCGCCATTCGCTTCACTGCAGCCTTTATTGATGGCAGATGGTTTCCCGCCATTTGACTTTTGGATTAGACGAACTTTTGGATGTTGTTTAAAATACCGAGTAACTACATTGACTGTATGGTCAGTCGAACCATCGTCAACAACGACAATTTCAATATTTGCGTAATCACTTCTTAAGATAGACTCAATCGTATTCTTAATGACTTTTTCTTCATTATATGCCGGGATAATTACGCTAACAAACGGAGCAAAGTCTGGACTCCTCTTTCCCAGCTTAGTTCTGGCTTTATATCTTCTATTATGCTTCATGCTAAAGAATAATAAGAATAGCAAACGCAAAATTCCGAGTGCGATACTAATAATAAAAAACCACTTGACGAACGTAACGACAAATATATAAATGGAATCAGCAATCTTATAAAATGCCATATAGGCATTTGTACTTTCACTCACTGGCTGCATAAAGTCGCTGCGGGTCTTTCCGGCCAACTCACTAGCCGCAACCAATTCATATCCATTCTTCCGAAGCTGATCAATAATAATCGGCAGGGCTTCAATAGTTGCCGACCGGTCACCTCCGGAATCGTGAAACAGAATGATGTTTCCACTATCAAGCCTATTCATGACTTTATTAACAATCTCATCAGTTGATTCCGATTCCCAGTCCCGGCTGTCTATTAATGACCCAACAAATGTATAGCCCATATTTTGAAAGGCAGCCACATTCTTCAGTTCATCGGGACCGTAGTCAGCATCGGTCGTAAACGGCGGACGAAATAAGCTCGTTGAATGTCCGGTAATCTCCTGAATTAACCACTGAGTCGAATTCAGTTCCATTTGTAAAGTTAATGGGCTATCTTCGGCAATATTTGAATGGGTAAACGTATGTGAGCCGATTTCGTGCCCTTCTCGATACATCCGTTCTACAATTTCAGGATGAAGGGCTGCTTGCTTTCCAATAACAAAGAAATTAGCTCTTACCCCTTTTTCACTCAAAATATCCAGTATTTTAGGCGTATATTCTGCATCAGGCCCATCATCAAATGAAATCGCAATCTTTTTACCTTGTGAACCACCATACTTTTTGAAGTAGTAAGGAATAGGGTATTGCTTATACGTTTCAGCCTGAATTAAACCATTTCTATCTACCTCTATCTGTCGTAACCCTGCATTCGTTGCAGAAGTAACGTTAATGAATTCATCATCTCCTTCGTTAACGATGGGAAGTACAGGCTTAATATGATTTAACCCTTTCACATATTGGTCCAGTTGATCAGAATGCTGTAATAATGTCCATGTCGAAGGCTCCTCATAACCAAGCGTGCTAACGGCTACCCCTTTGATTCCATAGTCCAGGCTAATCATTAATTGGTTATATAATGTGGCTCCATCTAAAAACCATATAATATGTTCCTGACCATTTTTCTTATATCTTGCATATGGATTTCCACTGGATTGGTCCCATTGTACGTCGATGTTATTCTCCGAAGCTAATTTCATAACGTCTTCACGTGTGAGATATTGAGTCTGTTCTGATTTTCCAATGTTCCAGTCGTAACCATGACTCCCGAAGCTAATGATTAACTGTTCTTCAGGGATAGGTAATTCATTTAACATCCTTTGGGTCCACTCATTGGATGCAATAGGTCCCGGTTGTGTGGCATTATGATGTTCACCATAAAGATTAACAATGATACGATCAGCAAATTCTGAAAGGGCTGCGTAGTCATATGTTTCACTGTCAGTTGTAACCACGGAAGCAACTTCGAGGCCATTTTTAGAGAACACAGCTGACAGTTCAGATACAAATGCAGTAAAAGCTTCCCTGTGCTCACTTTCTATGCCGTTAAAATCAATAGTCATTCCTCGATAGTCAGCAACTTTAACCTGTTCATATAACTGATTTACTAGCTTTGTTCTAGAATCTGGATTGGCCACCACGTTCATCACTTGAGAATGTTGTCCATCCGGAATGGAGAGCTGAGGCATCAATTTGACTTTATTTTTTCTAGCTAAAGAATCAATACTCTTTTCCGATTCTTCTACAATCGAGCCATCAGATTTTACAGTAAACCAATTCGGAACAAGCACTCCCATAGAATCAATGTTGGTTTCCAGGGAACCCCCTGAATGCTCAATATCCTTTACATAGAATCCATAAATTTCACCTTTATCAATTTTTGGATATGTACTGCTATTTAAATCCACATCAGCTGTATCCGAACTTTGGTTAAGTAATCGTTCATTTAGAGGACTGATATTAACGGGTTCATTAAAGCTTACATCAGAAAGATTTGGACTTTTAAATAAAGTATAAGCAACGACTGATATGACGGTTATAATCAGGCTAAATGAGATAAGTGAAAGGATCACTACGATGGGCCATCTTCTGCCTGAACGATCCTGAAATATATAGTCCGCATTTTTTTCTTTCGTCTCTTGCTCATTACGCGGAGTTTCTTTGTATGATCCTTCAAAAAAAACCTCTCCTTTGTTAATAATGGAGCATAATAAAAAACTTTCTTTCTGTTGCTTATAGACGTTTCTATAAATAGTTAGGAATGTCCGATTTCAGCAGAATTTGTTCCGGATTTTGATTTATGATACAATTCTATTTGCAATCTGGTATACATTTTTTGCATAAAAGAACAAGCAAAAAATATTTCTTAATCAGGAACAAGTGGGATAAAGTTTTTTATTGAAAACTGGGCTTTCATATCTGAATGAATTCTAAGAAAAAACAATAGCTAAAATAGACAGTGTATAAAGGTTGGAGATGAACATAGCAAATAAAGTAAAAAGGTTTTTCTTCCGTAAATTGATATCTACTCTAGACGAACACCAATTAAAATGGATACTAAATCACAATTATCCCGAGTGGGAGAAAGAGCTAGTAAAACAGGAATTAAGCAAGCGGTGTAACAAGTATGATAATGAACGTTAATGACTTAAATGCTATTCAGTCATCATACTCAATCAAGTCATCCACTGAAACGCCTAGAACTTTACTGACCTTTATTAAAACTTCTATGGATGGATTTGATTGACTGTTTCTTTCAAGACTGCTCAAGTAGGATTTCGCTACTCCGGATCGCTTTGCAAATTCCGATATTGTAAGATTTTTCTCTTGGCGTAATTTTTTTATGTTTGCCCCAATCAAGTTGCCCCCCTGCTTTCATTTCAAAAATATATAGTATCTACTGCTTAAGGCAGTTGATTTCTATAGCAATGCACTGGTTTACTTCTTTATAAGCAAGCAGCTACTTAGGCGCTGTTATATTCCTTCGGTTTTTTTCTTCCCTTAACTGGAATGCCCTCTCCATGATGTATTTAATTTGCTTTAGCTTTTCTTCAGAGGCATCCTGCTTGATGTACCGTACTGCTCTTTTAATCGACTTTGGCAATTGATCAAAATTCTGCATCTCATTCCCTCACCCTACTAATTCTTTCAGATGCTTAACCATCTGGTTTAACAGTTCAACAGCTAGATGACCATCGGCGTATGCTAAATTAGCAATACGGCCATCATCCAAATATTTGCTGCATTTCCTGAATGACTATTCAACTCTCTCCAAAAAAATATTTTCCTTTATAACTAATTGTCTCTTCTTTAGTGGGAGTAACTATTTCTATCACGAGTAATTTTGTTCTTTATAAAGAACAATCATCTTAAAAATTTTTATCGATCCCAACTTTTAATGGCAGATATATCTCGTTTTTCAAAATACGCTTTATATACTAAAGCTATTCCACCTCACCTTTCTGATAATAAGTTCTAAACAAACAACATTTTGTTCGTTTAAAAGAACACCCAAATGTAGTTTATCACGGCAAAGTCACTTTGTAAATAATTTAATTTGATGATTCTTTTATGTTTGTTTCTTCTCTGGAACTCCCAGTAGATAAAGCGACAGCGTCCTACAATTTCTATGAAATTTTCTAATAGTATAATCCATAGCAAAAAATGACCCTTGAAACATATTCATCAAGGGTCATTTTTACATTTATATTATTAAAGTCAGATTGATTGAAAGTCTTTATTTTAGCCCCTCTGCCTCTTCGATCGACACAAGTTTTTTGGCGGTGTGAGTAATAAAACTATACTAAAGCAATCCTTGGCTAGAGAGCATTCACAATTACCAAACAGTTTGTATTTCAGTTCAATGTTTTATTATGCTATTCTTTTTTATTTTTCTGTCATATTCTTACTGGAATGATGCTGGCCGAATTAAAATCTGCATAAAAAAGAGCGTCTTCATTACTCCTCATCACAATACTTAATACATTTAAAGCAGCCTATCCTTGGGATCCATAAATGGCTAAATCCTGGTAGTCCAGTATAAACATAAAGCCGTTCCATTTTAACCTGCTTTGAATAGTACCTAAAGAATCTGCATGGTATGTTCCAGCAATCTGCTGATAAGCAATTAGATCATACATATTATCAAATGCAAAATCAACCGGGTATAAACCGCTTATGGGGTCCACCCACCCACTGACAGGCATCTTTAATTTACCATCCACATCATATATCTGATTTAAGTAATCAGGCTCTCTTAGTGACAGATCGATCATATATCTTGTATCATCTCTTTTACTAAATACTTCTACCTTGTAGTTATCTTTGTAGGTCACATCATATTGGTACGCTTGGTTAAACCCATCAGAATCGAACAACAAACGTGGTTCGTTATTAACGAAGGAATAAACATAGCTATTTGTCGTTCCCCCACTGCCGCCTGTAGGGATGACAATTAAAATATCATTGATCCCATCCCCCGTGAAATCTCCTAAAAACAGTATAGGATCATATCCCATATTTTTCTTCAGAGGAATATTCACAGACACTCCTGTGGCTCCATCCCGGATTCCGAGTGTCATATTCTGTATAATGGAAACATCTGTTTCTCTGTAACCAGTCACGTATACAATATCGGGGATCAAGTCACCATTTACATCGCCTGTTACTGAAACAACCACACTAGAAGCTCTCGTGTTTGGATTGAAATAATGTCTACTCATATTGGACTCCCTGCATAAATTTAATAGATACAGTAACCTATGCACTAAACGGTACACATGTTCAAACCTGCTAAATTCATACAAGCACTTAAAAGCTCTATAGGTTATACAATAGGGTAAAAGGAGTATCAGCTATGCCTTGGCAACAGAAAGTCCCATACTTAATCGATCAGCCTATTGGAGTCTCATTCATAGACGGCACAGGAGCTTCAGGGGTTTTATGCGGTGTCTCTGCTGGAAAGCTTCTTATTATGCAATACCTGTATCAAGCACAATTCGCCTTAATGCAGTATGATCTGTATACGATTCAGGATATACACGGATTTCCGTCTTGTCCTGATCAACAACCACTATATTAATAAAGGTGTCCCTATTTATTATATAAGAAAGGAAATTTTGACAACATAAAAAACCACTTCCTAAGGTTACTAGGAAGTGGTTTCAGTTTGTAGACAAAAGGGGTTCGGAATAGTCTTATTCCGAACCCTTTTTCAGCGTTTTATTGGCGTTGACACCATTTATAGAAAAGACT
>NZ_JWJE02000027.1 GCF_000812025.2 Bacillus thermotolerans
TCTTTCCACATACTGAACGCCTCCTAAACCCTATTATACAAGCCTTCTACAAGTTTGGTCAAGAAAGCAACAATCTATACGAAAACAGCCTTAAATAATAAGGGACATTCGATAACCGGCTGGACTCCTGTATCCTCATTAAGCCTCGGCTCTGCTTTTTCTATAAGAGCTGAAGAAGAAAAGCAGCGCCTAGCGGCTTCTTTTAAATAATTCTCCACTTCCCCCTTTACATTCCCTCGGGAAATCATTTGTATTTTTTTACTTTCAGGACTTTGTACAAACACACAGGAAAAAGGGCCTTTTACTAAATTCATACTTATATCGACCAGGATATAAGTGATTTTTTTGTATTCGGGAACGGAGGCCATGAGCTTGCAGATATCCGCTAAAGATGATAAATAGTTTAGCTGTTGTGTGTTCTCTGATTGCAGCGATTGAGTCAGGAGAGCCACTTCCGTAAGGACGGCTGTCTCTTTAGCTACTTCCCTTTCCTTTTGAGAGAGCACTTCAGATGAACGGCTGCCGCCAAAAAAGAGATTAAAGGAACCATCCCGTAATTTAAAGGGAAAACAGAATAAGGATTTGGGCTGTATTCCCGACGATTGAAAGAAGGAGGCCTTAGGGTCCTGGCCTATGTCCTCCCAGTACGTGTCCTCCCCCGTTAGAAGAGCACGGCCAAGGAACCCTTCCCCTAGAGAAAACCTCGTGCCCCGGAAAAGTTCTGTGTCTTCTCCAATCATCGCCGTAATGTCATAGACATCCTCCGACTGAGCTTCTGCTATTCCAAAGAAATCAACCTCATAGCTGCTATCTAAAATCCTTGATAAAAGCTGGAAACATTCTTCCCTGTTCATTTGAATCGCTTTTCGAAAATACTCTATTCGTTCGTTAGAATCAAAATCTTCACTCTCTTTTATACATAATGATATCAGCTCAGCCAGCTTCTTTGTTTTAAGCAGCCATTGCTTTTTGTTTTCCTGAGTTAAAGCGGGTGCCTGCTTGAGGATGGGCTCTGGATCCTCTTCGCTGATGAGAGAAAGCTGTTTTTTTACAGATAAACCCTGCTCTTTATCTACCATGGCCCCCGTCCACAGTAACCATGTTGAACCGACATTTAGTGGGGCTGCGCCTATATAGATCCCCGGAAAAAAATCGTAAAGGAGAGGCGTAGAAATCTTCCACTTACTCTTTACGCTCTCCTTTATTTGATCCAACAGTTCATCAAGCATCCGGTTGCAAAGGAGGTTTTCCCCCTTTGGCGGAAGAATGAGCTCTCCATTTTTGTCAGTTATAAACACGGTCCACCCGTATTGATTGGCGTAGACTTCCTGTAATTCAGCCGTGAGCTCTAATGGTGTATTCATATCGGCTCCAGCTCGCTTGTGAAATCAAACTCACTATGGGTGGTTGGTTCCTGGTAGCGGAAAACGGCAGACGGCCCAGCGCCTATCTTTTGAAGAATGCCTTGTTTAACTAAAAGCTCTAAAACCGGCTCCAGGTCCTCACTCTTCCTTCCGAGTCTGCTTTCCAGCCCTCTAGCGGTCTCAATTAAATAAGGATTGGCCTCAAATAACATCGTGCATTCTAGTTCAAGAGCCAGTGACTCTTTATTTGCCATGATACGTCCCTCCTTTACACTAAACGGATATATGGTTTCTCCTCAATGCTTTCCAGCAAATAAGGCTGTGAAATCTGTCCATCTGGAGACTTGGTCACTTGTAAATACTGATAGGAGCCATCAACCCATGTTTGAATCACCCCGTTGGATATACGTTCTAAAAAGGAGGCAACCTGCTCACCAACTTCTTTAAAATTGCATAATACTAAGACCGTCACTCCTATCGACCTTAAAACAGCCGCCTCCTTTGCAAAGGATGTTAATACATAGTCCGTTCCTCTTTCATTAATGACCGTATTCAAGTCATAACTGGCAAACCAGTTAGTTCCCTTGCTTTTACTGTCTTTTAGCATAGAGAAGCATTGGTTTCTTAAAAACCCCTCATATTCTTCATTGGTCATATTCCAAACCCGAAACACAGCGTCCTCCCACCCTGTTGGCAGGGGCCGGTCATAATGTTCAATAAAATAGAGCTTTTTTTGTTCTTTTAATTGATCGAGTTCAGTACCAAAAAAACTCACAAGAGACCTTAGTTCGTGGATAGTTTGAGAGCCGGAAAGGAGGCTTAAAATACCATCTCCCGCCTTTACCCGCTCCTCATAAATCGCTCCGATGACTTCTCTAAAGTTCGTTTTGCTGCCGGTATCCAGCACATACACAGCACCCCTTGTCATCCCGCCTCCCAAGACGTGATCAAGCTTAGAGATGCCGGTTTTCACCTTTTCTTCCCGGTCACTTAAGTACTGATCTTTCACCGTTTGAGCGGCAGGCAGAACGTAAATTCCATCATCTGAAATATCAAAAATATGTTCGCCTTCCATGATTCTGGTGCCCCTCATTTTTGTTACTTCCAAAGTTCTTTTTCTAAAAGTCTGCTTTTGCTCTCTTAAAAATAAGCGGATCACTCCGTCAACAACAAAATGTTCAAAAGGAATATGCCCCCGCTCTAGATATGACATTTCTTGAATTAGCAGTGAAGTAAGACCAAACTTCCGTATAATATTCCGGATTGTAAAAAACTTTTGGCGTTTTTTCCCTCTTCTTCTCCATCTAAATAACGAAAAAGACTAATGCTGTCAATGACAAGCCGCTTACAATCCAGCTCCTTCACCGTCTGCTCAAACAAGCCATCTGGCATCATCATTTGTTCTACTAAAATATCAGGAGATAACCCGATAATTCTAAGCTTATTTTTTCTTTCAAGATCCCTTAAATCCCAGCCAAAGGATTTCATATCTTTATATATTTGATCAGGGAACTCTTCAAACGTGATGAAGATGCCTGTTTCATTATCGCGAATAATTCCTTCATATAAAAACTGAATACCGATGGTTGTTTTTCCAGTACCAGGCGGACCTTCTAAGATAACAGCAGTCCCTTTTGGCATTCCCCCGTCTAAGATTTTATCTAGCCCAGCTATTCCTGTAGATACATTCATAGGCGAACACACCCCTCTTTATCGTTTATAAGAAAATACCCCCTTAGAAAACCGAATAAGATATATGCATTATCTTATAGTAATCTGCAAGGGCTGAATATCCCCTATCATTCCCAATCTGTATGTATGGAATGAACTAGGAAGTAAATGAATAGTATGTATATGGCTTGATCGTTTGCATAAATACATATTTTCAATATATTTCCTATATACCCAATAAGTAATAAACTAAAATTTTTTTGTCTATTATTTTACAGCAGCTTTACAAGAATGGTGGTACAGTACTTTAAATGCTTTTGTGATTGTTCAAAAGTATAGACTTGTAATTCTTCCCTTTAACTAAAGATGAAAAAAATCCTCTTAAACACCGCTTAAATATTTCAGAAAATTGCAAACTGAGTTACAATAGTAAAAACAATATAAGGAGGCAGAGGAATGGTATATAAGCTGACAGTGTTTGAAAAGAACGGCGAAAAGCTTTTAGACGAATCATTTGAAGCTCAAAATGACCAGGAGGCAAAGGATAAAGGGATGGAACTCCTTCACCATTATGCTTATGAAGATTATACATATCGTTGCGCTTCTCCACTCGGCAAGCTTGTTCTTTTTCATGTGTGAGCAGAGAGGCCCTATTGTGTAGGGCCCTCTCTACTTTTTTTAGGTGTTTTTTCAAAAGGATATTTTTTTCAAAAAATTTACTATTTTAATGGCTTAAAACGTTATAGAACTGTGTATAAATAGATTGCTATGAACTTCGTTAAAGCATGTGCGTCCCTTGCTCACTATATTTCTCCACTTCTTAGCATGCAAAGGGCCTATATCGGGACAAGTACTAAGAAAAAAGAAGATATTTGGGAGGAATTTTCATGGAAGAAATGGCTCTTTTAAAAGAACAGCGGGGTATATCTATCCGCCCGTCACAGACCATTCAAGAAATATATGGGTCAGAGTATATTTACTCGCCTAAGCTATACGCTCAGGATTACGAGCATTTTGCCGGTGATGTGCTCAGCCTGGAAGCACTGACGGGAAGAGAGCTATGCGTAGCAGGCAATGCGCCTGTCATCTGCCACGAGGGAGCAGCAACAGAAGCAGCACTGCAGCTTCTGCATAAGGCTGGATTACATACTCCTTCTGTGCTTTATACGTACCGGACAGATGAAGAATACATCCAGATCCTTCACCAGCTGCAGCAGCAGCAAAAACAGGTAATCTTCCAATATCCTCATCCGGATGACAAGGTTTCACCAGACCTGTACTGGGTGAAACCGGAAATGCACGCCTATCTATGTGATAAGCAGAGCATTCCTGAGCTTGTTCCTCCTGAAAATGTTCCCGGTAGAAGAACAATGAGTCTTCAGCAGCTTTTACAGAAAATGCCTTCCTTCCCTTTTGTATTGAAGTCAGGAGACGGTCGCCCCACTTCAGGGGGCAGCGGTGTGCTGTTCGTGGAAAAGAAAGAACAGCTGTATGAGCTTGATGACTCTTTCTGTGATTTGTCTAATCTTATTGTGGAAGAGTTTATTTCCCACGACCGCAACATGTCAGTTCATTACACAGTTAACCAAAAGGGCGACATTAAATTTTTAGGTCAGTCTGAACAACTCGTGAATAAAGACGGCTGCTTCCGCGGAAGCTGGATCAGTTCGGAAGCAGAGGAGTTTATGGCAAGCATCGTAGAAACCGGCTACTGGATCATGAAAAAGGCCGCCGACAAAGGGTATGTAGGCGCTGCTGGCTTTGATGTACTTATCCGTGGCAATCAGTACTATTTTATCGACCTTAACGTGCGATTTAACGCTTCCACATGCGGGCTATTGCTGTACCCTGCCGTAAGGAGAAAATATGGAACGTCAGTCGTCCGGCTTTGCAATCTAGAGTGGACGGGTGATTTTAACTGTGTACTGCCTACTGTTAAAAGCTATATAGATGCGAAGCAATTCGTGCCGTTAAGCTTATTAGATGCGAGCTATTTTCCAGATGATAAAAAAGTATCTAAAGTAGTCGGCTTAATCCTCGGCCATTCTGTTGAAGAAATCGAAGAGATTATTAATGAGATGACAGCAAAAGGGCTGTACCCAAGAGAATAGATCAAAAAAACCGGCCTTAATTATAAGCAGCTCCGTTTCCGTGGAGAAACATACGCTATAGCATGCTCATTAGCAGACCAAATCGCATATGATTTGGTCTCTTATTTTTCGTTCATATATGAACGATTATTAACTAATAACATACAAAATTACAACCAAAACAACAAATGACAACAGCCATTGTCAAAGTGCTAATTATTATGTTGCCGATCATGTTTTTACTATATTGATTTTTGTATACCAAGTAGGTAATTATAATTTTATGTTAAAGTATATGTAGAGCTTGTGAAGGATTGTCTAAACTAACGAGCAGGCTTATACAATAACAAAATTTATAACTTTATATTTAGCCGAGGTAAAAGTATATGAAAAACCGAAAAAAATGGTGGAATGTAGGACTCATACATTACAGCAAATTTGTTCAATTTTATTTTTTACTTGCTTTATCCTTAATGATTTTTGGAAGTAATGTTATTTTTAAGGCATATTTTATGCTGCCGAAGATTGATTGGATGCTTTGGGCTTCTATATTAATAATTCTTAGCTTTATCTATCTCTTTACTCAGTGCATAAAGAGAATGAAAAAAGAATATGCAGAGAAGAACCTTGGTTACTAAGTAAGTGGGGCTTTGATTAGACAATGATAATAAAGCGGAACGCTTGGATATTAGACCCAAGCGTTCCGTTTTGTTATTTATACGACTAGTTATGGTGTTAAACACACTGTATTTTAGTATGTTACTTTACTTGTTTCTTGAATATTTTCTTCGCATTACCTGAACTACATGCCTTAATTAGCTGGTCTTTTTATGAGTCAGTCGTGTATGTTAGCGGACAGGAAGATCCGAGAACAGCTCGTTCAGTTTGTTAAGTTTCTTCTCCGTGTACTCGACGAACCGCTCATTATACGTTTTGGGGTCCTTCGGATTGGAGAAATGTTCGATTTTGCCTGTATGGCGATCGATAAATTTACTTGCGGCTCCACAGCCAATGCCAATAATCGTTTGGACCTCTTCCATGATCATAATATTATAGATGCTCTCCTGGCCCGGCTTTGAGTAACCAACGTTCTCCAGGTTGCCGAGAATGTTCTTCTGACGATATAAGTAATACGGAACGTACCCATGATCACTTGTCCACTCTTCAGCCATATTCATCATTTTCTCCACTTCTTTACGGTCTGCTACTTGATACTTCTCTTTATTAAGCGTCATTTCTGAAGCGCGCTTAAAGGATAACGTGTGGACGGTTAATGATTCCGGCATCAGCTTCTCTGTCTCATCCAGAGAGTGTGCAAACTCTTCTGTCCCTTCTCCAGGCAGTCCGATAATTAAATCCATATTAATATTATTCATACCGCTCTGCTTAGCCATATGATACTTTTCAATCGTTTCTTCTACTGTATGATGACGGCCGATCGCCTTTAGTGTCTCCTGTGTATAGGATTGAGGGTTGATGCTGATTCGGTCAATATTCCACTTCTTCAAAATCGACAGCTTCTCAGGCGTAATGGTGTCCGGACGTCCTGCTTCTACAGTAATTTCCCGAATATTTTCGACATCCGGAAATACTTCGTACATCAAAGCATACAGCTCGTCCATTTCTTCCGCTGTAATAGCAGTCGGCGTTCCACCACCGTAATAGACAGTTGTAATTTTCACGCCTTTCTCCTGCAGCCAGCGGCCAATCTGCTCCATCTCATAATGCAGGCCGCTCAAGAAAGACGCCACTCTTCCTTGCTTTCCTTGAATGGCGTAAGCGGGGAAGGTACAGTAAGCGCACTTCGTCGGACAGAAAGGAATGCCGATATAAATACTCACTTCATCCTTTACATCATATAAATCTGGCACCATTGTCAGCTGGCGCTCGAGAATCTTCTCCATCAAGTCGATTTTTTCTTCTGTAATCATATACTCACTTTGAAGCTTTTGGCGTACTTCCTCCGTCGTCAAACCAGCCTGACGATGCTTATGGAACAGCTTCGTGGGCCGCATTCCCGTTAAGATCCCCCATTTTTGTGTGATACTCGTATATTCCTGCAAAACACTTAAGAAGACGTGAGAAGCGACCATTTTCATTTGCTTTAACCGCTCTTTATCCCCATCAGCTGTGAGCTTCTTCGTATAGCTCGCTGTATATTCCTTGTCAGATGGCTTGGCTGTCAATACGGCCATCGCATGAGCTTGGCCGCTCTCTTCCTTTAAACGAATATCTATCGTCAAATCGCTCTGCTCATTTTCCTCCATGCACACTTCCGTTTCTTCGAAAAACAAGTTGGCAATCAGCTGCAATGGACGGGCAAACCGGTCATCTTGTAATCCTTTTATATAAATTAACACGCTCATTCACCTTCCTACTAGTTGCTTTCCTTAGCATACTGAAACAGCAGCCTGACGGTCAAGAATAAAAAAAGCGGCTAAATTAGCCGCCCTCTTTATTCGAACTTATTCACCTCTTCCGTTTCTACCCGCCTTTGCTTTCTGAACAGCTCTTTAATCACATAATGGACGCCGCCTTCTTCTTTCTTCCTTGTTACCCAGTTGGCCGCCTTCTTAATATTCAATGGTGCATCTCCCATAGCGATGCCTATACCTGCCTCTCTTACAGCCTGTTCATCGTCTTCATTTGCGCCGATGACTGCTATTTCAGAGCGATGAATGTCCATTCGATCAGCTAAATAAAGAATACTGTTCCATTTGGATACATTAGAAGCACTAATGACGACCTCATCCCTGCCCTTCTTTGTGAAAGAAAGCTCGTGGAACATGTTATTTAAAGCTTGCACAGCTTCTTCTCTTTCTGACGGACGGAAGAAAGTAACCTGCATAGATAAAGGAGAAATGCGCTCCTCAAATAAATGTTCAGCTAAGGAGTCAACAAAATATTGAGAATAGAGGAATCTTTGTGTGCGCTGCCACACGTTTCGCTTAACGAGTGTCTTTGGAAGCCTTCCTCGATTGCTCACAGAAAAGTTCTCATTTGATAAAGTCAGGCGGCAATCAAAGGATTCTAGAAACTGCACAATCTCGTAAGCGACATCTTCATTAATCCGCTGAATAAAGACTGGTTTATCTGACTCTGAAGAAACATACGCACCACCGTGAGCAATTAAGCAGCTTTGCGGATGAAGTGATTTCGCTGCTTTTTTGACAAGCGCCAGCTCACGATTTGAATAGAAGCAAATAGCCACTTGCTTTTTGTGCACATACCGAATAGCTTCTTTTGTGGACTTCATCACACGCCCCCGGTTTTGCCACTGGAGAGCATCTATATTAATTGCTAACAATTTATAGGCCATAGCATGTTCCTCCTTCTTGTTGTCCGTTCTTTTTAAACAGTATGAAGAGGGAACAAGCTTTAGAACAACGTTCCTTTTTTGCTGAACAAAAAAACAGCTCCAAACTATTTGTTTGAAGCTGTCTGCGTGCATTTCTCTTTACTTGTGCCTAGACGCGATCAGTTTTGTTCAGATGTTCCGTAAATTTCTTCAAGCGGCTTCATCATGATTTTGTTAATGTCGCCAATCACTGTACTCATTCTTTGTTCCGCTTCCATCAGCTTAGCAATCAGCTCATTCTGCTGGACAAGTGCAGCGGCTTTCTGAGCCTGCTGTACTTCCTCTTGTGTGATTTCCTGTCCGCTCATTTGCTTTTCTTGCAGTCTCACTTGAATGTCCCGGAAGTTTGCGAAGATTCCGTTAGCCTCTTCGTTCGCATTCACTTGCTCATACAAAGTTTTCAGAGTATGAAATTCTTCGCTTTGTCTCAAGCCTTTCTCTAACTCGTATGCTTGATCATATAAATTCGTCGCCATCTTCTTCCTCCTCTAATATAGTCATGACTCCACTTTAACAGACTATGCAGCCGTTGACGAGAATTTCACCCGATGAAGTGGACAATTACTGCCTGTACAAGACCAATTCCTCCCCCAAGCAGGCCGCCCAGGAAAGTGATCATCTTTAACTCCCGGCGGGAAATATCCAGTACGATCTGTTCCAGCCGCTGAAGCGAAAACGTCTCGACCTGGTTCCGTACAATTTCTCCAATTCCCAGCTTCTTCATGATTACAGGTACGCGGGAAATCGCTGCTTCACCCGCATGGTCAACAACAGACGGAATGATTTCATCAATAATTTTTCCTTCAAGCGGCTGAAGGAAATCAGCCACCGGACGCTCAAGCAATGCCGGGATATTTAACTGGTGCAGAACAAACTGTTTTAATTTGCTTAAAGCCTGTTCCTCTGGGACATACTCGAAGATATCTTCCCATTTCCGATCAAGCAGCTTTTCCCACTCCTGCATAAGCACACTGTCCAGCAATTCCTTTGTACCCGGATTATTTATAAACTTTAAAATTTCAGGTTGAATCTTGTCCTCGAGCGATGTGTTTCCTAAAATCATTTGCAGCATGCTTCCCAGCTTGCCGCGTTCGAACAAGAAATCATCTGCCATTCTTTTAATGCGCCATTTTCCTTCCATGCTGGAAAAATAATCAGAGCTTTTTTGCAAAATGTAAGAAGAAACATCAGGCACCTTGCCTTCTAAAGCATCTAGCCATTCAGCTGGGAGTGACTCGCGGACTGTTTGATGCAAATAGAAACCTTTAATATGGTCATATTTATCATCTATCCACTTCTCGACCCATTCTTCCGCACGCTTGCCCGGCTGGCTAAAGTGAAGGTCTTCCAAAAGGGACGATACTGTTTTTTCAGATGCCAAAAGCGGCTTTACTTCCTGCTGAAGCATAGATTTTACCTCTTGGCGGAACACAGGCTCTTGCAGTTTTTTCTCCAAACTGGCAGGTGTCAGTAAATGTTCTTCAACGATGCGGCCGATCTGCTGGGCCAGTTCTCCTCTTCTCTTTGGAATTAAACCTGGTGTAAACGGAAACTTCCATTTACCAATGTAAATTGAATTATAAGGACGAAACAGCATCTTTATAGCAATAGCGTTGGTTACTGCTCCGATGGCTGCTCCGATAAGTGCCATAAAAATAAGCAATCCAATAAAACCCATCTCTTTGTTCACCTTCCATCTGTGATCGCCGGCTAATCCGGCTCTTTCATTATAAGTGGATTCTGCAAAAATTAGCAAATATTGTCCAGTATTAAGGAGAATGTTACGATAAAAATGGGGTGACAAAATGCTGCTTCATTTTCAATATAAGCCGCTTTATAAAGAACAAAAATTGCCTGGCTGGTCGTTTTCTTTCTACTATCACAAGCAGCGGTTAACGGGCAACTACTTCAGCGATGGAACGATTGAATGGCTGTCGGATATACCTCAAGAACGCGAGCAGCTCGAACAGCAGATACACGAGCTGATGCTTTTTCATGTTTATGACAGCTAGACTTGGGGGCTATGAATAACTCCTTCTTTCCCTGAACATATTAAATGGTAAGGAGGGGTTTGCCTTGAAAGACAAACACGAACATTTTCCCTTTCTGCCGGATACACAATTTGAAGGCAGAGACCAGGTGTATTTAGATATCGACCGAATGATCAATGAGGGAATGTCCGGAGGATCTGTGCATATGCGAGAGGATTCTCTTACCGCTAATATCGAAGAGGTCATCCCTTTTATGGATGAAACACCTCCTAATCAGCAATAAACAAAATGAAAAGCTGCCCTGTTTAACAGGGCAGCTTATCTGCTTCGTACAAGCATATCTACTGCTTCTTGGATGGATTCTTCTGCATTCTGGCCCTGTTCGTGGGCTTCACGAATACAGCCTTCTAAATTTTTAGCTACGACCAGTCCAATAGAACGGTCGATAGCTGAGCGTATAGCAGACAGCTGTGTCACTACGTCTTTACAGTTTTTTTCTTCCTCCATCATTTTAAGAACACCACGAATCTGGCCTTCTATACGACTGAGACGATTTTTTACATTGCGGTCGTATTCTGTCATTATGTTGACACCTCATTTTTCTCCTGAGAATTCTCTCTGCTTCCCTTCATAAGGACGGCTGAACAAGATATCCAGGCTGACTGGAAGCCGTTGTTTTTGATCTATAAACCATAGGAAAAGGAACCAGCCATCCGAAGAGAGAAATCATGCAGCCGCTTCTTTTAAGCACTCGTTTTTATGTACATTAGTATAACACATAACCAGACAAAACACGCGATAAAGCAAACGCATAAGGAATAAATTACCACTATTTATTATTGCATAAACTTTTTCAAGCTAAACATACTAGTAGTACAAACAGCAAATACTTCTCTATATCATTGATGGGCCAACCAGATAGTCTGGACGCAAGCTATTGCGGACTGGTGCAAATCCAGCGGCCCAACCAAAAATAAAAAACAACAGGAGATGACAAAACATGGCAAACAACAACAGCAACAGCAATAACCGCAACCAATTGTTAGTACCAGGTGCACAACAAGCAATTGATCAAATGAAATTCGAAATTGCTTCAGAATTTGGTGTACAACTTGGCGCAGATTCTACTTCTCGTTCTAACGGTTCTGTAGGTGGAGAAATCACAAAGCGTCTTGTAGCAATGGCTCAACAACAAATGAACGGTTTCCAAAAATAACTTTTACAACTTCATAAATGTGGAACGAGCCTCTGACAACTCTGTCAGAGGCTCTCTTTATTATTTAGGGAAGGTTAACCATTTTAGCCGGATCAATCCACTCGTCATATTGCTCCTCGGTTAAATAGCCTGTCTTGATGGCTGCTTCTTTTAAAGTACTTCCTTCTTTATGGGCCAGCTTAGCAATTTCAGCCGCTTTTTCATAGCCAATGTACGGGTTAAGAGCAGTTACCAGCATCAAAGAACGCTCCATTAGCTGTTTAATGACATCACGATTGGCTTCAAGGCCTGCCGCGCACTTCTCATCAAATGAACGGATGCCATCTCCGAGTAAGCGAATCGATTGAAGCACATTATAAATAATCACCGGCTTAAAGACATTCAGTTCAAAGTTCCCTTGGCTCGCTGCAAATCCGACAGTCGCATCATTGCCAAACACCTGAGAGGCAATCATCGTCATAGCTTCACTTTGCGTCGGGTTTACTTTACCGGGCATAATAGAGCTTCCCGGCTCGTTTGCAGGGATGGACAGCTCGCCAATACCGCTTCTTGGACCGCTTGCCAGCCAGCGCACATCATTAGCAATTTTCATCATATCGGCAGCAAGCGCCTTGAGCGCTCCATGGAAATAAACAATCTCATCATGACTGGTTAACGCATGGAACTTATTTGGGGAAGAGTAGAAAGCATAGCCTGTTTGTACTTCAAGCTGCTTCGCTACTTTATCGCCGAAGGAAGGATCCGCGTTAATGCCTGTGCCTACAGCTGTGCCGCCGATAGCCAGGCTCAAAAGGTATTCCTGAGACTGTTCAATCATCTCTACGCTGCGCTCCACCATCTTGCGCCAGCCTGAGATTTCCTGACCCAATGTGAGCGGTGTAGCATCTTGAAGATGAGTGCGTCCGATTTTAATTAAGTCCATGTATTCTTTTTCTTTTTGCTCTAGTGTATTTCTAAACTGGGCAAGTGCAGGCTTCAGGTTCTTCTCAACTGCTGTGTACGCAGCAATATGCATAGCTGTTGGGAAAGTGTCGTTAGAGCTTTGCGACATATTCACATCATCATTTGGATGAATCCACTTTTCCTTCTCAGCAATTTCATTCCCTCTTCTTGCGACAACTTCATTCATATTCATATTGGATTGCGTACCGCTTCCTGTCTGCCAGACAACTAGCGGAAAATGCTCATCCCATTTTCCATCGATGACTTCATCACAAGCTTGAACAATGGCTTCCTTCTTCTCTTCTGACAGCTTGCCCAACTCTGTATTAGCAATAGCAGCCGCTTTCTTTAATTGTGCAAACGCATATGTAACTTCAAGTGGCATTCTTTCCTGACCGATGCGAAAATTTTCTCTGCTTCGCTGTGTCTGTGCCCCCCAGTATTTATCTGCCGGTACCTTCATTTCCCCAATTGTATCCCGTTCAATTCTGTATTCCATGTTCTTTACCTCCTCTTTGTCTGACAGTCCCATATCACTCTTCCCTTTTTCCCTCCCGTTCATTCCAGAAAACCCAATTTTTCAAAAAAAGAGCCGCGAATAACTCCGCAGCTCTTTTCTGAACAGACCCGCAGAGTAAATTACTTTCCTGCTGCGATTTTCTCTTCATATTTCTTAATATTATCTTCCAGGTTTAAGGTAACAGCGATTTCGTCCCAGCCGTTTAACAGCATTTCTTTCCAATAAGGGTCAATATCAAATTCCGCTACGAACCCTTTTCGGTCAAAAACGTCCTGGTCCTTCAAATTAACGAATAGACGGTAACCAGGCTCTTCTGCTTTTTTCATAAGTTCTTCTACTTCTTCCTCTGTCAGGCGGATCGCCAAAATGCCGTTTTTCACACAGTTATTGTAAAAAATATCCGCAAAGCTCGGAGCGATCACGACTCTAAAACCATAATCCAGCAAAGCCCAAGGTGCATGCTCGCGAGAAGAGCCGCAGCCGAAGTTTTCGCCTGCCACTAAAATTTCCGCATTCTCATACTGTGTCTGGTTCATAATAAAATCTTCTCTTTTATTTCCTTCGTCATCGAAGCGCCAATGATGAAAAACATATTGGCCAAAGCCTTGCCGTTCAATACGTTTTAAAAACTGTTTCGGGATGATTTGGTCCGTATCAATATTCGCACGATTGAGAGGGCAGACAACTCCGTTGAACTTGTTGATGGCTTCCATTCTACTTCCCCCTTATTGATGAACTTCTGCTAATTTGCGTACGTCAGTGAATTTCCCTGTTACCGCAGCGGCAGCGGCCATTTGCGGGCTGACCAAGTGTGTTTTTGAGCCATTTCCTTGGCGGCCTTCAAAGTTACGGTTAGAAGTAGATGCGCATCGCTTTCCTGAAGGAACGATATCGTCATTCATTGCTAAGCACATGCTGCAGCCTGATTCGCGCCACTCAAAACCTGCTTCTGTAAAGACTTTATCTAGGCCCTCTTCTTCCGCTGCTTTCTTAACTGTTTGAGAGCCCGGTACGACAATAGCAGTTACTCCTTCTTGCACTTTCCGGCCCTTCGCTACCTGGGCAGCAGCGCGCAGATCGCTTAGGCGAGAATTCGTACAAGAGCCAATAAATACATAATCAACCGCGATGTCCTCAAGTTTTGTACCAGCCTCAAGACCCATATATTCCAACGCACGAGCTACGGACTCACGGTCTGCCTCACGTTCAAATTGACTTGGAGTTGGTACGGAAGCGCTAATGCCGCTTCCCATAGAAGGATTTGTGCCCCAAGTGACCTGAGGCTCGATCTCTTCTCCTTTAATTTCAAGCGTGCGATCATACTCAGCACCTTCATCAGTGGCAAGAGACAACCAGTACGCTGCCGCCTTATCAAACTCTTCTCCCTGAGGTGCATAACGGCGGCCTCTTAAATACTCTACTGTCTTCTCGTCTGGGCTGATTAACCCAGCGCGAGCACCTGCTTCAATGGACATGTTGCAGACAGTCATTCGCTCTTCCATAGAAAGATTTTGAATAGCTTCGCCTGTATATTCAATAATATGGCCCGTACCGGCATTCACACCATATTTCGCGATGACGGCTAAAATCAGATCCTTTGCAGTTACACCAAAGCCAAGCTCTCCAGTTACCTTCACTTGAAGAGTCTTTGGCTTTGTTTGCCATAATGTTTGGGTAGCAAGCACATGCTCAACCTCACTCGTACCGATGCCAAATGCTAAAGCACCGAAAGCGCCGTGTGTAGATGTGTGACTGTCTCCACACACAATGGTTTTCCCTGGCTGAGTTAACCCTAACTCTGGTCCAATAACGTGAACAATCCCTTGGTCGGGGTGGTTAATATCTGCTAACTCGATGCCGAACTCCTTACAGTTTTGCTCAAGTGTTGACATTTGTGTCTTTGAAATAGGGTCATTGATGACATTGCGGTTTACCGTCGGCACATTATGATCCATCGTAGCATACGTTAAATCCGGACGGCGCACTCGACGGTTATTCATACGCAAGCCTTCGAAAGCCTGTGGCGATGTCACTTCATGCACTAAATGAAGATCAATATATAAGAGATCGGGCTTCCCCTCTTCCTGATGTACTATATGTTGTTCCCAAATTTTTTCGATAATTGTCTTAGGTGCCATACAACAGCCCCCCTCACTGTCTTATTTTGAAAAAAGAGGTGTTCCGGTCTCTAACGAAGCACACCGGAACCCTCTCATATATCACGATAAATCTTCGATTACATATATACGTCTGCTTCTGAAGATACTGTTGCTCCCTCTTCTACTCGCTTAATAATTAAGTCAATCATTTCGTCCGTTCCCACCACTTTGCCTTCTGTTAACTTAAGGTCTGGTGTTTGGTAACCGGCTTTCAATGTTTCCTGTACAGCTCGTTCGATCAATTCTGCTTCTTCTTTTAAATTAAAGGAATACTTCAGCATCAATGCTCCTGACAGAATCATTGCCATCGGATTAGCTTTGTTCTGACCGGCAATATCTGGCGCTGAGCCATGGACCGGTTCATATAAGCCAAATCCATCTTCCGCCAGGCTTGCTGAAGGCAGCATGCCGAGGGAGCCTGTAATGATTGAAGCTTCATCACTCAGAATATCTCCAAATAGGTTCTCAGTAACAATCACATCAAATTCTTTTGGATTGCTGATCAACTTCATCGCCGCCGCGTCTACATACATATGCTCTACTTCAACCTGCGGGTAGCGCTCTGCTACTTCGTTTACCACTTCACGCCACATTCGGCTTGATTCAAGAACGTTCGCTTTGTCGACGGAAGTCAGCTTGTTATTGCGAATGGAAGCAAATTCAAAGCCCTTTTCAACGATACGTTCAATCTCTGCTCTTGTATATTGCAACGTATCTACTACGACCTCTTGATTAGCTCCGCGCCGCTCACTTGGCTTGCCGAAATACAATCCGCCAGTAAGCTCGCGGATAATCATTAAGTTCACATCTTCTGCAATTTCAGGCTTAAGCGGAGAAGAATGCAGCAGGCTTTGGAACCCAACGACCGGACGAAGGTTAGCGAATAAGCCGAGCTCTTTGCGAATAGCAAGAAGACCACGCTCTGGACGAATGTCGGAAGGAAGGCTATCCCATTTAGGACCGCCGACAGCTCCCAATAGTACTGCGTCACTTTGTTGGCAAAGGCTTAGTGTTTGCTCAGGAAGCGGTGTATTCGATTCATCAATGGCTGCTCCGCCAATGTTTGCATATTCAAATGTAAACTCATGGCCAAATCGCTTTCCAACCGCTTCTAGAACAGCTACGGCTCCCTTCGCAATTTCTCTTCCAATTCCATCCCCAGGCAATACTGCTATATTCTTTTTCACGCTAACTCCCCCGTTACATTAAATGTGATGTACTTTTTGCAATTCCTTCTGCTGTGCCTCTAATGTCAACACTCGGTTAACCGCATTTAGGTATGCGCGGGCAGAAGCTTCAAGAACGTCTTGAGCTGTTCCACGTCCGCTCGTTTCAATTTCTTTATGGTTAATGCGTACGTATACTTCTGCTAATGCATCACGCCCTGCACTAACTGAATTGATTTTGTAGTCTTGCAGTGTCACTGGTTCATTCACTAGGCGCTCAATCGTATTATAGATCGCTTCTACGCTTCCAGATCCTGTTGCCGCTTCTGTTACTTGGTCACCATTCGGCAATGTAGCAGAAATAGTGGCAGTAGGAATATTCTCCGTACCGTATTGAACCTGCACACTGTTTAACTCATAACGGCTAACATCGACTGTTTCTGTTTGTTTATCAGCAAGAATGGAGAAAAGATCTTCCTCCGTGATTTCTTTCTTCTTGTCTGCTAAATCCTTGAATGTGCTAAATGCTTCATTCAATTTCTCCTCAGACAGTTCAAATCCAAGGTCTAATGCCTTGCTCTTGAAGGCATGTCTGCCTGAGTGCTTGCCAAGAACAAGTTTATTAGATTTCAAGCCGATCAGCTCTGGCGTGATAATTTCATAGGTTGTCTTCTCTTTCAATACGCCATCTTGGTGAATGCCTGATTCATGTGCAAAGGCATTGTCACCGATTACCGCTTTATTTGCTGGAACAATCATACCTGTTAATTTAGATACAAGACTGCTTGTACGTTTAATTTCATCTAGCTTCAATCCTGTTGAAGCCTGGTAGAAATCATTGCGGATGTGAAGCGCAACAGCCACTTCCTCAAGGGCTACGTTACCGGCACGTTCGCCAATTCCATTAATTGTTCCCTCTACCTGGCCAGCACCGCCCTCGATGGCTGCTAAAGAATTAGCCGTAGCCATTCCTAAGTCATCGTGGCAGTGAGCTGATAGAATCGCCCGGTCGATGTTTGGTACATTATTCTTTAAATAAGAGAAAATATCTTTAATTTCTTTTGGTGTAATATAGCCAACTGTATCAGGAATATTTACGACGGTTGCCCCTGCATCAATGACCGCTTCCGCTATGCGAGCCAGAAAATCAAGCTCAGTACGGCAAGCATCCTCGGCAGAGAATTGAACCTTCGCAAAACGTTCCTTCGCATATTTAACTGCTTGCACAGCTCTTTCTACTACTTCATCCTTTGACATTTTCAGCTTATACTCACGATGGATAGGAGATGTAGCAAGGAAGACGTGGATACGTGGTTCTTCTGCACCTTTTAATGCTTCCCATGCTGCATCAATGTCATTTTTATGGGAGCGTGCAAGGCCAGTCACTGAGCTGTTTTTAACAGTATTAGCAATCAGCTTCACTGCTTCAAGGTCGCCCCTTGAAGCGGCTGGAAAGCCCGCTTCAATGACATCGACCCCAAGTCTCTCAAGCTGTTTAGCGATCTCTAACTTTTCAATCGTGTTTAAGTTTACACCTGCCGACTGCTCGCCATCTCTTAGCGTTGTGTCAAAGATCTCAACCTTTCGCACCAGAAGACACTTCCTTTTTCGTTTGTTTTTTTACGAATGGCATCATTTCACGAAGTTCTCTTCCTACTACTTCGATTGGATGTTGTTTTTCTCTTTCATTAATAGCTGTGAACTCCGGACGGTTCAGCTGGTTTTCAAGCAGCCATCCTTTAGCAAATTTACCAGTTTGGATATCTTCTAGCACTTCTTGCATACGTGCTTTTGTTTCAGCTGTGACAACACGCGGGCCTGACACGAAATCACCCCACTGAGCTGTGTCGGAAATAGAATATCTCATTCCTTCTAATCCGCCCTCGTACATTAAGTCAACGATTAATTTAAGTTCATGCAAGCACTCGAAGTATGCAACTTCCGGCTGGTAGCCAGCTTCAGTTAATGTTTCAAATCCAGCTTTCACAAGAGCAGATACGCCGCCGCAAAGAACCGCTTGCTCACCGAATAAGTCTGTTTCAGTTTCCTCTTGGAAAGTAGTTTCCAATACACCTGCACGAGCAGATCCAATTCCTTTTGCATAAGCAAGTGCAATATCCTTCGCTTGACCAGTCACATCTTGGTAAATCGCGATTAGTCCTGGTACGCCTGCACCTTCTTCATATGTACGGCGTACTAAATGGCCTGGACCCTTAGGGGCGGCTAGGAATACATCAACCTCTGCCGGCGGAACGATTTGGTTAAAGTGAACGTTGAAGCCATGAGCGAAGGCTAATGTCTTTTCTGCTGTTAATTCAGGCTCAATTTCGTTTTTATATACAGCCGTCTGGTACTCGTCTGGAAGAAGGATCATGATTAGATCTGCTTCAGCACTTGCTTCGCGAACAGACTTTACATCGAATCCATCTTGTACTGCTTGATCCCAAGACTTACCTGGTCTTAAACCGATGATTACTTCTACTCCGCTGTCACGTAAGTTTTGTGCATGTGCATGTCCTTGAGAGCCATAACCGATGATTGCTACTTTCTTGTTTGTTAAAACGCCTTCGTTGATATCTCCGTTGTAATATACTTTTGCCATTTTTCATCATCCTCCAAAATAATTGTTTTAATAGTTTAAAAGTGTAGTTGGTTTAGCATCTAATACTTGCTTTTGAGAACCTCTTTTTAAGGCTGTTTGGCCTGTACGGGCCATGTCTTTAATTCCGTATGGGCGAAGCAGGTCAATCATCGCTTCGATTTTTTCGAAGTTTCCGACAACCTGGATAGTGACACTGTCCTTTGCCACATCAATAATAGTGGCACGGAATGGCTCGATAATCACATTGATCTCCGCCCGTGTTTGCGGGGTAGTCAAAACCTTGATTAATGCAAGTTCTCTGGAGACAACAGCCTGCTCGGTGATATCGGCCACTTTCAGCACGTCAACTTGCTTGTTCAGCTGTTTTAATACCTGCTCAGCTGTGCGGTCATCCTCCACATGAACAATCACTGTGATTTTCGAAATGCCTTCGGTCTCTGTTGGACCTACCGTAATGCTTTCAATATTAAATTGTCTCCTTGTGAAAAGCCCTGTGATTCTATTTAGTACACCACTTTGGTTAAGTACCGTCACCGTTACTATCCGTTTCATGGTCTCACCCCAATCATTTCATGAAGTCCTTTGCCTGGAGCAATCATTGGGCACACTTTCTCTTTTGGTTTGATCTGACAATTGATCAAGACCGGCTTGCGATGGTTAAGAGTTTCCTTTAGCACTTTTGCTGCTTCCTCTTCCGTATTAACAGAATAGCCTTCAATGCCGTAAGCCGCAGCTAGCTGAATGAAATCAGGCTGATGCGGGAGCAATGATTGTGAATATCTTTCTTCATAGAAGCTTTCCTGCCACTGTCTTACCATTCCAAGTGCCTGGTTGTTATAGATAATAATCTTGACTGGCAGATTCAGCTCGGAAATTAAGCTTAGCTCCTGCAGCGTCATTTGGAAGCCGGCATCACCTACAATGGAGACAACAGTCTCATCTGGATGAGCAATCTGTGCACCAATTGCAGCCGGGAAGCCAAAGCCCATCGTGCCCAGCCCGCCTGATGTGATCCAGCGGTTTGGCCGGCTGAAACCATAGTATTGAGCCGCCCACATTTGATGCTGGCCAACGTCTGTTGTAACGATTGCTTCTCCATCCGTCAACTCGTGAATCATCTTGGTTAATAGCTGCGGCGAGATGCCTTCTCCGCCTTCTGTATGCCATAGAGGGAAGTCTTTCTTATCCTGTTGCAGCATAGCTCTCCACTCATCTGCTTGAGGCACAATAAGTTCCATTTCAAGCAATCTTTGAAGCGCTGCTTTTGCATCCGCAACAATTGGAATATGCGTATCGACGTTCTTTCCAATCTCTGCCGGATCGATATCAATATGAGCAACAGTTGCATTTGGCGCAAAATGCTGCAGGTTACCTGTTAGACGGTCATCGAAGCGAGCACCGATATTGATAAGCAAATCGGTATGATACAGGGCCTTATTCGCCGTATGCGTCCCATGCATACCGGCCATCCCTAAAAATAGAGAATGGTTTGCCGGGAACGTGCCGAGCCCTAAAAGGGTATTAACAACTGGAATATCCATCCGTTCGGCAAGAGCAACTAACTCCTCAGAAGCTTGTGCGTGAAGTACTCCTGCACCAGCTAGAATGACCGGTTTCTTTGCCTGGGCAATCGCCTCCGCCAATTTTTTCACCTGCAGTACGTTAGGCGTCGTGTTCGGCTGGTATCCAGGGAGATCAACCTCTGCAGTAAATTCAGGCTTGGAAACAGTCGTCGCGATATCTTTAGGGATATCAATGAGCACTGGTCCCGGGCGACCTGTCGTTGCAATGTGAAACGCTTCTTTGACGATTCTTGGGAGATCCTTTAGATCTCGCACCTGATAATTATGCTTTGTGATTGGCATGGTAATTCCAATTACATCCGCCTCTTGGAATGCATCTGTCCCAATGACGCCCGTAGCTACTTGTCCGGTAAAGACAACGAGCGGAAGCGAGTCCATCATTGCATCCGTAATTCCTGTAACGAGATTCGTTGCTCCAGGACCTGAAGTCGCAATAACAACTCCCGGCTTGCCTGATACCCTTGCATACCCTTCAGCTGCATGAATAGCGGCCTGTTCATGTCTCGTTAGGATGTGACGAATTGGATTTTTATAGAGAGCATCGTATAGCGGAAGAACCGCTCCTCCTGGATAGCCGAAAATGACTTCTACTCCTTCGTTTTTCAACGTTTCAATAAAGAGATCAGCTCCACTGATGGACAGAGTCAACGGTTTGGCTTCTGTTTTTACTTTTGCGCTCATGCACTTTCCCTCCAAATTGTTGTTTTCTAAATCGCAAGAGTAATGGGGCTTTTCAAAAAATAAAATCCAAAAAGAAAAGCTTTTTTCACCCCACACGCCTACTTCTCCTATAAGCGCAGGGGTGAAAAAAGCTTTCTCATTTCACGGTACCACCCTGGTTCATGACATTTTCACAAATGCCACCTCGTGAACAATCAGTTGATTGTTCGTTTTGATAACGAGTAAGTGTTACTCGGCCATTCCTAATTGTTTCCGTTCAGACTGGCACTCAGAGGGGATGTCGCTATAAGGGGTATACCGGCTCTCAGCCCCGCCGGCTCTCTGTGAATACGGATCCTTACAGCTTTTACCTCGTCTACGCTTTTAATAATTAAATTTTCATTACTCCGCCCGTGTTAGCTGATGTAACAAGCTTAGAGTATCTTGCTAAGTAACCTTTTTTAATCTTTGGTTCAGGCTGTACCCAGCCTGCTTTTCTTGAAGCAAATTCTTCTTCAGTTAAATCAACATCAATTGTACGGTTAGTTAAATCAATCGTGATCTTGTCCCCATTTTCAATAAAAGCGATTGGACCGCCTTCAGCTGCTTCAGGTGAGATATGGCCGATTGAGATGCCTCGGGAAGCTCCTGAGAACCTTCCGTCCGTAATTAAAGCTACTTCCTTATCAAGTCCTCGTCCTGCGATCGCCGCTGTAGGAGCGAGCATTTCAGGCATTCCCGGTCCGCCTTTAGGTCCTTCATATCTAATGACGACTACATGGCCCGCTTTGACTGTTCCATTATTGATGCCTTCCTGTGCCGCATCCTGTGAGTCAAACACGATTGCTTCACCAGTGAAGGTCTTAATGGATGGGTCAACAGCACCGACTTTAATGACGCCTCCGTCTGGTGCAAGGTTTCCGAAAAGGATGGACAAGCCGCCAACCGGGCTGTACGGATCATCACTTCTGCGAATGACCTGGTCGTTCTTGATCTCTGCATCTTGCACGTTTTCATAAACGGATTTTCCGGTCACAGTAATTCGATCCCTGCTTAAGGCTCCAACTTTGCAAAGCTCATTAATAATCGCGCTTACGCCGCCTGCTTCATGGACATCTTGCATGGTATAAGGAGAAGCCGGGCTGATCTTGGCTAAATAAGGAACCCTTTTAGCTACCTCATTGATACGGTTTAGATCGTATTCAACTTCTGCCTCATGAGCGATAGCAAGTGTGTGAAGAACCGTGTTCGTCGAACCGCCCATCGCCATATCAAGTGCAAATGCATCATCAATGGCTTCTTCTGTGATAATATCTCTAGGCTTAATGTCGTTCTCAATCGCGTTCATTAAGTGCTGAACTGCTTGCTTGATTAATTTATGACGTTCATCTGAAGTAGCGACAATCGTTGCATTTCCCGGCGGTGTAACGCCCAGGATCTCCATCAAGGAATTCATAGAGTTTGCTGTGAACATTCCTGAACATGATCCACATGTCGGGCAAGCATTCTCTTCAATCTCCTTCAGCTGTTCTGCTGAAATCTTCCCGGAGTGGTGAGCTCCTACTCCTTCAAATACGGATACAAGGGAAAGCGGCTCTCCTGATTTTGTTTTTCCGCCTTCCATCGGACCTCCTGATACGAAAACAGAAGGGACATTCGTCCTAGCAGCTGCCATCAGCATTCCTGGAGTTATCTTGTCACAGTTAGGGATGAAGAACACTCCATCAAACCAGTGAGCATTAATAACTGTCTCAGCCGAATCGGCAATTAGCTCTCTGCTTGGCAGGGAATATCTCATACCAATGTGACCCATTGCAATTCCGTCATCTACTCCAATTGTATTAAATTCGAAAGGTACGCCTCCGGCTTCGCGGATAGCTTCTTTGACCACTTCAGCAAATTTGTTTAAATGGACATGACCTGGGATAATATCAATATAGGAGTTACAAACTCCAATGAAAGGTTTGTTCATGTCTTTTGCTTTTACTCCCGCCGCATAAAGTAAGCTTCGGTGGGGAGCGCGATCAATTCCCTTCTTTATCATATCACTGCGCATACTATCTCTCCTCCAGGTGTCTTCAGGCTACATGTTAGTCTGTATTGAGTGAAATATCTCACTATTCTGTCTGCAAAACACCTTTCAATCCAGGTGTTCACTTATATTCTCAATTCAGAAAATTAAGTGTATGTTGAGGACAATCATATCCTTCTTTTCAGCATTGGTCAACACCTTTTAAAAAATTTTTAGATAATTAGAATTATTGATTTTACAGCATTTAAACATGCAATCGCTTACAAGGTTGATATTATTAGATTTTTCATTTTTGCTCTTTTTCGAATTAGTTTATGACTTTTTTGTCACTTGGTTTTTCAAAGAAAAACAACAAAAGGTTTACCGAGGGCCATTTTCCCGCTACCCTCGGTAAACCTTTTTAGAATAAATCCTTCCACTTCTCGACTACTCTATCAAACCAGCCGTCCTCTTCCTCTTTCTCTCCCTGTTTTTCCTCTATCGGAGGGACGTTGAAAGACGAGCCTTCCAGATCTGGCTCGATTTCCTGCATAATCTCTTTAAATAACGGCACGGCTCCCTCTGAACTGTTCGTAGCAAGGTGATTTTCTTCGTCAGCATTCTCTACACCAATCCATACGGTTCCTACGATATCCGGCGTATAGCCGACAAACCATTGATCTTTTGTTCCGCTGACTCCTTCAATCGGCACCTGCGTTGAACCCGTTTTTCCGGCAAGCTCCAGCCCCGGAATTCTCGCATTCCTTCCTGAGCCCTCTTCGACTACATTCAGAAGCATAGCGTTAATATCGTCCGTCACTTCTTTCGTCGTAACCTGTGTTTCCTGAGGAGCAGACTTTGGTTCTACTTCTCCTTCTGGACCCACAATTTTCTTAATAAAAAAGCTGTCTTTTCGCACGCCATTATTAGGGAATGTCGTATAGGCCTCAGCTATTTGCAGCGGAGACACTCCTTTATACATTCCGCCAAGAGCAATTGCTAAGCTCTTATCTTCTTCTACTAGTGGAATGCCGAAACGCTCAAGCGCATCTAGACCTTTGGATAAGCCAATCTGGTCTAGGAGCCAAACAGTTGGAACATTGAGAGACTTTTCAAGCGCCGTCTTCATGGTTACTTCTCCCCGGTAATTCCCTCCATAGTTCGTTGGCTCGTATTCACCTCCGAAGGTCATTGGCTCATCCTTCAGCATCGATGTCGGTTCATAGCCCTCTTCTAAAGCCGGCGTATAAACAGCAAGCGGTTTTAAGGTTGAACCCGGAGATGTTCGCATTTGGGTCGCGTAATTAAACCCTCTAAACACATGCTCCCCTCGCTTGCCAACGATCGCCACAACTCCGCCAGACTTAGGATCAACGAACACGGCCGCACTTTGAGTTGGATCGCCATTCACAGAATCAGGGAAGACCCAATCTTTCTCATACACCTTTTCAAGGCCAGATTGGATATCCTGATCCAAGGCAGTATGAATTTCATAGCCTTTCGTTAGCAGGTCATCTTGTGTCAGTCCGAACCGGCTAATCGCTTCACTAATCACCGCATCCGTATAGTAAGGATATTTTCCCGCTAAAGGGTCGCCGCTTGTATCCTCTAGATTCACGTTCTCCTCTTTAGCAGCCGCTGCTTCTTCCTGCGTAATATATCCATGCTTAACCATCTGATTTAATACCACATTTCGGCGTTCAACCGCTCCTTCTAAATTCTTATAAGGATCAAGCGCAGACGGTGCTTTAATAATCCCTGCAAGCATAGCTGCCTCGGCAATCGTTAAATCATTTGCCCCCTTGCCAAAGTACTTCTTTGATGCAGTTTCAACTCCCCATGCACCGCTTCCGAAATAGATGGTATTTAAATACATTTCTAATATTTCTTTCTTGCTGTATACTTTTTCAATTTCAATAGCTAAAAACAACTCTTCTATCTTCCGCTTATACGTCCGCTCATGGGAAAGCAAAGCGTTTTTGGTTAGCTGCTGGGTAATGGTGCTCCCTCCTGCTACGACATCTCCAGAAAAGATATTCGTGAAGAAGGCACGAGCAATGCCCTTTACATCAAATCCGTTATGCTCGTAAAAGCGATGATCCTCAATAGACACAACGGCATTCTGCAAATGCTCAGGCATTTGGTCAATTGGAATGCTTTCTGAACTCTTAGCTGATATCTTGCTTGCTTTCTCTCCTTCCGCATCATATATGATCGTCGATTGAGAAAGCCCTTCTTTTAGCGTTTCTACATCAGCAGACTTCATAAAGTAAAAAACAAATCCCAGTCCCGCTAAGATAGTAACAGCTATGGCCAGGATGAGAATTTGCGTTAAGTGAAATCTCTGCCACAGCTTTCTTAGAAACTTGCTGACTGTTTTCATAATTGATACTTGTCCTCCTGAAAAAACTGAATTCCCCTTTATTGATCCGTATGGATATATACAGGTTGCTCTATTGCTGCACACAACAAGAACTTATTATAACTGATTTGACTCTATCCGCCAATTTTCAACTATTTTCTACATCTCCTCTGCATAAAAAAAGCTGGAGCAATTGCCCGCAGCCTTCTGCATATTCCGTTACTGGTTCGTTTTCTTATTTTGTTCATCGTCTTCCATAACGCCCTTCATTCCCCGTTTGAATTCGTGAAGTGTCTGTCCCGCTGCTTTTCCAAGCTGAGGAAGTTTAGAAGGCCCAAAAAGCAACAAGGCTACAATCAATATAATGGCTACTTCTCCAAAGCCTAAATTCATGGACGGTTATCTCCTTTTGCTTTTGTAATTAGTGACTCTATCCGTTTAATTATATATTAATTTTTGGAAGTTGAAAACCAAATAAAGCAAGCAGGCCATTCCTGGCATGCTTGCTTTATTGTTCCATTAAGCGCCGTCACGCTGTTTCTTAATCGTTCTCTTCTTTTCAGTTTCCGCCACATATAACGCACACGCAGCGTCACCAGAAATATTAACAGCTGTACGAGTCATATCAAGAATACGGTCAATACCAATAATTAAACCGATACCCTCAACCGGAAGCCCGACACTGCCCAATACCATTGCCAGCATAATCAAGCCGACACCTGGTACTCCGGCCGTTCCTACACTTGCTAAAACGGCTGTCAATACAACGGTTACTAATTCACCCATCGTCAAATCAATACTGTACACCTGAGCGATGAAAATAGTCGCAACCCCTTGCATAATGGCTGTTCCATCCATGTTAATAGTCGCGCCAAGAGGCTGAACAAAGGAGCTGACAGACTTAGGTATATTCAACTTCGTCTGCGCCACTTCCATGGAAAGCGGCAATGTGGCGTTACTGCTGGATGTACTGAAAGCCACTGTCATAGCAGGTGCAAAGTTTTTAAAGAACCAAATCGGGCTCTTTCTCGCAAGCAGCAGCACAGTACCTCCATACGTTAAAATACAGTGAATGAGGAGCGCAGCTAACACACAAAGCATATAGCTTCCCATCGACTGAATCGCATTCCACCCTTGTTCTCCAATAGCTGAAGCAATCAAGCCAAACGTTCCGTAAGGAGCAAATTTCATCACAAGGTGAACAAGGTACATCATAATATCATTACCTTGTTCAAATAAGTTGAATATGCCCTTTGTTTTTTCACCTAAAGCCGCTAAAGCAAGACCAATGAAAAGAGCAAAAGCGATAATTTGCAGCATGTCACCCTGTGACATCGCTTCTACCGGGTTTTTAGGAATAATATTCAGTAAGGTTTCGCTCACAGGAGGAGCTTCCTCTGCTGAGAACTCTGCATTCTCCGCATCAAACGTGCCTGCCTCTCCCGGCTGAACGACACTCGCAATCGCTAAACCGATCGTGATGGCAATAGAAGTGGTCACTAAGAAGTAGACAATTGTTTTAAAACCAATTCTTCCTAGCTTCTTCGGATCACCTAGGCCGGCAGCCCCTAACACGATTGAGAAAAAGACAATCGGCACGACAAGCATGCTGATTAAGTTAAGAAAGATTTGACCAAGCGGGTCAAATACATATGGATCTAGGACGCTGTATGCACCAGGTGTGAACATATTTAATAATAGCCCAACCACTGCACCGGCGATCAACGCAATAATAATCCTAGCAGTTAAGTTCATGCGTTATTCTCCTTTCTAACATTCCAAAATGAGTGCATTTTTATATAAGAGGGGGTCTAAGCATTGGTGACAAAATGAAGGGGAAAATATAGTTAAGTTTACCACTAATCTTGTTTATTAAACCCCTTCGACATTATACACGATAAAGATAACGCTTACAATTGAATGTTTTTTCCCACTTATCCGACTAATGAGTGCTTAAATTCAATATTCTATTATGAATGATCACTTGATGTACTGAAAACAAAGGCACTGCACTTTAGGAAGTTACTATGCAAAAACCCCCTTATGAGCTGGATGAAGAAACGCTGTTTATTGTTTCTCAAACCTTTAAAGCCCTACCTGACCCTACACGCCTAAAATTTTTAAATCTGCTCTTCAACGGGGAACAATCCGTCAACGATATTGCCCAAAAGCTGTCCATGCTTCAGTCTACCGTCTCCCAGCAGCTTCGTTTCTTAAAAAACCTGCGGCTCGTTAAATATCGCCGGGAAGGCACGACCTTGTACTATTCTCATGATAATGAGCATGTTATTGACCTTTTGTCCCGGACAATCGAGCACACCAACCATCATTAACCTCCTTACCATCCAATACACCTAGAACTTTCCGCCTTATCTTTTCAAAAATTTTTCTAGTATGGAAGCATACTTTCCATAAAAAGGGGTAAAAAAGAAACAGAACAAAGGCAAAGGGGCTAGCACAATGAAAAGTAAAAATATATTGTTTTTCTCTACATCTAATGAACTAAGCATCATGGCAGAAGGTTGGGCTTCTAAGCTAAATGAGCCTGCATTAAATTTTATTAGCACCTCATTCGATAAAGCCCTTGATCCTAGCCTTTCTATCGAAGCAATGAAAGAAGTTAACATAGATATTACAGACAAGGAGCCAGCATCTCTAGCTCCTAAACTAATTAATGAGGCAGATTTGATCGTCAATATTTATGATTCGGACTATGACCAAGGACTGACCCTGCCGCTAGCTTCTGATAAGAAAGTTCTTTACTGGGACATTCCTAACCCTGCTTACTGCAAAGATGTGATAGAAAAGTGGGCAGCTTATCAAATCGTATGCGATGAATTAGCTGGACATGTAAAGCAATTGGAAAAAGATTTAAAATCCCCCCCGCCAAAACAATAGATTAGGCAGGAGGGATTTTTTTACTTTATTTAACGGCAATCGGCTTTATCCTATAAATACATGAAGTAAGCTACAAAAGCGATAAACAATACATACAGAAGCGGATGAAGCTCTTTTCCTCTCCCCTTGGCAATCATAGTGACTGGATAAAGAATGAAACCGAGAGCGAGCCCGCTTGCCACACTGGATGTGAGCGGCATCATAATAATTGTCACGAAAGCAGGAATGGCCACCTCTGGACGATGCCAGTTGATATTTTTAATACCGCTTGCCATTAAAGCACCGACAATAATCAGCGCTGGCGCTGTGACAGCTGACGTAATAACGGAAAGCAGCGGAGAGAAGAACAGGGAAACGGCAAATAAAGCGGCAATTATAATTGAAGTAAACCCTGTTCTCCCTCCAGCTGCTATACCTGCGCTTGATTCAACCATAGCAGCTGTAGTTGATGTGCCCAGCACGGCCCCTACTGTTGCTGCTGATGAATCCGCCAGGAGCGCACGGCCAGCATTAGGAATTTTATTTTCCTTCATTAAGCCAGCCTGGGAGGCAATAGCAATTAATGAGCCGGCTGTATCGAAAAAGGCAACAAACAGAAATGTAAAAATAACAGCCAGCATATCCGGCGTAAAAATGCTATCTAAGTGACTAAAAACAACCCCAAACGTCGGTTCTAGGCTTGGAATGGCGCCAATGATGCGATCAGGTACCTCAATCAGCCCGACAACCATACCGACAGCTGCGGCAATGGCCATGCCGTAAAAGATCGCGCCGCCGATTCCCCGCATCATCATAATAATCGTCACAACAAACCCGAATACTGCCAGGAGCACTGTCGGCGACCGCAAATCCCCAATAGCAATAAATGTATCAGGATTTGCCACTACAAGCTCGGCGTTTTTCAATCCAATGAAAGCAACGAAAAATCCGATTCCGCCCGCAATAGCATGCTTTAAATCTTCGGGAATCACGTTAATAATTAATTCACGTATTTTCAGCAAGCTTAGTATGACGAATAAGACACCTGAAATAAACACACCGGTTAAAGCTGTCTGCCAAGGTATTCCCATACCGATGCAAACAGAAAAAGTAAAAAATGTATTCAACCCCATGCTTGGTGCAATGCCAATTGGGTAATTAGCTAAGAGACCGATCAGCAGTGAGCCAATAATAGCTGATAAAGCCGTCGCTGTAAACACAGCTCCTTGATCCATTCCCGCCTGGTTTAAAATGATGGGATTAACGACAAGAATATAAGCCATGGACAGGAAAGTAGTAATACCTGCCAGCGTCTCTCGCTTGTAGGTTGTTCCTCTCTCCTCAAAAGCAAAAAAGTGTTTCATCTGTTCCTGCTCCCTGTTTTAGATTTGATGCTTTGCTTGAATAAATAAGGCACTCATTTCCAATGCACCATATATGTGAATGAAAATAAAAAAGCCTCCACCTAGTGGGAAGCTGCCTAAAAAATAATAACGCACAGATAGCGGACAGGAAGTCCACACACTCTGTAGTCAAGCTATTTACGGCAGCCTGGTAGAAACGTCCAAGCCTTATTCTTGGACATATACAAAGGTGAATCTCTTTTCAATTGCGGAAAGTATACCAAAATCCACTTTGTAAGTAAATCAGCTAGGCTATATTCATAATCTTTCCGCAACTCACTAAAAAGCATAATTTCCTGAAACTTTGCTGCATACCTCAACGTATGTAAATTATTCAAGAAAAAGGTTGGGATAAACATGGAAACAAAAGAACAGCTGCTGGCTGAGCTTTCGGCTATCCAAAAATGGGAAAAGGAACAAAAAAAGGTATGGATTTGGGAACGAATCAGCCGGCTTCCCTTTAAGGTGTTAGACCGCCTAACACCAAAATTCATTCAAGAAAAGGTTGGTCAGCTGCTTGATGAGATCGGCAGCTTTATTCAAACAGGCGGACAATATTTAATCCAGGAGAAGTATGTACTCAAGAGAGTTCAGGAAGCAAATCCCGAACTGACTATCCTTTCCGTCAAAGATGCTGGCACAGCTCCCCTTGAGAAAATGGCTGCTGTCAGTGAACAGCTAACGAGTTCGAGGGCTAATCTTGCAACCGTTCAAGGAGCAACGACTGGTGTTGGTGGTATCTTTACTCTTGTTGCGGATATTCCGCTGCTTTTAGGCCTATCCTTGAAGACACTTCAGGAAATCGCCATTATTCACGGCTATGATCCGCATGAAAAGGAAGAACGCCTCTTTATTATTAAATGCCTCCAATTTGCCTCTTCTGACGTAGTGGGCAGGCAGGCTATACTGGATGAATTATCTGCCTTCTACGAGGGAAGCAAATCACACGACAAGATGATTTCTCAGCTTCAAGGATGGCGTGAAGTTGTCTATACGTATCGAGACCAATTTGGCTGGAAAAAAATGCTTCAGCTTGTGCCCATCGCCGGCATCTTGTTCGGTGCCGTTACGAACCGATCGGCTATTTCGGATCTGGGCGAGGCCGGAGCCGTGCTTTACCGAAAGCGACGCCTTATGGAAAGAATGCAGGCAATTACTGAACAGGAAAGCTCACTCTGATGAGCTTTCTTCCGATGTACTTTCGACCTTTTCGTCTGCCTGCAAGAACCTTTCTTCTAAGTCTTTTTTATTTCCGTAAATATACAAGCGGTCTCCTTCCTGTATCTTCTCTTTCCATAACCCCCTGCGTATATTCACCTCTCCTCGTTGAATAAATAAAATATTTAAGTCTTCTTCATTTTTAATAAATTCTCCGATGGTCTTTCCAATTAAAGGGGACTCCTCTTCCACCGCTATGTCTGTTACAACATCGTCATTTTCTAAATAAAGCGCATCCTTAATCGGCAGCTCAGAAATCTCCAGCTTCTTTTCCATCTCATGATGAAATTTATCTCCTAGAATTCTTTTCGTAAGAGGTGTTCTCCCAATAAGAACTACTGCAAGCAGCACAACATTAGTAATCATTAGCTCCTTTAGTCTTAAATCATCGGCGAGCATATTCGTAATGGAGGAAATAATGACTGCCAAGGAGAAAGCGCCAAATAAGATCAAGAACATACTCAGCCTTCTGCGTACCGGATGATCAATAATTAACTGTGACTCATCTGTTGTAAAGCCTGTACCTGTCAGCATAGAAATGACTTGATAACGGGAAATGTCTCCCTCTAGCCCTGTCAACCGGAACATGATCACAGAGATTTCAATGACTAATCCGACAAATAAAAAATAAAGAAGAATAAAAATAAGCGTCGTATTCATTTGCTTTCCTTCTTTCTGGAAACATTCGCTAGCTTTCTGATTCCCTTTTCGTTATGAAACAAAACTAAAAAACAGGTACTGGAGAGACTCCAGCACCTGCTATTTATAAATATTTACGCTGGACCTTGTGACCACTGAAACTAAAGAGTACTTCCCGGTCTTCGATGATCGTCTCAAGATGAACAGTCCGCCCCCATAGCGTGTACAGATGCGGCAGTACCTTCTCTAAATATTTAATATCCAGCTCGATGCCCTCATACCAATGCTTGAGATACAGCTCTCCCGCTTTCATGTAGTCTCCATCGTTTACCGTTAAATAAGGAAAGCCGCCGTTGACTCTCATATTCACTAACTGGTCACGCACGTTTGTCCATTCCTTATCAGTAATTTTATAATCCTTCCCTTTTTTCTGGAATAAATACATATCTTCTCTCTCTACCAGTTCTTTCGTTAAATAGTTGCGCAAGAAAGAGATATCTCCCTCAATTTCCCGTACCTCAAAGATTTTTTCTCTTCCTGAGCCTGGCTTTACTCCCCGTCGCTTCATTTCCTCGGTCGGGTTATTGTAGCGTTCTTCAATGTCCTCGAACATTTTCAGCCCTAAATAATACGGATTAATGGATGTGCGTGAAGGCTGGACGACACTGGCATTCAGCTTGGCGAATTCGATGGCCTCTCCAGAGGTCAAATCCAGTTCACGTAAAATGCGCTGATGCCAATAGCTCGCCCAGCCTTCATTCATAATTTTCGTCTCAAGCTGCGGCCAAAAATACAGCATTTCTTCCCGGATCATCGTCATAATATCACGCTGCCAATCGTCCAGATCACGACTGTATTGTTCGATGAACAGCAAAATGTCCTTCTCCGGCTGAGGAGGAAATGCCTTTTTCACCTTCTTTGGCACCATTTCTCTTTTTCCGGAGTCATCTAATTGCCAAAGATCGTCATACTCCCGCTTTTTCCTCTTTATTATCTTTTCCTCCAAATCGTCTGCCTGCCAGGAGAGCTTTGGTCTGAGGAGAGAGGGATCGATGTGTTCTTCAATTGCAAGGACGGCGTCCAGGAAGGTTTCAACCGTTTCTTTCCCGTAATCCACTTCATATTGACGGATTCGTTCAGCCGTAGCTGCCATGCTCTCTACCATATTTCGGTTGGTTTGCTGGAAACGGGCATTATTTTTAAAGAAATCACAGTGAGCCAATACATGAGCCACAATTAATTTATTTTGAATAAGGGAATTCGTATCGAGCAAGAATGCATAGCATGGGTTAGAATTAATAACCAGCTCGTATATCTTACTTAACCCCAAGTCATATTGAAGCTTCATTTTAAAAAATTGTTTTCCAAAGCTCCAGTGGGAAAACCTCGTCGGCATTCCATAAGCGCCAAATGTATAAATGATATCCGCTGGACAAATTTCATATCTCATTGGATAAAAATCCAGCCCAAAGCCAGACGCAATTTCTGTAATTTCATCAATGGCATATTGAAGCTCTTTCATCTCCGCTTCGTTCATATTTACTTCCCCCTTTTGCCCTTTAACAAATACTTATGAGAAAAGACAAAAAGTCATACCGGCTTTCCATTCAATTCTTCCTTCTTCTTTCCTAAACAGTGCTCCCAATATTTGCAGAGAGAGTTCAGGGCCTTCATCGAACATACTAAAGGTAATTCCTCTACAAAGGGGGACTAACCTTGGTTTACACCGATTATGACCGGGCACTGTATTATATTTACCGATCGGATTGGGATAATCTTCTTGTACTAATGGTACGTACAGGGGATCATTTGCTGTCGAAGAAAATCGAGCATTTTCTTCATGCTTGCTCCTTTCCTAATCCTTATTCTACAGTGGAGAAAACATTTTATACGCTATTCGACTATATTGAACACGCCAATTCGCTAAATGCCTGACCGAATTCCACCAGTTAACCGGCCGCTAAAGCCACAAAGCTTTGGCGGCCGGTTTTTATTTATGGAATCTTTTGTTCCTAGGGACCGATGGTATTTTTTAAAAGAAAAATAGATTGTTTTATTTTTGGCTCGGAAGATAATATAATTGGCTGGAGGAAATTTATTGGGAAAGGGACAAATATGAATAAAGAAAATTTACTCTTGAGCGCCTGGGCGACTTCCTTTGTTGCGATGCTGGGCAGCTTGTATTTCTCTGAAGTGATGCAATATGAGCCATGTGAGCTTTGCTGGTATCAGCGTATTTTTATGTACCCGATGGTCTTTATTTTGGGATTGGCTGTCGTTAAAAAGGATGCAGCTGCCGCTCGTTATTCACTCTTGCTTTCAGCTGCAGGCAGCCTGGTCTCCATTTATCATTACGCGATCCAGAAAATTGAGTTTTTTACCAGCAGTGCGCCAGCTTGCGGACGGGTGCCCTGCACGGGAATGTACATTAATTGGTTCGGCTTTGTCACCATTCCCTTTTTAGCACTGACTGCTTTTGTTATCATTTTTATTATCAGCCTTATGATTATCAAAAGAAAGGACCACGTATAAACATGAAGAAAATTCTTATTTTTGCAGCCATCATCCTTGTTTTATTTGGCGGTATTGTTTTCTTAACAAATTACCAGCAAGATCAGGCTTCCGAGGGTAACCCCTATGGCAAAGACGAGCTGCACCCTGAAACCATTAAGCAGCTTGACGACCCTAATTACAGCAACTTAATCTTGCCAGATGAGCTAAAGGAGAGCTTACAGAACAGTGAAGACATGTTTGTTTACTTTTATAGCCCAACCTGCCCTCATTGTCAGCAAACAACGCCTGTTTTAATGCCGCTGGCTGAAGAAGAAAACGTAGATGTAAAACAGTTTAATCTGCTTGAATTTGAAGACGGATGGACAGATTACCAAATCGAATCCACACCAACTTTAGTCTATTATGAAAATGGCGTAGAACAGGAGCGCATCGTCGGCAGCCAGCCGGAAGAGAACTTTGAAGCCTTCTTCCAGGCTCATAAAGAGGAATAAATTCTTCCCCCAAGGCCTTTCAGCCGGGGGGATTTTCATTTGCTGCCATAAAGAAAAGCTTCCTCTTGCAGCGGAAGCTTTACATTAAATACGTATGTACAGGTGCTTCATGTTCCCATAAAGAAGCAACATTTCTCTTATTAGTGAAGTGGCTGAAGAAGAAAGGAAACTGAATACCAAATTCCTGTAGAATCATCGTGTTCTTCTCAAACATTTCCTGGTAAGTCATTGGAAGCCGATCCGGGTTCTTCGTTTCAAGGATAGCTGCAATTGTCTGTAAGCTCGTGATGACCTGGAAGGCATCACGCAGGTTGCCGAACTGTTCAAAGTGCTCCTCCTTTATATCAAGAATTCCGCTTTCATACATTTGCTCCAGCTCTTTCCGACCGAAAAAACGTGGCAAAAGGTCTTTCTTTATCCGATTAACTAGGGCAACAATCTTTTCTTCTTGCTCGCTCGTAGAAGCAATAATTACTTTCAAAGAAACACCTCTCTACTCCTGCGATTTAGGGGTATATTTAAGTTAAGGATAACATAGAAACAAACGTAATATGATGGTAATTTTTGAAATAATAAAAGAAAGGAGCCAGCTTTTTGTACTCAACTATAAAGAACGGCGTCATATATGAATTGACTATTTCTACAGACTTGGAGGGAAAATCTGTTCAATCCATCCTGAAGGAGCATTGGAAGCTTCCTAAAAAAATGGTGCACCAATGGAGAATGGAAAAAGCTGCGGGAGTAAACGGCCAGCCAGCTGACTGGCTTGCTCCGCTTGCAGCGGGCGACCGGCTCTCCCTTCCCTTGTTTCGGGAGAGCGAAGAAGCCGTCTTCCCCTCCAATCTGACAGTTGAATGGCTATATGAAGACAATCATATCTTGGTAGCCAATAAACCAGCGGGCATGAAGACCCATCCAAATGCTTCATCGGAAACCGATACTCTGCTGAATGCTGCTGCACATCGTGTGTATCAGTCTGAAAAAAGCAGCTTTATCCGCCATGTCCACCGTTTAGATGAACAAACATCCGGTGCCGTGCTATTTGCTAAGCATGAAGCCGCCTATGCAGTCTTCTCCCGCCTTCTGGAAGAACGGAGCATTAAAAGAACCTACCTGGCAGCCGTACAAGGCTGCTTAAAAAAACAAAAGGGCATTCTTAATCAATCAATCGGCAGAGACCGGCATCACCCTACGAGAAGGCGTGTCTCCCCTTCCGGCCAGAAGGCGATTACCCACTATGAGGTGATTAAAGAGGACAAGGAGCAAGGCTTCTCCATTGTAAAGTGCCAGCTAGCAACCGGCCGGACACACCAGATTCGAGTGCATTTTTCAGCTATAGGCCACCCTTTACTTGGGGACAGACTATATGGCGGAAAACCCATCCTTTCCCGGCAGGCGCTTCATGCAGCCGAGATCAGTATTCCGCATCCATTTATCGGAGAAACAATCACCTGCTCCGCCGACGCTCCCCCTGATTTATTGACCTTTTTCCGATAACCTTCTACACAAAAGCCGGGCAAGACTGCCCGGTTTTTTATATGCTTACTTAAAATCTTTAAAGAATTCATCGGGGTTCGGCCCTAACCGTTCATCCTTGTTGAGGCCACTGATGCGATTCATCTCCTCTTGAGAAAGCTCAAAGTCAAAGATTTCACTGTTTTCTCGTATTCTGTCGCGGTTCACAGATTTCGGGATGATCACAGTGCCGTTTTGTAAATGCCAGCGCAAAATCACTTGTGAAACCGACTTACCATGCTTTCTGGCTAAATGAGTTAGGACCGGCTCATTAGCCAACTGATTGCGGGCGATGGGTGCCCAAGCTTCAATGACAATATCGTTCTCACGGCAATAGGTGCGTAATTCTTCTTGTGTCAGCATCGGGTGATTTTCTACTTGGTTAATAACCGGCTTCTCGTTGCTTGAAGCCATAAGCTCCTTCAAATGATGGACCTGAAAATTACAAACACCGATCGCTTTGACCGTTCCCTCATTATATAAGCGCTCAAGTGCCCGCCATGTATCTTTATATTGGCTGTCTTTTCCCGGCCAGTGAATCAAATATAAATCCATATAATCAGTTTGAAGCTTCTTCAATGACTCTTCAAACGCTCTTAATGTATGATCATATCCCTGGTCACTGTTCCAAACCTTAGATGTAATAAATATCTCTTCACGGCTGACATCACTCTCCTTGACTGCAGCTCCGACTACCTGCTCGTTTTCATATAAAGAGGCGGTATCGATTAAGCGATAGCCGATTTTTAAAGCTGACTGGATAGCAAAGTTCGCTTCAATCTCATCTGTCATCTTATACACACCAAGACCTAGCTGCGGCATACTTTGTCCATTATGAAGGGTAATTGTATCTTGCAGACTCTTAGCGACTTTCATGTTTACTCCTCCTTCTCAGCGTTCTTTTACTTTACCCATAAATAAGTGTATAAGCGTATCACCCACTTGTGAAGGGAGATTTTTGAAAACTCTTTTATTTCCCAATTATTCGGGTAAAGTATCTTTGTTAATTAACTTGAAACGATCAGGGGCACTGTTACAGTATTTACACAAAAGAGGATAAATTCATTATTCTGCTCAATTCTATTGCGATTAATTTGAAAGAAGACACCAGTTAAAGCTGAATCAGCTAAAGTTTTATTAATAAAAAAATTATTATAAAATATGATTTATTTTGGTGAAACTTTAAATTTGCTGTTGCATCCATTGTTGAAAACGAATAATATATAAAGTGTAATTTTAAATGTTCGTATTTTGGAGGTTTCCAATGTTTAAACTACAAGAAAATGAAACAACGGTTCGAAAAGAAGTAGTCGCAGGATTAACTACCTTCTTAACAATGGTTTACATTGTTGTTGTTAACCCGATTATTCTGCAGGATGCCGGCGTACCATTTGATCAAGTGTTTACAGCTACTATTATTGCCACGGTGATCGGTACTCTCTGGATGGGGTTATTCTCTAATTACCCTATTGCCATCGCGCCCGGTATGGGATTAAACGCTTATTTTGCTTATTCCGTCGTGGGTGCTCATGAAGGCGTTACGTATGTAACTGCTTTTGCTGCAGTGTTTGTTGCGGGCATTCTTTTTGTTCTTTTGTCTTTAACACCTTTCCGTGAGAAATTAATTATTGCCATTCCCAGCAACTTAAAATATGGAATTACAGCGGGTATTGGCTTATTTATCGCCTTTATCGGCCTTAGAATGACCGGTCTGGTTGCCGATGATCCATCCAATCTTGTCAGACTGGGGGATCTTCATAGCCCGCAGGCTATACTAGCGCTTGTTGGTCTGGCTGTAACTATTATATTGATGGTATTGAAAGTAAATGGAGCTCTGTTTATTGGAATGGTCGTTACTGGCATTATTGCTTACTTTACCGGCCACTTAACTATCACAGAAGTAGTGGCAGCTCCTTCTTTACCTGAAGGACTTATCGTTGATAATCCAATCCAAGCGTTTGCTGATGTTATTGAGCACGGACTATATGCAGTTGTATTCTCCTTCCTGCTCGTTACTATTTTCGATACAACCGGTACCATGATTGCCGTTGCCCAGCAGGCTGGCCTCATGAAGGGCAACACTATGCCCAGAGCCCGCCAAGCTCTTCTTGCTGACTCTGTCGCTGCTACAGCAGGAGCCGTCTTTGGAACAAGCCCAACAAGTGCCTATATTGAGTCTTCCACAGGCGTAGCAGCCGGCGGACGTACCGGATTAACCGCTGTGGTTATAGGTGCATTGTTTATTGTTGCAGCTTTCTTCGGCCCGCTTGTAAGCGCAGTATCAGGCCTCTCCGCTATTACAGCTCCGGCTTTAATTATCGTCGGCTGCTTAATGATGGAGAATGTCGCAAAGATTGACTGGGGCGAATTGGATGAAGCATTCCCTGCTTTCTTAATTATTTTGAGCATGCCGTTGACATCCAGCATCGCTACAGGAATTGCCCTTGGATTCATTTCCTATCCATTACTGAAGATTGTCCGTGGTAAATTCCGTGAAGTCCATCCGCTTGTCTATATCTTTGCTGTATTATTCTTTTATCAGCTCGCATTTTTACCACATTAATCAAAAAAAGACTGTTTTCAGCCTTTAAAGGCTGAAAACAGTCTTTTTTTTATGGCCTTAGTACTACCTTCACACACTCATCCTCATGGTCGTTAAACAGCTTATACGCTTCTGGTGCCTGCTCAAGAGGCATGATATGGGTAATGATATCAGTCGGATTGATCTTTCCTGCAGTAATTTGCTCAAACAGCTCTGGCATATAATGAATAACAGGAGCTTGTCCCATCTTGAGCGTCACATTTCTTTCAAAGAAATTACCAAGCGGGAACATGTTATACATTAATCCATAGACACCTGTTAACTGGACAGTTCCAAACTTTCTTACAGCATCCTTTGCAATGTTGATAGCGCTTAGTGTACCGCCCTGCAGCTTCAATTTTTGTTCAATCTTTTCAATAGCTGATTTCTTCCCATCCATGCCTACGCAATCAATGACAATATCGGCACCGCCGCTTGTTACCTCTTTCAAATGCTTGCCCATCTCTGGATAGTCTGTGAAGTTATACGTTTCCACATTATTTGTTTTTCTTGCTAGCTCAAGGCGATAAGGTAAGTAGTCTACAGCGATGACTCGCTTAGCGCCCTTCATCCAGGCAAACTTTTGTGCCATCAGCCCAATTGGACCGCTTCCAAGCACAACCACCGTATCTCCCGGCTTCATACCTGAATGCTCTACGCTCCAGTACGCAGTCGGCAGCACATCAGACATGAACAAGAGTGCTTCATCCTCCAGTTCACAGGATTCCGGCACGACAAACGGCATAAAGTTCCCGTAAGGTACGCGTAAGTACTCAGCCTGCCCGCCTGGATGATTGCCATATTGCTCAGTATAGCCAAAATAGCCCCCCGTATCCTTATGAGGGTTTGCATTGTCGCATTGGCTTTCCATATGGTTATGACAATAGAAGCATTCACCGCAGGAAACATTAAATGGGAGAACCACACGATCTCCTTTTTTCACTTTTGTTACATCTGGGCCAACCTCTTCTACAACTCCCATTGGTTCATGGCCAATAATGTATCCGGGGCTCAGTGGCATGTTTCCTTGATATAAATGAAGATCCGAGCCACAGATAGCAGTAGATGTAATACGTACAATCACATCATCCCTTTTCTGAAGAACCGGATCCTCCACCTCTTTTACTTGTACATCCTTTGGTCCTTGATAAGTGAGAGCTTTCATGTGTATCCTCCTCTTTCCTTTGTTTCTCTTGCTTCCCCATAACTGCCTATACGAACTTCTTTTTAAACGGTTTAAGAGTCAGAGTGAGTCGGCTTGTCCACCTGGCGCTGCGGCTCGATATCCTGTCCTTCTTCTCTTTTCTTCTTCTGTTCAACTGAAAGGTTCTCTTGCTCCTGCTGCTTATCTTGATTGTTTCTCATATACAAGGCTCCTCCTTTAATTCGTCACTACCCTTATTTATTTCCGCTCACACGCAAACTAAACAAAAAAGTACCTTATTGAAAGAGCCGCCGGCCTCAATAAGGTACCTGTCTCTATTCTTCTTTTCTAAAAAAGCTCTTCATTGCATAAAAAACATCTGCTTTTTGCCTTAAAATATAATGGCGGAATTTCTCATCTTCAATACTTCTATAGGAGCTCATTAATGTGCTGTTTCTGTTGTATTGGTTTACTTCCCCGTACCCGAACATATTGGATTTCTCCATCAGCTGGCTTACGAGCTTCATGCAGCGCGTATTGTCAGATGACAGATTGTCACCATCGGAGAAGTGAAAAGGATAAATATTGTAGCGCACAGGATCATATTTCTCTTCTATTAATTCCAGCGCTTTCCGGTAAGCAGACGAGCAAATGGTTCCGCCGCTTTCTCCTTTCGTGAAAAAGTGTTCCTCACTAACCACTTTGGCCTCCGTATGATGAGCAATAAACTCAATGTCTACCCGTTCATATTTTGTACGGAGAAAACGCACCATCCAAAAGAAAAAGCTCCGTGCCATATATTTCTCCCAAACCCCCATCGAGCCGCTCGTATCCATCATCGCCAGCACTACGGCCTTTGATTCCGGCTTCTGTATCTCTGTCCATGTTCTAAACTTCAGATCTTCTGGCAAAATCGGATGAAACTTCGCTTTTCCCTTCAGTGCGTTTCTTTTATAGGCTGATAGAAGTGTTTTTTTCTTGTCTACGTTACCCATCAAGCCCGTTTTACGAATATCGTTATATTCGACATCCTCCACAGTGAACGGCGCCTGCTCCTTTTGCTTTAAATTCGGTAAGGCCAGCTCGCTGAAGAAGGCTTTCTCCAGTTCCATAAAGGATACTTCTGCTTCATAGTAATCTTCTCCGGCCTGGTCGCCTGCTCCGTTTCCTTTTCCCGGCCCGTCTGCTGCACTGCCATCACGGGCAACAACATCTCCTACCTGACTGTCGCCATCTCCTTGGCCAACGTGTTTGTTTTTGTCATAGTTATATCTGATTTTATACTCTTCAATTGAACGAATAGGAATTTTGATCACTTCATTGCCGTTCGACATAATGATATTTTCTTCTGTGACAAGATCTGGCAGGTTCTTACGGATCGCTTCCTGCACTTTGTCCTTGTGCCGCTCTTGATCATCGTGTCCTTTACGATGAAGTGACCAATCTTCGCGGGATACGTGAGAGTTCTCACTCATCTCCTCTTATCTCCCCTTTCCTTACATATTAGTGTATGCGTTTGATGTGAATGTTGTACGGGTATCTCCTATAAAAAGAGGTGACTGCGCATGAGCAATGAAGACAAAAAGATCCCGGCTGCCAACGGTTCCATGGCCTCAAACCTTGAGGAAATGAAGCAGCTCGGCAGCCAAATGGAGCGTCAACGGACAAACCAAGAGCTTAAAGAGGATGAACGTCAGCCAGACCCTGTTCAACACAATTCAGATAATGCCTGCCGTTCATAAAATGATTAAAAAAGGAAAAAAGAGGGCGGCCTAAAAGGCTGCCTCTTTCTTATCTATTTAGCAAGCTTCCTACATAGCGAAGCAACTCGTTAGCTGAGATCGAGTTATACCCGTAATCATCAATTAAGCGTGCCACTACTTCGTTTACTTTCTTCAACTGCTGCTCATCCGGCGTTTTAGTGGAAGTAGTGATTTTGACAATATCTTTTAAATCAGCAAACAGCTTTTTCTGAATCGCTTCACGCAGACGGTCATGGGAATTATAGTCAAAACGCTTCCCTTTTCTGGCATAGGCGGAAATACGGATAAGAATTTCTTCGCGGAAGGCCCGTTTCGCATTTTCTGAAATGCCGATTTGCTCTTCAATGGAACGCATCAGCTTCTCATCTGGATTGATTTCTTCCCCTGTTAACGGGTCACGCATTTTCGACTTATTGCAATAGGCTTCTACATTATCTAAATAATTGTCCATTAGTGTCTTCGCAGATTCTTCATAAGAATAAACAAAGGCTTTTTGTACCTCTTTCTTTGCAATGGTGTCATATTCTTTTCTCGCAACAGAGATAAAGTTCAAATACTTCTCCCTCTGCTCGTTCGTAATGGACGGATGCTGATCGAGCCCTTCCTTTAAAGAGCGCAGCACATCTAGCGCATTAATGGAGTTTGTATCCTTGCGAATAATCGTGGAGGATATCCGGTTAATGACGTAACGTGGGTCAATGCCCGCCATTCCTTCATCCTGGTATTCTTTTTTCAGTTCCTCTACATCTGCTGAGCTGAACCCTTCTACAATTTCTCCATCGTACAGACGCATTTTCTTCACTAAGTCGATATCGCCGCGCTTTGGTTCTTTTAATCGCGTTAATATCGTGAACATCGCTGCGACCCTTAATGTGTGAGGAGCAATATGCACACCTGATACATCACTCTCACGGATCATTTTTTCATAAATCTTCTCTTCATCTGATAGCTTTAAGTTGTATGGGATTGGCATCACAATGATTCGAGAATGCAGAGCTTCATTCTTCTTATTAGAGATGAAAGAGCGATACTCCGTTTCATTCGTATGAGCAACAATTAACTCATCCGCAGAAATCAAAGCAAAGCGCCCCGCTTTAAAGTTTCCTTCTTGTGTTAAGGAAAGCAAATGCCAGAGGAACTTCTCATCACACTTCAGCATTTCCTGGAATTCCATTAACCCGCGGTTTGCTTTGTTCAACTCTCCGTCGAAGCGATAAGCACGCGGATCGGATTCTGATCCATACTCAGCAATCGTTGAAAAGTCAATGCTGCCCGTTAAATCAGCAATATCCTGTGACTTCGGATCAGAAGGACTGAATGTACCGATACCTACCCGCTTATCCTCAGAGAAGAAGATTCTTTCTACTACTACATCTTCAATACGGCCGTGATACTCTTCCTCCAGTCTCATCGTATTCAATGGCGATAAGTTTCCTTCTACTCGAATGCCGTACTCCCGGTAGAAGTCTTCTCGCAGATGATGTGGAATTAAATGGAGCGGGTCCTCATGCATAGGGCAGCCTTTAATCGCATATACTGCTCCTCGATCCGTCCGTGAATATGCCTCCATCCCCTTTTTCAGCATAGCGACAAGTGTCGATTTCCCTCCGCTCACAGGCCCCATCAATAGGAGGATCCGCTTGCGCACGTCCAAACGTTTAGCAGCTGGATGAAAATATTCCTCTACAAGCCGCTCTAATGCCTCTTCTAATCCGTATAATTCCGTGTTAAAAAAGCTATACTGTTTACGGCCGTCTTCTAGCTCTACTCCCTGATCTTTAATCATATGATAAATCCGTGAATGGGCTGACTGAGCGACCCATGGCTTCTCTTTAACAATCTCCAAATATTCAGCAAAAGTGCCTTCCCACTTTAATTTCTCTTCACTTTCCCGATACTGCTCGATTTTTTTTAAGATATCCATATAGACCTCCCGCTTTGCTTGATTAGGAACGTTTAATAAATCTTATGCCCGTACATCTTTGAACATGCTAAAGAAAAGCGGAAGAAGATGGACATGGGTTGGAAAAGTTAACGTTTTCATTCTTATGTATTTGATATATAATGAAGATAATTGTGAAGGAAAGACTTCTATAAGAAAGGAGTATATAGCATGAGTATTGATTTTCTCCTGATTTTAGGTGTCATCATTGCCTTTCTTGCTGCCATCTTTACTGCTGGCTATGAAGACAAACCAGGCACAAGAAAGTAACGAACGGTACATAAAAAAGCACCGCAGCCGCGGTGCTTTTTGTATTATTTCAATTCAAGGAAATTCTGCTGGCGCAACGCTTCATATACTAGAATGGCTGCTGTGTTTGATAAATTTAACGATCTTACGTTATCATTCATCGGAATGCGCAGACAGCGATCTTTATTTTCAGCGATCAGATCCTTCGGCAAACCCGTTGTTTCCTTTCCAAAAATAAAGAAATAATTCTTTGCGGGATCGCTGTAATCGTACTTAGCATAATTGTTTTCGCCGAACTTAGTTAAATAAAAGAACTCCCCGCCGGCATTCTTCTCGAAGAACTCTTCAAGAGAATCGTAATACATAATTTCTACGAACTGCCAGTAATCCAGACCGGCCCGTCTGAGCATTTTATCATCCGTTGAGAAGCCGAGCGGACGAATTAAGTGCAGTACCGTATCGGTAGCCGCACAGGTCCTCGCTATGTTTCCGGTATTGGCTGGGATTTCTGGCTGATAGAGTACAACATGGTTAGACAAAATTATTCACCTCATACATAAGCTATAACCTATTTATTATATCATTAACAGAAATACTTAAGAAGAATCATCTTTTATATGGAAGAACTTATACTTAATATTTGCTGTATAAGCAGTGGAATCCTCATAGCTCCAATAACGCATCCGGCTGTTTGTTGTATGAGCATTTACGAGCGGCATGCCTTTTTGATCCTTTGCTGTTACAATCGTCGTGTGATCAAAGCGGCCGTCCCCTTGAAAGTCATAGCAAATTACATCTCCAGGCTCCAATTGCTCAGGCCGGCTCACTTCTTCTGCACGGAGCCCTTTCTCCGCTCCGCTTAAGAACCAGCGGAGAGCATGAGCGACAGACCAGCTGTAGCTCCAATTATTATTTCTCATCCACCAGCCGCGGCTCCGGTCCGGGTACCCTACCATTGGTGCTCCTCCCGCATGGAGACATTGGGATACATAGTTCGTACAATCTACATCAAACTTCCGGTAAGCCGAATTATAACTGTTCCACCAGCGCTCCGCGTACTGAACGGCCTTTAGCCGATCATACCGGAACGCTCGCCTCTGTTCCGGCTCTTCAATTGGTTCCCCGGCATCGGATTCATGAGAATAGATGGCTGCAAGGTCGACTTCTTTATCTTCTAATACTTGCTGTCGCTCTATTCTGGCCTCTCTGCCTTCCACCTCTTCCTCTAAATAAAGAAAATCCCCCTGCTTAATTAAATATTTATAATGAACGAGGTAGCGAGTTAGTTGGCCGTCGTCTTCCAGAACCTTTCCGAAAGCCTTTATTTTGAGAATTTCACTATCTCTTTCTGTCATTAATTGCTTCTTCCTCAGCAGCCTTTCATCTCTGCTGGCCTCTTCGCCCTCCAAAAGACATTGCAGCCGCCGCTTCAACTCTTCTTGAAGCTCTTTATACATGCACGTGCCTCCTTCTATCCAGCATGTTCACCGACTCAACCGGCTTTTCTGCCGGCGATGGATGTTGATTGATCACACTTTTCATAACTGCTTCTTCTGTCGGCTACCTGTAGGAGTAATTCTTCACAGAAGCATGTAATTCATTCTATTCGCGGCTACTGCTTTTCATGATTCTTTACAGAAGATATGGCTTGTTCAATCTCCTGTTGAACCTCTTCATCTGTTTCTTTTTCCTTTGCTGCGAGAAGGGCTTCAAGTGCTTGACCGCCGCCGATTTTGGCAAGTGCCCAAGCAGATGTGCCTCTGATCACGGGGCGGACATCATTCAACAAAACATCGACTAAAGCAGGTACACTCTCTTCTTCTTTAAAGTGGGCCAAAGCGATAATAGCATTTCGCTGAATCGGCTTCTTCCCTCTCCACGAGCCTGACATGTAGCCAAATGTTTGCTTAAATTCTTTATTACTCAGGTGCAAAAGAGGCTCTAAAAGCGGCCTCACTGCCTCAGCGTCAGGTTCCATTTCTTCGTGAAGGTGAAAATCAATGCCTTTGTTTTTTGGACAAACCGTTTGGCACGTATCACAGCCGTATATACGGTTTCCTAGTTTTTCACGGAACTCTTCAGGCATGAAGCCCTTCATCTGGGTTAAAAAAGCGATGCAGCGCTGAGCATTAAGCTGCCCGCCTTGAACAAGCGCACCTGTCGGACAAGCATCCAGGCACTTTGTACAAGTGCCACACTGGTTTTCGATCGGCGCATCAGGTTCAAGAGGCAGGTTGGTAACCATTTCTCCCAGATAAACGTAAGAGCCAAACTCAGGCGTGATAATCGAGCAGTTCTTACCGCTCCAGCCTATCCCCGCCCGCTCAGCAACCGCTCGATCTGCCAGCTCTCCTGTATCCACCATCGAGCGGAAGCGGGCGTCTGGCACTTTGGAGGAGATAAATGCCTCAAGTTTCTTCAGACGGCCGCGAAGGATCGTATGATAATCCTCTCCCCAGGAAGCACGGCAGAAGATCCCTCGCCGCTCGCCTCTCTTCCCCTTTACTGACTCTTTCATTTTAGAGGGGTAAGCTAGAGCAATAGCGATAATCGAACGAGGTTCCTCTAAAAGCAATGAAGGATCTACACGTTTATCGATATCCTTCTCTTCGAAACCTGAAGCATAGCCTAACTCCTGCTGACGCAAGAGACGGCTTTTTAGTTCGGTAAACGGCGAGGCGGATGTGAAACCAATCTTATCTATGCCGATTATTCGGCTGTATTCGATAATCTCTTGCTTCAGCTGCTGGTAATCCATAAGCTTTTCCTCCTTTCAGAGAGATATCTATTTCGTTCGAATTTTTATATAAAATGAAAAAACGCAACATTTTATCCATCCAGGGAATAAAACATTGCGTTAATAAACGAGTTAATGACGATATAATAATGGAGCGGGTGATGGGAATCGAACCCACGACATCAGCTTGGAAGGCTGAGGTTTTACCATTAAACTACACCCGCGGACAATGTATAACTCGTAATATGTTTTTCATTATATAAAAAAATATTGTCGAATACAAGGGGATTTTTATTATTTTTAGTTTTATTACAAGATACAACTTATTTTAAATAAACATATAGCCTCGAGCGTTCCAAAGGCCATTATAATCCTCTGGTCCAGCAGGAACGAACACGGCTATAATACCTGAAATGAGCGTCAATCCTCTTGCCGCCAAATCGGCAGCTCCAATTTCTTCCTTTCAATCTAGGAGGCGATACTGCCTTCTCTTTCCTCTAGTTTTCTCTTCTTCATAGCTGCTATATAAGGCAAGAACCATTTAATGAATAGACCTGTGAGGAAAGCATTGATCAATGTCCCTACACCAAGTGCCCCTCCAAAGTAAAAAGCAGCAGCAACAAGAAAAAGATTAATTAACGCTCGTGTATAAGCAATGTTCCACCCCGTCAGCTCAGATAGAACAAGCATAGAACGATCGAGGGGATTAGGCGCAAACGCAGACTGCAGATAAGCAGCGATCCCTAATCCCATTAACACCACTCCGAGCATCATAGCAGCAAATTGTCCAAAGAGGCTCATCGGCTCTCCCCAGCCCTCAATAAAAAATAACCATGCATCTATACCTATACCTGTAAAGAAAGAAGTGAGCAAAGCGAAATACTCAGGGCGCTCTCTCTTAAGGACTGCATTACCCAATATTAATACTAATCCAACAACAATTTCCCAGCTCCCTACAGTTAACCCAAACGTCCGATGCAGGCCAACGAGAAGAGAATCAAACGGGGAAGCACCTAAACCCGAGATAATCGTAAGAGCGATTCCTAATGTCATAATAAGAATTCCCGATAAATAAAAGAAAAACCCTTTTCGCATGAAAGCCATGGAACCACTCCTTCCTCCTATTTTGAAATGAATCTATATAGTTTATGAAAGACCGATCTTTAGAGAGCTTCCAGCTTTATCCTACGGCACAAATAAAAAGCTTTCAACGCAATGTTAAAAGCTTTTCATATACGGATTCATCACCCGCATCAAACAAGAAGCTACAGCGGCATACAATTATTACTCATTATGCCCTTCGGTGTCATTATCGTCAAGATTTAATTAGGCTGCCTTTATTACTTACTCCTCTAGTCAGCCTCTGCATTTAAATATTTGTCTCTTGCGATACAAAGTATAAGCAGCCTGTCATGTAAAGAATATAGATACCAAAAGCAACAACTACAGCATACACAGGCTTCACCCACTGAGTTAACAGGAAGATGCCTCCAATTAAAATCACTGCTCCGAAAGCGCCGAAAATGGCGCTTTTTTGTGTCATCCTAAAGTCTGCAAGATTCATATTTTTCATCTGCAAACTAATATTGATTAACGTCATGATTGGAAGCAATGTGATTACACCTGATAAGAAAAGGTATTTAGACTTGCTTAATAACGAGGCTGCCACCATGACTATACCGCCTATTAGAAACTGGACTATGTAACTCACCACGGTCTCTCCTTTAGTACAAGTATTCAAATGATCAGTTGAATTGATTTTATTTTATTCTCCCCTGTGATATAAGTAAACTAAATATAATTGATATTAAATATAATAAATCCTTATATTGCGAGGGGTAAAAATGAGCTTAAAGAAGTATATGGCTTATATAAAAACTGTAGAGACCGGCAGCTTGACAAAAGCAGCGGAAATACTGAATTATACGCAGCCGAGCATTAGCCAAATGATTAGCAGCCTAGAAGAGGAATATGGTTTCCCCCTGCTAGTAAGACAAAAAAATGGAGTAAAGCCTACTGAAAACGGGTGGAAAGTGCTAAAACCTATGCGAGAGATTCAAAAAGGCTATGAAAGGTTATATGAGACAGTTCATCATATTAATGGATTGGAAACCGGGACAGTTCGAATAGGTGCTTACATAAGCATTACTGCCAGTTGGATGCCTAAAATACTCAGTGATTTTAAACAGCTATACCCTTCTATAGAGATTCAATTATTTGAAGGAAATGCTTCGGAACTGGATCATTGGCTAGAGGAGGATATCATCGACTTTGCGATTGGCAGCTCTCATAACGGCAAATGGGACTTCCGTTTCTTACTGGAAGATCCTATTGTCGTCATTATGAATGATCAGCATAAGCTGGCGGAGTTGAAGAGCTTTCCATTACAAGCGATGGAAACAACGGATTGTATTTTGCCGTATCCTGACTCTTTATTTGAAATCCATCGTTTTATAAAAAAGGCAGGGATTAGGCCTCAAATGGCCTATCAAATAAGAGGCGATGAAACCATTATTGCTATGGTGCGGAATAATCTGGGTATTAGCTTATTGCCCCAACTGCTGTTAAGCAACTCTAATCTGGAGAACATAACTGTAAAACCAATGAGTCAGCCTGTTTCCCGAAGCGTTGGGATTCTTACAAACAAGACAAAGCATGTGCAGACTCCCTCTATCACGAAAATGATCCAATTCATTGAGGTTTGGATAAAAAATCAGGACTTCATATAAGTAATAAGCTGCTGGCTGTGCCAGCAGCTTATTACTTATCTTGCTTATACACTGTTGGAATATCAAAATAAATTCTTCAGGGATATTAGAATAAATGGCGTCTAGTGCTCCCCAATTTTATCGCCCCCTTCAGATTAGCCACAGGTATCCCCCAAACAGACTCCAAGAGTCCAATTCGTATCAAGAATATTTCACCATACTTTCTGCATACTAAAATAAAAATGTTTAACGGGTTATACAAGAGGAGAGAAGGTGTGGTTTCTTTTTCAATTAAATACGATTCCTTCTCTCTGATTGCATCATTTGCCTTCAAATTGGAACAAAATACGACATAATTCGGAGAATTATTAAGAATTAGCAAGAATCAAGCCATCTGAGAAGCGGTGAGGGGCCTAGAACACGAATAGAGCTTGAATATCACGTGTGTTCAAGTTAACTACTTTTGTTATACTATCCAGGTGCCGTCAGAATCTCAGGTAATTTATTCCGCTCCAGTGGCTAATTACTTCTATAATTGTGTTCTTCACATTTATTTACCCCATACCAAGCTGTAACACAGACAGCAGATGGCTAAATTCCAATAAGCAATTAAGAATTTAGTTGCTTTCCCAAGAGTGTTTATTTAGGTGTAAGCAATTAAATTAGTGCATGTTCAAAAAGTTATTTACAAGTGCGCTTCAAGAGATGTTCATTGGCTGTACATTTTTATGTGCCCCAATTGAAGTAAAGCTACTGTGAATAATAAAAGATAGGAGTTATTTATAAAATATGAAAAATGCTTCAGTTGTTTTGTACGCATCTCTAGCCATCCTGGCAAGCCTTGTTCTCGCGGGAATAGTGGCGCCTGAATGGTTAGAAAACATCACTAGCAACACCCAAAGCTTTATTACCAATTCATTCGGCTGGTATTACTTAGGTTTGGTATCGGTGTTTGTGGCCGTGTGTATTTATTTATTAGTAAGCCCGCTTGGCAGAATCAAACTCGGGAAGCCGGAAGACAAGCCTGAGTTTTCACGGCTAAGCTGGATCGCTATGCTTTTTAGTGCGGGTATCGGAGTTGGTTTAGTCTTTTATGGTACATTTGAACCGATTAGTCACTATGCAATCAGTTCACCTACTGGAGAGCTAGGCACGGATCAAGGTATCAAGGATGCAATGAGGTTTACCTTCTTTCACTATGGAATACATCCGTGGGCAGTCTATGGTTCTGTTGCCTTAGCTCTTGCTTACTTTACTTTTAGAAAAGGCGAACTAAGCTTAATCAGCAGAACCTTACGACCATTAATCGGCAAGCATGCAGATGGATTAGTGGGTAAAATCATTGATATCATAGCGGTCATTTCAACTATTATGGGAGTTGGAACGTCACTCGGGTTTGGTGCCATACAAATAAACGGGGGGCTATCTTATCTATTTGACGTACCAAATAATATAGCAGCTCAAGCAGTCATCGTCGCTATCGTTACAATCCTGTTTATGGCATCTGCATTAACTGGCATAGGAAAAGGTATCAAGATTCTAAGTAATTTAAACATGGGACTTTCTGCCTTCCTTTTCTTAGTCGTATTTGCTCTGGGACCGACACTTTTCATCCTGAATTTATTTGTTGATACGCTAGGGTCTTACATGCAAAATTTAATTAATATGAGCTTTCGGATTGCCCCGCTTAATGAAGAGGCGCGAAGCTGGATTAATGCATGGACCATCTTCTACTGGGCTTGGTGGATTGCCTGGACTCCATTCGTAGGTGTTTTCATCGCCAGAGTCTCCAAAGGAAGAACCATTCGTGAGTTTGTTGTGTACGTGCTGCTAGCTCCAACACTTATTAGTTTCCTATGGTTCACGACATTTGGGGGTGCAGCGATCACAACCGAGTTATCCGGATTCTCCATCTCTTCATTATTACCCGAAGAATCCCTCTTCGGAGTGTTAGAAGGTTATCCATTTAGTATGGGGCTATCCATTTTAGCCATTTTCATCATTCTTACATTCTTAGTTACATCCGCAGACTCTGGTACGTTTGTTCTAGGGATGATGACAACTAACGGATCCTTAAATCCAAGCAAGCAAATCAAAGCCATATGGGGAATCTTTCTTTCCGGTATTGCTCTTGCCCTGCTTTATTCCGGTGGATTGCAAGCTCTTCAAAACACAATGATCATCGCAGCCCTTCCATTTTCCATTGTGATCGCGGTTATGGTCATTAGTTTGCTTAAAGCTTTACACAAAGAGGAAAAAGAATTGCGAAGCAGCCAATTAAGAAACACTAAAAAACAGAAAACAGCTGGTAAATGATAACAACTCCCTTAAGGTAAACAGATGAAACAATAGAATCTGTCTACTTTGAGGGAGTTATTTTATAGCTAAATATGAAAGCCGCTTGCATAAGCCAGCAGCTTATTGTTTATCTTTTCTAAAGTTGTTCTCTATAAAGAGCCTCTCTTCTTCCTCACTCATGAGCCCTTCAGCCTTCCCGACGTTACCACCCTGCAGCCTCCACAAGAAGTTATGATCAGAATCGGCTTTACTAAAATCTCCCGCTCTCCAGCGCTCCGCAATACTGAACAAATCCTTCTTATGAACGAAATCGCTGTTTTGAAGAGTCTTATAAATCTTCTCTATATTTTCAGGAGTCATCTCTACAGCTCCCCATTTTTGGTCGGCCTTTACCTTTTGATGTGTCATTTTGTGCATAGTATTGATCACAAAGTCCTCTGTCACATCCGCAGGAAATTCAAGAGAGCTGATAATGTCTCCGCCCACCTTTTGAGAATGATCAGGTTTCGGTTCACCGAATATTGCAGCAAGCGGATTGACTCCCTTCTCTTCCTGAGCCTGTACATAGCTTTGGATAGCAACAATGCCGCTTACAGCCACTAGCAAGAGCGTTGTCACCGTTATAATTAAAATAGCTGAAAGTCTTCTCATTGATTAGCCCCCGTCTTCGCACGCATCATACTTACTACTCCATATTTCTGGCGCATATATATGTATCTCTCACTATCAATCTATATAATGCCAGATGTAACGCCTGATCGCAAGAGTTGATGAAGCCCGTGCAGGAGCTGTTCCGATCGTTAACTTTTCGCCTTTTCTTGCCTTCTACCAGATTGCGTCGTCAAGAAGACCCCAGCCACCACGACAAGCGCGCCAACCAGTTGTATAACAGTAATCGTTTCATTCAACCATATATAGGCTCCAGCCATTGTTACAACGGGCAATAGATTTAAAAATACAGAGGCTTGAGAAGGGCTCAGTAAATCAACTGCGCGATTATAGAGCACTAAGGCAACAACGGAAGGAAAAATGCCCAAGTATAAAAACCCGGCTATATGGGAAGGGAATGCAATTGTCGGAATGCCTCCAATTAACCATTCTACGAAAACGACAGGAAGCAGGACCATCACTGAAATGCCCGTCATAAGAAAGAGAGCAGCAAACGAAGGGAACAAATGCATGTAACGCTTCACATAGATAGAATACAGTGCCCACGAAACAATGGCCCCAATCATAATGACATCGCCAATATTCCAAGAAACAGAAGCCAATTGAAAGACCTTTCCTTTTAAAACGACCAAAACTGCTCCCAAAAAAGACAATAGTGCACCGGCCCATTGTATTCCTCGGAGCTTCTCCTTTAGCATCACAGCACTTAATATAATAGTAACAACAGGAATAACGGATTCTAATACAGATACATTCGTGGCAGTTGTAAAATGCAGAGCTCCATAAATAAATGTATTAAAGAATGTAACACCTGTAACTGTCATAAGCAAGAGAGGCCGTCTATGTTCCCAAAACGCAGAACGCTCCTTCCAGGCACTCAGAAACCCAATCGGAAAGAGAACAATCAACGCGACGACTAAACGCGAGAAGGCAAGCGTCAACGGCGGCAAATCATTTAGAGCTTTTCCAACAAGGATATTCCCTGCATAAAACATAACAACAAGCACCATTAGTATATACGGATACATGAAGATCCCTCCCTTCCACGACTGCTTTGTAATAAATGTATGGCCAAACAGTTATAATAAGACACTCACTTATCTTCTTACCCCGATGAAGGGCTGCTTCTAAAGTTACCTGTGCTTGACTGAATGCATGGCTAATGTAACGGGAAAACCCAGGCGCACAAATAGCCTGGGTTGCCTTTGAATACTCAACCTTTTATCCCAACCCTGCAAACCTATCCCTTTCCGCCACGGAGACTTTATTCATCCTTTCATATATTTTTAAAGCTGTCAGGATTTCTCTTCAATTTTAGCTAAAATGACATTAGCTGCTTGCGACGGACCCCCAGCGTTTCTAAAACTCTCTGACAGCCTCTTTGCCTGCTCCTGATACGTTCGGTCTGCCAGCACCTCAGCTGCTGCTTTTTTCAAATGCTTCACCTTGCTTCCTTGCAATTTGATTCCTGCTCCAAGCTCTTCAACACGATCGGCCACTAGTCTTTGCTCACTGTGCATTGGAAATAAAATCATCGGGACCCCATAATACAGACTTTCATTTACACTATTCATGCCGGCATGTGTAATAAATACATCTGCTCTTCTTAACATGGCGATCTGATCGACCCATCGTTTAACGGTAAAATTGGCTGGCAGGCTGCCCAGAGAGGCGATGTCTGTTTTTTCGCCAACTGACATCACTATCTGGTAATCACTATGTGTAAATGCTTTGATGCAATTGCGATAAAATTCCTTGTTTTGATTAAGCACCGTTCCCAATGAAATATAGATCACCTTTTTATCCTTTCTCCTATCCGTCATCTCACCAGAGCACCGAATAGAAGGACCAACAAAGGCATAACGATTGGAAAACGTTTCTGCCAGTGGCTGGAATTCTTTTGTTGTGTACACAATGGTGTCTGTTTCATTATCATTTTCAATCAGCGAGACGAAGCGATCCACTCTATACCCATGGGACCTAAGAAGCTGCATTTTCTTATTGATTCGCGGCATGCTCACAATCATCCTCAGTATTTCCATGATCCCTCGCTTCATCAGCTTGGCTGTATATTGATTAAAGGCAAAAGTCGTAGTCGAGCAAACGTAAGCAACTCTTAATTTCTCAGCAAATAATTTTCCCCACAAGCATACAGAATCCGATACAATACAGTCCGGCTGAAAGGCTCTTAATTCTTTACACACTTTATCATCTAAGGCAACCGCCATATCCACTGCCATTTCAATCAGAGCAGCAAAATCCTTGCCAGCTTTACGATTCAATTCCTTTTCCTGTAACTGGGGCAAGTACTCATCACAAGAAATGAACTTGGCCCCGGCTTGCTCAATTTCCTCTTGAAATGCTAAGAAGGAATAGTACCAAACTTCATGGCCTTTATTCACCAGTTCAGACACCACTGGCAGTGTCGGATTGGTGTGTCCATGCGCAGGGATGGAAAAGAATACAATCTTACTCATTCCGGATCTTCCCCTTCTGCTCTGCGAATCATATCCGCAAATTCCAGGAAGCTCTCACTTTTTAGAAGGGCAAGACCATTTGTATCATCCTCCCCCAAAACGACAAGCTTATCACCAGTGTGAACCTGGTATAACTCTCTTGCCCGTTTGGGGATGATGATTTCTCCTTGTGCCCCTACCTTTACCACACCGAAGAACTGCTTTCCTTTAGGACCAAGCTGCCTTATCTCCTCCTCGCTCATCTTGTCAGATAATTGGTCTAGCGTGACTTGAAAGAGACCCGCTAACATCTTAGATTTATAAATATCAGGCAGAGCCTCCCCATTTTCCCACTTGGCTACTGTTTGACGTGATACGTTTACTCTCTCAGCTAACGCTTCCTGACTCATCCGGTGTTTCTTGCGCAAAATGCGAATATTCATCCCAATCATGCCCTCATCTCCTTATATGTTTAAACATATAAAAGGCTGAGGGTAAAGTCTACCAATAGTCTGTCGCATTTTTTGTTAAAAATTGTGGCAAAGCTCCTTTTCCGTTATATCCTTTCACCTCTTAAAAACTTAAGCTGTATGGCCTTGGGTTGTAAAATACGAGTTAGCCCTTGTTATAAAAACCTCTACTAATTAATACGGCTGATATTTGAAGCATAAAAAATGGTTCTAAATCAAATGTTGGGGTTTTAGGCTACCGCGCTACGCTTGGTGGCCTCTATAAAAAATGATGGATGGTACCATTCATCATTTTTG
>NZ_JWJE02000028.1 GCF_000812025.2 Bacillus thermotolerans
GAATGTTGACAAGTGGTTTTTTTATTTGTAAAGCCCCTTAGACCAACACAAATTAGGTGCCATAACCTACATTTTTATGATGCCATAAACAGCAAGCAATCCACCCTCTTCATTTTCTCAGCACCGGCTTCTTCCTTTTCATAATGTTGAATCCTGTCATGAAGGTCGGTATACAAAGTTCTGACAAATTCATCGGTAGACGTCATATTTTTTTCAATCATGCTTTCCTTCTTCAAATGATCTCCTCCTCATTTAATTGTAAAAATATTTTGATTTGTGATACTATTGCAATTGATGTGCCACGCCGAAAACCCTTACATATCTATTATTTTAGGAAAAATTGATTTCCATTTATGAAATTTTCATTTAAAATTGAAATACCTTTAGGGGAAAGAATGGGGGAGAGGATTTGACAAAAATGCATAGCGTTTTTCATGATGTTTTGCAGTCAACTCTTTTGGGGATTTATGATCAGCTGCTTATTACCAATAGTGACGGAAAAATAGTCGAAATTTTCGGAAATAAATACGATTTTTGGGGAGATATGTCTAATTTAGTCGATAGGAATCTATTTGAACTCGAAAAAACCATCTTTTATAATGAATCATCTTTAGAAGATCTACTAAATGGAAGTAAAAAATCTGTGATTCAAACAACTTGGAATAACAAAAGAGCACTTATTACCTGCTATCCAACTAATAACCTGGATGATGAAATCTATTATACATGGGGGATCAAAGCCCTGTCGAGAAATGACCACATCTTAATGGAGAACACGAGAGAGGACGAACATGAAGCGTTTCAAGAATCGATCAATGACGTCTCCAGATTATTTATTGTCAAAAGCCAAAAGATGATGAACGTGCTCGGCACAGTCGAAATGGCTGCGAAGGTATCGTCCTCTGTTCTTCTATTAGGAGAATCCGGCGTAGGCAAAGAGGTCATCGCGCGGGCCATTCATGACCTGGGCGTAAGGAGAAACAAGCCGTTTATCGCGGTCAACTGTGGCGCTATTCCTGAAAATCTATTGGAAAGCGAATTATTTGGGTATGAGGAAGGCGCATTTAGCGGCGCCAAAAAGGATGGGGCACCCGGAAAATTTGAGCTGGCCAACAAGGGGGTGCTGTTCCTCGATGAAATCGGCGAGATGCCGCTTAACCTTCAGGTGAAGTTATTAAGAGCGCTGCAAGAAAGAGAAGTGACCCGCTTGGGAAGCTCGGCTACGACCAAACTGGATATTCAAATCGTTGCCGCAACGAACAAAAACCTTAAAAGCTTAGTGGATGAAGGGAAATTCAGGGAGGACCTTTATTACCGTTTAAATGTCATTCCGATCCACATCCCTTCGTTAAGGGAAAGAATTGAAGAACTGCCTTACTTAATCCATTTCTTCTTGCATAAGTACAACACGATGTATGACCGGACCATTCAAATCAGTCAGGACGCCATCGACCTCATGTCGATCTATGAATGGCCGGGGAACATCAGACAGCTGGAAAACACGATTGAGAGAATCGTGGTGACAAGCAGAGATCCGGTCGTAGATGCTTCAGCGGTTCAGGAATATGTGCCAATTGAACAAGAAGCGGTGACATCCGCCCCACCTCTATTTAATCAGCTGATGCCACTGCAGGAAGCTACCGATCTCGTGGAAGAGCAGTTAATTACGATGGCCATGGAAAAGTATAAATCGATTAAACTAGCGGCCAAGGTACTGCAGGTCAGCCAGCCAACAATGAGCAGAAAGTACAGGAAGATTCTTGAGAAACGATCAGAACCGAACATCGTCCCTTCTGCGAAAAGAGACATCCTGGAAAATCAGCTCAATAGCCAATTGCGGGCGGTCGCCATCGCAACAGCGGCCATCATACAACCCGAAGAAGTCAGTGCACTAAAAAGAGAACCGACGCTGTCCAATCCAGTTTTCCAAAAGCTGCAGAACCAGCTCACAATGATCAGAAAGCAGGAAGGCGGCATCAAGTGGGCCTTTATCTTTGATATTCCGGAAGGCAAAACATTCAGGACGCTAGCGGCAGACAAAGACTTTACCATGAGACCTGGAGAGCTATATGAAGGCTCACCAGAATTCGTGAAAGTAGCGGCCAATGCGGTGAAAGGAAGAGTCGAAGTCACCCCGGTTTATAAAGACATCTACGGAGAATGGAAAACCAGCCTCGCCCCCGTCATCGACGACACCGGCCAAGTCATCGCCTTGATCGGCTATGATTACAGCAAAGAATACATTGAGTCGGAATTAGGTAAAATGGGGAAGGTTTTGAAGATTAATATTTAGTGAGGAGTGGTGGAGTTGGCTTCCACCACTTTTTGTTGTATTGGAGGTGTTGTTGAATGAATGGGACGATGCTGTTTAGATTGCAAGAGAAAATGAAGAACAAGCTAAAAGTTGTGGCTTTCATAGCGCTCTCCTTCTATAGATTAATGAATTTATATAGCCCTAACCAATATGCAGGCAACTTCATAAACTCCCCTGCGGTTAGAAGAACATTCCGTTTATCCAAGTACCAAGCTTCATCATTACGTGATGAGGCATCATAAATTAAATCAACACCACTGTCTTGATACACCCGGTCAAATATGAACTTCACGCGCCGCATATGATAATCGGAGGAAACAACGATGGCAGAGTCAAAGCTATACTTCTCCATCTTCTCTTTCGTGTAAAGAGCATTTGTATATGTGCTTGTAGCCTCGTTTTCTAAAATCAAATCTTCTTCTGAAACGCCAAATGCTATGGCTTCTTCAGGTGTTGTCCCGGCTTCCGTTGCAGCAGACAACATCATTTGATCAGCATAACCGTTATGGTAGAGCTCAGCTGCTTTTTCCAAGCGGCCAATGTCTCCACTTAGTACGACAATGACATCTGCCTTCTTTGGTTCTTCATCAATCACTAGAAAAAAGCGGGCAATAGGTATTAAGATAATCAAAATGATGGTAACCATAAAACTGTATCTCAGTATTGCCAGTATAGCATCACCTGTCTACTTTATTAAATTATTGTATTAAAGCAGAATTGCATAAAAAAATGAGCTAGCCATCTATAGACTAGCTGCTCATCGAATAACTCACACTATAAAATTCACTATAATATATTTTCCCTCATCTTAATAAAAAGTGCGCTTCCAAGATTCCGTTTTTTAGTAATAACATACTTCCCACAGTCAAAGCAACAACAATTACCATAATAACCGATCTCCTCATGAGCTATTGCTGCTAAACTAATAATCATTGAAAAGTGGATAATGGTTAAAAACTTCGCACCTTGACTTCTGATAGTTTCTCTTTAACTAATTTTAAAGCAATAGCAATAACAAATAGGAAACTTACCTTTTCCGCTTTCTTGAGTAAATCATAAGTTAAAGACAGAGAACCGTATAAAATATCCTCTTTTCGCTCCACTTGATAAAACAATTTGCCTTATTCGTTCATTCTAACCCCTTCAGATTTCACAACACTAATAACTGTCATCCAGATGATTTTTATATCAAAGAAAAAAGACATATGTTCTAAATAATACTTATCATAAGCCACTTTTTCTTCATCGGAAATAAAATCGCGCCCTTTTACTTGAGCATATCCCGTTAAGCCTGGTTTCAAAGCGTGCACATTTACCTTCTTACGTGCTTTAATCAACTCATATTGATTGTACAAAGCTGGGCGCGGACCAACGATTGACATGTCTCCTTTGATAATATTTAATAGTTGAGGCAGCTCATCCAGTGAGGTCTTGCGCAAAAAGTGCCCAACCTTTGTAATATAAATAGAGGGATCTCCCAATTTATCGGTCGATACATTCGGCGTATCTATCCGCATAGATCGGAATTTATAAATCATAAAATGGGAATCGTTTTCTCCTGCACGTTTTTGTTTAAAAAAAATTGGACCTGGAGAATCCATTTTAATAAGTAGGCAAAGAACAAGAAATAGTGGTGAAAACAAGAGTAAGGCAAAAAAGGATAACGTAAAATCCATTATTCTTTTAAGTAATTTATACATTATTTATACACCTATCCATATTATTTATTCACCCTTCTCGCTTCTTCGAATAGCTTCCCTCATGCCACACACATGATAATCAAGCTCAAAAGAAGAAAGCTCAGGTGCGTACGTCAAGTTTCCAAAGACCTTGTTAACAATCGCCTGCTTTCTTAATCCATTCTTAACAACTGCACCAGACACCTTGTCTAATTGGACTCTTTTCCCATGAACCCTTGCGATTTCTTTTACCATCTGCGATGTACATACATATTCTTGGTCCTGAGGATGGAAGATTCCTGACAACCTTCTTTCGATAACTACTCGAATAAACTCGCATAAGTTATCAATAAAAATCATACTACGTTCATTTTGAATATCTGGGAATATAGGTGTCTTCCTAGCTAATTTGCTAAGTAATTTATAATTCCCCGGGCACCCTGGTCCATATACCATTGGCGGGCGCAGAATCGCTACCTTAAAGTCTTCTGTTTGCATATTTAATAAGGCTTCTTCCGCTCCAAGTTTACTCTCGCCATAAAATGTTTGAGGTGACAAAGGAGTCCTTGAATCAATTATTCTCTTCTCTGTAACAGACCCTTCTACTCCAAAAACGGACATTGTGCTTAATAGTAGAAAGTGACGAACCCCATTTTCTTTTGCTTTATTTGCTAATTTAATAGTTAAGTCCCTATTTGTTTCTAAATAATCTTTCTTAGAATAATTACTTTCTTTTTTATGCACCAAAGCAGCAGTGTGAATAACACAATTACAATTTGTAAGGTCAACACTAGCTAAAGAATTGTTTCTTATTGAAACTCTTTCAACCTGAAGCTGACCATTTTTATAAGATAACCATCCATCTAACCTTCTTGAGATATAACCATTTTTTGAAGTGATAACAATGTTCATGATAATTGTCTTTCCTTCTCACCGGATTCATTTTCAAGAAACCTTCGGTAAATAACTTCGTACTCCCTTAGTACGTTAGACATTAAATAAGGTTCAACTAATTTAACTGCACGTTGAGACATCGTATTTCGTAATTTGTCATTTTCAAGGATATCTATAAAAGCATTTGTCAATGATACATCATCATCGAGGGGGACTACATATCCATTTTCATTATTTTTTATTAAATCTCTTGATCCCCGGATATCTGTTACTACACAAGGCACCCCATGTATCATCGCTTCCATCAGACTCTTGGGAAGCCCTTCCCTTTTAGAAAGTAAAGTGACCACATCCGACATCTCTAATATATAAGGGATGTCATTTCTATATCCAAGGAAACACACATTTTCTATTTTTTCTCTTTCGACATATGACTTTAACTCTAACTCTTTATTTCCCTTGCCAAGGATAAGAAGGGTAGTATTAGGGCATCTTTTTAAAATACTTTTCCAGTTTCTTAGCAAATACCGATGGTTTTTGTTCTCGTTTAACTCAGCCACAAACGAAACAATTTTCTGATCTGGAGAAATACCTAACTCTTCTTTTATTCCTCGTATCTTCAAACTTGGGTTATCGACTAATCTATTATCCACTCCTACCCCATGAACCATAAATACTTTACCTTCTTTGTAACCTAGCCTTAGTGCATTCAGATAGTCTTCCTTATTCATTATTAGAATACCATCTGTCCACTTAGCAGCAATCTTCTCAGCATTAAAGTAAAGAAGCCAACTTAGCTTTGAAGATCCTTTATAAAAATGAAAACCATGCGCCGTGTAAATCACCTTTTCTTTTTCCCTATTTCTCAATACCATCCTAGTTAGTAATGAGGCAACCGGCGTATGAACGTGAATAAGATCAAATGAAGTTCTATTAAATAACTCTTTTAATGATTTCATTGCCTTTATATTATCAAGGGAGAAAGGAGAACGTTCAAAACTTATATCATGACAAGTTACACCCATGCTGGAAACTTCCTCTTTCCTTCCCATTGAGGGGCTAGCAGCTGCATGAACGGAATAGCCCATTCCTTGTAGCAGATTAATAAATGGTTTATGGAAAGCTGCCAAGTGATCATACACTGAAGCAACGAATAATACCTTCCTCAATAGCTAACCCTCCTTCCTTCCTTAAAATGTAATTCGTTAACAAAATCCCTCTGGATTTTTCTTTTGCCACCGCCAAGAATCTTGACACATATCCTCTAGTGTCTTCTTTGCCTCCCATTTAAGCTCCTTATTTGCTTTGGATGGATCTGCATAGCATTCTGCAATATCCCCCGGACGCCGCTTTACGAATTTATAGGGGATTGATACACCAGTAACATGCTCAAATGTTTTAACTACTTCGAGTACACTATACCCTTTTCCTGTTCCTAAATTGTAAGCATCAATACCTGTGGATTTATTCAGTTTCTCTAAAGCTTTCACATGTCCATATGCCAAATCTGTGACATGTATGTAATCACGTACCCCTGTTCCATCCATTGTTGGATAATCGTTGCCAAATATATATAACTCTTTGCGTTTCCCGATCGCCACTTGCGTAATGTAGGGCATCAAATTATTGGGAGTTCCATTAGGGTTCTCACCAATCTCTCCACTTTCATGAGCGCCAATTGGGTTAAAGTATCGAAGAAGTGCAATACTCCAATTCGGATTGGAAATATACAAATCTTTCAAAATTTCTTCAACCATAAGCTTAGTACGCCCATATGGATTAGTAGAATGCAAAGGAGTATTTTCAACGATAGGAACTAATTCAGGAGCCCCATATACTGTAGCTGATGAACTAAACACAAGTTTCATAACGCCGAACTTTTCCATAACCTTACAAAGAACTAATGTACTACCTATGTTATTCTCGTAATAATATAATGGCTTTTCCACCGACTCTCCCACTGCTTTTAACCCCGCAAAATGTATAACTGAATCAATATTATATGTCATAAACAACTGTTCCAGTGCTTCTTCATCACGTAGATCAAGCTCAACAAATGGAATTGAGGCTCCTATAAGCCTTTCTAGTCGCTTTAATACTTCCCGGCTACTATTCACAAAATTATCGACAATAACAATTTCATATCCGTTTTCCAATAACAAAAGAGCTGTATGACTACCAATAAAACCAGTTCCCCCTGTTATTAATATCATAAAGACACTCCATTCAAGCCCTTCGCTGTTAATGGAATTATATCCTCCATTACTTGATTAAAAGAGCATTTACAAAATTAAATGCATCCGAAAACATTTCGGCTGCTTTTACTATCTATAATCTTAGCGGGCATAACATGACCCCCTTGATGCTTTTGTAGTTTTTGTTTAACCAGGTTTGCTTACTATTGCTTTTCCGAAAATCTTTCTTATCGATTTAATAATTACAACTGTTATAATCTCCATAAATCAATGTTGCTTGGACGCAATGAAGAATCAAGAGCACTTTTAATATCCACTACTATGCCCTTCCCATGTTTTAAAAGCTGATTAAACTGACTCCAGCCTTTAGAGACATATTCTACATGAGGGACAGCAAACACTACTGCATCTGCTGGCAAAAGTTTTTCATAAGAGACTAGTCGAACTCCATACTCTTCCATGGCTTCTTCCGGATTCGCTATCGCATCTGTTACTTGAACGTCCACCCCAAACTCTTGAAGTTCACGAATAACATCAATTACTTTAGAATTCCTTAGATCTGGTACATTTTCTTTAAACGTTAACCCTAGTACAGTTACTCTAGCTCCTTGTACAGGCATATTTCTGTGGATCATTTTTTTAATTAAAGAAGTCGCTACAAAATCACCCATATTATCATTGATACGCCGGCCTGCCAAAATGACTTGTGGGTGATGTCCTACACTCTCCGCTTTATGTGTTAAGTAATAAGGATCAACACCAATACAATGCCCCCCCACAAGGCCCGGCGAAAAGTTTAGAAAGTTCCATTTCGTTCCTGCAGCTTTAAGTACTTCAGATGTGTCAATCCCAAGCTTATCAAAAATGATAGCTAATTCATTCATTAAAGCAATGTTTAAGTCACGTTGCGTATTTTCAATAACTTTTGCTGCTTCAGCTACTTTAATAGAGCTAGCCTTGTGCACGCCTGCTTCTACCACAGAGCTATAGACATCCGCCACAATATCAAGCACTTCTTCATTCTGGCCAGAAACCACTTTTGTGATGGTTGTAAATGTATGTTCCTTATCCCCTGGATTAATCCGTTCTGGTGAATAACCGACGAAGAAATCCTTGCCTGCTTTCAGACCCGATTTCCCTTCTAAAACAGGCACACACACTTCTTCTGTTGCTCCTGGATAAACTGTTGATTCATACACAACAATTGTTCCCTTTTTCATATTGCTTCCGACTGTTTCTGATGCTTTAATAAGCGGCGTAAGATCTGGCTGCTTATTTTCATTAATAGGGGTGGGAACAGCAACAATAATAAAATCCACCTCAGCTAAGCTAGATGGATTATTTGTAAATTCAATTGTTGCCCTTTGTAGATCCTCAGAAGTTACTTCATTGGTGTAATCAATACCTTGGCGCAACGTTTCAATACGATATTCATTAATATCAAAACCGACAATATGATGCTCTTTTCCAAAGGCTACTGCCACCGGCAAACCTACATAACCTAACCCAACAACTCCAATTTTTCTATCCATTATAGTTTCACCCCATAATAATCAATGTACCAATCAATAAATTTGCCAACGCCTTCTTTAATGGACGTTTGTGGCCTAAAGTCAATATCACGATATAAATCTTCTACGTTGGCATAAGTAGCCGGAACATCTCCTGCTTGAAGCGGTAAATACTCTTTCTTTGCCTCAATACCCAGCTTCTCTTCAATTGCAGAAATAAACTCCATTAAATTAACGGGACTGTTGTTACCTATGTTATAAATTTTATAAGGTGCATAGCTTGTACCCGGATCTGGATTATTCCCGCTCCATTCTGGATTTGGTTCCGGTTTACGTTGAATTAAACGGTAAATACTCTCCACTATATCATCTACGTATGTAAAGTCTCGCATCATTTTGCCATTATTAAAGACTTTGATTGGCTCTCCATTAATAATTGCTCTTGTAAATAAGAACAAAGCCATATCCGGCCGCCCCCAAGGTCCGTAAACTGTAAAAAAGCGAAGCCCCGTTGTTGGCAACCCATAAAGATGGCTATATGTATGAGCCATCAATTCATTTGCTTTCTTAGTAGCTGCGTATAAGCTGATAGGGTGATCCACGTTATCATGAACGGAAAAAGGTAGACTCGTATTTGCACCATACACTGAGCTAGAAGAGGCATAAATAAGTTGATCCACTTTATTATGTCGGCATGCTTCTAAAATATTTGTAAAACCAACGATATTAGAATCAATATAAGCATGCGGATTTTCCAAGCTATATCTTACACCTGCTTGCGCAGCTAAATTAATAACAACGTCTGGCTTATATTTTTCAAAAATTGACATTACGATATCGCGATTTTCTAAATTTGCTTTTTCAAAATGGAAATTACTAGTTTCCAAAAAGGAGAGGCGAGAACGTTTTAAGTTCACATCATAATAATTGTTTAAATTATCTATACCTATAACAGAATAATTACTTTCCAAAAGTTTTTTTGCTAAATGCGAGCCAATGAACCCTGCAGATCCTGTGATCAAGATTTTCATAAAAAGACCCCCTACTTATATTGTTCTTCAAACCTTTTTACAATTTTTTTTATATCAAACTCTTTTGTAACACGTTCTCTAGCCAGCCTGCCAAATGACTCTTTTTCCTCCTCCTTTTTATCCAAAAACCCCACTATTTCTTCCGATAGTTTTTGAGCATCTTTAGGAGGCACCACTGCTCCTGTCTTACCAACTATATAGGCCGAATCTCCTACATCTGTAACGACGCAAGGTGTTTCACAAGCCATGGCTTCCCCTATAACATTAGAAAATCCCTCCCCTAAAGATGAAGAAACCAAGAGATCGGAGGCTGACATTATTAAAGGAACATCTTCTCTTCTACCTAACAAAAGAACGTTCTCATGAACATTATACTTACTAATTAAATTATTTAATTCATCATTCGAATAGTCTATCTCCTTCCCACACAACAAAAAGAGAACATTTTTATAAGAAAGCTTGACATAGCTGATAGCCTTTATCAAGTTCTCATGATCCTTTTGTATATCCCATCTTCCAACATGTGCAATTACATTTTTTCCCGCCAAGGAAGTATTAATTTCCCTTCCTAGCCTTTCTTTAGCCCCTTCTATTTTAGAAAAGTTATCAAGTTCAAATCCGTTTGGTATGGTTATTATTTTTTTTGTACTATATCCAAATTCTTTATGGCTTTCCACTGCCACATTTGAACAACTTATTATGGTATCTACTCTGTTGGTTTTTGAAAATAACGAATTTAATTTTGCTATTAGCAGTACCGACTTTTTGTTTGATGATTTATCAAGGTTAGCCTGGCGAATTCCCCAGATTAACTTTTGATTTTTTCTTTTAATTAAGTACCCAAATAAATCTGCATGATATAACCAAGTCTGTATGACAGCTGCCTCTTTAGTAATTTTTCTTGCTTTTAAAAGTAAGTCAGGATCAGGAGGCCACTTTTTCATTTCTAAGGCATGAACCTTAATTCCTTCCTCTCTAATCCTAGGCCCAAAAACGCCTTCATCTGTTAGGGATATAACCTCAAATTCATATAAATCTTTATTGAAATACTTTAATAATTTGAAGAGCATTGTTTCTGCTCCTCCTCCACCTAAACCAGTGATAATATGAATAACCTTTGTCTTTTTCATTTAACCCCTCACAATTACTCAATTAAATCTAAGTATTCTAAAGAAATAGAGCTTATATCATAACGCTTTATTACTCTTTCTTTTATATTTTTAGGGAAACTTGAAACTAAACTTTCAATCTCATTGAAATCTATTCGATCTAAAAAAAATTCTCTTAAGTTTAAACTATCTAGGATTTCCTTAGTTCCTCCTCTATGCTTTTTTATTAACATCGGCTTATTAAAGCTAAACGCCTCGAGAACAACATTCGGAAAACCTTCAGTTTTCGAGCATAAAAACATTGCTCTACATTCTTTGATGTACGGATAAGGATTTGATATCGCTCCTAATAAAATCACCCGGTCTTGAAGTCTCCTTTCCAGAATCATCTCTTCTAATTTATTCCTTTGATCTCCGTCACCAATAATAAGTAACTTAGGGGTTCTTTCACTTGTTAATTTACTATATTCGTTTATTAAGTAGTCTACTTGCTTAACAGCGCTCAACCTCCCTACATAGAGGTAGGTATCACGCATAGAATCATCAATATTATACGCAAGCGAAGCCTCATGATTTTTATTTATATTTATAGGATTATTAATAATGTAAGAATTATTGAGTTTTATAAGGTTTAGAAAGTCATCTTGCATACTTTGAGATTGGAAAATTACTTTATCAGCTTTTTTATATAGTCTAAAAAGCTTTAACATTAGCTTTTGCTTATGTCTGTCAGAAGGAAGACTTTCACTTAATATATTTGAATGCCGAACAAATAATTTAAAAGTAAAGTTAAATAGAGACTTAATAACTATTAACATTATATTAAGATGCCCTATACCAGAAAATACAACATCAGGCTTTGAGCTACGGAAATATCTAAGCAATGGAATAAAGGCAGCCTTCGTAGACTTTGAATTAAGGCATACCGTTACCAAGCCTTCAGGCAAGGTGTATTCGTTTTGTAGTTTAGTTAAATAAACTAATTCAATTTCATAATTTTTATTCTTATTAATTTCGCCTGCTAACTCAATAAATATCTTCTCCGCTCCACCAAGCCCTATGGAAGGCAAAATAAAACTTACTTTTTTTTTCACAGCACTCACTACCATTCCTCTATTATATGTTTTCCTTCCTCTTCTAATAAACTTTTGATATTAATTGCTTAGCTTTTATTTTTGCTCTAACCGTTTTGGAATTAAGATGGTCTATTGGATGTAACTTATAACTCTTTTGTGATTGAACATTATTCCTTTCTATGAACATTGAAAATACAACTAGCCAACTGATTATATGATCTATTTTGCCTAGAGCTGGACTTTCTTCCCTTTTCCACACCTTAATTAGATTTTCAATGGCTTTTTCATTAAATAAATTTAGTTTATATAATGTCCCTTTATCAAGCTCATTTACAATAAACTGTTTTAAGTCCCCCCTTAACCATTCTCCGTAACAATGATGGTTTTTTGGAAAATTATCCGCAATTGCGCCTTTATCCCCCTCTAGAAAGCTCTTTCCAGTTTTTGCATATGGAATACTGCCAATTTTTAAAGGCAGAGACTTTAATATCTCCTTATATACTTCATCATTTCTAGTCTCTTTATCTAAGCTCCATATATACTGAACTACACTCGGCTTCGTAAATAATTGGTATATAGGTTTCTTTTGAGCAATTACGCTCATGGCAGTGCCTAAAAGTCTCCTTAAATAGTGAACATTCTCTTCTACCTCTCTTAGTTGGTATTCATTCTTCGCACCCATTAAATTATTCCTATAATGGATGTAATCACTTTCTATTATACTTCTACATTCCTTAATAGCTTCATCCTTAATTAAGCCTAACTTATTTATATTCCCACTAATATTACTCTTCAAATCAGAAAAGTGCACTCCTGAGTACAAACCTCTCCCCAAGGAATCCCCGTAAGTTCCTGCAATTATTATTTCAGAATGACTATCGTCTCTAACCTTATTCATACAGTGAAGATGAACTGGAGAAACTTCCGCTCCAATACTTAGAGCCTCAAAAAAATTCTCCTTTAAGACTTCAGAACTTAGTGTATAGTGGATATAATCCCATTCATAAAGATGCGCAATTTCTCTAGCATACTGCACATCTCTTGATTTCTCCATCCCCCAATTGTAGACAATAATATTACCACTAAAATCTCCTAATTCTTCTGCTTCTTTAAGCAAACCAGCAATAATCCTACTGTCTAACCCCCCAGACAATAAGATACCAATGTTTTTATGTTCACCTATATAGCTTAATAACTCCTCATATAGCATTTCCTTTAACCTTACTGCTACTTTCTCGGGATTACTTTTTTGATGTGAGTGGTCATATACAGTAGTATATGACCACTCTCGACCTTGTACTTTAGCCAACCAAGGCGTTCTGTTTACTTCCTCAACTAATGTTTTATCTCCAAAAATATAACCTTTGTGTAGAATTTCAATTACAGCAGCTTGATTTAATGAGTATTCTTTTCTTCCTAAATAATTAAGAGCTACTGGCATTTCAAAAGTGAAAAGTGTTTTGTCATACTGATTTATAAAATAAGGGTATTGGCTGCCAGTATGATTTTCAGTAAAAATCCATTTCGGCCAACTATTCAAAGCAATTCGTCCTTTCTATAAGTACAATAACTATCGAACTTACTAAATTAGCTTAGATATCTAGTTTTTATTTAATTGGTTGTTTCTTTTTATAAGCTAACATCATCAGGCATAATCCCAGAATGATAAACATAAAATTATTTTTAAACAAATTTGTGGGACCTGCATAAGGAATAAATAAAGCAATAAACACTATAATTCTAAAGTAAAAAATATAAGCTAGGTTTGTATCTATGTTGGCAAAAATTTTCTCTAATATTGCTAGTGAGCTTCCCAAAATGATGCAAGTAATTAATATGCCTGCAAGACCAAAACTATAATATCCAAGACTCAAAAAATCTACTGGTATTCCAGATAGCCCACCAAAGGAAGCAGTATTTAACTCTGTTTCTGTTGTTAGTTTATCCATTCCAAATTTGGAAATAAGCGAGTTAGGGATTAAATTAAAAATACCTATGTAGAAGTCAATAAAAAGTCTTGGTACACCGTCAAAGAAAGAATACTTTATGGCATTAGCTAAAGTGAAAAAGGGAAAAGAAAAGTCTAGTAAAATTCTCTGTAGTGATTCAAATAAACTAACTTCTGGTAGAGCAAAGTCATCAAGCACAAAGTAATGAAAGATCCTCTTTCCAAAAACTGTGAAGAAATAAAAAGTTATCATAATGAGCGCAAGGCTTTTTATATAAAGTTTCTTTGTTTTAAGAAGCCTTATGATTATAAAAGTAATAAAAAATAGAATTAATGATAATCTACCCGCTCTATTAAAAAGAACAAGTAATGCAGTTGAGGCATAAAGGATAAATAAAACAAAATTGATTCTCTTGTACCTGGAACTCTTACTATCTAAAAATAACCCATACGCTAAAAAAGCACAGTATGCTAAAACCGTCACTATATTGGTCAAAAAGCCATACTCTAGCACTGCCTGATCAGCATTTCTAATTATTATGCCTACTTGCAAATATTCCAAGACCCCTCCTGCTTCTATAATCAAAATCATCAGGGAGGACAACCCAATTAATCCAAATATATTATTCAAAATAAATACTTTGTCCATTCTGATTTTGTTCCATTGGAAATTGCTCAAACTGTCCATTTTAACTCTCCGAGAAATTAAATAACTTAACACTAAAAATACATAACCTATTAGCGAAAAAATAGATGCAATTAAATAATATTTTTCTGTTAGTGGATTTTTCTTCATCCATAGAGCCAATTCTATATTCTCTCTAAATACCATTAATAACATGGGGGTAAGGGCGTAGCATACAGCAAAAGTTATATTTACTACTGACAAAGAATTGAATATTCTTCTTCTTTTATTGATCGCCAACTCTACAAATGCAATTAAAAATAGCAATATTAAACTTGGTAAAATCGAATATATTCCTATCATTATTCCTCCGATTCAAAGTCTTATGAATTTTAATTTTTCTTGAGTTTTGACTCGTTATGTTTAAAGTTTTTTATTAAAAACAAATTTACATATTTTTCTCAACCCTGTTACATTAGCAATATATGAGAGGACTATAAAAGTTATAAAAAAGAGAATCATTGACCAAAAAAGAGATAATCCTCCTAAAGCAAAATCAAAAAGTAAATACATTATTAAGCAAATCAAAGAAACTTTAAAAAGGTCTAAGAAGTGAGGCGGAATTTTAAAAACACTTCTACCTATAATAATACTTAGACATAAAGCCAGAAAATAAGAAGCGACTGTAGCTATTAATGCACCTTGAATATCGAGACGAGGAATTAGAACAAAATTCAATATAATATTAATTATGGCTGCAAAGAAAACAGGAACCACTTGAAGCTTAGTTTCTTTCGAAAGTTGAAATGAAAAATCAAAGTAGTAAGATTTTATTCCCGCTATGAAAGCCGCTACTGCACTCAATTGTAATGTCTGAATAGTTGCTTCATTATTATATTGTTCACCTAGCCCGATAGCTACTAGAGACTCAGCGTAAATAACTACAAAAAGAACTATAGGTACAACGCCTATCATTAGCAGGCTAAAATACTCCTCTAACCTTCTTGCAAAAAGTTTTAAGTTTTTATGTTCCAACTCTCTTATTATTATAGGCAAATAAGCAAAGTTCAAAATCATAAAGATATTGGTTACAAGGAAACTAGATAAATCATACCCTAGTGAATATTCGGCTAACTTCTTACTATTACTGAAATACTCTATCAGTATTCTATCGGAAGTTGTTAAGACAAACGATAGGATAAATGTAAAGGTTAAAGGGATACCGTATTTAAAAAACTCAGTATTCAATTTTCTCTGCATCAAATCTAAAACGTCTTTATTAATTTTCTCTCGATAAAATACATCTGGAAATCTAATGAAGTAATAAACTACCAAAGCAAAATTTGATATTATCATTCCAATAAATATTGCTTCTTCCCCTAAGCCTTCTAGCTTTACAAGTAGAATTACTATTAATAACGTTAAGCCCGCCTTAATAATAGAAAACACAGCAAATATACCAGAATTCAGTTTTGCTCTTGTTAAGGACATTATTTGCTCGAACAATGAAAGAATAATAAGCAATGGCAGGCCTAGTATAAATAATATCTTGTATTCGTTGTGATCAAAGAAATAGACTATGATCACGAGCCAGGGAATTGCAGTCAGCAGCGCAGTGATTGTGAATAACCTGAGAGTATACTTTTCAAAAAACAGCTGCTTATTTTTGTACGATTGATAGAATCGAAAAGCACTCAACCTAAGCCAAGAGAAAAAAAGCATGTGGAAAAGCATTACAAAAGCAAGAACATAACTATAACTCCCATACTCCTCTCGCGAAAAGATTCTAGCGTATAGTGCTATCGATAAAAGATTTATTAATCCGGGAACTATTTTTGAAGGTGCATAATTTAGTAAGTGTCTAAGCATAATTTTACCTCTTTAATCGAAACCTCAAGCTGCTCTATGTTCCATGTTTTATTTAATTGCCTTTTGACTTCTAAAACACTCTTATGGTAAAAGAATCTATAGAATATTAAGCCTCTAATATACCCCCTCTAAGCTTTGTGGTTTTATATTTCGATGAAAAGGGACCACCTAATCTATAAGAGCTTACTAAAGCATTAGAGTTATTCTAATTGGTCACTTTTTCTATCTCTTTATATAGACCTTCCTTAGTGTTTGCGACTTTAATTAGAGTCTTACGTAATTCATCACTCTCTTTCTGCAGAAGACAGCTAACAAAATTCCATAAAATCTCTCCTTCCACAGTCTGCGCTTTCCCAATGTGAATCTTTGGAAATACTTGTTCTGGATGTACCTCGTTTTCATTTAGTAATTCCTCAAACATTTTTTCTCCCGGACGCAATCCAGAAAATTTTATACCAACGTCTTCCAAACTGTAGCCTGATAATGTAATCAAGTTTCGCGCAAGATCTACAATTTTAACTGGCTCTCCCATATCTAGGACAAAGATTTCTCCACCTTTTGCAAGTGCACTAGCCTGGATTACAAGCCGGGATGCTTCCGGAATAGTCATAAAGTATCTTGTCATATCTGGATGGGTAACCGTAACTGGTCCTCCTGCCTGGATTTGCTTCTTAAATAATGGAATAACAGATCCACGGCTGCCGAGGACATTACCAAAGCGAACAGCCACAAAGTTCGTTTCACTTTCTTTATCTAGTTGTTGGATAACCATCTCAGCAACACGCTTTGTTGCTCCCATAATGTTCGTTGGATTCACCGCTTTGTCTGACGAAATTAATACGAACTTGCCGACGCCTGCTGTAGTGGCTGCTTCTGCGACATTCTTTGTGCCAAAGATATTATTCTTGACTGCTTCTTTCGGATTGTATTCCATTAAGGGAACATGCTTATGAGCAGCTGCATGATAGACTACATCTGGCTTATGCTCCTGCATAATGCTGAACATTCTTTCACGGTCTTGGATATCACCAATGACTGGGATAATTTCAATGAGTTGTTGATATCTATTGCGTAATTCCATGTCGATTTGGTAAATACTGTTTTCACCATGACCAACTAGTACTAACTTTCTCGGATGGAATACCGCGATTTGTCGGCAAATTTCCGAACCGATCGATCCACCGGCACCTGTTACAAGAACAGTCTGACCGGTAACATATTGAGCAATGCTTTCAATATCCAGTTCCACTGGTTCTCGTCCAAGTAAGTCCTCTACCTGTACTTCACGGAACTGGCTGACTGATACGCGTCCCGTCATGACATCTTCAATCATCGGCATGATCTGGATTTTTGCTTTTGTTTTCGCACATTGATCATAAATATGTTGAATTTCGCTTCTCTTTAAGGAAGGAATCGCGATGATGATGTTGTCAATTTGCTTGTCTTCCACGACTTGCGGAATATCCGCGGTCCTTCCCTCTACCGTAATCCCATGAATCTCAAGACGCTGCTTTCGTTCATCATCATCGACAAATGCGACCGGCTGCAGGTCTGTTTCATTATGCTGCAGCTGGCGTACGACGGTCGAACCACCGGAACCTGCTCCAACAATGAGGGCGCGCTTTTTCTCGTCGCTTTCTGCGACGAAGCGATCGCGGTACAAACGCCAAGAAAAACGCGAGCCACCGATAAGAAGTACATGCAGCATCCATGTTAGTAGTAAGACACGGATGTAAATGTCCTGGAAGGCAAGTGTCTGAACAACAGCGGTGACTGCAATTGATAATGTGACAGCTTTTACAATCGCTAGTAACTCCCGCACGCTTGCATACTCCCATGCCTTCTGGTATAGCTTGTACACCCAAGCGAACACATGATGGCTAATGAAGAGCGCAATAGAACTAATAAATAAAGTCCCTGAATTATAAATATCCATATACGGATGCAGAATGAAGTAACCAATATAAATAGAGAACAAAACAATAACCGAGTCCACACCGATTAACAGGGACAATCTTTTTTGATAGGTCACGAACCTTTCACCTCTTTTTACATAATAGATTGATAAACAAATATAAGACTTCCACAAAAAAACAGTTAATAGAAGCCCACTTCGAGAAATGAGCTTGTATTAACTGTTTTTTTATCAAATAAAATCGGGCATCTAACCCGCCCTCACACCACACTATCGACGACTGGCGTCTAAGGCTTACTTCCTCGTGCAAACCCACAGTGCAGCCGAGTGCCTCCATTGATACTGGTGAGGAGACATTACCATATTGATGAATTTGTTCATCTTCCATACTTTTTGATCATGATTTACCAATTGGTGTGCCCGAAAAAAGAGGGCGTTCTAGCCGACGTACTGACTAGAAGAGGCCCAGAAATTTCTTCCGCTTGTGAATCCGTTGCGGCGGTTCTTTAAATAAACTGCTGCCTTCTAAAATGTATTCTGCATTTTCCCTGAAGTAATAAACAAAGTCCACGCCGAGCTTGCTTTCCAACCGGTCGTATGCCTTCTCCATATGGAAGGAACGTGTCTTCGTATTATGCGCATCAGATGCGATAATATGAGTCAGATTCGCTTCGATGAGCTGTTCAGTGAACGTTTGAATCTTCTTACCAAATTGTCCCGTGTAAGAAGAAGCCGTAATTTGTGTGGCCGCTCCGTTCTTCACGAACGAATAGAGCTTGTCCGGGTGCTCGATCAGCTCCTGGTTCCGCTCTGGATGAACAATGATCGGCTGGATACCTTTCATCTGCATGTCATACAATAACTGCCCCGCGTATTGTGGCACGTAGCCAGATGGAAATTCAACGAGCATGTAAGATGAATTGCCGCCAACTGTTAACAGTTCTCCATTCTCGTAATCTTCCAGCAGTTCTCCGTAGATACGCACTTCTTGTCCTGGTAGAACGTTAAGGCTAATATTATTTTTCTTTAACTCTTCGTTTAAGGCATTTACATTCGCTATAATATCTTTCTTTCTATTATCATAGGAGCCGTTCTTATGATGAGGCGTTGCAACGATCGTCCTGATTCCCTGGGCTTCTGCCTCCTTCGCCATCTGGAGACTTGCCTCAAGTGTAGACGCCCCATCGTCCACCCCGGGTAATATGTGACAATGAAGATCAATCATGTGTTTACTCCCCTTTCCCTTGTATCAGTTCGCAATAGAGAACACATCATTAATCTTACTACATTTATGGCTTTCTACCCATATATTTCTTCATATTTTTTTCGACAATATTTTCATCATCAGTTATTTATTACCATAATAGTAATAATAGTTGGATTCTTTCAAGCTGCGATTATTGAGAACGACACCGAGCAAGCGGGCATTGGCTGCTTCTAGCAATTCCTTTGCCTTCGCTGCTGCATCGACCTCTGTCTTGCCGCTATTCACAACGAGTACTGCTCCGTCGCACTGGTTCGCTAGCACTTGAGCATCCGTTACTGCAAGCACCGGTGGCGTATCGAAGATGACCATATCATACAGCATATAAGCTTCTTTAAAGAATTCCTTCATCGCTCTTGAGCCGAGCAGCTCAGCCGGATTTGGCGGGATCGGTCCTGAGCTAAGCATTTCCAGCCCGCTCACATCTGTTCTTGATACCGCTTCTTTAATCGTCTTCTGCTTCGCCAGCACATTCGTTAAGCCGATGTTGTTCGGTACGTTAAACGTATATTGCATCGTCGGCTTCCGCATATCGCTATCGACGAGCAGGACGCGCATGCCTTGCTGGGCGAAGGTGATCGCTAGATTTGCTGTCGTTGTGGACTTTCCTTCCGCCGGGCTGGCAGAGGTAATCATTAAGGAACGGATCGTTTCGTCCACAGTTGAGAACGTAATGTTCGTGCGAATGGTCCGATACTGTTCCGAGATCGGCGATTTCGGGTTTGTTTTTGTCACAAGCTTCCGCTGCGCCTGTCCAGGAGCCTGCTTTTTCTTACTTCTTTTAAGAGCCAACCTTCTCACCTCGTACGTCTGCTTTTCTCTCCGGGAAGTTCACGCTCTTCCCTCTTGCTTCTGCTTCGATCGTCGTTACGCTTCCTAATACCGGAAGATCCAGCATTTTCTCGACGTCTTGCTCTGTCTTAATTGTGTTGTCTAAGTATTCAAGCAGGAAAGCGAGTCCTACGCCCGCCATTAAGCCGACCACAAGAGCAATCGCGATGTTCAACAGCGGCTGTGGCTTCACTGGTCCCATACCTTCTGCGACCTCAGCCGGTGCTAGAATGCTGACATTATCGACGTTCATAATATTCACGATTTCGGTTTCGAAGACGTGCGCAATCTCATTCGCAATATCCGCTGCCATTGTTGGATCTTCATGCTGCACGGATACGTTCACGACTTGAGAATCCTGCTCGCTCTGAACGGTGATTAATCCATTCAACTGAGAAGTCGTCATACTTAAATCCAGGTTTTCAATGACCTTATCTAAGATCGCCGGACTCTTAATGATCACATTATATGTATTGATCAGCTGCAGGTTCGTCTGCACTTCCGACGGGTTGTAGATTTGCTGGTCCTCTTTTGCTTGGTTCACAAGAAGCTGGGTCGAAGTCTGATAGACCGGCGTTAATAAGAAATAACTGATAAGTCCGCTAACTAATGCTGCTGAAAAGGCAATAAACAGAATCATCTTTATACGCTTCTTTAACGTCTCGGAGAGTTCGCGCAAGCTGATAGTTTCTTCCATGTTTTCCTCCTAAATATCATATCTGGTTATCTTTATGTCTTGGAAATTATATCATATCTCTATGTCGGATTTCCTTCGAATTTGCTGAAAAAGGAAAAAATACCTGCACTTGACTTTATAATTATTTAATAATACATTCAGATAAAAAGAAAGGTATTTCTAGATTCTTCTAGAAACTTTTACATGCGAGTAAGAAAAATGTAATAAAGGATGGTGCTCCTTGAAGAAGTTTTTTCTATTTCTGTATGTTGTAGCAATTATTGTGTTTCTTATCGGAGCAAACATGTACTGGCAAAGAGAAGTGACGTATTCTTCGGCTCCTGCTGAGGAATTAGGCTCTCAGCAAGAGGAACAGAACGCTTCAAACAGCCAGTCGGATGTGGTACAGGCGGTGAAAAATTGGCCAAAGGATGCTCAGCAAGCTTATGCGGAGGCCCGTAAAGCAGGTGTTCCGTACAAAATTATGATCGCCGGCTCTCCTTCCTTAGGAAAAGAAACAGGCGGCTGGTCAACGGTTGTGAAGCAAAAGCTAGAGGAAACGCTTGGTGAGACGGTGACAGTGGAGATTCAGGAGTTTGATGGAAACTCGATGGAGTTTATGAAGTCTGATGTACATAATAATATTTTAGCTGCCGCTCCGGATCTCGTGCTCTATGAATCTTTCTTACTAAAGGATAATGGGGTATTGGATGTGAATACGCATCAGCAACTTCTCGCTCAGTTCAACCAAGAATTGCAAAAGGCAAATGAGAAAGCCGTATTAATGGTTCAGCCGGCTCATCCGATCTTCGGTGCGCAGCATTATCCAAATCAGAAGGAAGCCGAGAAACAATTTGCTCAAGAAAATTCCTTACGCTACATTGACCACTGGGAAGCTTGGCCTGGTACGAATGATCAGAAGCTGACTGGGTTGATTACTGAAGACCAATCGACGCCGAATGAGAAGGGTCATGAATTGTGGGCGGAGTATTTGGTGGATGAATTAATTTCGAAGTAAGAGAGAAGCCCGCGGCTTGAGCCGCGGGCCTTCTTTGTGTCTATCAATCAATATCGTTCATTAAATCAGCCGCAATTAAGAACTCAGCCAGGATTTTCGCCATTTGGTCACGCTTCGTGAATGCGTCCGGCTCAAATGTTCCTTTGCTTGTTCCATTTACAATGCCGGCTTGGTACGCGCGCAAGACGTCTTGACGTGTAGAGGCACCAATGTCTCTTGCATCCTTGAAGTCTGCGATCGCTTTGTCTGTGTCAAGCTTCGCCAGATCGAATGCTACGTAATCAAGATTCAGCGCACGGCCGATCATAGCTGTTGCATCGTTACGCGTGATTTGATCATTTGGTGCAAAGTTTCCGTCTGTACGGCCTTTAATAATACCGCTCTTGACTGCTGCCATGAAGGCACCGTTTTCGTTAAACCACTCATCGCCCTCCACATCCTCAAAGCGATCATCATACTCCGCACCCGGTAAGCCTAATGCACGGGATAGAAGCACCGCAAATTGTGCACGTGTCATGTATTGATCCGGATTATACTTGCCGTTCGTTCCGCCTTTAATGACTTGCTTAGAAGCTAATGTTTCAATGTACGCTTCTGCCCAGTTCTCGCCATTGTTGACATCCGGGAACGTCACGTCGCCTTGGATCACCGCAAACTCAGAGTTTTGCAGGGATTTCACCGTTGCTGTTTGCTCGTTAAAGATCGTTGGTACCGCTTGGAAGCTGCCATCTTCATTGATACGGATGCCTGTCGCCTTATTCGCGTTTACGGCTTCACTTAGCGTGAAGGCACGGTCAATGTATTTTTGGCCAAGCAGATCAACAGGAATCGTCTCTTCCCCGTCAGTTGCTTCCAGTGTGAAGTCAACGATTGGGGAAAGCAATGTTGCGCCTGCCGCTTCCACCTTTGCTGCTACTTGCTGCTCGCGCTCTGTGGATACTGGAGCGACAGATACCTTGACGGATACGTTTTGGACACTTGCTCCGAGCTTCCCAGCAAGGGCGGCTGTGTCTACGTCTGATGGGTTCACGTCGTAAGTGACATCACCGCTTTTCACACGAATTAAGCCTAAGTTTTCGTCTAACACTAGACCAAGCTGGTCAATGAGTGTGATTGGGATCAGGACAGAAGTGGTCTCCTCTGGAAGCTCAATCGCCACTTGGCTCTTTTCTGAAGTGAGTGGATGTGTGATGCTGTCATACATATCCGTTGTAATCACGGCTTGTCCATCTGCTGTGATGGCTGGTGTGACCGTTACACCGGTATCCGTTGGGTTCGCTGAACCTGGTGTTGCGATGGTGTCATCAGCGTTGTCGTCTGTGTTGTCATCCGTGTCACCGTTGTCATTGCTGTTATCATCGTCGTTCGAATCATCGTTGCCTGTTTCGCCCTTGATACCGCTGACGAAGGCTTTACCAGCCGCTGCACCCGGGTCCACTTTTTCCAGATATTCAAAAACAGCACCTCGTGCGTTATCGAAATTCACTAATTGTATCAGCTTTTTCTTAATGGCATTGTTCGGCGTTTTGTCTTCTCCTGACATCAACGCAGCAATTAACGTTTCAATATAGATCGAATTCGTGATCTTACTCGAATCTCTCAATTGAATATTGTCTAGGAACGCTGCCTCTACATTGTAAAGGTAGTTCACATATTGATCGATCGTGACTGGTGCGGCTTCTGTGCCAAACACGTCTTGCACGTTCTGGCTTTGAGCTTCCTTGAATTCATCCAGTGCCGCTTGGCCAACCGCCATCAGGTTGATATCGAGCAATAACTGAATGGATGCCGTGATGAGTTCTTTTTCCTGATCGGTCGTGTTGGCGTTCAATAACCGGTTCGCATAGTCAGATACGTTGTTTGCCTCGGCATTTTGCTGGGCCTGTTCAACCGCTTGAAGCTGCTCCTCTGATAGCTCGCCCTTCACTGTCTGCAAGTAGGCAATAAGGCTTTCTAGATCCGTGAAGTTCTGCTCGGCGGCTTCCACTTGACTGCCTTCCAACAAACCAGGTACGGTAGCGATCGGTGTAAAGGCAACGGTGGCCGCGATCATCGCTTTCGCTGCTTTGTTGCTGAATGGAAACTTCTTCAACATGCTTCACCTCTTAAAATATATTTTTTATGTACTGGGGTATGTACATAAAATCCGTGCTCATTGTACACATTCTCCTCTATAATAGCTTATCCTTCTATGTCAATCAATTTATAGCAATCTAACAATCATTTCCCTACGTTTGTCCCATTTCTCTTTTTCTTGTATTTTTCTTCTTTTTTTCCATGTTATACTAAAGGCAAAATAACGATAGCGGAGGCTGGTAAGTTTCATGAGAACGTTCATTAAGATTGCTTTGGCGGCTGTGCTGCTGCTCGTGGTGGGAGCAGGCGGCGCCATCTATTACTTTACGAAGGTGAAAACGTACGACGTGGCGGACCCCGAAGTGGAGAAGGTCGTGGGAGAACAATACAGCATTGACCTTCCTGAAGGCACGCCGCTCCCTGAGGGTGTGCAGCGAGACGAGGACGGGAATGTGCTCGTGGACCATAATGGCCATTATTTATTAGAGAACGGGTCCACGGTAGACCCTGAGGAATGGAACGCCACTGTGGCAGAGGGTGGCAAGAACGGAACGGCTTCGGCTGGCGGCAGTCATAGCAGTGCGGGAGCAGGTGGCAGCGAAAGTGCTGGTGCTGGCGATGGTCAATCGGTGGCTGTGAATGGTAGTGCGAGCAATAGCAGTAGTGGTAACGGTAGTTCGGCTTCTGGCGGGAATGGCAGTGGGTCTGGAGCTGATGCGAATGCGGGCAGCAACGGTAATGGTGCAGGTGCAGCTCCTTCGGCGAGCAGCGACTCTTCTGGTCAGGGTGCTGGATCAACACGCGGTGCTTCTGTAAAGGAAATCAAGAGCCGCTACGCGCCTTCCTTTGAAAGCTTGCAAGGCCAAGCGGAAAGCCAGCTGAGCTCACTGATCAGCCAGGCGAAGCAGGAGTACGCGCAGAAGAAAGCGAATGGCGAATCGGTGAACCCGTTGTATTTCTATCAGAAGTACTCAGGAGCCGCTGACTCTATGGAAGCGAAAACCGATGCCGCGTTTAACACGCTATACAGCTCCCTCCAAAGCGAGCTGAAACAAAATAACCACAGCCCGTCTCATGCCCAGTCCTTCAAGGAAAGCTACGAAAGCACGAAGTCCTCTTTAAAGGACGAACTCATGAACAAGGTCACTGGCGGCTGATGATTGGACCGTCCCCTTTTGGTCAGGGGGCGGTTTTTTTAGCGCTTTAAAGTGATGGGGGTCTGACCCCCACCACTTTAAAGCGCTAAACCCCCACTCCTCTCCTCCTTCGACAATTGTTTTCAAAAGTAGTCCAATTTTTTCCTATGGTTTGGTGGTATACTAGATTCAGTTTTATTAAGTTTACATGTTTTACCTATATAGAGAATTTAGGGGGATGACGATGAAGGGAAAGAGTTGGCTGGCTAGTTTGTTCAGTATTGTATTGTTGGTTTCTAGCTTTTTCGCACCCGGAGCGGCTGGTGCTGCTGGGGCGAAGGTGGATTATGTGGCGCTTGGGGATTCGCTGGCGGCAGGGCAGACGCCTTATCGGCAGATTGACAAGGGCTATGCAGATTTAATTGCGGATAAGCTCCGGAAGAACGGGGAGCTTGGTGCGTATACGAAGGGGTTTGCACGGAGCGGGGCAACGACGGCGGATGTGCTGGCCACGCTTGAAAATGCGGATGTACGGAAAGCCCTCCAGCAGGCCGAAGTTATTACGCTATCCGCTGGAGCGAATGATTTATTCGACGTGATGACGATTGACCCGGCGACGTCCAAAGTGACGTTTGACCAGCAAAAGATTGCGCAAGCATGGACCGCGCTCGGGCAGAATATAACATTAAGCCTGCAGGAGCTGAAGCAGCTGAACCCGCAGGCAAAGATTTATGTGATGGGCTACTACTTCCCTTTCCCGCACTTTGCGGAAGGGTCAACGAAGGAACAGGCAAAGTATTTGACGCGCTATTTAAATGGACAGCTTGAGACGTTAGCGAAACAAAACGGAGCGGTGTTCGTGTCTGTTGATGCGTTTAATGCGAACGGTTCAGCGTATTTACCAAATGCGGCAGACGTCCATCCAAACGTGGCCGGCTATCAAGTAATGGCGGATGCTTTTTTCACCGTATATGACCGACAAGCGACAGAACGGTTCATTGACCTTCCGGCAAGCTCGGAAGCCCGTAAAGCGATTCTCACACTAGCAGAAGCCGGTATTGTGAATGGCAAGCCGAACGGCGCTTTTGAGCCAGACCGCCAGATTACGAGAGCGGAAGCGGCGATTATTCTCGCCAACCTGCGGTCCGATCTTCCAGAGACAGCAAAGAATCCTGGATTTAAAGATGTGGCACCAGGCATGAAATCGTACACGGCGATCGCCAGACTGACGGAAGCAGGCATTATCTCAAAAGCCGTCCGCTACAAGCCGGATCAGCCGCTGACGAGAGCTCAAATGGCGAAGCTTTTAACACTTGCTTATGAATTGAAGGCAAACGGAACGGTATCGTTCAAGGACGTGCCGGCGGATTTTTGGGCGAAAGCGGAGATTAACGCCGTGGCAACGAATGGTATCATGATTGGATCGGAGCACAACACGTTCCGTCCGAATGACTCCATTACAAGAAAAGAGTTTGCGATTACGATTTACCGGATGCTGCAGGCACAAGAGCCGGCAGCGTAATTATAAGGAAGAGCGACCTGATTTTTGGGGTCGCTCTTTTTTTCTTTCTTCAATTTGTCGAAAAATTTGATTTTACGGCTGTCGGATTTCGTAGTAAAATGAATGTTAGCTTTTTCACCTAGCTAGTAAGTTAGCAGTTGGCGATCGCCGCTGCAGAAGGAAATGTAAAGGAGCACGTTACTATGCAGGAAGATACACAACCTTTGCGACGGGGCAGAGCGGTTAAAAAGAAGCGTAAGAAAAGACGGTTTGTGAAGCTCTTTATCTTGTTGCCTCTCATTTTTGTTCTTTCCACAGCCGCTGGGTATGGCGCCTTTCTTTATAAAAAGGCTGAAACTGTATTCACTGGTTCATATGTAGACGACGGACGTGAGAAATCACCGCTTCGTGATGCAGAAGTGCATCCGCTGCGAGACAATATTTCGATTTTATTTATTGGATTGGATGAAAGTGATGTGCGCGAGGAAAACGGCGACAGCAATGGATGGCGGTCGGATGCCCTGATGCTCGCAACACTGAATGTAGAAGACAAATCTATTAAACTGTTAAGTATTCCGCGTGATACGTACACGTACATCCCTGAAGTGGGATATGAAACGAAAATTAACCACGCCTATGCCTTCGGCGGGCCTGCCGCAACAGTAGAATCTGTGGAAGAGCTGCTGGATGTGCCGGTGGATTACTACGTACGCATGAACTTCAAGGCGTTTATGGATGTCGTAGAAGCGCTCGACGGTATCGAATATGATGTGCCGTTTAAGCTGTCGGAGAAGGATTCCAATGATGTGCACAATGCGATTCAGCTGGAGCCAGGCTTGCAGCACCTCAATGGTGAGGAAGCTCTTGCCCTTGCCCGTACACGTCAATACGACAATGACATTGAGCGCGGCAAACGCCAGCAGGAATTGTTGCAGACAGTTGTGAAGGAAGCTCTATCTCTGAACTCTGTGACGAAGTACGATGAAACGCTTGAAGCAATCGGCACGAATATGCGCACGAACATGACGTTCAGCGAATTGCGCTCCCTGCTTCATTACGGCGGCAACGGCAGTGTGGAATTCGAAACATTGACGCTTAAAGGCACAGATGGCCGCATGTCAAATGGCGCCTATATTTACGAATTGGATGAAGCCCAGCTTCAAGAAATCCAGCACACATTAGCTAAACACCTTGAATTGGATTAAATTGATGAAGGAACCGAAAAGCGATCAGGCTTTTCGGTTTTTTCTTTGGGAGGAGTGCTTTATTGCTTTAAAGGGATGGGGTACGTCCCCCGCTTCTTTAAAGTAGTAAAGTGTTAGACATTGATGAGGCCTTCTATTAAGATAAGTTTTGAGTGTCATTTGGAGAAGCAGGGAGGTATCTTGATGAGTAACGAAGAGAAGCTAAGTAAGTATATACGTATTATTAATGGCGAGCAGTGGCTCGTGGAGGATGACCGCGACAACCTTAAGGTGAGCTACCGTGTGAAGGAAGTCATTTTTTCCGCGGAGTCGCCGTTTCAGCATGTGATGATTCTGGAGACGTATGATTTCGGCCGGATGCTTGTGCTGGATGGCGTCGTGCAGTCTACCGAGAAAGACGGCTACATTTATAATGAAATGATTACGCACGTGCCGCTGCATATTCACCCTGATCCGAAGAAGGTGCTGATCATCGGCGGCGGTGACTGCGGAGCCGCGAAGGAAGTCACGAAATATAAGAGTGTGGAAGAGATTTATTTTTGCGAGATTGATGAGTTAGTGGTGAAGGCCAGCAAGGAACATTTGACCGGTGTGGCGGATCACCTGAATGATGAACGAATCCGCTATATTTTTGCAGACGGCATCCAATATATGAAGGAACACCGTAATGCGTTTGATGTGATCATCGTGGATTCCTCTGACCCGGTCGGCCCTGCGACTGAGCTGTTTACCTTTGATTTTTATCAAAATGTGTTCAACGCGCTGAAGGAAGACGGCTTGATGGTGTGCCAGAGCGAGTCCCCGATTTTTTATAAGGACACGATGCAAAATACGTTTGAGTCGCTGAATAAGCTGTTCCCTGTCGTGAAGCCTTACACCGCCGTGGTGCCGACGTACCCTGGGGGCCTGTGGAGCTTCACCATTGGGTCCAAGCGTTATCAAGACTTCGCGGATATCGACTTTGAACCAGCGACGAAGTATTTCAACCGAGACATTTTGAACGCTTGCTTTGCACTTCCTCAGTTTATGAAGAAGGATTGAGTGTGATCCCTGGACGATGGTTCAGGGGTTTTTTGTGTGGATGGGATGTTGTTGTTGGGGAATGAGCGATTTTTTCGGGAAATGAGCGATTCTATTTTTTATTGAGCGATTTCACCAGTTGTTTGAGCGATTCGCCTCTTTTTGATTCTTCAACGCAACATGCCATAATAAATAGAGAAGTCTGTCATGAGGAGAGTGAGAAAATGAAGGTGGAAGTGAACGGAAATACATTAGAGCTGATGACTGGGGATATTACGAAGCAGTCGACGGAGGTCATTGTGAACGCGGCGAACGGGACGCTGTTAGGTGGCGGCGGTGTGGATGGTGCGATTCACCGGGCAGCGGGGCCTGAGTTGCTGGAGGCTTGCAAAAGAGTGCGGGCTGAGGAACTGCATGGAGAGTACTTGCCGACGGGCGAAGCGGTGATCACGGATGGATACCGGCTCCCCGCCAAGTATGTCATTCATACGGTCGGTCCTGTGTGGCGCGGGGGTGCGAATCATGAAGAGCAGCTGCTGGCGAATTGCTACCGCCACTCGTTGCAGCTGGCGATAGACAAAGGAATGGCGAGTATTTCGTTCCCGTCGATCTCAACCGGTGTATACCGCTTTCCGGTAGACCTCGCTTCTGTGATTGCCTTGCGGACGGTTATTGATTTTTTACAAGTGCACGCCTTTGGCCATGTTGTGATGACACTATTTTCAGAGAAAGATTATCAAACCTATGAATCTGTGTTAAGACAAGTACTGGATGAATCATAAAAGCTGCTTTCTTGCCCCATCCTATTTAATCGCTGATATAGTGTGGGGCAAGAACGTGGAAAAATCTTTATGGAGAGTTCAACGAATGAACCACACGAGAGCAAACAAACTACCTGGATAGCTACTCCAATGACGACATCTGTTTGTCAATATCACCTTGCTTTTCTACTTATACAAAATCAACGCACTATAAAAGAATATCGGTGAAGAGAATTTCACATCTATGATCTCTAATGAGGTGTTGGATAAAAAGGCATTCAGCTTTTTATCAAATGTTTTTTCAGTCCAGCCCACTATTGTTTTGGCTTTCAAACTAATACCTCCTTCTCATCTGTAATACTCTATACGAAGAGTTCATCAGTTAGTTTCACATATGGCTTATGTTGTTTGATTATTTGAGTTTCACCTACAAAAAAATCTGCAGAGACAGCTCTGCAGATTTTTGCTGGATTAGCGGTTTGTTAGTTTCGTTAATTCGGTTACAACCTCCCCATCATTCAATGTCATCTTGATCAGCCCTACGTTCGGGGCATAATACTCTATCCCTGTGCTGGATGTGACTTCAACGACATTATGGAAGGTGCCGGCTGGTGTTTTTACTGTTTTTGTCGTGGAAGAAATGGTACGGATCTCCTCTTCGCCGAATAAAGAAGCGTTCCACGATTCCCCTGCCTTCACAGGATATTTCATCATTTGGCTAAGATCTGAGTCAGGATGGCCATAATAGTACCCTTCGCTATCCTCATAGTTTACTAAGCTTGTCATTTGAACTCCATTAACGGAAATGTCCCAAATCGGCCACTTATTCTCGTATTTCTTTCCTGAATAACGGAATGTCACGTCTCCACCATACGAGGAATAATGATACACTTTGTTCGTGTTCATTGCGTATGTAACAGAGCCTCCTGCTTCCGGTAAAGGAGCAGAGTCATCATTTAGTGCTCTCTCTAAGAAAGCCGAGAACTGGGCGCGCGTGACATCTAAATCTGGTCGATACGTATTGTCAGGATACCCCTCTGTAATGTTTTCAGCTAGAATGCGCTTGATATGTACGTATGCCTGCATATTCGGGGAAATATCACTGAATGAAGCAACCGCTTCTGTTTTCAGGTTAAATGCCCGAGAAAGGAAAATCGCCATCTGTCCGCGTGTTACCGGCTCGTCCGGACGATACGTACCATCTGGGAATCCGCTAATAATTTCTTGTTCCACAGCTGAAGCAATGTAGCCGCTCGCTTTTTGATTCTTCCCTACATCCGGGAACTTCGTATCTTTTGGTGCACCGTCTAAGCCCAATGCCCGGCCAATCATAATTGCAGCCGCCGCCCGTGTCACGGCTTGATCTGCGCGGAAGGTGCCATCCGGATAACCGGCAATGATGCCTTCTCCTTCGAGGTACATCATTTCCTCATAAAAGCGATGATTGTCGCTTAAATCACTGAACGACGCCGCTTCCGTATGTACGCTGAAACTGCTGAACGTCAGCATAAGAACGGCTAGAAGCGCCATAATTTTCTTTAACATACTTACTCTCCTCTACTATAAAACTATTAGTGCTTGTTGCTAATCACTCAACCCCCTACCTATCACCCCATCCTTTGTTACTATTATCGCCTCTAAATGAAAATTATTTATTATTAGGAAGTTTTTTCTACGTAAAAGTTTTGTAAATGTTTTAGCGCTTTAAAGCATTGGGGGTCTGACCCCCAACACTTTAAAGCAATAAAGGACAGGCTAACCAGCCTGTCCTCCATCTCTTTCTCTATCATGTTTATTGGTTTTCTAATTTAGTTAGTGTCATTGCATCTTTTCCATCGACCGTGACCTTCACGAGTCCTACATTTGGTGCGTAGTATTCCACACGGTTTCCTTCGCTTTCTACGGCAAGGACGTCTGTGAACGTGCCGGCAGGAGTGGTGATGGTTTCAGTAGTTGAGGTGATCGTATGCTGGTTTTCTCCACCAGGGAACGAGCCGTCCCACGTTCGTCCGACTTCTGCCGGATACTGAATCGCTGCGTAATATTCCGAATAAGGAAAACCAATGTAATAACCGCCGGCATCTTCATGCTCGAGTATGACATCCTCCTGATTGCCATTGATGTACATTTCCCACATATCCCAGCGCCCTTCAAATTTTTCTCCTGTGTGGCGGAAGATGGTCTCGCCTTCCTCTGTTGTGTAGTGATACACTTTGCTCGCATCTCTTGAATAGCTTACAGTTAACTCTTCTTTAAACCGGTCGTCCAATGCTCTCGCTAAAAAAGCGGAGAACTGGGCGCGAGTGACCGGAAGCTCAGGACGGTACGTATTGTTCGGGTACCCCTGTGTAATGTTCTCAGCTAGAATGCGCTGGATATGCTCATACGCCTCCATGTTTGGTGAAACATCACTGAACGGAACATCAACTGCTTGCTCTAGTTCAAAGGCTCTTGATAGAAAAATAGCCATTTGTCCCCGTGTGACAGGTTCATCTGGCCGGTACGTGCCATCTGGAAATCCGTTAATAATGCCTCTTTCCACCGCCGAAGCAATGTAGCCGCTCGCTGCCTGGCTTGCTCCGACATCTGAGAATGTAGTACCCCGTTGTTCACCATTTAACTGGAGGACGCGCCCAATCATAATCGCAGCCGCTGCCCGTGTCACCTCTTCATCCGGCCGGAAGGTGCCATCCGGGTACCCCGCGATCACTCTTTCATTCTTCAAAAATTGCATTTCCTCGTAGAACCGATGACTCTCTACTAAATCCTCAAACTCCGCTGCCTGCGCACGCAAACCAAAAGCACTAAAGATAAGAACAAAAGCAGTGAAAATGGCTAGGCTTTTTCTCATTTTATTACTCCCCTTTCACGCTTTAAAGCACCGGGGGTCTGACCCCCGGTGCTTTAAAGTAGTAAAGAATTTTCAAAGAATCCTTAAAGTGTTTCTAAGGAGTTCTTACAATTCCAATGATAGAAGGCACTCAATCCGGGGTGCTTATATACTTTAGCGGTTAGAGATCGATGCGAGCTCGGAAACAGTTGCTCCTCCGATGGTAGCCTTGATGCGTCCGACACCTGGGGCGTAGTAAATATAGACGTTATCTCCGCCGTCCACCTTCACGACGTTTCTGAACGTGCCCGCCGGGGTCGTCACCGTTTCGGATACGGAGACGATTTTATATTGTCCGTGCCCTTCGCGATCTGTCCATGTCTGGCCAACCTTTGCCGGGTACTTCAGCAGCAAGGTTTCGTCAATGATCCCTTCTGACTCTACGTAGCTCATGTAGTAGCCGTTGCTGTTTTCCTTTTCGGCCAGCTTTGCCGAAATCTTTTGCCCGCCTTCATAGACGTCCCATAAGTTCCAGCCGTTTAATTTTTGGCCAGTATATTCGTAGACGGTCGTGCCTACCTCATCTACGTTATAGCGATACACTTTATTCGTATTCATCATGTAGCTCGTTTCCGCTGGAAGATCGGTCTTGAAGCGGTCATCTAAGGCTCTTGCTAAGAAGGCAGAAAATTGCGCGCGCGAGATGCCAATGTTTGGACGGTATGTACCGTCTTCATAGCCTTGCGTAATATTTTCGGCTAGAATTCGTTTCACATGTGTGTATTCTGCCATGTTTGGTCCAACATCCTTAAAGGAAGTCGAGGCTTCTTCCTTCAGCTTAAACGCTCTCGATAAGAAAATCGCCATTTGTCCGCGTGTAACTGTTTCGTTCGGGCGATACGTGCCATCTCCGTACCCCTGGATAATGCCCTTTTCCACAGCCGAAGCGATATAGCCGCTTGCTGCCTGATTCCTTCCTACGTCAGGAAACTTCGTCGCCCGTTGCTTCCCGTTCAATCCTAACGTTCTGCCAATCATAATAGCCGCCGCTCCACGAGTCACCCGATCATCTGGACGGAATGTGTTATCGGGATAACCACTAATAATCCCTTGTGCCTCTAAAAATCTCATCTCATCATAGAAACGGTGACTTTGCTTCAAATCTTTGAAACCAGCTGCTGACGCACTTAAAGCAAAGGCGCTAAACACCAAGGCAAAAGCAAATAACACAGATAAACTTTTCTTCATCGTAACTCCCCTCCCCGATTATCATATGGTGACCATTCCTTCTCATATTCCCTTTATTTTCCCCTTTAAACTGACTCATTCTAAATATTCGGTCAACTTTAAAGTTATCCTCCTTCTATTATATGTATTTATATATTTTAGCCTTTAGAGAGAGGATGCTTTCACACATTAAAGGAGCGGGGGACTGTCCCCCGCTCCTTTAAAGCGTTACTCAAACAAAGTCTCTCGGTATCTCTGTTTTCCATGTCTTCTTAAATACTTCTTTATCACTCTCATAAGCAATTAACGTGTTTGTTAAATAGAAGGTCGTTTCGTCGCTGGTCATGTCGCTGTAGCTTTCAAGCTTCGTTTGCCAGTCGCCGCGTCCGACGGTGAGCTCCCACTCACACTGTACACGGGCAGAGAGCGGGTCATTTTCTTTGATCGTGAACGTGTTCCGGTTCACGCTGCCATGCTCGATGCCATTGGATAGCAGCCGCCGCTCCCCTTCATCAGAGAAGTCATGAAGCGTCCAGACACCGTTGATCAAGTCATGCGACACCTCTCTCGTGCGCTTTTCTTTTCGGAGAATCTCTCGCTCTATTACTTGAGCCGTTTCCGGGCGTTCGAAATGGATCCGGTCCTCTTCACCTTCCTGCGGGGTGCGCACCGGCAAGGATACGTACGTTTCTTCCCCCGCATGCACAGTGAGTGTCACCGGCTTTGGAGACGGCCATGCCTGCGGCCAGTATGTCGGTGATACCGCTACCTCCAGCTGATGGCCTTTCGGAATTTGCTGGCCGATCGCATTCAGCTGAACCGCCACATTGTACGTTTCCCCAGGTGTTAAGGCTTCCGGATGCTCATGGGAATGACGGTGCGTTAAGTTCAGCATGCCCCAGCTGATCATCGTTGACTCTCCCGTTGGCGCCTTGTCACACAGCCTTACAGCCAGCAGCGCATTTTCCTGATCAGCTGACACTTTCACGTTCAGCACAGGATGCCCCAAAAGCTCAATCGTCTCTTCAAGCGGCTCGGATGTGAACACGACTGCTTTTCCATTCTCTAAACGCTGATCGTCCGCTAAATCACCTGGCTGGCCAAACGGGCAAAAGACTCCGTTATACAGCCCATGCTGCTGTACGCTCGGAACAAGATACGTATCTCCTTCCTTCGCTTCACCCGCGAGCTTCCCATCTGTGAGCCACAAGCGCTTTTCATTTACGTTCTTCGACGGCCACGCATCGTCTGCTACCCACTTACCGGGCCGCACCTCATAATCAACCGCCGGCGGCTCGCTGTCCTGAATCCAGGAAATCAGCTTCGGTTCATCCATGATTCCCGTATCTTTTCCTTTCAGCCAGTGATCCCACCAGCGCAGAGCTTCCTGCAAGAAGCCAATCGCCGGCTCGGGTGTCGCTACTTCTGGAAATTCATGCGCCCATGGACCAATCAGACCCTTGCTTCCGTTCGGCAAGTACTCCAGCATCCGGAAAATCGCATTCGTGTACCCGTCCTGCCAGCCGCCGACCGCAAACACTGGAATTTGAATATCGGAGTAATCCTCGCATACGGAACCATGCTTCCAATATTCATCCCGTCTTTGATGACGCAGCCATTCCTCAACAAACGGCGGCGTGTTTTCCAAACGATCCAGCCAGTTGTCTCTCCAGCTGTCGCCGACGACTTCCGGATCCTGTGGGCGTGCATTATAGACGAACATCGTGGATGCCCACCAGAGCATATCAGACGCCAGCACGGCGCCGCCTTTGTAATGTACATCATCAGCATAGCGGTCATCTGTCGAGCAAAGCGTAATGATCGCCTTAAGCGCCGGGTGATTTCGGGCCGCTACCTGCAGACTGTTAAAGCCCCCCCACGACTTCCCGAACATACCAACAGCTCCTGTGGACCACGGCTGATCCACAATCCAGTCCAGCACATCAAGTGCATCATCCTGCTCCTGCTTTAAATACTCGTCAAGCAGGATGCCGTCTGAATCGCCCGCTCCCCGAATGTCCACACGGATGCTGGCATAGCCGTGCCCCGCAAAGTAAGGGTGGCGGATCGAATCCCGAATCGCCGTGAAATCATTTTTTCTGTACGGCAAGTACTCCAACAGAGCCGGTACTGGGTGCTCCTCCGCATCCTCCGGCAGCCAAATCGTCGCTGCCAGCTTGGCTCCGTCCGACATCGGAATCCATACATGCTCCATCTTTTTTACTTTTCTTGGAAATTCTGTTTTCACTCTGCGTTCATCTGAATCCTGAATGTTAAATACCAAGATCGCCACCTCTTTCCTTATTTATTTCCGGGGAAAAGTGAATCTCTTCCCGTTTCTCCGGCTGCACGGTGCGCAGCACGCTTTCATAAATGTAGTAAAGCGTTTTGGCTGTTGCTTCTTCCGCCGAGTAGCTGTCTTGCTGGTTCATCACGGTTGCCATCATGCCCTTCCAAATCAAAAGCGTGGCATCCGAGATAAAGTCTACATCCTCTTCAGCAACGAACCCTTCTCCGACAGCCTCTCTAATATATAACGCACTCCGTTTCGAGAACGTATGCTCCATAACAATAGACTGGATATTCTCCGGCAGGCCGCTCAATTCCTTCGGGTAAATCGAATAGTAATAATCCAGCAGCTCCTCCGGGATCGTCTCCAGATGTTCAATAAAAATAAGCGAGTAAATCTCCGGCTGTTCAAAGGAATGCTTGCAGAAGCATTCCCACGTATACAGCCATTTCTCTATTGTATTTGTTCCCTTTTCCATGTAGCGGGGCAGGTCTTCTAAATACCCTCTCGTGAAACGCATCGCTGCGAAAAACTTTAATCTGGACAAATCTTTGAAGTAATTGTAGGCAGTCGAGCTTGTATAGCCCGCCTTATCAGCAATCTTTCGGATCGTCACATGATCGATGCCTTCCTCTTCAATGACCTCCACCGCTGCATCCAAAAAGTAACGCCACATGCGGGCTTTTTGGATTTCTTTTCTCGTTGCTGTCATACAATCCCTTCCTTACTCTAGATGGTTTACTCGCGATGATCCACATATATATGCCGATCGATATCTACCTGGAGCCACTTAATCAGTGAAGCAGCCAATAGCACATACATGATCAGGATCGGAACGGAGACTAACACGGATGATGTCTGGACGACGTTGAGACCGCCGGCCAGCGTCAGGCTGATCGCCAAAGCTGAGAGCACGATGCCCCATAGCAGGCGGTGCCAGCGTGCGGGCTCTGCATTGCCGTGCAGCTCTTTCGTAGCAACCGATGCTATGACGTAGCTGGCAGAATCCAAGGATGTCGCCAGGAAAATAAATCCGAGAATGACGAAGAAAATCGATACAAGGAGCGGCATTGGCAGCGAGTTCAGCACCGCGACAATGACCGCCTGCTCGCTCTCTCCTGTTAAAATATCTACGAGCGGCACCTCTCCTGTCAACTCCAAATTCATCGCATAGCCGCCGAATACACCGAAGTATAACCAGCTGCCGAGGGTTCCCCACATGAGCACGTTAAACACAAGCTCACGGATCGACCCGCCCTTCGATATCCGGGCAACGAAAATGCCGATGAATGGAGCCGTCGCAGCAAACCAAGCCCAGTAAAACACCGTCCATGCCTGCGGGAAGCCGCTTTGGTTAATCGGATCTGTGTACAGACTCATTCGTGCGAAGTTATCTATCATAAGTCCTAAACTATTAGTGAAGTAGGAGAGAATGAATAGAGTAGGACCTACGATAATAACGAAAACCGCCAGTCCCAGCGCCATATATACATTCCAATCACTTAATTTTCTAATTCCTTTATACAAGCCCATATAAGCACTTGCGCTGAAAATAAATGTCCAAATGACAATAATAATTAAATTTAACGTAAGTGTTGGCTCGATATTTAATATATCACCAATCACCGTTGATACCATTGGCACACCAAGGCCTAGTGAAGTACCTAACCCGCCGATCATGCTCCAAATCACGAGAATATCAATCACTTTTCCAATGAATCCGTCTGCATGCTTGCCCAGTACACCACGGCAGGCTGCACTGATTTTAAGGGAAGGATCTTTTCGCACATAAAAGCTGTACGCCATGACGACAGCCGGCAGCGCATAAAGGGCCCATGCGGAAATCCCCCAATGGAATAGTCCATAGCTGACCGCGTATTCTGCCGCTTCCGCGGATCCTCCTTCTATTCCAAACGGCGGTCCTGTGTAGTAGTAAAGCGGTTCCACAATCGACCAGAACATAATGCTCGTTCCCATGCTGGCACAAAACAGCATGCCGCCCCAGCTGAAACGGGAAAACTCCGGCTTATCATCTATGCCGCCTAATTTTACCCGCCCGTAACGGCCTACCATGAGCCAAACCAAAATAATAAACAGACCGATAGTCAGAAATTCAAAGGCCCAGTCCAGACGGTAGGTAATGCCTGTCAGCATCCCTTCAAGGACAGGTCCTGCTGTTTCTCTAAAAATCACCAATAAAAAAGTAGCAATGACAACCAATAAAATCGATGGCCAGAAAATCGTTTTGTCTAATTTTGAATTCATATCTTTGCTTGCATACCTCCAATGTTGTTTAACGCTGATGCCTCATCTTTTCTAGAGAACGAGGGTAATTCGTCAGGCATTCATATCCGTCCTTCGTGACAATGACCGTATCGGAATGACGGAATCCACCGACACCCGGCACATAAATACCCGGCTCAATGGTGTAGCACATGCCTTCCTTCAGCACAAGGTCGTTGTCAAAACGCAAGTAAGGCTCCTCATGCTCGGTCAGGCCAAGTCCGTGGCCCGTACGGTGCTGCACATATCGGCCATAACCCGCTTCTTCAAATATGCGGAACGCGGCAAGATCTACATCCTTTGCTCTCACGCCAGGCTTGACCATTTCCATCGCTGTCTGCTGTGCTTTGATAGCTAAGGCTAAACATGTCTTTTGCGTCTCCGTCGGTGTGCCAATGAGAAAGGTGCGCTCATTCTCCGCACGGTAGTTGTTGATCCACACCTGCCGGCTATGAACGACGACATCGTTCTTTTCGAACTTTCGCGTACTCGAATGCAAGTGCGGCATGGCGCTTCGCTGCACACCTGAGCAGGTCCAATCCTCATAGCCGATGATCATGTTCGGATAGTACTCGGAAGCAACCTGTAGCAGCCGCTGATCTCCATACGAATCGAACTCCAGCTCACTCATGCCGGGGCGCACGTTCGCAAAAGACGCTTCCATTGCCAGGTCTGATAAGCGGCCTGCATGGCGGAGCCAGCGAATCTCTTCTTGATCCTTAATCGCGCGCATCTCCATCACTTCCTGCCCAATGTCGCGGACACAGAAGCCTTCAGATACGAGCCGGCCGTATACAGAAGCTGGAATGATATCGATTTCAACACCCAGCACGCTGGACTTTGGAAGGCTCTTTAACACACGCTGAAGGAGCTGCCAGTAATCCAGCTCTTTCCCCGCATGCGAGGCGATCTCATGGTAAATCAGCCACTCATCCGCCGCTCGGCTCTGCTTCGCGTGATCCTTCTCCAGCTCAGGTAAAATATACTGCGTTTTATCCTTATACACGATATAGACAATAGGCCGGGAATAGGAAATGGCTCGAAATCCGCTTAAATAAAACTCATTGTCCGGATCCCAAAATAACGCCACCTCAATCCCCTTCTCTTCCATACGACTGCGCAACTCACCCAAACGCTTCTCGACCGTCTCTCTTCTAATCACTCACCCAAACCTCCCCTCTAAAAAAGCGAACACATTTATAAAATGAACATGTTCATGTTAACAGATTAATTCGAAATGTCAACTTTAATAATGAACGCTTTTGCGCTTTAAAGGGGTGGGGGTCAGACCCCCACTCCTTTAAAGCACAAAAGCGTTTCCTCCATATAAAACACATACAAAAACTCGCATATAAAAACCGGAGAATCTGCGCTTCTCCGGTAAATAGTTATCTAAGATATATACTTTATACATGTTTTAGTGGCTTTCTCGCACTTTAGGCGATCCCCTCTGTAGGTTCCTTTTTTGTTAAGCCTCCCTATCAAGTGGAGGTCTGTTTGTGTAATCATCTGTTTCCAAATGTTCTGCGATTGTTTTCAGAAACCTTCTCACCTCTCCCACTGTCAGCCCTTTTTCTTTGGCCTCTTTCATTAAGCTGATCCATTCCTGGTCCATTGCCCGGAACCCTTCCATTCGTGTGCCCCCTGCTGCCGGCAGCCCAGCCATCCTAGCTTTTTGCCTTAGACCTGTGGCTTTGCGTCCTTATCTTTCGATAAGTTTGCCTTTCACTCAATTTCACTCCTTGATGAAAAATCAAGTTGTTCCATCATTTTCTAGTCCAATTGTACCACCTTTTCCCTGCTTATAGGAGGCATTTCGTTCAACACTTTTCGCACGAATATGTAAAATACTTTCAGAATTTGTCGACTTCGTGAACATTTATTCCTACTGTTCCATAATTAGGATGTGGAGGAAGTGATCTTCTCCCCGAATAGCAAAAGACTGCCGATTCGCTCCCGCTCCCCGGCAGTCTCCTCTATAGCGTAAGCATGCACAAGCCCGTCTTTACAGGTTCATGAATGCTTACCTATTTTCTATAGCTTCTTCACTTCTAAATAACGAATTTGGTGGCCGTCGCGCTCATGAACTTTAAATACATAGCCTTCTTCCTCGATTTCCGTCCCCACTTCTGCATCAAAGTGCTTCATTAGAAACCAGCCGCCAACCGTATCAATATCATCGCTGAATAAGTGAGTTCCTAACAGATCATTTACGTCTTCAATCAGCAGCTTCCCTTCAAGGATATAATGCCCTTCTTTCAGCTTACGAATATCAGGCACTTCGTCTTCATCGAATTCGTCTCTGATTTCTCCGACAATTTCTTCTAGAATGTCTTCAACGGTTACCAAACCGGATGTTCCGCCATATTCATCCATCAGAATGGCAATGTGGATGCGCTCTTTTTGCATTTTCACTAACAAATCGTGGATAGGAATCGTCTCAATCACATGAATAATGGGGTTCACAAATGTCTTTATGTTCCATGCTCCTGCCTTTCCTTCGTAAAGGAGCTGGGCCGTTAACACTTCTTTCATATTGACGAAGCCGATCACATGATCCTTATCTTCACCGATAACCGGATAGCGTGTGTAGTTTTTCTCTTTCACAATCGATGCCACATCCGCAAAAGAATCATCCATGGATAAAGTCGTAATCTCTGTCCGAGGCACCATAATTTCCCGGGCTATTCTTTCATCAAATTCAAAAATGTTATTCACATACTTTAGTTCATTCTGATTAATTTCGCCGCTTTGATAACTTTCGGATAACAAGATACGCAGCTCTTCCTCCGAATGGGCCACCTCATGCTCGGAAGCCGGCTTTAATCCGAAAATTCCGACCAATACACGGGCAGAGCCGTTTAGGATCCAGATGAACGGATACATAATTCGGTAAAACCAAATAATAGGAGGAGAGAACATAAGCGTGATAGCTTCTGCTTTTTGAATGGCCACTGTCTTCGGAGCGAGTTCACCAACAACGACATGTAGAAAGGTCACTAAAGCAAAAGCAATTCCAAATGATAGCACGTGAGTCATCGACTCATTTAACTCCAGCTGCGCAAACAACGGATGCAGCAGCTTCTCTACGGTCGGCTCACCTAACCAGCCTAAGCCTAACGCCGTCACCGTAATCCCCAGCTGGCAAGCAGATAAATATTCATCTAAATGCGATACGACCCTTTGAGCAGAGGCAGCCCCGCTTCGGCCCTCGGCTACCAATTGATTAATTCTCGACATCCGAACCTTTACAATAGCAAACTCAGTCGCCACGAAAAAGGCGGTTAAAGCAATGAGCAATGCAATTAAAATTAAATTAATCGTTGTCAATGAACAAGCCCCGTTCAATCAGGGCTTACACCTCCCTAATGAATAATAAAAATTTCTAACAGTCCCTTGTTAGTGAAGCAATTGCCATAGCGTTCTTATAAGTGACAGGCCTTCCTGTGATAGTTGTTTCTTCACTGATGTGTGCCCTTTTACCTCACTGTGGTCTAGTTGTACAAGAACCTCTGTTATTTCTTGTTCCAATCCTTTTATTTTCTTTCTTAATTGCCGTACATCCATGTCTTTTGCGTCTTCCTTATTCTTCTCTAGAAGCAATCTCTTTATTTCGTCCAATGACTTACCACTTTCTTTCCACTGCTCGATTTGGCCTAAACGCTCAATGGAGGAGGGAGCATAGAGACGATAATTGGACGAAGAACGTTCTGCTTCTAACAAACCAAGTCTCGTATAATAATCGATCGTCCGCTTCGTTACATTGGCCTTTTCAGCTAACTCTCCGATTCTTAACTTATTTGTCCCAACGGAACCCCTCCCAACCGTCACGTGATGCTTTTTATCATCATATACAGCTGAGAGCCTTCTTGCAATATATTTGCCGGCTGATGCTCACCGAAAAAGCGAATCCATGCGTCACCTGGATTCGCTTCTTGAGTGCTGCTTTTACCTGACGAGCTCATTTCTCACAAGAAAATCGCCGTCAAACTGGAGCGGCACGCCTTCTCCCTCTCTTTCTGCATGAATATGCAAATGAGGTTCAGAGGTGTTGCCCGAATTGCCGACACGGCCGATCAGTTCTCCTTCCTCTATACGGTCTCCTTCCTGGACGGCCACACTTCCTTCCTGCATGTGAGCGATGTACAGGATCGCATCCGTGCCGTCACAGGCTAGTGCTACGTAATTTCCTTCCAGGTGCTCGCGGTCTGCCTTCGGCGGCGTCAAGTCCGGCAGCCCGTCACGCTGCTCGGTCACTTCCCCGCTGCATGGACTGTATAGCTGGTCTCCATAAATTTCATACTTCTCTAAGTCCTCTGGGTACAAGCCATTCGCTCGGGTGCCAAAGGCGTTCAGCTTGGCGATATCAAGCGCATATTGCTGCGGCAAATACGCATGATGGTAGTTCATTTGCACGTGGCTGCCACCATGGCCGACGTAATACGTACCCTCTTTTAACGGAAAGGACAGCTCGATCGCTTCCTCCTTCGCCGTATAGCTGTTGAATATGAATACATTGTACAGGCCGAAAATCAGAAGGATAAACACATCTATCGCCGTGTACCACTTTTGCCCGCGGGTCAGCGGGGCCGTCATCGGCAACGTGCGAATGGACCTCCACGAAAAGTAAAATACGACAAGCGCTGCTACTACCCACACGTAACGGAGGTAATACCCGAGCCAATCCCAGCGGCCCGACAGCACGATCCATGTGATGTACATAGCAACCGCCAGCACTTGAATGCCCCACTGAAGCTTGCTTTTAAAGTCTCCGCGCCACAAAATGAAAAGAAAGATAGCAGGCAGCAGCAGTTGAAAAGCAACTAATTGAATCATCGCAAATGTCATCCATTCCCCTCCCCAGTATCCTTATGCTTTCATCTTACCATGTTCTTCCTTTAGGTGGAATATAACGCCTCTACTATCATCCTACCAGCCCCTAGAAAAGATATGACAAAAAACAGGTGCCAGTTTCCCACAGCGGGACTGACACCTGGTTCATTAAAGGGCATACTCGACGTCATACTCTTCCTGCTTCTCCTGAAGCCATACCATATATTCTTCCTGGACCTTGGACTCCATTAAGGCCGATTTAATCTCTTCCTTGGACTCTTCGTAGTTTGCTTCCTTCGCTTCCTTCTTATCTGTTACTTTAATAATGTGGAAGCCGTATTCTGATTTAACCGGGTCGCTGATCTCACCCTTCTCCATGGAGAAAGCCGCCTCTTCAAACTCAGGCACCATGGCTCCTTTTCCAAAGTAGCCTACTTCTCCTCCTTCTTTACTGGAACCCTCGTCTATTGAATATTCCTTTGCGAGTTCTGCAAAATCCCCGCCTGCCGCGAGCTTCTTGGCCACTTCATTGGCTGTTGCTTCATCCTCTACGAGAATATGGCTCGCCTGCACCTGTTCTGCCTGTGCAAACTGATCCTTGTTTTCCTCAAAGTACGTCTTCATTTCCTCCTCGGTAATTTCAATCCGCTTTTCCAGCAATTTATTCGTCGCGAGATAGGTCTCTAAATCCTTCTCTACCTCAGACAAGTCGATGCCGCTCGTTTCTGCTACTTCCTGCAAGGCCTCTTCTCCTCCGTAATATTCCGCGTAGGTCTTCATTTCTTCGTCAATCTCGGCCTGGCTGACTTCTATTCCTTCTTTCTCAATCTCCATCTCCAAGATTTTCTCCATGACTAGGGCATCGACAGCCTCTGATCCGTATTGAGCCATCAGTGCTTCCTGGAGCTCGTCCTCGCTGATTTTCTCTCCATTGACACTGGCTACATATGAATTGTTACTGGCTGAAAAGGCAAGTGTAACGGCCACCGCAATCACAACGATGAATCCCGCTACCCACCATATAGCTGCTTTCTTCATAATTTCCTCCTTTTATTCTTCACTGCTTGTTAGCGCCGTCTTTGACGCCCCTTCGTCAAACCCATCTACCGCGGGCACAGCTAGCAAAGTCACCACAGACCCAATTCCACCGGCCGCTGCCATCATCAAAAAGCGTTTGATGCTTTCTTTCTGCATCACCTTTCACCTCTTCTTCATCTATATGAATGCTTGTCCCTCTTATATGCTTAACTTTACCGATTGAACATGTCAGGAGGATGTCTGAAGGATTTCCTTTCTTATAGCATATTCTTTATTAATAATTCTGAAAGTTTACAATATTTTAGTTACGTCAACTAACTTATTGAAACGCTTATAGCTTTATTCTGTTTGCCAAGAACGATGAAAAAAGAGACCTACCAAAAGTAAGTCTCTTCCTTTCACATTATACAAACAACCCCACTTAAAACGCTTTTCGCTGATAAATAATATGAGTAACTCCCCAAGAAGCAGCATAGAGCGCCGTGATAGCAGCCGCCGCTCCCGTATATAAAGCAGGAGTAGACAAACTAGCAATAAAATCAGTTATGGCTGTTGTATGCTCGGCGATAAACAATACAATACGCGGCCCGACTCCGGCTAAAAAGAGAAAACCGATCATAACAGCCGCTGAAATATAGCCTGGCTTGAAGATGTAAAATAACGGGAAGGTTAGCGCAGCAAACAATAAGAATAAGCCGCTGCCAATCGCTATATCCGTCATTGAAAAGGATTTATTGAAAGCAGCTAATGCTAGACTGGTCACTCCAACGGCCAAAACCATATAAACGATAGCACCAAGATAGCGTGAGGCAATAATTTCCCTGCGCGTATAAGGTAAGGAATTTAACAAAATATTCGTCTCTGCTTTTTCATCGTAGGCATACGTATTAAAGGGGATAAAAATACTGGCAACTAGAAAAATCAAGGCCGGATGGGCATCCATGATGATGAAGAACAAGATGAAAGGAATGAACATTAATAGCTGCTTTTTCTGCAGGATGACATCCCGTCTAATTAAATTAAACATGGTGCATGCCCCCTTTAAAGTTATACATAATATCTTCTAAAGAAGCGCGTTCAATGACGACCATGTCTCCGAAAGTATGCTTCACTGCTTTCATGTTATCTGTTAATGCTTGAAATCCCGCGGATGTACGATGAATATGGACAAAGTCCTTTTCCGTGTCTCTATCGAGCAGCTCAACTCCTCCTTTAACGAGCGCATAGTTTTCAGCGATCTCGTGAATGGATTGGTTAAATACTAATTCTCCTCCATGTATAAAAGCGATGTAATCAGCGATACGATCTAAATCGGTTGTAATATGTGTAGAGAAAAAAATCGTGCGGTTCCCGTCTACCATTAATTCCTGCAAAAGATTCAGCAGCTCCCGTCTGAAAATAGGGTCTAGGCCTGCTGTCGGTTCATCCATAATGATCAGCTCGGCATGATGCGATAAGGCGATCGCTAAGGATGCTTTCATTTGCATTCCCTTTGAAAAGGTTTTTATCGCTTTATGAAGCGGCAGCTGAAACTTATCTATATATTCCGAAAATATAATATCGTCCCAGTTCTTGTAAGCTGGGGAAACAATACGCTTGATATCTTTTAAGTTCAGCCCTTCGAAAAACACATTGCCATCATATACAAACCCAATTCGTTCCTTGATGGCCTTCTCATGCGTCTTATAGTCCAATCCGAACAGCTTAACCTCGCCAGCATCCGGCTTTAGTAGATTCATCATCAGTTTGATCGTTGTCGATTTACCCGCCCCATTTGCTCCAATGAACCCTGTTACAAATCCCTTCTTTACTTGCAGATCCATATTCTTTACGGAAAAACCTTTGAATGCTTTGGTTACATTTTTTAATTCCACTACATTTTCCATTCATTTCACTCCTCATATAGAAGCTTCAATAATTGCTGCAGTTCATCAAGTGACAGTCCAAGCTCCTTGCCGTTTGTTATCACCGCACTCAGCTGCTCCTCAATGACCTTCAGCTTCTTCTCTTTAATCACCTCTAAATTTTGCTCGGCAACAAAAGAACCTTTTCCGACAATGGAATAGATAAAGCCTGCCTTCTCCAGTTCCTCATAGGCTCGCTTCGTCGTTATCACGCTAATCTGCAAATCCTTTGCGAGCTGACGGATGGAAGGCAAGGCAGCCCCCTCCTGCAGATCACCTGCTAAAATAGATGATTTAATTTGATTCGTAATTTGTTCATAAATCGGCTCCTTTGAACTGTTAGAAATAATGATTTGCATGTTGATCCCTCTTCTTTATTTTTTAAAAACATAGTTGATAGAATATCCTGTACTGCTTGAATGAGTATGTAGTATTTTTTGCATCGAGGTCTTCAAGTAGAGTATACGTACAGCTGACGGCTACCCATTCATTGATCGTTATTGAAGAGCGATTTACATGTGCCTCCTACACTTTATATATTGTATATATACTATATACACATTATATACACACATCGAGTACGGTGCAACCATTTTTTTCTATCTGTCTTTAATAAAAAAACACCCCTTTCGCTACTCATATCCCCGGTGTTAACAGCTTGTATCTATTCTTTACAAAGAACAATTTTTCGCTAATATGAAGAATAAACTAGTGAAACTCTCTATTTATATACGTTATAATGAACACTATAACGAAGGGGGTGTATGATATGATTGGCGAAAAGATTAAGAAAAGACGCGTAGCAAAGGGGTTCTCCATCACTGAACTGGCCAAGGCGGCCAAGGTGTCGAAGTCTTACTTGTCCTCTATCGAGAAGGATACGGACCGCAACCCGTCTCTCCAGGTCATCCAGCGAATTGCAGCAGCACTTGATATGAAGGTAGATGAGTTGGTCAGCACGACAGCTTCTCCTTCCGCTTGCACGAATGAGGAGTGGATGGAGCTAGCGGGACGAATTATGGAAGCGGGTGGGACGAAAGAGGATATTGAAGCATTTATTTATTATTTGAGAGGAAAAAATTCCGTTTAGCCTATACATACAGCAGGCGGGGGTCAGTCTATGTTACAGCAGCTGCCACCATCAAAAGGGCAATAAAAAACAAGGCACGGCACGGAGGCCATACCTTGTTTTTTATTGCCCTTTTATTTCTTCAATCACTCGGAATTCATCCAATTCCCTGTTTGTCAATGCCGGGTAGCAATAGAACCCCTGCGATAAGCAGCTCGCAATATAAGCATTGATCCGGTCTTTGTTAGCCCCTGAGTAGCCTTTCCCGTTATCGACATAGTCAACGGATAAAACAAATTTTCCTTCTTCAACAAATTTCTCCAGGTGGCTTAACCGCTCTTCTGTGAAAGACTCAGATTGCGGTTTCTCTTCATCAAACCATACGTCTTCCACACCAATGCCATCCACGTGTTCTAAGTACTCTTCGTGATCGTCATATTCCAGGATGTTTTCTCCATTTTGAGGGACGATTTTAAATTCACTCTCTTTATGCTTCGCATACATAGAAAGCCGCTGGACAAATTGGATCATCCGCTCCGCTGCTTCTCTTTCACTAGCCGGGTCAGAACCGTACTTTTTCTCTTTAAAGAACCCATATGTATCCTCATTACCCCAGTATTCAAAGGCATCGATAATGTCTAAGTATACCCCTTCATACCCTAAGTCCATGATCTCATCAAGATCCTCTTTCACCAGCTCCCACCAGTCTTCCTTCCAATAACGCACCTTCACGCCCTCAGGCCAATCTTTATTCGGCACTTTCCCTATCCACTGGGGGGCTCTCTTTGATACTTTTAGCTTTTGGCCGTTAAACTCTCCCCATTCTTCCTGCCAGCGGGTTTGAAAATGACTGATTTCTCCGATACTGAGATAGGCTATTGGCGTGATGCCTTGATCTTTTAGCTGCTGGATTTCCTGCTTTGAAAACTTCTTATCTTTCACGCCGCCAAGCACAGGCTCCATGACCATTATAGAAGTTCCGCTCTTTTGTGCTTCATCCAGATCCAATTCCTGCAGCTGGTACAGCCACCTTTTTTCTTGAAAATGCTTCATTTCCTCTGTTGTTAAATCGCGTTCTAAGTAAGCATGTGTGTATTGTTTCACATTTGATTCCCCCTTTGCTAATTGACAGCCTGCCAGCCCTAAGGGGACAGCAATAAATAACAGACATACTAAGTAAAAAAACCTCATAGCTTGTGGTGGTTGCCTCCTTTCAGCAGTTGTACAAAATTTTGGCGCATTTATAGTGTTTATCCCATCAACGTATGGTAAAATAAGGGACAGTCCATGTTTTTGATTATGTCTTGAAGGTGGTAATTATGACGATAGGTGCACGAATCCGAGAGCTTCGGCTCGAGAAGGGCCTGTCTTTAACGGAACTGGCCAATCGCGCCGGAGTAGCGAAATCCTATATTTCCTCCGTTGAACGACAAATCCAGCTAAATCCTTCCATTCAATTTCTGAACAAGATATCTGCCGTTTTAGAGGTAAGCGTGGAGCAGCTGATCAATGAGAACGAAGATAAAAAAGAAGATATTGATCAGGAGTGGCTTGAGCTTGCTAAGGAAGCGATGGAGTCCGGTGTAAGCAAAGAACAATTCAAAGAATTTCTTGAGTTTCAAAAGTGGCAAAAATCCAAAGAATAGACCATTTATAACCTGCTGTCCTCTTGTATGCGTGTACACCCATACAAGAGGACAGCACTCGCCAGAGAGAAGAAAACACTCATTTCCTATTCTTCTCTCCACTCATTCGTAATATTGATTACATATACATGTTTCAACGACTGGTATGCTGTACCTATCGTTTTCTTTTCCAGGTAGAGTATACCACACTTTCCTAAAATTCAGTTTATTCTCCTCTCGAATTTTTTCGACAAAGTTTTTTCGTTTGATCATAAAACCCTTCAAAGACCACTGCTTATGCGTGCAGCGGTCTTTATGCTGTCTTCTTCTAATCCAGCAATTCCTCCAAGGGGGGAAATAATAAAAAAGCCTGCTTTGATATTCTCAAAACAGGCTTCTTTCTATGTTATACGGCTGCAGACGTATCCATCGCCGCTTTCTTTTCTTTTTCCATCTTTCCATAAAGGAAGTAATAAAGCACAATGGATGCAAGGGAAACGATTCCGAGAATCATATATAAGGATTGATAGCCCGTTACCGGAATCACAAAACCAAGCAAATAAGGGCCAAAGCCGAGACCGGCATCCAGGGCGATAAAAAAGGTCGACGTGGCCAGCCCCATCCGGTGAGAAGGTGTCAGCTTTACGGCAATCGCTTGCGTACATGATTGCATATTTCCAAAGCCAAGACCGATCAGAATACCGGCTAGCAATAACGTAAAGCTGCTTCCAGCCATGCTCAGCAAAATCAACCCTGCCGCCAGGAGAAAGAAAGCCGGGTACATAACATAATTGGCACCTTTCGCATCCATTAACCGGCCCGTGAACGGACGGGAAAGCAGCACGGCTACCGCGTATACGACGAAGAAGAAGCTCGCGGCGCTTACCAGATTGATCTCCATTGCGTAGAAATTAATAAACGACAGCACACTGGAGTAACAGAAAGCGACCGTCAATGTCACGAGGGCAATCGGCAATGCCCGCGGCTCGACGAAGTCGGATAGCTTGAAGCCGTTGAACTCTATCTTCTTCCCTTCTGTCTCTACCTTTGGCACAGCTACAAGAAGACCAATGAATAAGTTCAGGACACCAAGCACGAGACATAGACCGAAGATTACCTGGAAGCTCGTATGCTGGCTCATGAACAAACCAATGAATGGCCCTACTGCCGTAGCAAGTGTCGCACTCATCGCAAAGTAGCCAATGCCCTCTCCTTTTCTCGACATGGGAATAATCTGGGCGACGATCGTGCCGGCCGCCGTACTTGCAATTCCGACGGTGATACCGTGGAAGAAACGATTGACTAATAAGAACGTTAAGCCTAAGTCCAGGAAGTAAAAAGCAGTGGTTAACACAAATAAGACCAGCCCGATCAAAAGTGTTTTCTTTCGGCCAATCGAATCCATGATCCGGCCAATCAGCAGGCGGCCAATTAATGTACCGATAATAAAGATCCCCGTGACGAGACCGGCCTGGCTCGTCGCCGCTCCATATGCTTCTACCGCATAGACAGAGATCGTTACCATCAATAAATAGAAAATCAATATAGTGAAAAAGTTGATCACAGATACAACAAGAAAGTCTTTCGTCCACAACTTCTGGTTTGCTTGATTCATTGATGTTTCTCCCCTTATTTTTCTGTAATGCGATTGCGTATATCTATCATCATTTGAATAGCTTCCTCCAGCTCTTCTTCAGACACGCCTTCCAAAATACTCTCTTCAAAGGCGTCAAGAGCCACACGTACTTTCTCGTACTGCTCCTTGCCAAGCGCTGTCAGCTGCATTTTCTTTTCCCGTCTGTCCTGTGTTGGGGTAGTCTCAAGATAGCCAAGCTCTACTAGACGGTGAATCGTCCGGGACATCGTCGGCTTCTCTACCCCTTGGTAGGCAGCTAGCTCCACAAGGGTCGCCGAACCGTAATTCCGTATGTAATACAACACTGTCCACTGCGCCCGGTACAATCCATGCTCACTAAGCAGCACATTCAGCCTCCCCTCGAAGGGCCGATATAGCCGAATAAAGTGATCAAAAAACTTCTGCGACGTCTTCATCTCAACCACCTCTATCTTTCATCTATTAGTTAGTTTTGATAATAGTTAGCTTGAGTAACTTTATTAGTATACAAGACAAACAGCCCCCTGTCTAGAGGCAATCGGCGGTTAGTGTGCTTTTACACTTTAAAGTGGTGGGGGTCAGACCCCTGTTCTTTCTTTATGTAGTTCCCTCTAAATTTATCCATTTTTGGTTAAGTTTCTGATTTGGTGATATAGAGAAAGGGGAAAGGTTTCTCACTTTCTTTCTTTCCTTCATTCATATATATATTCCGTGCAGAAGCTGACCAGGGAAGCCGATGGATAGATGAAGAAAGGAGAGCTTTAACATTATGAAGAAACTATTTACCGCTAGCCTTGCTCTTTTGATGAGCTTGTTGCTGTGGGTGGGCACACCTCTGGCCGCTACCTTCCCAGATGTCCATCCGAATGAGAAGGCCTATGAAGCGGTCGAGGAATTAGCCTCACGCGGCCTTATCCAAGGGTTCCCAGACGGGACGTTTCGTCAAAATGATCCCGTGACCCGGGCGCAAAGCGTCATTTTTCTCGGCAGGGTTCATGGCATTGAAGGGTATAATCAAGCCTACTTGCCATTCTCAGATGTCGCTCCTCACCAGGCCGCTTTTCCGTACATTGCCTACTACACGTATCATGGCGTCTTTAGCTTCAGCAATCGCTTCTATCCTGACCAAGAGCTGACACGCGCGGAAATGGCACGCACCATCGTTCGAGCGCTTTCGCTTGAAGGACAGCCGGACCGGCCATTTTCCGATGTACCTGCCTCTCATCCGGATGCCGTCTATATTAATGCCCTCGCTGCCAATGGGTTAACTGTTGGTGTCGGCAACAACCAGTACGCCCCTGACCGCATTGTCACACGCGGCCAAATGGCCATCTTTATGCTAAGAATTGATAAATTCCTGCATGGGGAAGAAGCGCCCGACTACACGATTGATCCTGACTTTACCGTTAACAGTACCGAACGGGAAATCTGGACGCTCGTCAACCAGGAACGTGCCGAGCGCGGCCTAGCCCCACTCCGGCTTGCTAACGATGTCAGCTTTGTCGCTCGCACGAAGTCTCAGGATATGCACGATAACGATTATTTCAGCCACACCTCCCCGACCTATGGAGACCCTTTCCAAATGATGAGAGATTTCGGACTCACCTTCAGAACCGCCGGTGAAAACATTGCGGCCGGCCAGCGAAACGCTGAACATGTCATGGACAGCTGGATGAACAGCCCCGGCCACCGAAGTAATATCTTAAATCCCGCTTTCACTGAGATCGGCATCGGTGCGTATAACGGGTACTATACGCAGATGTTTATTACGAGGTAATAGAAAAAGGCAGAGAGCCGAAGCTCTCTACCTTTCTGCAAAAATGGAACATTCTTATTTTACTAAGACACCATTTTTATCTTTTACGTTTGTTTGGTTATCTTTCACTTCTACTGTTAACTTACCATTTAATGTATTCGCTAAAGTGAATTGAAGTTGGTTTGGCTTGCCGTCTACAGCTGTCACATTCCCTGCTTCAGCATCTTTACCATCTACTTTAATATTAAATACATCGTTTGCATCGATGGCTTCTGTACCCTCAGGCAGATCGATGATCACGTCCTCAGAAAAGGTAGCCGCAACGACCTTGTTCAGGTGGTCAATGTTTGTGATGGTTGCTGGTGTGTTGTCTTTTACAGCTACGATGAAGTTCACCGCATTCATCACGTTGCCCGCTTTATCCGCTACACCAGACACAGCAAGTACCGCTGGAACACCTGTCTCTTGGTCACCGATGTTAATGGACCCGGCTGGAAGCTTGATAGCTACCTTCGTTTTGCTAGTGTCTGTGAAATGAATATCTGTGTCTGCTGGCAGCTTCTTGCCGTCTAGCTCATAGTTACCTTTTTCTAATGCAGTCGTTGTCACTTCTTCGCTAAATTTGACAAGAAATACGTTCGCCGTATCTGTCGCTTCGACAGATGCTGTCGGTTTTACTGTATCCTCTTCTGGTTTCACTTCTTCTTTTCCTACAGTGAACGTATCTGCTACGGCTTCTGCTTTGTTGCCGTATTGATCAGCGAAGAACTCAGCTGGGATGGCTACTTTGTAAGAGCCTGGCGCCACTTTCTTATCATCTTCTAGAATATCCACTTGGTATGTGTTCGGGTCGCCCTCTTTAACGGCTGTTGACGCTAGCGCGTTCCATTTTACGCCGTCTGTGCTGCGAACATCGATTTTGCTGATTTCCCCTTGCACGTTAATCGCTTCACTGAACGTAAATTCGAATGTTTCACCGTCAGCTGATACTTGAGAAGAAACAAGCTTCGGTGCTTCTGTATCTTTTAAGAATGTTAACGTTGTTTCAAATGCTTCATTTCCTAAACCAGAAGCATCTGTTGCTGCATCCTTCTTCAAGTACATGGTGAACGTTTCGCTTACGGACTCGCCTTCAAAGATACCGTCCCCTGGCTCGTTGCCGTTCATATCTACATTTAAGTTGTATGTTTGGCCGCTTGCATCAGATGTATCCTTTACTAGAACAGCCGTTGTTTGATCCGCTCCGCGTTGGAGGGTGACATTAATGCGGTTTTGTGTCACTTTTTCGCTTAATGTGACTTTTGCTGTGTTTTGGCCTGTGATATTAATGTTTGTCACGTGAGGCTTGTTCGTATCTGCTGCTGGTGCTGTAACTGTTCCATTGAATAAAGGCATTTCATTTGGTGTCTTCGCTTTATCCTTTGCACCTGCTACATATAAAGAAACAGACTCGCTTGGATCAAGCGTATAGTTGATCTCTACTTTTGTTGGATCTTGTGCATGGATATTGAACTCTTCTGCTGGCACGTTTTCACCATTTACACGTACAACTGCTGGTTTCTCGCCAATCGCTTCTGAGAAAGTGACTGTAATTTTATCATTGGAATAAGAAGTGCCTGTGACAGCTGGTTTCACTGTATCTTGATAAGAGAACACAGTTGTGAATTTAGCTGTTTGCAGCCAGTTGCCACCTTCGTCTTTCTGATTAGAAACAACAGGGTTCACAACAACTACGCCGTCCTGTACTTCTGCACCCTTCGCGAAAGTTAACACCACAGATTTTTTGTCATCTGCTAGCTCAGCCTTTGACGGCTTAACGTTATTCAAAGAGTAAACAGATCGATCTTCTGCATTGCCTGCTGTTTGGTCGTCGTTCAATTCGTGATTAAATTTAACTTCAATTTGAGTCGCGTTTAAAGCTGATACACCTGTTACTTTCGGCGCTTCTTCCACTACTGCTTCTTTCTCAGGAGCTAAACGGTAAAGGAACAGCGCAAATTCGCCGCGTGTCACTGAATCGATGGTACCGAAGGATGTTTTTGTTTTACCAAGCGTCACCTCGTGCTCTACTAAAGCTGCTACCGCTTCTACGTAACGTGGAGCGACATCTGTAAAAGTAAGCTTGCTTGTATCACCGGACAATTGATACGCTCTTGCAAGAATCAGCGCCATTTCACCACGTGTAATGTCCTGGTCGCTACCGAAGGAAGTCGCTGTCTTACCATTAATAATCCCTTGCTCTTTTAACGCATCCACTTGTGCCTTTGCACGGGCTGGTACATCTGTAAAGCCGGAATCTGGCGCATTCGACGTATCTAATTCTAATGCTTTCGCGATCATTACCGCTGCATCGACACGTTTAATAGATAAGTCTGTGCCAAATTTCGTTTCAGAGATACCTTTTGTAATGTATTCTTTCACCAGATAATCAACCGCTTCTTTGTAACGGTCGCTCACGTCTGTAAAAGGTGTAGCCGCCTGTGCCGGTGACACGGCTGTTGCCACTAATGCCACCGCTGCGGATGATGCGATAAATTTATGATAAGATTTTACTTTCAAAGCCATCTAAATAATTCCCCCATTTTCTTGTTATCCAAAAGCTATATCAACCAACTAACTTATGTATCGGAGGAATTGCGGGTACTTTTATCCTTTTTTGCAAAATAAGTCGAAATAACTAGATTTTCAGAGAGAAAGCATTGGATAAAATGCATTTCTTGCTTTTTCTACCATTATATAAGCATAAAAAGAAGACCAACCACTCAAGTGGTTGGTCTTCTCATTCTGTTGATAAAGTCTTCTGTCAATGGACAAACAGTGAAAAAATATGTAGAATCTCCTCAGAATACGTGAAAGAGGAGGTTTTTTT
>NZ_JWJE02000029.1 GCF_000812025.2 Bacillus thermotolerans
TCAGGTAGATAGGTTCGAGGTGGAAGCGTGGTGACACGTGGAGCTGACGAATACTAATCGATCGAGGACTTATCCTAAAAAACGAAAAGCAAAGGCGACTATCTAGGAGCCGGAGCTGGACAACAAACAACAAAATGGCAAGGTATTGCCGGTTACTTCCCAAGCATATTATCCAGTTTTGAAAGAACAACGTTCTTTCAACCTTATACAGTCTGGCGGCTATAGCGAAGAGGCCACACCCGTTCCCATCCCGAACACGGAAGTTAAGCTCTTCAGCGCCGATGGTAGTTGGGGGCTTCCCCCTGTGAGAGTAGGACGCTGCCAGGCACCTGAGAAAAGAACAGCTACAATCATAGCTGTTCTTTTCTTGTAGGCCTGCTGGATAAAGATATTTTATTATTTATGTGTGTAATCAATTTACAGAAAGTTAAAATTAAGGTGAATCATTTATACAATGAAATAATATACTCTAAGTCTGCAGGAAGGTAAGAACCTTTTACTTTCTCTTGAGCTATTTAAATAGTTAAACAGATTAGTCGACAAATAGAAGAAAAGAGAAGATATCGGTTCTTCATTTTATGAATTTATAACTACATAAAAGAAGAAAGAGGAGAAAGTATGAAAATTTTACGTTTAGGCCATGCGATGTATGTATTAACAAGTAAACAAGGAAAAAGGTATTTAGTAGATCCTTTTTTTGATATGAACCCGGGATGTCCGGCTGATTATCAAACGAAGGAGTATTTGCGTACAATCGATGCAGTACTATTGACTCATGGACATTTTGACCATACAAGTGGTTTAGCTAAACTTCGGGAAGCTAATCCTAATTGCTTAGTGATCGCCCAATACGAGCTGGCTATGATTCTAATGCAAAAAGGGTTTGATCAAGTATATCCGCTTAACCTTGGGGGATCTTATTCCTTTGAGGATATGACAGCCACTATGGTACAAGCTCGTCATACGTCAAGCTATGGAGAGACAGAAGGGACACCGCTGTATGCAGGGGAAGCAGCTGGTTATATTTTTGATTTTCATGAAGATCGGACCGTCTATCACTCCGGAGACACAAATATTATGATGGATATGAAGTTATATCAGGAGCTGTATCAGCCAGATGTAGCTATTTTGTCCTCTTCAGGGCAATTCACTATGGGACCTAAGGAAGCTGCTTATGCAGTGAGGAATTTATTAGATGTAGATTATGTGATTCCAAGTCATACGTTCCCGATCAAAGAAAAGGCTGTAAATGGAGAGGTGTTTGATGCCCTTCTTGAGGCATTTCCGGTAATTGGAGCCATGGCGGGAAGAGATAAAGAGCTTGAACAAGAGCTCAGCGGTTATGAGAAAACGAAAGTAGCTGTGTTAGGCTACGGAGATGAAATAGAATTATAAAGGTAACAGTGATTCGTTTGGTTTGATTTTCTAAAGGTTCTTTATGAAAAGCACGGAGAAATTTTTCTGTGCTTTTTTTGTTGTGGTTAAACAGGCCTCAAAAGGTTTAAGCTGGTCGATACAGCTAAAGATATGACTAGCTGGATTACAATGCCGCTTGGTTTTTGCTACTATAGGGGATGGAGGGAGATAAATGAATATTGATGCAGAGAAGTATAAGGAACTAGCTGAATTCGATAACGTATTAGTAACCGATGAACGAGGCAATCTCATCTTTTATGATATCGCCGATTTAAATATTTTGAAAGAACTGGACAAGAGACCAGAAAACTTCTTGGGACAACATGTGACTACCTCTTATAAGGATTTAACAAATGAGACTAGCACAATCATGAGTGTGTTGCGCAGCGGTGAGCCTTTATGTGGAATCAAGCAGGAGATTTATACGAAGAGAGGCAATCTCATCATATCGGTAAACTCTACCTACCCAATTAAAGAGAATAATAAAATTGTCGGGGCTGTTGAATTTTCTAAGCACTTTTTCGAGAAGGACAGCATTCGTCATTTGGATAAGTATGCGGGCCATAAAATTTACAGGAAAAATAACACAGTCTATACTATTGATGACATTATCACAACTGATCCGAATATGGAGGTCATTAAGCAACAAATCCGAAAAGTTGCGCAAACGGATTCAACTGTCTTGATCTTCGGGAAAACAGGAACAGGGAAAGAGGTGGCTTCTCAAGCTATACATAATTTAAGCGACCGATATGAGAAGCCGTTTGTTTCCTTGAACTGTGGAGCGGTACCTCCTAACTTGCTTGAAAGCACGCTATTCGGTACGGTAAAAGGAAGCTTTACAGGAGCTGAGAGTATGCCTGGTCTCTTCGAACAGGCGAACGGGGGAACTTTGTTTCTCGATGAGATCAATTCATTAGATATTTACCTCCAAGTGAAACTGTTAAAAGCGGTGGAAGAAAAAAGGATCAGGCGAATAGGCGGTAAAGAGGATATTGAACTGGACATTAGGGTAATTTCTGCAACGAATGAGGACCCGGAAGTATTATTAGAAGAAAAAAGAATGAGAGAGGATTTATATTACCGTCTTGGTGTCGTTCAAATAAATCTCCCTACCTTAAGTGAGAGACAAGCAGACATCGAAGCATTAGTGACTCATTATGTTAATTTTTATAATAATCATATGAATATTTTCATTGATCGCGTGCAGCCGGAAGTAATGGAGAAGTTCAAGTCCTATGATTGGCCGGGAAACGTAAGGGAACTAAAAAATGCTATAGAAACAGCTTTTAACAATGCAAATTCTCATGAAATTACGATGGAAGATATTCCTGCTAGAATTACACGGACGAAGAAGAAATTGCCTGCCGGCCAAAAGGCACAGGCTGTCCATTCCTTGAAAGAGACGGTGGATGAGTTTGAAAAGGGAATTATTGTTCAGGCGCTAGAGGAGTCCGGTGGTATTATTGCGGCGGCGGCCAGACAGCTAGGTATTTCCAAGCAGTCGTTGAAATACAAAATGGATAAATATGGCCTGCGTTAAGTTTTTTTTACGGAGAGGAGATAAATTTCCCCTCTCTTTTTCTATGGATAAGCTTTCCCGGTTAGAAAGCTTATAGGTAAACATTAATTTTAATCATGAGAATGCTAGAAAAGCTATGTTTTTACTGCTTTGTTCTTTATTATTAAAAAATGAAAAGTGAAAAAACAATAAACTTGGCATAAAACTTGCTTTAATTTATTAGGTGTAGATATGAGCGTTCTGAAAACGAACACTATACTGTTAAAAGGTGTGAACATCAGCCTATTGAAGTATTTGTGTTAGAAAGGAAAGAGCAGAGATGAACAAACAGCAAGAGCTTATTTTTGTGAATGGAAAAATTTTCACTTCTAATCCAGATCAACCTTACGCTAGTGCCATGAAGGTGAATAATGGTCGTATTGCTTGGATTGGGAAACAAGAAGAAGTGACAGAAGCAGGGAGCCAGATTATTGATCTTCAAGGCTGTCGCGTGATCCCAGGTCTAGTCGATGCTCACCTTCATCCATGGCACCTAGCTATGTATTCCAAGCAAATCGCTGCCCTTCCTCCCAATGTATATTCGATTGTCGACTTACAGAAAGAAATTCGTGCCGTGCGTGAAACCTTAGAGCCAGGCCGCTGGATTGAATGCTGGGGATATGCTGAAGGCAAGCTGAAGAAGGACGCATGCCGACACGCTGGGATTTGGATGAGGCGGCTCCAGACGTGCCTGTTATCGCTAGTCGTTCTTGTGTGCACATTGCTACAGTAAACAGCAAAGTATTGGAGATGGCAGGTGTTACGAAGGATACACCAAACCCTCCAGGAGGCCAAATCGATAAGGACGAGAATGGAGAGCCAACAGGGGTTCTGCGTGAGAATGCTAGAGAGCTTGTGTTTAAGCTGATGCCTGAGCATACAATAGAAGAAAACGCAACGGCACTTGCTGAATTAAGTTCACAGCTGTTTGCTAAAGGCATTACGGCGATTACTGACCTTTTGTCAAGAGCTCATCCAGTGGACTACATGAATATGTACAACCTGACTCGTGAAAAAGGACTTCAGCAAAGAACGATTCTTTATTATGTATGGGGAGATTTAAAGGACCAGCCTGTTATTGATCAGGAGAAATTAAACAGGGAGAATCCTATTCATGTAGGCGGCGTTAAGCTATTTTCGGATGGAAGTATTTCTGGTCAGACAGCTTGGGTTAACCCTCCATTCTCAGGGGAGAAAAACAATTTCGGTATTCCAATGACTTCTAAGGAAGAATTGCTGGCTGCAGGAGAAGCGGCAAGGCAAAACAATGTTCAGCTGGTAATCCATGCCATGGGGGAGCAGGCGGTTGATTTAATTGTAGAAACGTTCTATGACCAGGAAGGATGGCTGGAAGATGCACCTTCTGTCAGAATTGAGCATGTAGCACTCATGACAGAAGAAACGCTGAAATGGGCAGCAAAAGCAAAAATTGGTATTGTGACACAGCCTGTCTTCCTATACGCGGAAATTGAGAGCTATTTAAAGAATCTCGGTGCTGAGCGTACGCAAAGCACATACCCGGTGAAGGATATGCTGGAGGCTGGTATAGAAGTCGCTTTTTCCTCTGATGCCCCGGGAACGGCTTGGGCGGATCCTGTTAACCCATTTATTGGTATAAAAGCAGCAGTTACTCGTACAGCGTATGACGGAACGGATACCGGTCAAAGCCAGCGGGTAGATGCAGCAACGGCTGTGGAGCTTTATACACGAGCGGCTCAGCAGCTGACAAGGATTCCAGATATCGGGCAGCTGAAGGCTGGACACCATGCAGACTTCATTGTGTTAGATCAGGATATTTTAGAGATTGATCCGGAGAAGATTGATAAAGTTCAGGTGGAGAAAACGTATATGGGCGGCGAGCTAGTGTACGAAAAGAAATATTCACTAAGCTAGTAGAAGAAATATATATGAAGGGGTGGAGAAGCTTTCTCCGCTTTCTTCTTTACTATAGTAGATTGACACTGAGTGAGCTGGCAGAGACATTCCGTGAAGGATTTAGAATAATGCTGCTTCGTGTACCTTTATTCAAATTTGCGTGTTCGGCCTCCGTCCCCCTTGCTTGTACCGCCTTTGCAGCAGCACAGTTCATTAATCAAGGCACCCCTAATCAAATCAGCACTCCTAATGAAACAAGCGGTTATGGCTTCAGGACAAGTCAAATTTGCCTTCTTTTCTGAAAGAAATGGAATGTTCGCAGAGCGATAGCTTGTTCATTCTGTTGGAGTGTATCATCCCTGCGAGCTAACAAAAATTACAAGAAAAAAACTCGTAATTTTTGAAAATTCCGCTATCAAATAGGCTGTTTTTTGATAAAATAATATTTACGCTTATACTGATAGTCCCACAAGGCCATAAAAAAGAAAAACAGTATAAGCCCTTCACTTTTTGTTATTTATTTCATGTTTGGGGGAGCCAGTATGTCACGCATTATATATACAAACGGAACGATTTATACGCTTGATGCAAATCAGCCGGTCGTTGAATCTGTCGTTGTCGAGTATGGGAATATTGTAGATATGGGTTCTCATGCGGACATGTCTCTGCAATGGGGGAGAGACGGAGCAACAGTGGTAGATTTGCAAGGAAAAATGGTTACTCCAGGTTTAATCGACAGCCATCTCCATCTTTCAGGAGTGGCTTTTCAATATTTAGATTTAAACTTAATTGGCGTTACATCCAAGCAGGAAATGCTCAAACGCATTAAAGAAAGAGCCGATGCACTGCCTCCAGGCAAATGGCTTCTTGGACTAGGCTGGGACGAGAATCTCTTTGAGGACGGAGGTATTCCGACGATACAGGAATTAGACCACGTGGCGCCGCATTGCCCGGTGTTTCTCAAAAGAGTATGTCACCATGCCTTTCTTGTAAACAGCAAAGCGTTGGAAATAAGTAATTACGACCCGACGGCTCCCGTACCGGTAGGAGGAGAAGTTATTCTTGACCCAGACAGCAAAAAGCCTACTGGATTATTGCTTGAATCGGCATCAAAGCTGATTACAAGCTATATACCGGAAAAAACCTACGAGGAATTAAAGAGGGCATTAGGACAAGCGATGGATTATGCGGTGAAGAACGGAATGACGAGTGCTCACTCGAATGATCCACTCTTCTTAGGCGGCTTGGATCGTACATACAAAATGTATGATGAGCTGATTAACCAGGAGCAAAAGGGACTGCGCTGTAACTTGCTGATTGATTATCCTTTCCTTGATCGTTTGAAAGAAAGGGGCATGTATGCCGGCTACGGAAATGACAAATTGCAAATCGGGGCAATCAAAATCTTTGAGGACGGGGCACTTGGGCGGAGAACAGCCCTCCTCTCGGAGCCGTATCATGATGCGCCGGATCAATACGGGGAAGAGCAGCAGGACTTAAACAAACTGTATGAAATCATTAAGGCGGCAAGGGATCACTCCATGCCAGTGGCTGTTCATACGATTGGCGACCAAGCGGTGGAGAATGTGCTGAATGTGCTCGAGCAATTTCCAAAGGTCAAATATCGTGATCGCATTATTCACGTTTCCCTTCTAAGAGAGGATTTAGTGAAGCGGCTGGCTGATCCAAGCATTGTAGCCGACATTCAGCCGCGGTTTATCGTTGGGGATTTTCCGTGGGTCCAGGACAGACTGGGAGAGAAGCGTATTGAGTACTTGTATGCATGGAAGTCTCTGTTAGATGAAGGTGTGCTGTGCGCCGGCGGGTCAGATGCTCCGGTAGAGCCGGTTAATCCACTATTAGGCATTCACGCGGCGGTTACACGACGAGCGCCTTTGCAAACACATAATGGCTGGAATGAGAGAGAAAAGCTCTCGATGCTGGAAGCACTAAAAACCTTTACAATTGGCGGGGCGTATGCCACGAATGAGGAGCATAAAAAAGGAACAATCACTCCTGGGAAGCTTGCGGACATGACGGTTTACTCGAAAGATTTTCTTACAGCAGAGGATGCCGACGAGCTGTTAGATACGAAAGTAGAAATGACAGTGATTGGTGGAAAAATTCAGGATGTATAAAAAATGGACCTACAGCTGCCGGTTTGCGGGCTGTAGGTCCATTTTGTTATTTACTCAGACTGTTGCTCCCTGGCATCTGTAATATAAAGCCCATCGTTCAAAGTGTCTAAATCATCAGGAAGATCTTCACTGTTTATCACCACTATGACTTTCCCTTTTCTTTTTGAACCATATTTAGATCATAGTGGAAAATCCTTTCGATTCAAATGATCCATTTATGAATGTTTGAACCGTAAGTGGATCAAACTTCTAAGACAGCACAGTTGAAAGCCTCGTTTCACCTCATAAACCCTTATCACTCATGCTTTATTGTGAAAAAAGTGGTTTTTCACTGGCACGTGAATTGCATTTATATAAACGAGCTTCATTTTAACCAGGGTAGGAGATATATACATGTACTGCAGTGTAACGAACAGGGCAATGTATGAAGAGAGTAGACAAAATTTAAGTAAAAGGATGAAATAAAATGAAAGGTTTAATGAATTCACGTTTAAAAGCTATTGAGGTATCAGGTATTCGTGTCATTGCCAACAAAGCAGCTGCCGATCCAGAGATCATTAACATGACTCTAGGGCAGCCGGACTTTAAAAGATAAAGGATGCCGCTAAAGCAGCGATCGACGATAACCAGACAGCTTACACTCACAATGCGGACTCATAGAATTAAGACAGGCAGTAAGTGAATACATGAACCGTCAATACGGACTGTCATATCGTGCCGAGGATGAAGTGATTGTTACGACAGGGGCAAGTGAAGCCATCGATATGACGTTCCGGGCGATTTTAGAAGAAGGCAGTGAGGTCATTATTTCTGGACCTATCTATCCAGGGTATGAATCGACTGTTAAGCTGAGCGGAGGCGTTCCTGTATATGCCGATACGAGAGAAACTAATTTTAAGATAACAGCGGCGATGATTGAGAAGCATTTAACTGACCATACCCGCTGTATTGTTCTTTGTTCCCCGTCTAATCCGACTGGCTATACATTAGATAAAGAGGAAATTCTGAAGATAGCTGAGCTTTTGGTGAATAGAGATATTTTTATTTTATCTGATGAGATTTACAGTGGACTTGTTTATGACAGGGAGCATTATTCTATCGCCAATGCTCCAGAGTTAAGAGAGAAGACGATCGTTATTAATGGTGTATCTAAATCACACTCTATGACAGGGTGGCGGATCGGCTTTGCAATGGCACCTGCTCCAATTGCAGCTGAAATCTTGAAGGTTCATATTTTTAACACAGTCTGCGCCGGTACGATCAGCCAGTATGCAGCCCTTGCTGCTTTAACAGAAGAGATCGGGGAAGTGGCTATGATGAAGGCAGCGTATAAGAAAAGAAGAGATTACGTGTACGAGCGGGCTATAGCGATGGGACTTGAGGTGATAAAGCCGGACGGTGCTTTCTATTTATTTCCGTCAATTAAACATACTAGGCTGGCTTCTCTGGACTTTGCTCTTCGGCTTATTGAAGAAGAGAAGGTTGCTGTTGTGCCAGGAACGGCCTTTTCTGAATTTGGAGAAGGGTATATCCGCCTTTCCTACGCCTGCTCGATGGAAAAGCTGGAGGAAGGGTGCAACCGGCTGGAACGTTTTCTTGAAAGAGTCACTCCGAAGCCAGCCTTGCAATAAAGGTAGATAGAGAAGAGATGCCGGCATGAATGGTATCTCTTTTTCCATGTGGATGATAGACAGAGATTTGACACCAAAAGACTGAATATTTATAATTTTACTTAAACTATTATTTTCAGAATAACGAACGCAGTGCCTTTCTCATCTAAATATAAATAATGACTATATGCCTGGGGAGGAGAAAATATGAAGACGGTTACGAGTGGATTAAAGCTGTGGGAACCGACACCAGAGCAAATTGAAAAGGCAAGTGTGTCTGATTATATGAACTGGCTCAAGGAGGAAAAAGGCAAGTCATTTTTCTCTCTTCAGTCCTTGTGGGAGTGGTCTGTAACCGATATAGAAGGCTTTTGGGCATCTGTCTGGGAATATTGCAAAGTACAGTCCTCTCAGCCTTATGAACGTGTGCTCGATAAAAGGCAAATGCCAGGAGCAAAGTGGTTTGCGGGCTCGCGATTAAATTATGCGGAGCATGTGTTTCGGAATACTCAAGGGAAGAAGCCGGCTCTAATTTTTCAAGCTGAGCACAAAAAGAGACAAGAGGTTTCCTGGGAAGAGCTGCAGGAGAAAACAGCAGCGGTTGCTTCTTCTCTAAAGGCATTAGGAGTCAAACCGGGAGATCGGGTGGCTGCTTATATGCCAAATATTCCTGAGGCGGTGATCGCTTTCCTGGCATGTGCAAGCATCGGAGCCGTTTGGTCGAGCTGCTCCCCGGATTTCGGCATTGAAAGTGTGATTGACCGTTTTAAGCAAATTGAACCGGTAGTGCTATTCGCTGTAGACGGTTATCAGTATAACGGCAAAACATTTGACCGTCTGCCTCATGTTGCCCAGCTCGAGCAGGCCATTCCCTCCGTCCGGCGTACAATCCTGGTTCCCTATATAAGCAGCCAGCCGGCACGTATATCTGATCAGTGTATTTCGTGGAAGGAAGCGGTGAAGCCGGCAGGTGAATTATCGTTTGAACAGGTGCCATTCGACCATCCGCTATGGATACTCTACTCATCGGGTACCACAGGCCTGCCCAAAGCGATTGTACAGGGGCATGGGGGCATTTTGCTGGAGCACTTGAAAACCTTGCAGATTGAGCAGAATATTGGAAAAGACGATGTTTTCTTCTGGTATACAACAACTGGCTGGATGATGTGGAACTTTTTAGTAGGTAATTTAATGGTTGGGGCAACGATTGTACTTTACGACGGGAGCCCTTCTTATCCTAGCCTGGAGGTGCTGTGGGAACTGGCTGAGGAAATAAAGATCACGTACTTTGGCACGAGTGCAGGATTCATCCATTCATGTATGAAGTCTGAAGTAAAACCGGGGGAAACCCGAAATCTGTCCCACTTAAGAGCTGTTGCTTCGACAGGTTCGCCTCTGTCGAATGAAGGATTTGCATGGATATACGAGAGCGTGAAGAAAGATGTATGGCTTGCATCGATCAGTGGAGGAACTGATGTATGCACGGCCTTTGTCAGCGGTTCGCCGGTATTGCCGGTCTATGCCGGGGAAATTCAAACGAGGGCCCTTGGAGCCAGCATACAATCCTTCGATGAGAACGGAAAGGCATTAACGAACGAAGTCGGTGAATTGGTCATTACGGAACCAATGCCTTCGATGCCGGTTTATTTTTGGAACGATGAAAAAAACAAAAGGTATCATGACAGCTACTTTGATGTATATCCGGGAATATGGCGGCACGGAGACTGGATTAGGATTGACGAGAAGGGGAGCTGCGTGATTTATGGACGGTCTGACTCAACCATTAATAAAGGAGGCGTAAGGCTCGGCACAAGCGAGATTTACCGAGCAGTAGAAGCGGTGGATGGAGTAGTAGACAGCCTGGTAGTAGATTTAGAGTCACTGGGCAGAGACTCATTTATGCCTCTGTTTGTGGTTCTGAAGGAAGGGATGTCACTTACTGATGAGCGGAAGCAGCAAATTAGAGCTGCAATCAAACAAACGGTTTCCCCGCGTTTTATTCCAAGTGAGATTTATGAAGTGTCACATATTCCCAAAACCATCAGCGGCAAAAAGCTTGAAGTACCGGTTCGAAAAATTCTCCTTGGCATGCCGGCAGAGAAGGTTGTTAACCGGGGCTCTGTGGCGAATCCGGATTCTTTAGATTTCTTTTTTGAATTAGCGAAGGATCTTAATAAACAGGTATAAATAGGTTTTACTTCCTGACATGCGGGCACCCTTTAGAAGCTTCTGGTGAGGGTGCCTTTCTGCATGGAATAAGCGAAAAGAGCAAGGAAGACCTGTTATACAAGGACTGCTGACAGCTACCTTGCCGACCAAAGTAGGATGTCCTTGCTCGTACGATGAACTTTGAGTTTCTCAGGCCGGTATTTGCTGGAGATACCATCGTATTCGAAGTAACTATTAAAAAAGCTCGAAAAGCAGGCAGATAGAAAGGACAGGACGGCCAAGGCAGCTTCCTTTTTGTACAAGGCCAAATGGAGAAACCAGTGATGAAAAGAAAAATTTGGTAGTCATTCTTGAGACAAAGAAAGGACTTCAAGCAGGGGGCTTGAAGTCTCGTTATCTGGAACCGTTAGTCTTTCAGGTTTTCTTGTTCAAGCTCCAGCAGTTTTGTCTTCATTTCTAAGCCTCCACGGTAACCCGTCAGCGAACCGTTTTTCCCTATTACCCGGTGACAGGGCACTGTGATTAAGAGGGGGTTGGCACCAATGGCTGTGCCAACAGCCCGGACGGCTGAAGGTCTATTGATTCGGTCAGCGATATCTGAATAGGTCCATGTCTGTCCATAAGGGATTTCTCTTAGCGCATTCCATACATCGAGTTGAAAAGGGGTTCCTCTATAATCAACTGAAAGGGAGAATTGCTGTCTTGTACCTTGAAGAAATTCAATCAATTCAGCTAAGTAAGGATGCAGCTTCTTTTCATCTTCAATAAGCGGGCTGTCCGGAAATCGCTTTTTTGCCCAGGCAGCTAATTCGTCAAACGGCTGATGAAGAGAGCCAACGAAGGCAAGTCCTCGCGCTGTGGCTGCCACGTGCATCCTCCATTCTTTATATATCAGCACTGCCCAGTATACTGCTGTTCCATTCCTCTGCTTCATCATCATAATAAGCACCTCCATAACTAGTATATAATGATTTCTATGATAAAAGAGAGAGCAGTTGCTTGTAGGTACATTTCCAACAGAAATAGCCCCCTTAAGCTAGCATTTAGCTTGAGAAGGGCTATTTTTAGGGAAGAAAATTTTAGAGAAAGGTTAGGCGGAAATGTTACTTTCCAGGTTTATATTTCCACTGAACAAGAAATATAAGGGGCATCCCAATAATTGTGGGCAAAAACCAGAAGAGTAAGGTAGGCCATTCATTTAATAAAGGAATCCTAGGCACATTTACTACTACAACGGCTGTTACGATGCCGATGTAGGAGCCTAACATGCCGCCAATGTGAAAGTTGATCCAGCCTTTCCATTTCCTTTTAACAGCTAAATAGCCGCTTAAGGACAGCCCGTAGGAAAACAGAGCAATATAGAAGAGATATTGACTTTCTTCCCAATGCCAAATGGACATAATCAAGGCTGTAATAAAGACGGTGACATAAGCACCGTGATAGAGCTCTCCGGCATAGGTATGCCGCCCCTTTCTTTTTCTAGAAGACATAGCAAGCAATCCGCTGATTAAGCAAACGGTTCCAGCAAGTGTATGGGTGATTAATATAGAGGTAAGCATTTTTCATCACTCCAAACAAAAAGAGTTAGAGTTATAAGGTGCTTACTAGACTGTCTATTATTTTCCCTGTTAGTTATATTAAGGCTGCACGGCTTTTAGTACTTCTTAAGCAGGGGATATAAAAATCACAAACAACCAGGCGAATGTAGAAGAGCAAGAGGGTGTGCAAAGGCGCAGTTTCTTGTCTATTTTCGTCGGCAAAAAAACGATTGCGTGGCAGGAATCAATGGGAAAAATTGCCATATAGTAGAAATCGTAGGTCAATTTTCCGTTGAGGAGGAGCAAAGAATGAGTCTAAGTTCACCGCATGTCAAATGGGTAACAACCGTGTTTGTGATTCTTGCTTTAGTGGCTGCCTTTGTTTTCGGAACGGCGCCGAAGGCATCGGCAACGATTAATTATGGGGAGGAAGTAGCGTCTGTAGCAAAAAGGTATGTAGGGAGCCCTTATAAGTGGGGAGGAACCACACCGAAAGGTTTCGATGCAAGCGGTTTTACTCAATATGTGTATAAACATGCGGCAACGAAGAAAGCGATTCCGCGCACGAGTGCGGCTCAATACAAAATAGGCAAATCCGTGCCACAAAGCCAATTGAAACAGGGAGATTTGGTCTTCTATGCGACAGGTAAAAAAGGCGTTGTTTCTTTTGTGGGCATTTACAGCGGAAATGGTACCTTCATTGGGGTCACGACAAAAGGTGTTAAATCGGTTAAAATGAGCGACACGTATTGGAAGACGAAGTATATGGGCGCCAAACGAGTCGTTCAATAAAAAAGGAATGAGCTTTTTTGATCAGTATCTATAATCTATCACCTGATTTCTAGAAAATCCTGGAAAGAGAAACGGTTGTCTCTTCTTTAGGTTGTTTTAGAAGCTAAGCCCTGCTTTTAGACATTCGTTCTTAACGAGTGTCTTTTTTATTAAAGTGCCGTTTGGTGCAATCTGTCCTTTTTAAAATCCTTTATGTATTTCGTACTAATTCTCTAGAAAGAACACTACAATTCTAAAAGGAGAATTTTTCCGTCTTTCTGAGTCGCCGGCTCAAATAAATGCTTGGCAAAGGAGAGTGCCGCTTGGAGAACATACAACAATTTTATTCGATTTCCTTAGCGGAGTTTTGGAGCCTGTATAAGGTTTCGATTTTTATGAGTTTGTTAGGTGCACTGATTGCTCATTACGTAAGGAAAGGAACGGTGCAGGTGCCGTTCCTTGTGATTCCGTACCGAAAGGGGAAGTGGACGAAGAAAGCAGTTAGCCTCAATGTAAGAAGAGTATGGTACCGCCCTTTGTCTTTTATATTTACGATTGTTGATTTTCTACTCTTTATAGTAGGCATGAGGTGGGATGAGGAGCAGGCGAAGAGGAGAATCTATTTTGAGCTAGGGTTTTTAGGAGACGTACTTATCGGAGTAGGGGCAGGCATCTTGTCAAAAACCGCTCTGCAGGTAACCGATATTGAGAGCATTTACGCAGAGGTAAGTGCAGCGCTGCTTGCAGGAATCGCGGGGCTTGCATACATTAGAGAGCGTCAGCGCAAAAACAGCGAGCCTCCGCCCCCTTGTCAGTGCTGCTGTTGTGAGAACTGCAAAGAACCACCCGCCGAGCCTCCGCCGCCCCCTGAACCACCGCCGCCAAACAATGCTTGCGGACCCTCTAGTAATGAGCCTTAAGATGTTAAGAGGAAATAAAAGAGAGGATCAAAGCTCATGCTTTGGATCCTCTTTTTAGAATAGCAGAGCTTATGATTAGACTGAACCCAGCATTTCTCCAAGCGGGCCATTTTCATCGATGATGTCCTGGAGGTCATAGATACTAATAGGGAAATAAGTGATGCCGTATACGTAAGGAGCTAAATCATACAGCTGATAGTACAGAACTAGACTCTTATCCGCTACATAGAAATGATCATTTTCGGGTGGGGTGACTTCGCCGGTAATCACAGGAATATCTCTTGCTTTTACTTGGTCTTTGATTAAGCCTAGCAGCACATTTTCGTAATCAGCGCCTTCTTTAAAGAGTTCGCTTAATGTGTAAAGTTTACCGGATGTTAAATCAAAGGTCAGTGTTTTAATGGTCGTCAAACCGTGAGCCCCGCCGGTGTAGGAATACGCATACAATGCAATGCTTAAAATGCCTCTCTGGTTCGTTTTTACTTCAAACCAGCCTTGAAGTTCGACAAGCGACGGGTCAAAAGCGTCCCGCTCTCTTAGTAAATTATTCAGCTGCAGGATGACAGTCCGGTTGAGGGATTCTTGAAGCGTTGCGTTATTAAGACCAGTGACGATAGGGTAATAAACGAAAATATTTCTGTCGGTATCTGTATATGAACGTGTGTGCACGATGACGGGCCGTTGAAACATAGCTGCCATCTCTCCTAACTATAATTGTCCTTTTCTTTACTATATTCTTAAAAGGAATAAAAGTGAGTTCAGGTGATGGAGAGCTGTAAGTTATTTGTTTAGAAGCAAGGGGACAGAAGGTAGTAATGGTACATCTTTTTGGCTATCCATCAAACGAAGCTGGTAAGAGTATGTTCGGATGTAAGAAAAGCAATCATAAATAAACCCTCTGCCAGATGACAGAGGGTTTATTTATGATTTTTTTATTTTTAAGCCGCGTATTTTCCTGAAAGAAAGGCAGAACTAAAGCCGATCAGAAAGGTTAGCGCACAAACAAGCCATTCATTTACAGCCATTGGCATGCCTGGGAACACAACGAATACGGAGCCGACGATTAAGCCGATAATCGCCGCATATGTAATATACGGAAAGTGATCAAGCGCCTGGCGGATGAGCTTGCTGCTGATGATAAAGCCGAGGACGACGCCGGCTCCTACAATAGCGATAATCACTATATCAAGGCTGGACAAGGCTTCAATAACAACCGGATACACACCGATAAGAAGCAAAATAAAGGAACCGCTAATTCCTGGCAGGAGCATAGCCATACTAGCAAGCCAGCCAGAGCCAAATAGAATCAGCACTTCATTTACTTGCAGAGACTCACCGATTTGCATCGGCTGAATGCTTTCCAACAAAGCGAGTATACCTAGCAATACAATTCCTGCCGCCATGATGAGTATGTGAATCGCTTTAAACGTCTGTCTCGCTTCAGATTGCTGAATTAAGAAAGGAATGACCCCAATAATTAATCCAAGGAAGAAGAACTGCGTCGGTTCGTAGTGCTTTTCTAATAAATATTCAATCCCTCGGCTGAGTAAGAGAATGGCAGAAATCATTCCGATCCCTAAAGGGATTAAGAAGGAAAGCTGCTTTTTCCATTCTCTGCTGAAAAAGCTGCTGATTGCCTCTAGCAGGCGGTCGTAGATACCGAGAATGAACGCGATGGTTCCTCCGCTGACACCGGGGATTAAATCGCTAACCCCCATTGCAAAGCCGCGGTATAAGTTTTTCCATTCCATACTGAATAAACTCCTTCATAAAATGATCTTGTGTAGCTATGTAGGTGAGCGGCTACAGGACAAGCCATTTTAAACAGCCGCCAATGTATTATTTTACATGCAATTCACATACTAGGAAAGTAAGAACCCTAGAATAATAAATTATTTGAAAAGAAGGCGCGAGCTCCCTATCTATGAACGACCCTTATCTCTATGTTGTTTCTTCTATTTATCCTTCGGTGATGCAGGAATGATTATTCCTTATGCTGCCTTGGTTAGATGAAAAGAAAGGATAGACAAAGCCGACTACAGTCGTTTTGTCTATCCTTTTAGGTGCTCACTGGATCAATTTAACTGATTTCCCCACAAAGAGTGTAACAACAGTATATATAGTGTGAAGCAGCTGGTTAATACGATGAATAATACAGGGAGCAGTCGAAACGCAGTGTTTTTTCGTATAGCTGTGACAAATACAATGAACGAGAGGACGGCTGCCGTGTAATAAAGATAGATCATCGGGTAGTGGGTGAGCGGTCCTAAAAACAGGGCAAGCACCGAAAATTGAGCAAAGAACGCTAATATAGAAATAGCCGTCCACTTTAGCTCGCTCTGGATTGCAGCTATATTTCTAATGGCAAGGATGACTGAGAAGATGATAAGAGCTGCGAGCAATCCTTCATATAAGAAGAACAGCGACTCCCTATAGACGGCAAAATAATATCCAAGAACCAATAACGGTATAATGGCGAGCAATAAGTAAATATTTAGCTTGAGATAAAAGGTTTCCTTGATCGGTCTCACTCCCTTTTTTTATAACGAATTAGCTGTCTTCTAATTTTCTATTATACAGGCTCTAAAAGGTCAGAGGGAAGATATGAGGAACTGGCGATGCTTATATCAGCATCTTGGGCTCGGTGTTCATACTAATTTATGGGGAATATAAAACTCCGGAATTCCATACACCATTGACTTCTCTTTTGTATGCTATACTAATAGATGACTACAGTATCAAATTTGGAAAGGTCGTTATACAGATGGATGCAACAAGCAAACCTGCAGAGTTACTTGTACAACAAGGACAGAACGTATTGGAGAGCATGAGGGATTTAAGGCGCATGATCAAGAAGAAAGGCAAAGAACGCTCTGGCCTGTATGAACGGTTCTGTGCAAACGAGCATTCGTTCGAGGTATATACGTATATGGATGCTGCGGTTGGGCAATTAGCAGAAGTCCAGACTTTTCAGGAGACATTGGATACCTTTAGCAGTATCTTTACAGAAATACGGACGAATTTCGAGGCAGATGTTGATGTGAAGCAGGCGGAAGATGCCTACGGGAAAGCGTGCCAGGCGTACAAAGCGATGGCTGAGTCTCTAGGATTTGCAAAGGAAGCCACGACCATAAAATCATAGTCATCTATATTTCAACCCGCATGTAGGCTCAGTCGACGTGCGGGTTTTTATATTGTTCGAGCTGTTAAAGAATTGCACTAGTTTCTTTAATGAAGAAAGAGGATGAATGAAGGTCGTTTATCACTCACAAGCTTAACTTTGCGGGACAGTAAGAGGGAAATAATAGAAGTATGTATCTTCACATGTATAGGGGGAAGAATGAAGAATAAATAAGAAACACGTCGGAAGCGAAAAAGGCTTTGGCGTGTTTTTTGCTGCGAATGCTTTATTCAGCGGTTAATAAACGGTAAATATAACAAAAATATAATTGATCACTGTAGAAATGTTTTGTAAAATTTAAAAAAGCAGAAAACATTTTATTTTACTAGCATAATAGGTTGTAAAATAAGGAGGAAGGTTATATAATGTCTACTATGCACATACAAATGTACATTAGAAAAATACATTGAGGTGAGGAAAAGTGAAAGACAACGTGAAGGTAGGTTTATTGGGATTAGGCACGGTCGGTACTGGAGTTGTGAAGATGATTCAGCAGCATCAAGAACAACTTGTCCATCAAGTAGGGTGTCCGGTATCTATTAAGAAAGTATTAGTAAAGAACCCGGATAAAGGCCGTGATGTCGAACTTGACAGTCATCTCCTCACTACTGATCCATATGACGTAATCAATGATCCGGATATTGATGTGATTGTTGAGGTAATGGGCGGTATTAATGAAACCCGTCAATACATAATTGATGCACTAAATGCGAAAAAGCAAGTCGTCACAGCAAATAAGGACTTAATTGCACTTCACGGTTCAGAGCTGCAAAAAATTGCGGTTGAAAACGGATGTGACTTATTTTATGAAGCAAGCGTAGCTGGCGGTGTACCGATTATTCGTGGGCTAACAGAAGGTCTTGCATCGGACAAAATTCAAAAAATGATGGGTATTGTGAACGGTACGACAAACTACATTTTAACGAAAATGTCTAAAGAAGGTCTTGCCTACGATGATGTATTAAAAGAAGCTCAGGAACTAGGATTCGCTGAAGCAGATCCGACGTCAGATGTGGAGGGCTTGGATGCAGCTCGCAAAATGGCTATTCTGGCTCGTCTCGCTTTCTCTATGGATATTGAGCTGGATGATGTAGCGGTGAGCGGAATTTCCAGTGTAACACAGGAGGATTTAAAGTACGGAGCGACGCTTGGTTACACGATGAAGCTGATCGGCTATGCTGAACAGGAAAATAACCGTGCGGAAGTAAGCGTGCAGCCGACATTCTTAGAAAGCAGCCATCCGCTCTCCTCTGTTAATGATGAGTACAATGCTGTGTATGTATACGGAGAAGCAGTAGGAGAAACAATGTTCTATGGACCAGGAGCCGGCAGCTTGCCGACAGCCACATCAATTGTAAGTGATGTGCTCGCAGTAGTAAAGAATATGCGCCTCGGCGTCAATGGCCGCAACGTGCTGGCGCCTCAGTATAACCGGCAGCTCAAGGGGCCGAACGAGCGCTTTGCGAAATACTTCATCCGTCTGCATGTTCGTGATGAAATCGGTGCTTTCGCTGAACTAACGAAACTATTCTCTAACTATTCGATCAGTTTCGAGAAGATTCTTCAGCTTCCGTTGGAAGAAGAAGGCTTGGCTGAAATTGTTATTGTGACACATAAGGCATCCATGGATAATTATCAAAGCGTATTAAGCGAAATTAACGACCTAGATGTAGTAAGAGCGGTAAGAAGCTTCTACCGGGTTGAAGGAGAGGGAACAAAATGAAGTGGGAAGGCTTAATCAAACAATATAAGGAATTTTTACCGGTAACGAAAGACACTCCAGAACTAACACTGATGGAAGGAAACACACCGCTGATTCCGCTCCATAATTTATCTAAAAAACTGGACATCGACCTTCACGTAAAAACGGAAGGAACAAACCCGACTGGTTCCTTTAAGGATCGCGGCATGGTTATGGCTGTAGCGAAAGCAAAGGAAGAAGGAAGCAACACGGTTATTTGTGCTTCCACAGGAAATACTTCAGCTGCAGCCGCGGCCTACGCATCACGTGCAGGCATGCGTGCGATCATCGTTATTCCTGATGGGAAAATTGCGATGGGCAAATTAGCTCAGGCTATGATGTACGGTGCAGAAATCGTAGCCATCGAAGGAAACTTTGATGATGCGCTGAAAATGGTCCGCAGCATTAGCCAGCACTCACCGGTCACATTAGTGAACTCTGTGAATCCATACCGCATTGAGGGACAAAAAACAGCGGCATTTGAAATTTGCGACCAGCTTGGCAAAGCACCGGATGTATTAGCTATTCCAGTTGGAAATGCCGGTAATATTACGGCTTATTGGAAGGGATTCAAGGAGTATAACGAGAAATACGGCACAGGTCTTCCAAAGATGCACGGCTTTGAAGCAGAAGGAGCTGCTGCGATTGTAAAGAACATGGTCATTGAGCAGCCGGAAACTGTAGCGACAGCAATCCGCATTGGCAACCCGGCGAGCTGGGAGAAAGCAGTAGCTGCAAGGGACGAATCAGGCGGCAAGATTGACCTGGTAACAGATGAAGAGATTCTAGAGGCATTTGAACTGATTACTAAAGAAGAAGGTGTCTTCGCAGAACCTGCCTCTTGTGCATCTATTGCCGGCATTATTAAACAGCGTAAATCCGGTGAGATTCCTGCAGGAGCTACCGTAGCGGCTGTACTTACAGGAAACGGATTAAAAGACCCGCAAACAGCAATTGAACGTGTACAGAAGAAGCCAGTATTGCTTCCGAACGAAGAAAAGGCAGTATTTGATTTCATCGAGGGAGTCGTAAAAGCATGAATGCTGCAGTAACAATGAAAGTACCGGCCAGTACGGCCAACTTAGGGCCGGGGTTTGATTCCCTCGGCCTTGCTTTCAGCCTCTACTTAACGCTGGAGATCACACCAGCTTCCGAGTGGAAGTTTGAACATCGCTCACCTATGCTGGCTGGTTTGCCAGATGATGAAACCCACCTTGTTTATCAGGTAGCGAAGAAGACGGCTGATACGTATGGAGGAGAGCTGCCTCCTCTGCATATTGTGATGGACAGTGAAATCCCGCTTGCCCGCGGTCTTGGCAGCAGTGCAGCTGCTATTGCAGCCGGTATTGAAATAGCGGATCGCTTTGCGGACTTGAATCTGTCGGATGATCAAAAGCTGACTATCGGCAATCAATTTGAAGGCCATCCGGATAATATAGGTGCGTCGTTATTTGGCGGCATGGTAGTCGGCGTGTCATTCGGCGAGTCCGCTGAAATAGTTCAGCTTCCATCTCCTGAAGTTGATCTGATCGCTATTATTCCTCCGTATGAGGTGAAGACTGACGATGCTCGCAGGGTTCTTCCGGAGCAGTTTACGAGAGCTCAAGCTGTGCAGGGCAGTGCCGTGGCGAATGTGCTGCTTTCGGCCTTGTTTGCACGCAACTACGAGCTCGCTGGGCAGATGATGGAGAAGGATGGGTTTCATGAGCCCTATCGCCTTGAGCTGATCAAGGAACTGCCGGAAGCTAGAAAGCTTGCGAAGGAAGCAGGAGCGTATGCTACAGTCATCAGTGGAGCAGGGCCAACTATTTTAACATTTGCACCAATCGGAAAAGGCAAGGAGATCGCTTCTTTATTCACGGATCGCTTCTCTGACTGCGATGTTAAGCAGCTTCACATTCACAGCGGTACAATCCAATATATTTAGAATAAAAGAGAAAAGCTGATGCACTCAGCTTTTCTTTTTTATTTTTAGTCTAGTATTTCCTCATCAAACCATTGCATCTCGTTTCCTCCTATCGTAAGGTAAGATAGTATGGGACTATCGTGATATACAAGGAAAGGAAAAAGAAAAATGAAGAAGAAAAGCGTAGAAGATCCGCGCTTTCGAGTAGCGAAAAGAGAAGCCTGGATCGGCGTAGTGTTAGTGCTGTTTAACTTTATCTGGTGGTACGGCTTTGCATACGGGCTCGGCGACGGACCGGTGGAGGAGTACAACTTTATATTTGGACTTCCTGCCTGGTTTTTTTACAGCTGTGTGGTAGGCCTCATTGTCATGGTTGTACTTGTGTATATCACCGTAAAGTTTTTTTTCAAAGAAGTACCATTTGAAGAGGAAGGTGACCGGTCATGAACTGGACAGTTATTTGGCCTCTTCTTATATTTCTGGCACTCATTTTCTTTATCGGTATATATGCTTCCCGCCATGTACAGCGGGCTCCTTCTTTCGTTCAGGAATACTTTTTAGGAAGCCGGGAGCTGGGCGGATTTCTGCTGGCAATGACAATGGCGGCTACGTATGGCAGTGCTTCCAGCTTCTTAAGCGGACCGGGAGCCGCTTATAACTACGGCCTGGCATGGGTGCTGCTTTCGATGAGCCAGGTAGCCACAGGGTATTTCGTTCTTATGATCCTCGGCAAGAAGTTCGCCATTATGGCTAGAGAGTACAAGGCTGTAACGCTTGTGGACTTTTTATTCGCCCGTTACAAGAGCCAGACAGTTGTTGTATTGGCGGCTATCAGCATCGTGATTTTCTTGTTTGCCTCTATGACGGCACAGTGGATTGGCGGAGCTCGGTTAATTGAGTCTATTACGGGATTATCTTATACATTAGCCCTTATTATTTTTGCTGTGTCTGTATTAGTATATGTGGTTATTGGCGGATTCCGGGCTGTGGCGATTACCGATATGGTACAGGGCCTTATTATGGTAGGCGGTACGGTGATTTTATTTTTAGCGGCTCTGAAGGCTGGCGGCGGCATGGAAAGCATTATGACAACGTTGTATGATGAGAACCCTAACTTGCTAAGTCCATACGGAAGTGACCTTAGCTTAACCTCCGTGTACGTCTCATCCTTTTGGATTTTAGTCGGTATCGGAGTAATCGGCTTGCCTCAAGTGGCTATTAGAGCTATGAGCTATAAAAATGCAAAGGCCATGCACCGGGCCCTGGTGATTGGCACGATTGTAGTTGGTGTGATTATGCTTGGCATGCACTTAATTGGTGTGATGGCCAGGGCGATCGTGCCGGGGATTACGGTGGGAGACAAGGTCATGCCTGAATTGGCCATGACGGTCATGCCGGACTGGCTGGCAGGTATTGTATTAGCGGCTCCAATGGCAGCTATTATGTCGACGGTTGATTCACTTTTGCTGATTGTATCGAGTGCTATTATAAAAGACTTATATTTGCATTTCTCTAAGAAACCAGCCAAAGAAGAGCGGTTAAAGAAGATGTCTCTAGCCGTAACAGCGGTGATCGGGGTGGTTGTATTCATTGTGGCCCTGCAGCCCCCTAACTTGATCATTTGGCTGAATTTATTCTCGTTCGGCGGACTCGAAGCCGTCTTTATTTGGCCAATCGTATTTGGATTGTATTGGAGACGCGCGAATGGGCGGGGAGCGGTCGCTTCTATGGTAGCAGGCATGGTGTCTTACATCTTGTTTCATTCGTTTTATCCGACGCCTTTTGGGCTTCACACAGTCGTGCTTCCGATTATTATTTCTTTCTTCATGTTCGTTGCGGTAACTCTTGCAACGAGCCGTTCTTCGTTGGAACGAGCTTAGCTGCAGCTAAGCTCGTTTTTTAATAAGCACTTATGGACAAAAACGAATAAAAAATAGAAAATTTCAAATAAAAGGTTGACTCATAAGCAGCACTTGAATTATGATAATGACAACAAATACGAACGATGTATATATAAGCGTTGACGAAGAAGAGTAGCTTTAATGAGCTGTTTCAGAGAGCTGATGGCAGGTGAGAATCAGCACAGCCGTTTTAGTGAATGGCCTTCCGAGCTTCCGCACCGAACCCTGGTTGGGCAGTAGGCTGCGGCGAATGTCTTATCGTTACAAAAGACAGGCATTTAAGCGAATGGCTTTGATGCTTTTTGAGTGGATTGTGCCATGGCGCAATCAATAAAGGTGGTACCGCGGCTCCCCGTCCTTTGTGTCAGGGGAGCTTTTTGTGTTCCTAAAAATTTATATGTATAAATCATTGACTGAGAAGAGTAAGCTCGTATGATGCGCTACAGAGAGCCGGATGGGTGAGAACCGGTGCTGCACAGCGAGCTGAATGGACTCACGAGTGGCAGCAGGAAATGGCTGCCCGGCCTCTGCCGTTATCAGATACCAAAAGGGCTGAAAAGGCCGTTTTGGAGAAAGAGGAAGCTTATACAGCTTCAACGTGAGGTGGCACCGCGGTTCAACCGTCCTCCGCAGAAAATAACCCAGGGGTTATTTTCTGCGGAGGTTTTTTATTTTATTTCATAATGAGGTGAAAATAATGAAAACAAAAGAAACGTTGACGTATAAATTAAAAGAAATCGAAGGAGATATGCTGACCCCGATTGTTCTTTACCACCAGCTGGAGGGCAAAAAGAAGTTCTTGTTTGAGAGCTCCTATAAGCATGAACAAAGCGGTCGTTATTCCTTCCTGGGGGCGAACCCGGTAGAAGAATATAGGGCGACTGGCGCGAGCGCTGAGCGGGTGAACCACTGTACGGGAAAGAGAGAACAATTGAGCGGACACGGTGTTCATCAATTGAAGAACATACTGAAGAACAGCATGCAGGAGGAAACACCTTTTCCGTTTTTCGGAGGCGGTGTTGGCTATATAGGCTATGATGTTATCTTTCTGGAGGAGTTCATTGGAGAAGCATTAGAAGATGATTTAAATATGCCGGATATTCATTTTATGTTCTACGATACGTTCATTGTATACGATCATTTGCTGCAGAAGGTAACACTTGCCGCTGTTGACTTATTCGGCGGCCGTACGGAACAGGAAATGGACCAAGCGATTCAAGAACTCGAAGAAAGCATTTACCGCTCCCAGCAAACTCAGTCTTCTGATTCACTTGAAACACTGCTGTTTACGAGCGATGTCGATCAAGGGCAGTTTGGCCAGATGGTTGAAAAGGCGAAAGAACATATTGTACGAGGGGACATTTTCCAGGTAGTGCTTTCCCAGCGTCTGAAGGCTGACTTCAAAGGAAATCCATTTTCTCTGTATCGCCGGCTGAGGACTTCAAACCCGTCCCCGTATATGTTCTACATAGATTTTGATGAATATACGGTGTTAGGAGCTTCGCCGGAAAGCTTGATTAGCGTAAGAGAGAAGAAGGTTGTGACGAATCCGATTGCCGGCACGCGGCCGCGCGGGAAGAACGATAGTGAAGATGCGATTCTTCAGCAGGAGCTTCTGAATGATGAAAAAGAAATTGCGGAACACCGGATGCTGGTGGATTTAAGCCGAAATGATCTTGGGCGTGTATGTGAAATTGGTTCTGTACATTTAACAAAGTATCAGAAGATTGAAAAATATAAACATGTTATGCATATTGTTTCCGAAGTGAGCGGAACGCTGAAGAAGGATATTCATCCAATCGATGCATTGCTAGCATGCCTTCCTGCCGGCACGGTGTCAGGAGCCCCTAAAATCCGTGCCATGCAAATTATTAATGATTTGGAGACGAAGAAGCGGGGCGTATATTCAGGAGCTGCCGGCTACATTTCATCCAATGGCGATTTAGATTTTGCCTTGGCAATCCGCACGATGATCATTAAAGACGAAAAAGCTTATGTGCAAGCAGGAGCTGGCATTGTGTACGACTCGGTCCCTGTAAAAGAATATGAAGAAACGATGCATAAAGCAAAAGCGCTACTGGAGGTTAAATAATGATTCTACTTATCGATAACTATGATTCTTTCACTTATAACTTATATCAGCAAATTGGTTCTCTAGGGAAGAACGTACGGGTGGTTCGCAATGACCAAATTACCCTGGAAGAGATCGAAGCGCTTGAACCGGAAGCGATTGTATTATCACCCGGTCCTGGAACACCGGAAGAAGCGGGAATTTGTATAGATGTTGTTCGCAGCTTTTTCCACCGTGTACCGATCCTCGGCATTTGCCTCGGTCATCAAGCGATTGCGGCCGCTTTCGGAGCGGACATTCGGCCAGCCAAAACGATTAAGCACGGCAAAATCTCGCTTATTCGCCACGAAGGAAAAGGCGTGTTCCAAGCGCTGAGCGGACCTGTTTCTGTGATGAGATACCACTCGCTAGCAGTGGATGAGGATACATTGCCTTCAAAGCTCGAAGTACTTGCTCATTCGGCGGACGATGAAGAAATTATGGCCCTTCGTCACCGCGAGTATCCTGTATACGGCATCCAGTTTCACCCTGAGTCCATTGGCACAAAAGCCGGAACAGATATTGTTCAGCAATTTTTCCGCCAGTACAGAAAGGAGAAAAACATGAAGCAATACTTAATGAAGCTGTCCGATCAGCAGACATTAGAGCAAAAGGAAATGGAAGAAGCGATTGAAGAAATCCTTCAGGAAGATGCTACAGAAAGTGAGATTGCTGCTTTTCTCATTGCATTGAAAGCAAAGGGAGAGACAGTTGACGAGGTAGCGGCCCTTGTGAATGTACTGCGTCAAAATGCCCTCGGCACCGGGAATCGTATCCATGGAGTAATGGATAACTGCGGCACGGGCGGTGACGGCTCTCAAAGCTTTAATATTAGTACAACATCTGCCTTTGTGCTTGCGGGCGCGGGAGTGAAAATCGCTAAGCATGGGAACCGCAGCGTTTCCAGCAAAACAGGAAGTGCGGACGTATTGGAGCACTTAGGCATCTCTCTTGATTATTTAGAGGGGGAAACAGAACAGCTGCTTGAGGAGAACAACATTGCCTTCTTGTTTGCACCTAGCGTTCATCCAAAAATGAAACGAATCATGAAAGTGCGGCGAGATTTGAAAATCCCGACCATTTTCAATTTGATCGGCCCTCTGACGAATCCGATTGATCTCGACACGCAGCTGCTGGGCATTTACCGCCGTGACATGCTTGAGATGATGGCAGATGTGCTGAATCGTCTCGGCAGAAAACGGGCGGTCGTATTAAATGGTGCCGGCTATATGGATGAAGCTTCCTTAGCTGGGGAAAACCATTTGATCCTGCTTGAGAATGGGACAACACGAAAGATGATTGTGACACCTGAATCCGTTGGCCTTCCTGAATATAAGCTGGACGAGATCCGGGGCGGGGAAGCAAAAGAAAATGCTGAGATTTTGCGAAGCATCCTTGAAGGAGAAAAAGGAGCTAAGCGTGATACGGTTCTATTGAATGCTGGAATCGGGCTGTTTACCGCAGGAAAAGCAGATACCATTCAAGACGGTATCCGCATGGCAAAGGAAAGCATCGATTCGGGCGCCGCGCTTTCGAAGCTTCAATATTTAATTGATTATTCCAAGAGACGTCAAAAGGTGGGAGTGATTGTATGAGTACAACTATATTAGATAAAATCCTAGCTGAAAAACATAAGGAAGTCGCTGAACTTAAGCAGAGTTTCCAAGCGGGGAAGCCAGCGAAGAGACAGAGCAAAGAATCATTATATGATCGCTTTTCTCGATCGGGCAAAATGAACGTTATTTCAGAGATCAAGCGGGCTTCTCCTTCGAAAGGTGAAATCAATGCGGGGGTTGATCCAGTTAAGCAGGCAATACAATATGAAGCAAGCGGAGCAGATGCGATCTCTGTTTTGACGGATACCCCATTTTTTAAAGGAACGATAGAAGATTTAATGGCTGTCCGCCAGGCGGTGGATGTGCCGGTGCTTTGCAAGGACTTTATTATTGATCAAATCCAGATTACCCGTGCAGCTGCAGCTGGAGCAGATGTTATTTTGCTCATTGCAGCAGCGCTTGATCAGGATCAGCTGCGCTCGCTTTATAGATATGCTAAGGAACAGCAGCTGGATGCTCTGCTTGAAGTTCATAATGAAGAGGAAATGGAAAGGGCACTGGCTGTGGATGCGGATGTGATTGGCGTGAACAACCGCAATTTAAAAACCTTTACGGTAGATTTAGGTATAACGGAACGTCTATTGGCTGCCTACTATGAACCTAATAAGGTGTTTATTTCAGAAAGCGGCATGCGCACAACGGAGGATGTTGAGCGAGTCAAGCAGGCAGGAGCAAAAGGCATCTTAGTAGGTGAGACATTTATGAGAAGTACGAATATCGCTGAGACGTTTCAGCAATTGAAAACCAGCTTATGAGGTGTGAAAAATGAAGGTCAAGATATGCGGCATACGAGATATAGATACAGCTCTTTATGCAAAAGAAATAAATACGGATGCGGTCGGCTTTGTGTTTGCGAAAAGCAAACGGCAGGTGACGGTTGATCAGGCAGCAGAAATAGCGGATGAGCTCAAGGGCGGACCATTGAAGGTAGGTGTCTTCGTGAACGAGACACAAGAAAATATAGAAAGAATAGCGGAGCAGGCTTCTTTAGATATAATCCAATTGCATGGAGATGAACCTCCTGAGCTGGCAGAAGCGCTTCGTTTGCCGGTGGTCAAAGCGTTCAGCTTCCAAAAGGGAGCGCAGCTTTCAGATATGCTGTCGTACCCGGCAGATTATATCCTGCTAGATAGTCCGATTGGCCCTTACCGAGGCGGCAACGGAACGTCCTTTGACTGGAGCCTTCTTGAAAAGGAGACATTTGATCGTTCCCGCCTCATTTTAGCGGGCGGGCTGCATGCTGGTAATGTCCAAGAGGCAATTCAAATGATTAAGCCATACGCTGTGGATGTATCGAGCGGAGTGGAGACTGATGGAAGTAAAGATCGGCAGAAGATGAAACAGTTTATCCAAGCAGCGAAAGGGGAGCGGTAAGCATGACTACATATACACAACCAGATGAGCGGGGACATTACGGCGATTTCGGAGGCCGTTACGTACCCGAAACACTGATGCAGGCAATAATAGAGCTGGAAGAGGCATATAAAGAAGCAACGAATGACCCTGCATTTCTTGATGAGCTGAACTACTATTTAACGGATTATATTGGACGGGAAAACCCGCTTTATTTCGCCCGCAACTTAACAAAGAAGCTAGGCGGAGCGAAAATTTATTTAAAACGAGAAGACCTTAATCATACAGGAGCCCATAAGATTAACAATACAATCGGCCAGGCCCTTCTGGCTGCACGAATGGGCAAGAAGAAAGTCGTAGCGGAAACTGGAGCAGGCCAGCATGGGGTGGCCACTGCTACGGTGAGTGCGCTTTTGAACCTGGAATGTGTGATCTTTATGGGGGAGGAAGACATTCGCCGCCAGAAACTAAATGTCTTTCGGATGGAGCTTCTCGGTGCGAAGGTCATTGGCGTCAGCCAAGGCAGCGGTACGTTAAAGGATGCGGTAAATGAAGCGCTGCGCTATTGGGTGGCAAATGTAGAGGATACTCATTATATTATGGGCTCCGTGCTCGGACCGCATCCGTTCCCTCAAATTGTACGCGATTTTCAAAGTGTCATTGGTACGGAGACAAAGAAGCAAATGCTGGCTAAAGAAGGAAAGCTGCCGGAAGCGGTAGTCGCTTGTATTGGCGGAGGCAGCAATGCTATGGGGATGTTTTATCCCTTTATTAATGACCAGGGCGTTAAGCTGTACGGAGTCGAAGCTGCTGGCAGCGGTTTGGACACAGACAAGCATGCCGCTTCGCTTACGAAGGGGAGCGTAGGGGTGCTGCATGGCAGCAAGATGTATCTCCTTCAGGACGAAGCAGGTCAAATTCAAGAGGCGCACTCGATTTCTGCAGGGCTTGATTACCCGGGTGTTGGGCCGGAGCACAGCTTACTAAAAGAAATAGGCCGGGTAGAATATACGTCTATTACAGATGAAGAAGCATTAGAAGGATTTAAACTCCTCACACAAACAGAAGGAATTATTCCTGCCCTTGAAAGCTCTCACGCCATTGCTTACGCAGCTAAGCTGGCTAAGACCATGAGCCAGGAGGACTGCATTGCTGTGTGTCTATCAGGAAGAGGAGACAAGGATGTTGAAGCGATTCAAGCAAGGTTGGGAGGGGAAACAGATGAGTAAAGCAAAGTTAGCAAAAGCATTCCAGTCAGCAGAAGCAAGGAATGAGAAGGCATTTGTTTCATATATCATGGCAGGAGACGGAGGACTTAATGCTTTAAAGGATCAGCTGCTTTACCTGCAGGAGATCGGTGTGACAGCAGCAGAAGTCGGAATTCCCTTCTCTGACCCCGTCGCGGACGGACCTGTCATTCAGGAAGCGGGAAAGCGTGCATTAGCCGAAGGGGTAACCTTAAAAAGGGTGCTCAGCTTTTTAGAGGAGCACAAGAATTCCTTTCACATTCCAATTGTGCTGATGACCTACTTGAACCCAGTGTTTCAATATGGAATTGAGGCGTTTGCAGAAGACAGCCAGAAAGCTGGCGTCTCAGGAGTCATTGTCCCGGATATGCCGCTGGAAGAAGAAAAGGAAGTACGAGAAGCGCTGCAAGAGAGAGAGCTGGCATTGATTCGCCTTGTAACACTGACTAGTCCTGAAGACCGTATCGCCCAGATTACGGATGGAGCGGAAGGCTTCATTTACGCTGTTACGGTGAAAGGCACAACGGGTGTGCGCAATAGCTATCAGGATGATGTAGGCACTTATTTGGGGCAGATTAAAGAAAAGAGTAAGGTACCTGTGCTGGCCGGATTCGGGGTGTCGTCTCAAGAACAGGCTGCTGAACTTGGAAAGCATTGTGACGGAGTCATCGTCGGCAGCAAAATTGTCGACTTATTCCATCAAGGACAAAAGGAAAAAATTAAAGAGCTCATTCCTCAGCGGGAAGCAAGAACCCATTGATGCAAGCAGGCTGCCATTAACGGCAGCCTGTTTTGTATGTAGAGCGGATTAAATAATACCAGCGGTTACCTGCAGCCATGGACGGCCATGTTTCCATTCTACTTCTACGGGAATTTTAAAGGCTTTGCTTAAGCTGTCAGCTGTCAATGCTTCTTCTTTGAGGCCAGAAGCGACAATGTTGCCATCAGCAAGCAGCAGTACATGAGTGATCTCGGGAAGGATCTCTTCAATGTGATGGGTAACGTATATCAACGAAGTGCCAGACTGATTGGTTTGCTCGGAAAGCGAACGAAGGAGTTCTTCGCGTGCCCTTATATCCAATCCTGCACATGGCTCATCTAATACCAGAATATCTGGCTGGGCCGAAAACGCCCGGGCTAAAAGCACTCTCCGCTGCTCCCCCTGTGACAAAGTGGCATAACGCTGGTTAGCCTGATCTTCTATGCGAAATGCTTCCAGCAGCTGATAGGCCATTTTCCATTCTTCTTCCTGCACCTCTTCGTATAAGCCGACGGAAGCGAACTTGCCGCTCATGACAATTTCTAAAGCCGTTTCTTGGTTGAAGGTCGTAAGAAACCGGTTTAATGAATTGCTCACGAATCCGATTCTTTTTCGAACGGACTGAAGGTTCGATTTTCCATACTCATTCCCTAACACAGTTACTGTCCCTTTAGTCGGGAATTGATAACCTGTTACTACGTTTAATAGAGAAGTTTTTCCTGAGCCGTTTAAACCGAGAACTGCCCAATGTTCACCTGATTGGACCGTCCAATTGATATCTTGCAAGATCGTCTTATCTCCGCGAACCCATTGAATATTCTTTAAACTAATCGCTATGTCCCTCATATTAAACAGCCGCCTCCACCTTTTTCTTTAGTGTACCACAGAAGCGGACTGGAAGAGGAGAGGGGAGAATGGAAAAAACAGAGAGAGCTATTTAACTGCTGTTACACAGACTGTTAGGACAGGGAAGGCATCCTTGTAATGAATGGCCGCACCAGAAAAGCCCGCTTCCTCTAAATCTTGGCGAATAGTTCGTGCGAGCTGCTTCGTCTTTCCCTCATCTGCATCTTTTTCTCTCGGTTGGACAGTGATCGCGACTTTTCCGTCTTTCTTCATTAATGTATGGATCGCAAGGAGGCCTTTTTTTCGGTCAGACCAAAGGGGGTAATTATTAACGGAGAAAACTTTGTCGTATTGTTTGTCTATATGAAAGCTGGCAATGTCACCAACGAACAAGCGCACTTTTTTGTCTTCTATAAGCTCTTTATTACGCCTCTCTGCAGCTTGCTTCATTGTCTCAGAAAGATCTACTCCGTCAAGCTGCAGGGAAGGGAATTGAGCAAAAGCGGATTCGATGGAAAATCCGGGACCATACCCGACTTCGAGAAGGCACTCCTGATCCTGGAGGGTCAGGAGGTCAAGCGTCCATTTATTAATTGACCGGTTTTCGATGGACATGATTTTTCCCGCTATTTTCCCGGGCAACCCTGCTGGTTCTTCAAATTGCTTAGAAAAAGAAGAAAACATATTGCATCCTCCGTTTTTCTTTTTATATACACTTTTTCCATTCAGACCAAACAAGCTTTTTAGCCCGTATGGCAGCAAATTAGAGGAGGGTGCTAGGAATAAACAGACTATTTAGTCTTTAAGCAGCATTTTTAGGTCGTGGAACAGAAAAAAGACGGCCGAAAAATGGTGTGTGAGTAATGTGAATTTTTTAGAGAAAAATGTTGGATTTTCTCGAGAAGAGTAGTAAGATTGTACATGGAAAACGTGCTGCATATGTAGGCATGGAATGTACAACAAGGCCGAAAATATAACAATTTATTTGTTATAATAGACGGAGAGGACAGCTGGGCACAAAGTCAGCTGAAGGGTTGTTTTCGGCAAGCTTAATGTTTCCCCTTCCCTCTGCAGAATGATAAGATAGCCTTATAGGCGGTATAAATTTTCAGTGTGGGTGCAAAGTTGTGAATAGAGTGATTTATGCACAACAATCCACCCTCATTAAAATATCTTTAACAAATATTAATATGGGCGAAATAGTTGGAGGTTTTTCAGAATGAAAATGCAGACAGCCCAAGGAAATCCGTGGACTCAGTTCTCTGGCCCGAACCTTGGATATGTAACAGAGTTGTACGAACGCTATTTAGAGGATCCTGAATCAGTTGATCCGGAAATGAAGCAGTTGTTTGAAGAATGGGGAGCGCCTGTCGTATCCGCACCTCAAGGAGAGGGTGCGGCAGCAGCTGTGCCTGCATCAAGCACTGACTTGAATGTTCTGTTTAATGCAGTGAAACTTGCTGATAGTATCCGTACGTATGGCCATCTGGCAGCAGATATTAACCCGTTGACTGATGAGCACAAAGATACGCGTCGTATCGAACTTAGCACTTTTAACTTAACAGAAGAAGAGTTAAGAAAAGTTCCTGTTCAATATCTGTGCCCGGATGCGCCAGCACATGTAAGGGACGGGTTTGAGGCAATCCAACACTTGAAAAAAGTCTATACAGATAAAGTGGCTTTTGAATTAGCCCAAGTTCATGATCTAGAAGAGAGAAAGTGGTTCAGACAGCAAATCGAATCCACAAACTATTATCCGACATTCTCTACTGAGCAGAAGGTAGAGTTGTTAAAACGCCTGACACAAGTAGAAGGATTTGAAAGATTCATCCACAAAACTTTCGTCGGCCAAAAACGCTTTTCTATCGAAGGTTTAGACGCGATGGTGCCTTTGCTCGACATCCTGGTTAAGCACTCAGCTGAATTAGGTGCAAAAACTGTAAATATCGGTATGGCGCACCGTGGCCGTTTAAATGTGCTTGCTCACATTCTAGGTAAGCCATATGAGATGATCTTCGCAGAGTTCCAGCATGCGCCAAGCAAGAATCTGCTTCCAGAGGGCTCTATGAAAATGACTACATATGGCTGGACAGGTGATGTTAAGTACCACCTAGGAGCAGACCACAACTATAAAGATGACGCGGATGTTACACGCGTAACGCTTGCTAACAACCCGAGTCACCTGGAGGTTGTAAGCCCTGTTGTAGCTGGTTACACAAGAGCAGCTCAAGAAAACCGTGAAAAGCCGGGAATACCTGAGCAGAATACAGATGCGGCTCTAGCTATTTTGATTCATGGTGATGCGGCATTCCCAGGCCAAGGTATCGTCAGCGAAACATTTAACATGAGCCAAATCCGCGGTTATCACACAGGCGGCTCTATCCATGTTATTGCCAACAACAATATCGGCTTCACAACTGAAACGTATGACTCACGTTCAACTCGCTACGCTTCGGACTTAGCGAAAGGATTTGAAGTGCCAATCGTCCATGTAAATGCAGACGATCCGGAAGCTTGTGTGGCGGCTGCTCTTATGGCAGTTGACTACCGCAATAAGTTCGGAAAGGACTTCGTTATTGACCTGATTGGTTACCGCCGTCTTGGCCATAATGAGATGGATGAGCCGATGACGACAAATCCAGGAATGTATCAGCTGGTTCGCAAGCATCCAACTGCCCGTGAAATTTATGCTGATAAGCTTGTAAGCCGTGGGGTTCTTACGAAAGAAGAAGCTGACAAGCTATACGAAGACAACGAGAAGAAATTGAAAGAGCTTTATGAAAAAGTACCGAAGAAAGACGAAAATCCGGATATCATTATGAATCCGCCGAAATTCGTGGAAAAAGAGCTTCCTGCCCATGAAACAGGCGTAGAAGCAGAAGCTTTGCAGCGCATGAACCGTGAGCTGTTAAACTGGCCGAAAGATTTCAATGTCTTTAAAAAGCTGGAACGTATTTTAAAACGCCGGGAAAATGTCTTTGAAGAAGATGGTCAAATCGATTGGGGACATGCAGAAACACTTGCATTTGCTTCTATTCTAAAAGAAGGAACACCAATCCGTTTAACTGGCCAAGATGCACAGCGTGGAACGTTCGCACACCGCAACTTAGTGCTTCATGATGAAAATACAGGCGAAGAATACGTGCCGCTTGACCACCTAGAAGATGCAAATGCTTCGTTCGTGGTTATTAACAGCCCGTTAACAGAAGCTGCTGTTGTCGGCTATGAATATGGATATAACGTATTCTCTCCAGAAACACTTGTTCTTTGGGAAGCACAGTTTGGCGACTTTGCTAATATGGCTCAAGTTATGTTTGACCAATTCATTTCTTCCGGCCGAGCTAAGTGGGGCCAGAAATCTGGACTAGTTATGCTGCTTCCACACGGATATGAAGGTCAAGGACCGGAGCACTCCAGTGGGCGCTTAGAACGCTTCCTTCAAAATGCGGCAGAAAACAACTGGACAGTGGCTAACCTGTCTTCAACGGCTCAATACTTCCATATTCTGCGCCGTCAAGCGTCTATCTTGAAGAAGGAAGAGGTTCGTCCGCTTGTAATTATGACACCGAAGAGCTTGCTGCGCCATCCGCTCGCTGCTTCTAAAGCTTCTGAGTTCATTCATGGCACATTCAAGCCGGTAGTAGAAGAACCAAGACTAGGCCATAACCCAGAGAAAGTAGAAAGAATCGTTCTTTGCACAGGTAAAGTATCCATTGATCTGGCTGAGCAAATTGACAAAACAGAAGGCTTAGACTGGCTGCATGTATTAAGAGTGGAAGAGCTTTATCCATTCCCGAAAGAAGAAATCAATGCCTTCTTATCTCGTTATCCAAATGTCAAAGAAGTTGTTTGGCTGCAGGAAGAACCGCAAAACTTTGGTGCTTGGACGTATGTCGACGCTCGTCTTCGCGATGTAGCGCCTGAGGGAGCGAGTGTACGTTACATCGGCCGCCGCCGCCGTTCAAGCCCGTCTGAAGGAGATGCGATTGTTCATAAAAAAGAACAAGCACGTATCTTGAAAGCGGCTCTTACAAGAGACGAAGATTAATTCAGTTGAAAAGCCAGCAGGCTTATAGGGCCTGCTCGGCTTTCAAATAAATTTTTCCAAAAGATCATCCACTATACGATGAGATGAATGTACATTAGAGGAGGACGCAAAAGTGGCTGAAATTAAAGTGCCAGAGTTGGCAGAATCAATTACGGAAGGTACCATTGCGCAATGGCTGAAACAGCCGGGAGACGCAGTAGAAAAAGGTGAATATATCGTTGAGCTTGAAACGGACAAAGTAAATGTAGAAGTCGTTTCAGACGAAGCTGGTGTGATTCAAGAGCTGAAAGCAGCAGAAGGAGACACAGTTGAAGTAGGGCAAGTTATTGCGATTGTGGCAGCCGGTGACGGCGCAGCAGCAGCTCCAGCTCAGGAAGCTCCAGCAGCTCAAGAAGCACCGAAAGAAACTGCTTCCCAAGAAGAGCCAAAACAACCAGAAGTAAAAGAAGCGCCTGCGGCTGAGGAATCCGGACAGCGCCCGATTGCTTCTCCAGCAGCTCGTAAGCTGGCACGTGAAAAAGGTATTGATTTAAGCCAAGTACCTACAGTAGACCCTATGGGCCGTGTACGCAAGCAAGACGTAGAGTCTTATAATCCAAACCAAAAGCCAGCAGCGCCAGCGCAACAGGCATCAAAACCTTCTCAAGCTGCAGCGCCTAAGCAAGATGATGGCAAGCCGGTTGTTCGTGAAAAACTAAGCCGCCGTCGCCAAACAATTGCTAACCGCCTGTTAGAAGTTACACAATCTACAGCTATGCTGACAACATTCAATGAAATTGATATGTCTGCGGTTATGGAACTTCGTAAGCGCAAAAAAGATAAATTCTTCGACGATCACGATGTACGTCTTGGATTTATGTCTTTCTTCACAAAAGCAGTTGTTGCTGCATTGAAGAAATATCCAGCTGTTAACTCAGAGCTAGACGGAAACGAGCTTGTACTGAAGAAATACTATGACATCGGTGTAGCAGTATCTACTGACGAAGGTCTTGTTGTACCAGTTGTACGCGATTGCGACCGCAAAAACTTTGCTGAAATTGAAAAAGACATTCTAGGTCTTGCGTTAAAAGCGCGTGATAACAAACTAGCAATCAGCGACCTGCAAGGTGGAACGTTCACTATCACAAACGGTGGAGTATTCGGTTCATTGCTTTCTACTCCAATCCTTAATGGCACACAAGTAGGTATTCTTGGTATGCATACCATCCAAACTCGCCCAGTAGCGATCGATAATGAGCGTATTGAAAACCGTCCAATGATGTATGTGGCTCTTTCTTATGACCACAGAGTCATTGATGGAAAGGAAGCGGTTGGCTTCTTAAAAACAGTAAAAGAGCTTATTGAAAATCCAGAAGACCTTTTACTTGAGGGTTAATTTGCTTCAACACAAAAACCAACCTGTACAGGTTGGTTTTTGTGTATATATTAAGGTTAACAAAAAAGGCATACCATATTGGTACGCCTTTCAATTACATAAAGTTAAGTATAAAAGTTACCCCTTTGGAAGGTTTAAGCCACGTTTTTGCACCTCGGATTGAAGCATGCGAATCCAATCTGCGTCTTGACCTTTACTCTTGGCATCTCGATAGGCTGCAACAAGCATTTCGTTACTCATGATTTTCATGGAAAACTACCTCCTTGTAATAGGTCATTCATTGATGCCCGCGGCTTACAGACTAGAAAACAATATTTATCTTTGTTTGGTGTCATTATACATAATTATAAGAATTTTTCAAACTATATTTTGAAATATCCTTCGAAAGTCGGTCGCAAAAGATGTGAAAGCAGTGCTTTAGCCCAGCTAGCTTGCCTCTCCACTATGTGGAAAAAATGATTATTATATTCCTAGTACGCATAAAGAGAAAAAATACCCAGATAATGATAGGAACAGCATTTCACCTTAAAATTAAATATGCTATGATAAAAATTGATAGCAATTTTATAAAGGAATAAAAAAGAAAGGAGATTCTCATGAACCATCTTCAATGGAAAGACAAAGAACCAGTTAAACAAGTGGTGTGCCTTCATACAAACGCCAAAAAATATATGGTAGAAAACCGGCTGACGCCTGAAAAAGTATATGATGTGAAAAATGAAACAGAGGAATTCTACTTTGTCGTAGACGATAAGGGAAAAATATCTGGTTTCTATAAGGATTATTTTAAAGAAGCTACATCATGAACGAGTGCGTTGCATATATGAACAATAGACAATGACCACTTATGCATATTAGTTAGAAGTAACAGACCTTGCGCTGTTATAGGGGGAGTACAGGTGTTTAATGAACGAGTAGCTTTAAAGGTCAGGCTCGAACAGCTAGCTGACTCTGAGTTGAAACTAATGAAGGAATTTCAAAAAGAGAGAGAAGCGATTTTTCAAAGGCTCAAAGAATTAGATGAATCAGAAGAGAACGAGCCAGAAAATGCAAAAGAAATTGTTTCATTAACAAGGATTGGTGAACTGCCGCAGCAAAAGAGAAAAAGAGGGCGGTACAGCAAAAGTCTTGAAGAGCTCCGAAGCACGGCTGTATCTATATTAAAAGAACAAAATACGCCTATTCGCGGAGTAGAACTGCAACGGCAGATTGAAGAAGAAACAGGAAAAAAAATTGCCAACATGACAACCTTCATGGTTGCGCTTGAGCGTGAAAACCATCACGTTCGTAAACTTGGCAGAGGATTATACATATACGAGTATGAAGACTGATGGCACTTTGCCATCAGTCTTTTGTTATCAGCTTAATTATTTTACGAGCCTTTTGCAAAACTGTATGATAGAACAGGATAATGACTTTAAGCTTGAAAGGAAGATTAATGTGAGGATGAATGTATGGCCGCCTGCGGTGGCTGATAAAATAGAAGAGCGACAACGATTATTTTCAAACGGGAATAAAGAGGGACTCATCGGTCAGGGAGGATATGTCCCCGAGGATGAAGCGGTGTTGATGGATGCGGTTTTTGCTCTAACATTAGGGAAGAACGTCTTGTTGAAAGGTCCGACGGGCTCAGGCAAGACAAAGCTGGCAGAAACGCTCTCCTCCATTTTTTCACAGCCGATGCACAGCATTAACTGTTCAGTCGATCTGGATGCCGAAGCCATGGTTGGTTATAAGACCATTGCTGAGAAGGATGGGAAAAGTGTCATTGAATTTGTACCAGGTCCTGTTGTAAAGGCAATGAAGGATGGGCATTTGCTTTATATAGATGAGATCAATATGGCCAAGCCGGAGACACTGCCGCTTCTGAACGGTGTACTTGATTACCGCCGGACGATTACGAATCCCTTCACTGGTGAGGTGATCAAAGCGGCTTCTTCCTTTGGTGTGATTGCTGCCATTAACGAAGGGTATGTGGGCACTGTACCACTAAATGAAGCGTTAAAAAACCGCTTTGTCGTTATTGATGTTTCTTACATCAGCGGAGAGACATTACTAAGGGTGCTTAGAGCGGAGAGTCAGCTAGAGGATGAAAAGCTCCTTGAACGATTCGCCATGCTGTCTAGAGATTTGATTACGCAGGTAAGAAACGGTCAAATCGCAGAGGAGGCGGCTTCTATTCGGGCACTGATCGATACGTGCGATTTGGCCTTATATTTGCCGCCGCTGCGTGCCATCCAGCGGGGAATTATCGACAAGCTTGAGGATGAGCGGGAGAAAGCGGCCGTGCGGAACATCGCAGCGACTCTTTTTGAGTGAGGTGAGAATATGAAACGCTTCATCCAGTTTAATGATGAAATCATTGACTCTTTTTTATTTATGCAGTTGTCAGATTTATCCAAGACGCTGACGAGAAACCCGAGTCTTGAAGTGGAATACCGCCCCCATGCCTATATTCATAAAGCAGTGAACAAGCTGTATGTGAGCCACTTTTGGAGCCATCGACCGGCTGAAGACACGTGGCTTGGCTTTGCGTCAGATGTATACTTGCGAGCTGCTGGCAGCTGGTTTCATACAGATGAAGAGGAGATCGAAAGGTTCCTGCATCGTATACAGGCTTCTCCAGTCGCTTCTACAGCCAAGCAGCTGGCAGTAATGTCAGAAGATATTCGGCTGGAGGAGATATGCAAAAAAGAAAGGCCGGGAACGAAGCCTGCTTTTGCTGCTCGGAGGAGAATGTACCGGCAGTATTTCACGGCTCAGCTGAATACCAATTTAGTGAAGAGCTTGCCAGCTGACTCATTATTGAATGCACTATTCTTAATGCTGCATGCCAATGCTCCTTTTGACCCGCCATTGATCAATAAGGAGATAGAAGGAGCAATGCCTTTTCTTCAGAGATCCATAATGAGCATGTTTGAGGTGCGTTCTACAAGAGAGGTCATTCGGCTGACGGAGGATATAACAGAGGTACTGGAAGAAATACTTGAAAAGGATGCCTTAAACCAGTATTTTCACCTGCCCGAGCTTTCTTTAAATGAAGATGAGGGAGAACGCTTTGATGATTTAAAAAGGAAGGATCCGCTCGCCAATGACGATCGTTTGGAGAAAGAGAAAACCGGTGAAGAGGAAATAGAAGAAGAGGAATTTCGAACTTGGCATCGGGAAACGAGTGACTTAGGTGAAAGCTTTCTTCAATTCGATTTGGACCAGGGCACGCAAACAGATCTGATGGGAGAAGGAATAAGGGAGGGAGAGGCAGGAGATCAGGCGCTGGCAATGGTACAGGGCTCTGCTCAAGAAACGAGCCGAAAGGATTTCTCTCATTTGCCGGCTGAACAGATGAAAAAAGAAGTAACAGGCGGTGGAGAAGCGGCGTATGGAAAAGAAAACCGCTTTGCTATCCCTATCTTTAAAAAGGCAGCACCTCCTAAACCCGAAGAGGCAGAGAGATATAAGAAGCAGCAGGCCCGTATCGTTACCCTGCAAAAAAAGCTGAAACATATGATGGAAAAGATGCTGGAGCATAAACGAACAGCTCCACGCAGTGATCTGCATGCTGGCCGTTTAAATAAAAAGCTTCTTCGTTTTTTCCTAGAGGATCAGCCGCGGCTGTTCTATAAAAAGCAGGAGCTCTCCGCGGATATTGATGCTTCTTTTACCCTGCTGGTCGACTGTTCAGCTTCGATGGAAGATAAGATGGAGCAAACAAAGCTCGGTATTGTACTTTTCCACGAAGCGCTGAAATCAGTGAACGTTCCGCATGAAATTATCGGCTTTTGGGAGGATACAGGGGAAGCGACAGAAACAAAGCAGCCCAATTATTTTTATGAGGTGATTACTTACGATACCTCTCTAAAAGCTTCCAGCGGGCCGGAAGTAATGCAGTTAGAAGCGGAAGAGGATAACCGGGACGGGTTTGCTATACGTGTCCTAACAGAAAGAATCAGAAAGCGGCAGGAAAAGCAGAAGTTCCTATTCATTTTCTCAGATGGAGAGCCGGCGGCTTACAGCTATGATCAAAATGGCATTATCGATACACACGAGGCAGTGCTTGAAGCCCGCAGGCTGGGGATTGAAGTGATGAATATATTTTTAGCGAATGACGAGATTACAGAAGCAGAAAGAGCAACAGTACAAAATATATATGGAGACAAGTACAGCTTGTTCTTGACCGATCTCGAGGAACTGCCCCAGGTGCTTTTTCCGCTGCTGAGAAAACTGCTATATAAAAGCATTCAATAAAATAATTGAGTTTATAATAGTAAGAATTCACATATCTTTTCTAATTTATCTAATTGACACTCTCTGTCGAAAAAAGTAGAATAGAAGGCGTTGCCGAAAAAAACAAAAGAAAAAGTCGTGTCTTTCGACCGGCTTTTTTCTGTGAAGAAACCATACTATATATGCATTTTTTCGAGAGAGGAGTTCTCCATTGGGTAAGAAAGATATATTATTAACCGGACTCATGTTATTTGCCCTGTTTTTCGGAGCGGGAAATCTGATTTTTCCGCCCTTTTTAGGAATGGAGGCCGGCACGTCCTTCTGGCCGGCTATTATTGGATTTGTTATAACAGGGGTCAGCCTACCTGTACTTGCCGTTATTGCCGTGTCTCTATCGAAAAACGGTATACTGTCGATCGGCAGCAGGGTACATCCTGTCTTCGGCCTTATTTTTGCAATCGTCGCCTATTTAGCGATTGGTCCTTTTTTCGGCATTCCGCGCGGGGCAAGCGTAGCTTTTGAAATGGGGGCCGCTCCGTTCTTGGCAGATAGCTCAAATAAAGGAACTCTTTTTATTTTCATGGCTGTGTTCTTCATAGTCGTGTATATACTAAGTCTCAACCCATCTAAGCTCGTTGACCGGATTGGTCAATGGCTAACACCAATCCTGCTGCTAGCTGTAGCGGTATTGTGTATTGTGGCCTTAGCGGCATTCAATGCTCCGCTATCTGCCCCTACTGAAAAGTATGCTGAAGCCCCGTTTGTAACGGGATTCATTGAAGGGTATCTAACCATGGATACGATTGCGGCCTTAGCATTCGGAATCGTTGTCATGAATACATTCGCTAGCCGCGGCGTGCGCGATCAAGCTTCTAAAGTGAAGTTTACAATCGCCGCCGGGCTTATTGCGGGAGTAGGTTTATCAGTTGTTTATATATCAATTGCGTGGATTGGCGCGAAGATGGAATTGACAGAACAGTTCACCAATGGGGGAGAGCTGCTAACAGCTGTCTCCGAAGCCTTATTCGGAGAAGGAGGCCGAGCACTTCTCGGCATCATTATTGGTCTCGCTTGTCTAACGACTTGCATTGGTCTAACATCGGCCACTGCTCAATTTTTTGCTGAAAAGTGGCCGGCTGTTTCCTATAAAGGGTTCGTCGCTATCTTAACAATTATCAGCTTTCTTATTGCTAATATGGGGCTGACACAGATCATTGCTATTTCGGTGCCGATTCTTACAGTGATTTATCCATTTGCGATCATTCTCGTGTTACTCGCTTTTTTACATCCGTTTGTGCAGCTGAGCTCTCGAGCGATTCATATAGGTGCCATCTTGATGACCGCGCTTTTCAGCCTGAACGACGGGCTGGCTGCGATCGGCTGGCCGGACACATGGCTCCATCAAGCTATCTCCTGGGTGCCATTCTTCTCATCTGGCCTTGGCTGGGTGCTGCCGGCAGTGGCGGGAGGAATAGGCGGATACATTGTAAGTCTATTAACAAGAAGAACATCCGTTTATTAAAAACGCGCTTCCTCGTTACATGTTAAGGATAAAAAGCAGAGGATAGGTAAAGCAATAATAATTGCTTTATCTATCTTTTTTATATTGCATAGAACTCACTTACAGCGATCATATGCTTTTTTAAACATTTATTAGTTAAACAGGATTTAAATATAACGAGCATGAGGTGAGAAGAGAAGCCAAAGTAAACAGCGTGGCTGTACGTAGTCGAAGAAAGTTCTTATTTTGTACATAGTAAATAAAATATGGTTTGTGATAATGTTAATGTACACCTTACTGCTTTAAGCGAGTATCCACAGATGAATCGGTAGTTAGATATATAACTTAAGGGGTTGATATATGATGTCATGGACTGTTGTTATGTTGATAGTGGTTGGAATCATTGTTAAATTTATAATGACTCCCCCAAGTGCACTTGTGAAATGGGTGTTAAGCAAATTTGCCATCCATCCAAACTTTAATGCAAAAGAGGTAACGGTCATCTTTAGCGGAGAGCCTTTAGAAGAGGATGAAAAGGTCCGCTTTATTAATTACTTTAATGAAGCCAGATTTCTAAAAGAATATGAAATATTCCCTGGCAATGAAGACTTATTTTTGCATCCAGAGACAGATGTGGTTCCTTTTGTCATTCATGCAAAGAAAAACAATAAAGATGTAACGATCTTTGTTTACAGTTACGATGACCATATCGATGTAGTCAAGCGGCATAAGGGGAAAGTGGCTTCTTATAGTCTTCGGTCTGATGAGCTGCAGGAATTTACTGTGGCGGCTAAGAGGCTTTATGCAATGCAGTAAAGGAAAAAGCTTGATGCATAAGTGAATATCCTGTGCTTCTATAAATCGCGGCCATTGTATATAACGTGCCTGCAGCTTTGAATGATATAAAATAAAACCCTGATTCTTTAGTTTCAGGGTTTTTGTTTTATAAACCGAACATATAAACATCAATATTCTGCTTTAATGAGCGGCTGGAAAAACTGAAAAAGCATCTATTGTCAGGTTTCCTTTTTAAGCTCTTTATTGATCCTATCTCTGTTACTGATAACTAGTTTAAGAAAGCTGTCAATTAAAAAAGTACATCACTAGTACTATGAGTGATGTACTTTTTTAATTGATGTGCAGCATGACAAAATGGAGAGGCTTACTTTTACTGAAGATCGAGAAGCTTCTGCTTTAATTCATTTTCCATGGAGGCAAGCTCTTGTTCCGCCTGTCTTCGTTTCGTACGCCCTTCATGCTGAATGCGAAGCGTTTCTTCCAAAGTGGAAATTAAATTGGACTGTGTCTTCTTTAAGGTGTCAATATCAACAAGTCCGCGTTCATTCTCCTTCGCTGTCTCAATTGTATTGGTTTTAAGCATTTCGGAATTCTTTAACAGCAGGTCATTAGTCGTTTGAGACACCTGCTTCTGTGACTGCATCGCTTTCTGCTGGCGAACAAGGGTCAGAGCGATAGCCACCTGGTTCTTCCATAAGGGAATAGCAGTAAGGATGGAAGATTGAATCTTCTCAGCGAGCGCCTGATTCATATTTTGAATCATGCGGATTTGCGGTGCGCTTTGAATTGTGATTTGCCGGCTTAATTTTAAGTCGTGCAGACGTTTCTCCAGACGATCAGCGAATTGCATCATGTCATTGACATCCTGATAAGCCATCTGATCACCCGATTGTTCAGCCTTTTGGCGCAGGGCGGGGATGGTTTCTTTCTCCAGTTCCTCGAGCTTCAGCTCACCGGCAGCGATAAAGACATTTAATGCCTGAAAGTATTCTTTATTCTTTTCATACAGCTGCTCAAGCATTTGTATATCTTCCATTAATACTTGCTTTGAATGACCGAGCTTTACACTGATCCGGTCAATTTGTGTGCCAACTTTTTGGTATTTGGACATGATTTCTTGAACGGACCCTGAGACTTTATTGAACAAGCGGCTGAATACGTTTTTCTTTTCAGGCTTTAGTTCATCTGGGTTGACTTGCTTCAGCTTGGACATTAAGTCATTCAGAATATCTCCAATCGTTCCGATATCCTTTTGCTGCACATGGTCGAGCATCGAGTGGGAAAAGTTCGAAAGCTTCGATTGAGCAGTCGTGCCGTAGCTGATGATTGACTGATGATTCGTTGGGTCAATCTGTTTAGCCAGCTCTTCGGCTTTAATGCGATGCTCCTCTGGAAGCACATCGATCAGCCGTTTCGGCTGCTGGTCGTTTTGCATGGGCTGAGCCGTTGTCATGCTCGGCTCGAGCAGACTTTCTCCAAACGGAGAGGAAAGCAGGTCATCTAAATCAGAGGTAGTTGTTTTTAGTGAAGTCGATGGTTTCATATTTTCTTCTGCCATAATTACTTTGTTCTCCTTTCATCCGGATGGTCCAATAGCTTTCGATCTTTTAAGGAATGCTTGGCTACATCCAGTTCAAACGTTAAATGTTCAATATCTTTTGCCAGGACTTTATGCAAATCCTTTTCTAATGTCTTGCTCAAATCTCCGAGGGTTTCTTTTGTTTCCAGCAGTGACTGCTTCACTTCTGGATTTTTTAGCTTCTGTGTATTTAACAAAGCATATTTCTCTGCCAGCTCAACAACAGAGTCTAAATGAGAATAGAAGAAAGCTTCCGCTTCGTAAAAGCGTTTCGGTTCTTTCTTGACGACAGAAAAGATTCTGCGTACGAGGCGGTTTAATTCGAGCATCTGCTTAAGGGAGCTGATGCTGCGTACGCGAATGAATACATTCTGAAGCCGTCTAAGCTTCTTTTTGGCTTCTCTCAAATTCTCCTGGATATAATTAAATTCTTTTCTTGTTAGACCGTATTTTTTATATAGCCGCTGATCCGCATACTTGCCAATAGCTATATACAGGACAGCTCCTGTCACGGCAGCTCCGACAGACGCCAGCAAAGGAGAGAGCCCGAACTGATTAGCTAGCAGAAGCCCGGCAGCAGATGCTAAGGGAACAGCGATCACTAGACGTGTTGTAAAAAGTAATGGGTTTTTCATCGCACTCACTCCAGTTGATTAATAACATTCATTAAGCTATACGAATCAGCTGATAAAAGGTTTCAAGGGATCATCAATTTTATTCCTTCTCTTCCCTTATTTTAGCGTTCCTTAACAGCGAAATAAATAGGAAATGAGAAGAGAAAGGAGCATATATAAGTAAAAGGAGCAGCTCAAAGCTGCTCCTTTTGGAATGTGTGAGTCATTCGTGTTAGTTAGGCGTTACTCTTTATCCTTTGCCGGCTTTTTCGCAGGGTAGATTTTCTTGCTCAACCAAGTCTGGCCGATTAGGAACAGTCCACTCACTGCCCAGTACAGCGGTAAGGCGGCTGGTGTTGTGAAAGAGAAAATTAAGATCATGACCGGAGAAAGCAGGCCAATGATTTTCATCTGCTGCCTTTGCTGTTCAGGCATGTCAATCATGGAGACTTTGAATTGAACGTAGTACATAAGACCGGCAATCAAAGCCATCGCTATATCAGGCTGTCCAAGCTGGAACCAGAGAAACTCAGCATGCTGGATATCCTCTGAGATAGAAATGGCATAAAATAAGCCCATCCAGATCGGAATTTGAAGGAAGATTGGCAAGCATCCCATCGCGAATGGATTGATATTATGCTGCTGATAAAGCATCATCATTTCCTGCTGGATTTTTCTCTGCTCTTCCTGTGTTTTGGCTTCTTTTAATTTCTTTTGAATCTTTTCCATTTCGGGCTTAACGATTTCCATCTTTTCACGCATGGCTTGCTGCTTTTTCATCGTATTCAGCATAAGCGGCATTAGGATGAGCCGAACAGCTAACGTAATAGCAATGATTGCTAAGCCGTAGCTGTTGAATGCTTCACCCAGCGTATGAATGAGCTCTACAAACGGATTGACGAGGTAGTCATGAAAAAAGTGCCCCTCTTCCTGCGCTGCCTGGCATCCAGAGAGCAGTAAAAGAGAACCGAATAAAGAAAATAATAACAAGGATGATTTTTTCAAAGCATGTTTCCTCCCATAAAATACACCTTCTGCAATAAAATGATTTCTCTTAAAAACTAAAAAGAGTATACCGTAAATTATCTATCAGTTCAAACGAATACCTTCGGAGTTCTGCGTATGGGAAGAAACATGAGATTCCATTGAGCGCTTATTTTTAGTAGTGGTATGATAGAGAAGTAGAAAGAAAGGGTCTTGAATAATTTCTTTTAAAGTGTAACGAAAGGACGAATGCAAGGGGGACATGAATATGGTAAAACAAGGAGGCATTTTTCTTGCGCAAATTGCGCTGTTGTGGCTGATTTATCAAGCGGGTGTGCTGATTTCCAGTTTTCTGCATCTGCCTGTGCCAGGAAGTGTACTCGGAATGATTATATTATTCTTACTGCTGACAGCTAAAGTGATAAGGTTAGATTGGATAGAAAAAGGAGCTGCCTTTTTAAATAAGCACCTCGCTTTCTTCTTTATTCCAATTTCTGTTGGATTAATGGTCTATTTGGATTTATTAAAGGAGAGCGGGATTACTCTTGCCGTCATTTTGTTTGGAAGCTCTATTATCGGTATGGCAGTAACTGGCGGAACTGTTCAGATCCTTTCAAAGAGAACGGCTGAAGGAAAGAAAGGGGAGTCTGCGCATGAGCAGCGTCACTCTGTTTAGTATCTTATTGACGGTGGCTGTTTACTGGGTATCCCGCCGTCTCGCTATCCGCTTTCCATCACCGTTATTAACACCTGTGTTTTCCAGCACAGTCGTGATTGTATTTATCTTATTATGGAGCGGCATTACTTATGAGGAGTATACGCCGGCCAAGGACATCATGACATATCTTCTTGGACCGGCAACCGTTGCACTGGCTGTTCCGCTTTACCATAACTTAAACATATTGTTAAAGAAAGCTTGGCCCTCTTTGTTAGGGCTCGTAGCAGGCACAGCCGCCACCATTGTTTCTGGAGTAGTGCTAGCTAAACTGTTTCATTTCTCGGAAGAAATGACTGGAGCGATTGCTGTTAAATCTGTCACATCGCCAGTCGCTTTTGATGTGGCGAATGTTATTGGAGGAGATCCAGTTCTGGCCGCTGTTTTTGTGATTATATCAGGTGTGTTCGGAGCGGTTGCAGGCCCTTGGGTGTTAACAGCCTTAAGGATTACCGATCCATTCGCACGCGGGTTGTCTATTGGAACTACCGCTCATGGGGTCGGTACAAGTCAAATGGTCGTGGAGGGGGAAATGCAAGGAGCAGTATCAGGAGCAGCTATGGGAGCGGCGGCTATCCTCGTCTCTATTATACTTCCTTGGCTTTTTCCGCTCATCCAATAGAATACGTGGTAATGGAAGAGCGGGCAGAGAAGGTCACGGTTACCATGTTAGCGCTCTTACTGGCTTAACTTTGGTATTTTAACCAAAAAAAGATAGGACATAAAAGCAAACAAAAAACGCCTGGAACTCCAGGCGTTTTTTGTTTGGCGGCACATAGGGTCAGCCGATAAAAATTCGTTCCCGCGGGAAGTGATACGTATCCTTGATTGTCTTTCCTCGAATGATGAACAAGAGCGAGAATAGGCCGATTCTTCCGATGAACATAAGAGTCATAATAAGTAGCTTCGATGGTGTGCTCAGGTCATCCGTAATGCCCAGTGAGAAACCCGTTGTTCCAAAGGCGGATGAAATTTCAAAAACAATCTTTAGAATCGGTAAATCCGGTTCAAAAAAGGCCAGTAAAATAATTGAAATGAACCAGATCACAAAGCCGGTAGTCATAACGACAGAAGCTCTGCGCAAATCAATTGGGTGTACTTCCCGGTGAAAAAGCTTAATCGTATCTTTGCCGCGAGCGTAGAAGTACACTCCTAGAATAGCGATCGCAAAGGTGGTCGTCCGCAGGCCTCCCCCCATACTGCTTGGTGATGCTCCGATAAACATAAGAATAGCAAGCAGGAGGAGCGTTGCTGTTGAAAACTCATTTAAATCCAGTGTCGTTAATCCGCCGCTGCGGGCAGCGACGGATTGAAAAGTGGAATAAAAAAAGGATTCATGCCAGGATTTATCAGCAAAAAAGTGAGATCTCTCTAGTAAATAAATAGAGATAGCACCAAACACAGCTAAAATCGCATAAACGATCGTTGTCAGCTTCGTAAATAAGGAGAAATGGAATTTAATCGGGCCTCTGTACGTTAAGTAGTTCTTTACTTCTACTAATACAGGAAAGCCGATGGCTCCTAGAATGATCAGGATCATGTTGATAAACTGCACAAAATAATCGTCAGCGAAAATTACGAGTGATTGGCCCGTAATATCGAATCCGCCATTTGTTGTCGCACTGATGGAACCGAATAGGCCATGTAAAAAAGCTTCAGAAGCTGAAGGGTAATAGGGAAGAAAATAAACACCTAATATAATGGCTCCCACGGCCTCGATCGCAAGGATCAAGAGAAAAATCTCCTTCATCAGCTTCACGAGCCCGGCTAGATCTGTCCGGTTTTGGTCCGCCATGATTAGCTGTCTTTCGCGAATACCGATCTTCTTACCGAAAATAATCCAGACAACGGAGCTGAACGTCATGACACCGACACCGCCAACCTGCAGAATAAATAAGATAAATACATATCCTGTTGTGCTGAACGTGTTTACAATAGATACCGGTGTTAAGCCTGTTACACTAAGTGCGCTGACTGCCACAAACATCGTGTCAATAAAAGAAATGTCTACACCTGGCTTATGTGCGATCGGGAGCATAAGCAGGACGGTGGAAAACAATGCACCTACCAGGTAAAGAAGCACGATGAGCTGAAAGGATGACAGCTTTGACAGCCGGATTTTTTTAGATTCTTTCATAATAGCTCCTTTATAATATGTACTTCAGATTCATACTGCCTAAAAGTTACATCCTATTATATAGAAAAGAGCAAGGTTTTAAAATCCTTTATTCCTCTTGTATACGTTGTCATACATCTTTTTTTCGACAAAAATGAAACCAACGGTTCCTTTATTCGTATACACATGTATCCGTTAATGAAGGAGAGGAAACATGTGTACAGGATATGGAAACGAATAAAGTTTCTATTTCGATTCAGAAAGTCTATTCCTTTCTTAAAAGATTTCTTTTTGAGCAAGGAAGTAGCCTTCTTTCATAAATTACTAAGCATCGGGCTGGTTGTCGGTTATTTCTGGCTGCCTTTGGATTTGATCCCTGATGTGTTAGCGATTATTGGTTTAGTCGATGATGTAGCGATATTTGCCTTCATTCTACAGCAGATTGTTAAGATGGCACCGGATTCATTGAAGGAGAAGCATCATTTAGAATAAGAAAACGGCTCTGCCATCAAAAGTGGCAGAGCCGTTTTCACGTTGTTGAAAAACAACTTAGTCAAGAAAACCCTGGTGAATTCTCACCGGGGTTTTCACTTTTTTTGAATTGTTAAACGGAACCTTCTATAATATGAGAAGTGAGGTGGAGACCGATTTTCTGTAAAGAGCGGAGTTTGGCCCACTTTTTCAAGTTTTGTATGATGCCGGTCATCAAAACTTGCGTTTTCACTTTTTGAACTCCACGGTAACGTGCATAGCGCAGACCGTGGAGTTCTTTACTGTGTGCAAAGCTTAATT
>NZ_JWJE02000003.1 GCF_000812025.2 Bacillus thermotolerans
TAAGTACCTTGCGCTTCCTTAGTGGTTGGTCGATGTGTACCCCCACAGTGGACTCTCACCACCTAGATAGTTGCCATGCCTGGCACACAAGAATTCAGGCGGCACTGCCTCAGCAGTCCGCCTATGTATCTTCTTATTTTAACAGCTTCCTGCAGGAATGTGAATGTAACAATCCTTTCGAAAAAAGAGAGCTTTTTATTTGGCCGTTTCCTTTGCTGCTTCATACAAAGCATTTGTAACCGTGCCATACTCGCTTGCATGCGGCCGATCATCATCATCTTTATATCCGTAATCAAACATGCGGTTCCGGTTAAGCGTTAATTTCGTAAAAGAAGGGCGCAGCAAATCAAACAATTCGAACCGCTCCTTTAAATGAGAAAATGCTTGTTGATAAGAAAGAATCTCCTCACGCACCATACACCAGAAACGCTGCTCGGATAATTGCTCTCTTTCTTCTAAAATGCGGCTTAAGTATCGAAAATGACAAATAAACAGTCCTGTAAAAATAAACTGAGTTAAACCTTCAGGCGGTTCACTGCGCAGAACAGCCTTTAGCTCGGCCGAAAGCCCCTTCAGCTCAGGCAGCGGCTGATCGCTAATATTCACGTCATCAACGAAATCTTTCATAATAATCCGTTCCGGTACCCCCTTCTTTAATACGAGCACCGTATTTTGTCCGTGCGGCGAAAACACTGTACCGTATTGATACAAGTAATGAAGCAGCGGAGGCAGAACAGCCTTCATTAACCTGCTCGTCCACTCTTCTGCAGACAACCCTGACTTTTCGATAAAAGCAGATACAAGAGGCTTTTCTTGCCTGTCAATGTACAGCAAAGCCGCCAGCGTAATCGCCTGTTCATCTTCTTTTAGTTCGTTATATACGCTCTCTCGCCACACAACACCAAGCATTTCTAAATATTGATAAGGAGCTCCCTTCAGCCTCTCAAAGACCCGATGGCTCACATTCATCGTAGCTACCTCTCCAAGAAGGCCGAGCCGGCATGTTTCCTTTAAAAACGAGTCATTCTCCCGTATCCCCTTCATAAAGGCTGTCACTTCAGGCGCAATAATCGTCCGTTCACCTGGCAGCCCCCTATAAACAAGCGTATTTAAGATACTCATCGGCAGCTTTACATGATGCTTTTTCTTATCGGTTACATTCACAAACGTGCGAATGGACTGCTGTGGAAGATATTCATCTACCCCTTCTCCAAGCGGAATAATGTCTTTCTTTGCTATTTCAGTTGCGTACATGGAGACAAGCACGTTGTTCCATTGCCACATGTGAACAGGCATGAAATAATAATCCTCGGCACATACTCCGTTGTCTTCCAGCTTTTTATCGAAATATTGGCGTGTCTTTTGATCCAGTTCTTGCTCTATCAGCTGTTCATAATCAAGCTCTTTGACAGAATAAAATGTTCCTGCATTTTTTCGTACAGCAATCCAGGACAGCTGTACGCGCTTTTTTTGTTCAGGTGCATATTGAACATAATCGTCATACCCAAAGCCAATTCTTCCTTTATTATAGGTGATCCACGGGTGACCAGTCATTTCACCTTCCAGCTCGGCATAATCCATCTCAGTGAGTTCATGAGATAATTTTGTGTGTTCTTTTAGATGCGTATCCGCAACGAGGGTATGCAAATATTCCTTAACCAAGTTTCCTGCTGTAGAAGGAGACATATGTCCTTCTTCCTCCTGAATGCTCAATAGCAGCTGAATAGACAGCGGAATGCCGGTGTTTTCCGCCGGTGCCACTTCTATACTGTTAGCCAGAACTTGCAGGCTGTCAAATACCCGGGCTTTTGCCTGGAAGCGATACACCTTTCCTTTTCTGTCACTCCATGTAAATGTACATATCTCTCCTTCCTTTGATTGCAGTGTCGGTATGATGATTTCTTCATAGGCAAACTCTTGCAGCATTTTTGCTAAAAGCTGCTGATCCACCTCTTCCCAAGCTTCCTTCGTCAACATATGTAATGGCCATTCACAAATACTCACGACGATTCACTCCTTTTCTTAATTGATAGACAGGTGTCAGACTCTTGATAAAAAGCAGACACATACATACAGCCGCTCCGATCAACAGGAAGCCTCCCAATAAAAATGGCCCCTTCATGCTGCTGGATTGTATAGCGAGAAAAGCAGCCGTTGGTGCAAACAGCAACGCGGCATTCTGCACGGAGGAAACCACGCTGTACAAAAGCGGCGATCGTTCACCTATGCCTGAACGGAAAAAGAAAATATCCATTGCAGCCAGGCTAATAAAAAAACAAAGGCTATAGGCGATTCGAATAATAACGAATACTAAATAAGACTCTACTGCTGCTTGGACGAGAAGCAGTCCTGCTGTCACCACTGTTAAGCCGATAAGCAGCCCTTTCACATGGGAGTGCAGGATGCGTTTTGGCATCATAAACTGCAAGACCACGGCAGTCAGGCTCGGCATAACGTATAGTAAGCTCATCTCTTGCTCGGAAACCGTATAATCCGCTTCTAGAAAAGCGGTAAAATAAGGGCGTATAGTATGGTGGCCGATGTAGAAAAAGAACACCACAAACAAGTAAATAAAAAACTCTCCTTGTCGCTTTCCTTCCTTATAAAGAACCGCCCTTTTTCCCTTCTCTTCTGAAGGGGATGGCTGATGCCAAATAATAAAACAGCTGACCACAGCCAAAAGAAGGTCGATACAAGCAAACAGGTAGTAAATATCCAGCGGTAACGGATGGCTGATCAGAAAGCTTCCCACTATCCCAGACACGATGACGCTTCCATGAAATACGAACAAATACGTCGTGGTCGCTCGCACCTTCTCCTGATCACTTCTGCTTGACGCAACGATTGTCGGATACAATAAGTAAATGATACTTTGGAAGAAAAGCAGTAAAAGTGATACAGCTAAAAACTGAGTAAACGTATCGACAGAAGGAAGAAGCAGCTTGCATCCTGCCATAACGACTAAAGCGCCCGTTACAAGGCGTTTGAAGCCCCATTTTCTGGAGGCGACTGCCCACAATGGCGTCATTACAATGACAACAAGCCGGCAGCAAACGATGAATAGACTCGTGGCCTCGACGCCATCTACCCGAAAATATTGGGAGAACAGCTGCGGGTAAAAAGGTGAAAGCAGCATTTCCGAAACTAGTGTAAAAAGCAGACAGCTATAAACAAAGCTCTTTTCCTTCGTCATGAAAAACCTCTACAAACCAAACTGCTGGAATACGTTCTTTTCATCTATCCGGTAGACTTCTTTTCCGGCCAGCTGATTAATAATCACCGCATTCCGAAAGGCCCCCAGTCCTAAATCCGGGGCGCCCACCCCATGTGTATGGATCTCACCGTTTTGAACAAATAAATGATGGTTGCCTTCACTGTGCATTTTCACCTTGTAATCCTCTTCAATCACAAGCTGGCCATTGGCATCCCATTCAAGCTTGTCTTTTATCCCATTCAGGCAATCTGGAATGTATGGATGATAGCCTGTCGCAAGGATTACCGCTTCGCTGTTGATTTCTGCCGTCTTGTCCTGTTCGAATTGATGGAGCGACAAGCGGTACATACCCTCTCTTTCTTCAATAGACACCAGCTCCGTCAGCGCCTGCAGTCTCACATTCATGGTTTGTTGTCCAACAGACCGCTCGTATAATACATCATAAATCTCACCAATCGTTTGAAAGCTGATTCCTTTGTATAACAACGATTGCTTGCTTAAGACAGCTTTCTTCTTTTCAGACGGCAGCTGATAGAAGTAATGGGTGTAATCCGGTGAAAAGTGTTCCAGCCCAAGCTTAGAGTATTCCATCGGATAAAAACCTTTTGATCTCGTAAACCAGGATAATTCGTATCCATAATCCGGTTGTTTTAATAACAGATCATAGAAGATTTCGGCCGCACTCTGTCCTGAACCGATAACAGTCACCGACCGTCCATTCAGCAACCTTTTCCGCTTATCCATGTATTGGGAAGAGTGAAGAATCTGCTCTCCTGTCATCGATTGAAACGGATATGGTATGTACGGTTTCGTTCCCACGCCGATGACGACATGTCTAGATTTATATGTCCTTCTCTCTTGGTCATCATGAGAGAAAACAGTCACTTGATAACAGCCGTTCTCTTCCTGTTCCACTTTTTCCACTTCGGTTCCGAACCGGAGCTGAGGCAGCTGAGCAGCGACCCACTGGCAATAGTGATTATATTCCTTGCGCGGAATTTGAAATTTCTCAAAGAAGTAAAACCGATACAGTCTCTTTTGTTCATGCAAGTAATTTAAGAAGCTGTACGGGCTCGTTGGGTCCACCATCGTCACGGCATCGGCAAGAAAGGGCACTTGCAGGGTTGTCCCTTCAAGAAGCATGCCTGGATGCCACTCAAACCGTGTTTTCTTATCAAAAAACAATGAAGAGCAGTCTGTTTTTTCAAGCAATGCTGCTAGCCCCAGATTAAATGGGCCAATTCCTACTCCAATCACATCTAAAATTGATTCGCTTGCCAATTTTTCCACCTTCTTTCGAACATATCCCTTTCACAGGCCATAAGCAGGCCTATTTTGTCAGGAAGCTTAACTTCCTTTACTGCTTTAAAGCCGCATTTTTTAAATACATGAATCATTTTTTCATTTCTTATATCAGGCTCAGCTACCACTCGATTCGTTTCTTTACATTCAAATTGCTTATATAACATAGTTAAAAGCAATGGATAAATAAGCCCCTTTCCTAAAAATGCTGGAGGTCCAATCAACAGATGAATGCCTTGGTCATATTCGCCAAAAGAATAGTAGTTACCAATAATATCGCCCTTCACCCAATACGACTCCCAGTAGCTCATAGGTACACCATCTAATTCACCAATAAGAAGTGTTTGATGGTCATCTTTTAAAAACCTCTGTAAATGCTTCATATAATCATCGAAAGAAATATTCAGGTTCCAAAATGGGATCACGTGCTCCTCATGCATCCATGTATGCAGACGTTCACCATCTTTCTCCGCCTTCACTGGACGAAATGCTATGGTCTTTTGGCTAATAGGATCATAATGCTCGTACTTATCAAATGAGCGAGCAGCTACATTAGACTTCATGCAAATCACCTGCCGTTACTGCCAGCGGATTCGTCACTTGCACATAAACCGATTGGGTATCCAGTGATCCAACCAGCTCATCCATGTCGTGAACTCTCGTCAGCAAATTCGCTTTGCATGGCAGCTTCTCTTCGTATAACAAGGAATCTACTAAATGAGTATGATCACCCAGCTCCTGTTTCAAATCTACTAGCTCTTCCTTGATCATTGCCAGCAGCTTCTCCTCATCGATCAACTGTCCGGTGCCAAATGCGTTAACTAAACCAAATAAGTGATTGAAAAAGACATAATATCGAAAACGCTCCTCCGCAATAGCATCTGTGCAAACCGTATCGCTTTTTTCATTTAAAGATGGAATCAGTTCCCGTAATGCTTGTGCCTTCGACTCCATGAAATAGTAGCCCTGGTTATCCCGGTAGTAAAAACGGGATGGATATCCTTGCTCGTCCAGTTGAATAACTGAATTTTGCTGATGAGCTTCTAAGGCAATCCCATGCACAGCATACAACCAATAAAGCGGACGAAGGCTTACCTGCAAGTAACGGCTGAACCACCTTTCGCTTGCTGCTTCTAGAGAAATCCTTTCTCTTTCGGCTATGCTATGGATGACGTTGACTAAGTGAGACGCTTCACCTGCCAGCGGGTCTTGGCATAGAGCGGCAATCAAGCTCGTTCGCTTCTCCTTGCCTTTCTGGAAAGGGTTCTCCCGGATCACCGTTTCAAAGCCTGTCTCTTCCCCCGAGCCTGTCTTTACGTTGATATAAGCCGGATCTTGAACAATATGAAACCCCGGGTAACGAACGGTTAGCTGTTCATGAATACCATTTTGAAGAAGCCGGCTCACCTCTACTCCTCGGTCAAGCTCCTTTCGCTTATTGATGCGCAGCGAGTTAGTAATTTTGACTGGGATCGAAAACTTGTACATTACACTTGCCTTCGGATGGTACACAGTCCGAACCGAAGAAGTTGGATGGAAAGCCCTTCCTTGTGCACCAAGGTAGGTGAGCTTCCCCGTTTGTATATAGTCACAAATATCCTGCCTGCCCAGCAGCTTTCTCGCCTGCAGTGGATGAACAGGTATTAAGGCATAGCCATCCTCCTGGCAATAAGCTTCCTTGAACGCTGGAGAGACTGCCGCATCCTTCTTCAGCTCTTCCTTTATAAGCTGTGCAGCACTGATGGATAAGACGGACGCCTCTTCGACTATGTCATTGACAGCCCGGAAATAATGGAGCTGAAACGCGCCCTTTCTTTCCGGGGCAAATACATCCTCTTCCTCGGGTTCAATCCCTTGGCGGCTCTTCGGCATAGGGTGTACCTGGTGTCCAATCAGTAAAGACTGTTCAGACTCGAGAAAGGTTTTGTCTAGTTGGTAACACTCCGCCAAACCCTCCTTCCTCGCAGTCAGAATACCCTTCATCGTTTGGTAGCTTAAAATCATCCGAAGCATGAATTCATCCATTTCCAGACCCTTTCTGGATAAGAAAGACAGCTCCTTTTGAAGAAGAAAGGTTAGCGTCAAGTAATCTAGCTGTTTTACCTGGTCATTCTTTATCTGGTAGTACATGACTTTGGAGAACAGATGGCGCTCTGTAATAGATTGGTAGCGTACAGGAATAAATAATGTAGCCTTCTGCTGAGAAAGCTTAATCACTAATACCTTCTTCACGCCCGAGTCGTTCGGAATCATTGGAACCTCACATGGCTTCTTCCACTCACCAGCTCCCGTTTCTTTCACATAGCAATTCAGTAAGTTCTGCATCGTTATATAATTAGTAAGGAAGGGAATATCCATACTGCATCTCTCCTTTCTCCTCTTCTATTGCTTTGCCTGCTCGCTTAATCTTCTGCAGATGCTCTTTCATTTGGCCAATCGTATTCAAAGGGTTCAGCATTGTAAATTTCAAATATACATCCCCGGCCTGCTTCGTTTTCGCCATGATCAGTTCACCACTTCTATAAAAAGAGCGTTGAAGCTCCAGGTTTATATCGTTTATATAGGCAGCTTCCCGGCTCCCCGCCGGCAGATAACGAAAAACAACTGCATTTATTTCCGGATCATTAATTACTTCAAAGCAAGGGTCTTCTCGGAATAGGCGAGCTGTTTCCTTCGCCAGTTGAATAGTGTAGTCGACCATCTCCCCGAATGTATCGGTCCCTATCAGCTTGAAGGTCATAAGCAGTTTGAGCGCATCGAACCGCTTCGTCGTTTGCACACTTTTTTCCACCAGATTGAGAATGCCCGCCTCACCATCTTCTTGAGGGTTTAAGTAATCCGCATAATGGGCAATATATCGAAAATTCCGTTTATTTTTCACAAAAAAAGCACCGCAGCTAATTGATTGGTAATATAGCTTATGGAAATCAATAGTGACCGAATCGGCTAACGGAAGCCCATTGAGTAAGTCCTTGTATTGATGAGAAAACAGCATGGCTCCACCGTAAGCTGCATCCACATGAAGCCAGAGGTGTTCATCATCAGCCAGCTGGGCTGTCTCTATTAAAGGATCAATGCTTCCAAAATCTGTTGTTCCTGCTGTCGCAACGATCATGAAAGGAATCAGTCCTTGTTGGCGAAGTTCATGTACCTTTGCTCTTGCCTCCCTTATGCACATTCTCTTCTGGTCATCCGTTTTTACGGTGACAACTGCATTTATTCCTAAACCAAGCTGGGCCGCCGATTGTTGAACAGTGAAATGAGCATGTTCTGAGCATAGAATTCGAAGCCTGTCTGCTTCGAAGGGAAGCCCTTCTTTCTGTACATTCATAGAGAAGTGTCTTTGGCACGCCCAGTTTCTCGCCAGCAGCATCCCCATATAGTTTGATTGAGTTCCTCCGCTCGTAAATACACCGTCTGCCTCGTGCGTATAGCCGATCTGCTTGGCCAGGAACTTGATCAATTCCTCTTCCACATAGGTGGCCGCTGGGCTTTGATCCCAAGAGTCCATCGACTGATTCAGCGCATTGATCACAACTTCAGCTGCAATAGACGGAACTAAAGGCGGGCAATGAAGATGCGCCATAGCACTAGGATGAGAGATCCATAAAGAATCTTTCATAACAGTCTGCTCTATTTCCTCCATCACTTTGTCCGTTTGCTGTCCTTCCTGCGTAATCGCCAGAAGCCTTTTTACCTTCGAGGCAATTTGCCGGTCAGAAACTCCTGTGAAAGGCGTATAAGCCCTCCTCGTTTGATCGGCCACTAGCTGTACGACACGGTCCATTAATTCATAATAAGCGCTGATACTTTCATGCCCTGGATGAAGAAACCATTTTGTAAAAGCCGTATTCATTCTTATCACCTTCTGTTAGGAATTCCCGCCTGATGCTCCGCGCTAGTGATCGCTTCATGGAGGCGGTTCAGTACTTCATCTACTTGTTCTTTCGTAATCACTAGCGGCGGCAGCAAACGGATCACTGTGCTGAATCGGCCGCCTACTTCTAAAATCAACCCCCGCTTAAAGCACTCCTGCTGAATGGTCTTAGCTAATTCCGGGTAGGCAGGATAACTTCCCACACCATTCGGCTGCTTGGTCGGGTCAACAATTTCGATCCCGATCATTAATCCTCTTCCTCTCACTTCCCCAATGGAAGATACCTGCTTTTGAATAAATGTCAGTTGCTTCATAAAGTACGCCCCAAGCTCGGCAGCGTGATCAGGAATCTGATGTTCTTTTATGAATTGCAGTGTGGCTTTTCCAGCCGCCATCGCCAGCTGGTTTCCCCGGAATGTGCCAATATGGGCTCCCGGCTCCCACAGATCAAGACGCTGGTCGTAAAGAACAACAGACAACGGAAGGCTTCCTCCTATTGCTTTGGAAAGAACAAGCACATCGGGTTCGATACCGGCATGTTCAAAAGCAAACATTTTGCCGGTCCGGCCGATTCCCGTTTGCACTTCATCAATAATCAGCGGAATATGTCGCTCTTTCGTTAAACGACGCAGCTGTTGTAACCATTCGATTGGTGCAGGAATAGAACCGCCCTCTCCCTGGACAACCTCCACAATGATACCCGCCGGCGCAACGATACCGCTTTCCGGATCGTCCAGTAAATTTTCAATATAGGCGTTGCTGACGCGGTGGCCTTCTGCTCCAATATTAAATGGACAGCGATAGGCATATGGATAGGGAAGGAAATGTGCATCTGGCACCAGCGCGTGAATTTTACCTTTCGGTGCTGTCGTCCCGCTGATACTCAACGTTCCGTGAGTAGACCCATGATAACCGCCTTGAAACGATAAAATACTCCGGTTGCCTGTAGCTGTTTTTACAAGCTTTAAGGCTGCTTCGATCGCATCGCCGCCAGTTGGCCCGCAAAACTGAATTTTTGCTTTTTCGGCAAAAGAACCCGGTAAGGAAGCATACACTTCATCGATAAACGATTCCTTAATCGGTGTCGTCAAGTCAAGGGTATGTAACGGTGTATAGGAGTCCATTGCCTTTGAAATAGCCTCCCGGACCACTGTGTGATTATGCCCTAACGCAAGCGTGCCTGCCCCCGCCAAGCAATCTATATACTGTTGACCGTCCATATCCGTTACATAGATTCCCTCTGCTCTATGAATCGCAAGCGGCAGCCGTCTCGGATAAGATCTGGCATTGGATTCTCTTCTTGCCTGCCTGGCTAGCAGACTTTCATTAGCTGAATGAGAACGGATCACTGTATCCATTGATAACACTCCTTGTCATCGTCACAATTAGTATGCGATAATTTAATTGATAATGATTTTCATTATCTGTTGCATATTTAGACTAACTGATAATCATTCTCAAAGTCAACCGTCTCAACAGAAATTATGATTTTTTGCCTACTTTATTCTTTTATTCATCTATTATTCAGCTGCCCAAGATCTATGGCAGGACTATTTCATTATGTTCGCCAAAAGAAAGACATAAGAAAGCCCCTCTTGCTATACACAAGAGGGGCCCGTTATTTATTTAGGCAGCTTTTTAATTATTAATATACTTCTCAAATACCTCTCCGAAGTCCTTCACATGATACTTTTCACGGATGGAGGACATCCACTCGAAGCCCGCTTCCGTTAATTGTTTGTACGTATTGCTTAAACTTTGCTCCTCTGTGCGGGAGTTTTGCAACACAGTCACAGCTCTGTTGATGCTTTCAGATGCCATATCCATGTAAATGTTGTTCTCGTGTGTCAGTTCTGCAATTCGAAGCAGTGCTTTATATAAATCTTTTAACTGTTCGATTTGATCTTTTCTTACATCGATATCAATCATTTCATTCCCAATTTGGAATTTAATCTCTACATCCATATCGATTTTTCCAGCTGTCTCTAACACCACATTCGAAATTTTATATTGCGCATACGGATATCTTCTCAGTGTCCGCTTAGAGGACATCGCACTCTCCCCATCCACGTGGATGATCGCTAGATTTGTAAAGCAATACTCATCTGCTTTCGTTTTAATGACGAAATAAATTTTTTCATCATCTTCATGCATCACATAATCGTCAGCATCTGTTTTGTCATAGTCAGACGGCGGAATAATTTTCCCAATATCTGATAAACCAAGCGCATCTGAAGCAATTTTCTTAAACATGGAACCTCTCCCTTTAAAAGATCATCTTTTCTCACTCTTCTCTATTGTATCAACAGAGGAAAAAGATAGAAACACTTAACCCTGAAAATGGGTATTGAGTCATTATTCCTAGAACTGCTCATCTATTTGCTGCTGTTCACCTGAATAATACGTCTTACAGTCAGGAGACACGACAGGTCTTTAATAGAAAAGGATAGGTGTATGTATGAACGTAATCTCTCGATTGAGGGAGCGGAAGTTACTTATGAAGACGGTGTGATCCGCGCAAAAACAGGAGTCAATCTCAGAACATTCGGAGATCAAATAACCCTTCTTGTACAAAAGGCCGACGAGGAAACAACGAGCGTACATATACAGAGTAAACCAGCTATTCCCACTACTATTGTAGACTATGGAAAGAATATAAAGAATATAGAGGCGATCACTGCTTATCTGAAGCCGCATATATAAACAAACAGCATGCGAACACTTTATAGGTTCACATGCTGTTTGTTGTTATCACAGGCACTTTTCAGCAAGAAAGAGGGATTGGTGGAGGACTAGTCTATTTCTTTCTCCAAAACCTTGCCGCTATCCGCATCAACTTTCAATTCTACTTCCTGGTTATTATGCTGAACTTCGATTTCATAATAGCCATCATCGTCAAGCTCTGCTTCAGTTACTTTACCAGGTACACTCTTTAGAGCAATATTTATCGCTTCTTCATGAGAAATGTTCACTTGCTTGTTCACACGATCGTCTCGATCATCATCGTCGTCCCGGTCATCCTCTACATTCATCACCTTGCCGGAAGCCGCATCTACTTCCACTTCCTTATCACCACTGCGATCAGATCCATTTACTTCTATGTCATACTTTAAAAGGCCGTCATCTTCCTCGAGCTCAATGCTCTCAATTGTACCGTTCACTTGATTGACTGCCGCTTCTTTCGCTTTTTCAAAGGAAATGGCTGGTTCACTGCTGACTGCTCCTACTCCAATGGCTCCACCTAAAATAATTGCCCCTGCTACACCTGTAATAAATAATTTGCGCTTCATTTACCCTTCCTCCTTCATTTGATGTTACTTCTATCATAGACCGTCAAAATGAGAGGATAAGGATAGATAAATGAGAGTTTGATGAGAAAAGTATGAGCAAGTCTAATCCTCCCAAGTAATGGACATCACCTTGCCAGAGATCGCATTGATTTGAACAACAGCTTCCCTATCGTCGTCCCGCTCCACTTCAACTAGATAGTAAGTCAATCCATTCGATTCTTCCAGGTCGATGTCATCCTCAGCCGTGCCGCTCACATTCTTCAGCGCAATAGCCCTTGCTTCTTCCTCAGTAATCTCGCGGGCCGGCGGCGAAGACGGCTGCTCCTTTGGCGGCGCCTCAGGAAGAGGTTCCACAGAGGAGTCAATGACTTTCCCTGTCAAAGCGTCCGCTTTCACTGTTGTTCGCTCCTGACCGTGTTCAATGGTCGCATAGTAATAAGCATGGCCGCCCTCTGCCTGCTTTTTCAGTCCTGTCAACTTGCCGGGATAGCTTTTCTGCAGACGCTCCTTCATTTCCGTTTCGCTTACTTCCTTCGGCGGCTCCGCCTGTTTGTTGCTCTCTACTTTCGTTAAGGAACGAATATCTCCCGTTTCTGCTGCCATTTCAACCTTGTACGGCTGCTTTTCTATTTCAATCATCAGCTCATATTGATCACCGGATTGCGTGATGCTTTTTACTTCAGCCGCATACATTTCCTGAATGCGGTTCTTCGCTTCATTCTCCGTTAACGGCTCTGCTGAGGCAAATAGCCCCGTCATCTGCCAGGCGGCTGCACCGACAACTAGAAGAGCTATGGCAATGACAGTGATGAGCCGAAGACGCTTCTTATTCATTTGATCACCCCGTTTAAATCCTTTAGCTCTTTAGCTTTAACTATATACGATCATCATGAGAAATTAGTGAGAATCAGTCAAAGGAAGCCATATTTGCGCGGTCGTTCCTTCTCCTTCCTTACTCTCCAAACGCACATCTGCTCCCATAGCTTCAGCGATTTCTTTAGCAAGGGACAGTCCCAGTCCAAACCCTCCTGTTTTTCTTGTTCTTGCTTTATCCACCCGGTAAAAACGGTCAAATATGGAGGCCAGCTCATCAGCTGGAATACCGATTCCTTGATCAATAATCTCAACAACCGCCCAGTTCTCCTGCAGGCGGATCACTACTTGAATAGATGCCTCACTGTATTTGCGCGCATTATCCATCAGAATATACAGCAGCTGGCTCAGCTTTTGCTGGTCCGTTCTAAGGATCACGTCTTCTTCCACCTGCAAGGTAACCCCGCGGTTGTATGCTTTTTGAAAAGCCTGTACCGATTTTTCTACTAAAGGGGTCAAATGAACATCAGCCAGCTCTACATTCCACTGCTCCTCTTGTCTAGCCAGCTGGAGAAGCTGCTCGGTCAAGTTCTTCATCCGCACGGCTTCCGAATGAATTGCTTCCACCGATTCATCAAACAGCTCCGGCTGCTCCTTTCCTCTTCTCTTCAGCAGGCTCGCATAGGATTCAATAACCGTCAGAGGGGTTTTCAGCTCATGAGAGGCGTTTGATATGAACTGGCCCTGCTTCTCATAGTTTCTTTGCAGCAAATTCATCATATGGTTAAAGGTATCAGCCATTTGATAGAGCTCATCTTTACTCTTTTTCGGCAATTCAATTTTTTTGTGCTGGCCGCTCCGCTGAATCTCCCCCATTGTGCGGATCATAGAGGAAATCGGCTGTGTAATAAAGTTGCTCAGCCAGCGGGAAGAAAGAATGACGGGTACCATAGCGATTACTGTCACAGCGACGAGAACCGCCCTTAATACAGCAAGGGCCTCCTCTGCTCTTTCCAGGCTCTCCGTCATTTGCAGGCTGGCTAACTCTCCGCCTTCCCACACTACAGGAATGGACACAAAGGCATATCTCACACCTTCATATTCGACGATCTCATGCCGCTCCTTCTCATAAAAGACAGCAGGATATTCACTCAGATGCCCTTGGCTCGGTGCCGTAACAGCCGCGGCCGCTTGGCCATTCTGCTTCACAATTTGCAGCATCCCGCTCACCGGCATATAAGCCCTGAGCAAGGTATTTGCTGGAACCGATGCGTCCGTTCGGCTGATGCCTTCAACCGTTTGCCGGGCCTCATCTGTGGTATCCTGCAGTTCACTTTCAAGCATGACATGGCTAAATGTGTAATAGACAGCGCCGTTTAACAAAATAAACAGACTGATAAACATAACAGCCGTGTAGAGGTTAATCCTGTTTCTCAGTTTCATTTTTTATCCTTCAGCGCGTATCCTACACCGCGCACCGTGTGAATCAGCGGGTGATCATACGGCTTATCGATCTTATTGCGCAGATAGCGTATATAGACATCTACAATGTTCGTATCCCCGTAATAATCATACCCCCATACGCCGTTAAGAAGCTGCTCTCTATTCAGCACTTGGTTGCAATGCGACATTAAGTACGCCAGCAGGTCAAATTCGCGCGGTGTCAGTTCAATGGAATCCTCTCCCCTCATGACTTCACGCGTCATTTCATTCAGCCTCAGATCCGCGGCCTGCAGCCAATTCTGGTCGACCACCATTCCATTTGAACGCGGCTGGCTTAAGCGCAAGGCTGCCCGTACACGTGCCAGCAGTTCTTCTATTTCGAATGGCTTCGTCACGTAATCATTGGCCCCAAGATCAAGACCTGAGACCTTATCCTCGACCGAACTTCTTGCTGTTAACAGAATAACAGGAATCTGCGGGTCGCTTGAGCGGATTCTTCGTAATAACTCAATACCGCTGATCCCTGGCAGCATGACATCAAGCAGCACTAAATCCCAGGACTGGTCATGAAACAAACGCCAGCCATCAAGCCCGTCCAGCGCTTTCCCAACTTCATAGCCTTCATAAGTCAATTCCAATTCTAAAATTCTAGCAATTTTCTCCTCGTCCTCTACGACTAATACTTTTGTCTTTTCCATTCCTATCCTCCGTTTGACTTCATGCATTTACTCCCATATTAGCACAACCAGGCAAGGAAATTGGTTATCAGTTTTTGAACAAAAAAGAACAGACCTGCTCTTCTAAGCAAGTCTGTTCATCATGAACATGTACAGCTATTTTCCTGCATATAAAAAAGACAGGTATGAACACCTGTCCGCTTAGCTGGTTAATTGAAGTAAATGGGCGGCTTCATTTTCAGAGATATCCTTGACCAGAGCGATCTCACTAACGAGAAACTTGGTGGCAAGGTCCAGCATATGCTTCTCACTAGAATTCAGCGCTTTCTCTTTTTGATAGTAGACCAGGTCATGAAAAACCTCCGCTGTATCCTTCATCTCGCCTGTTTTCATCTTCTCCGTGTTTCTTTTCAGCCTTTCCTTCCATGGAAGGGCGCCATGAGGCTCTTCTCCTTGGAGCTCAACAAGAATTTCTTTCGCCTCTGACGTATCAACGACAGAGCGGATTTTCATCTTTTCCATGTTCTTCATTGGAATCATCACATTCATTTTACTAAGCGGAATCGTAATCATACAATACTCTCGTGTTACACCTTGGATTTCCTTTTCTTCAATTGCTTCAATGACCCCTGCTCCATACATAGGATAAAATACTTTATCGCCTACTTGAAACAACGTATCCACCTCCATATTTCATCACCTATATAGCATACCACAAATACTTACTTTAATCAAAATATTATAATATACCACGCAGTAAAACTACATGTCAACAATAAAACTTTCATTTTCCGTAAAAAAAAGCGGCTTAAAAGCAGGCAGTTTCCCAGCCTTTAAGCCGCTTCTTATCTATCTTTCATTTATACATCGATGCTCGTGCCGATTCCGTTTTTCTCTGCCTTTGCATACACTCCTTTGGCTACAGCAAGATCAAAGTAGGCAGCTCCGACGGACTTAAAGAACGTAATCTCTTCATCATCTTCTCGTCCTGCCTTAACGCCGGTTGTCAGCTCATGCAGCTCGCCATGCACCTCTTCAAACGACCAGTCATTCTGTTCGTCCGCATAAATAAGCTCACCGGCCTCCTCCTTTACTCCCGCAAGATCATCAGCGACAATTTTGGATGCGCGCAGCACCGTCGCGTGATCGACCTCTCTCATATGCGGCAAGTAGGAACCTACCCCGTTAATATGTGTACCGGGCTGCAGATCCTTTCCATTAAACACTGGTTCATTGGACCGGGTAGCACAGCAAATAATATGAGCCTCATGCACCGCTTCTGATACATCGCCGACCACCTTAAAAGGAGTCTTTACACCAAACGAACTCAGCCTCTCACCGAACGCCTTCGCCTTCTCAAGTGTTCGGTTGAATAAAAGAATACGTTCAATATCTCGAACGGCCAATACACCAAGCACCTGCTCAAACGCCATGGCCCCTGTCCCGATAACGGCGAGCACACGAGCGTCCTTCCGGGCCAGCAGATCAGTAGCAATCCCGCTTAGCGCCCCTGTCCTCAAGCGTGTTAAATAGGAAGCATTCATCATCGCTACGTGTTCGCCATTCTCTGCATCCGACAGCAAAATTACCCCTTGAGTTGTCGCTTTGCCTCTCGAAGGGTTCCTCGGAAAAATAGTCACAACCTTCACCGCAGACACCTCTTCGGACAAATCGGCGCTCGGCATATACAAGGCGGATGCTTCATACTGCGGGAACTCCAATACCGTCCGGTGAGGATTATTAATTTCTCCTATGTTTTTTGCTTTCAGTACCTCTTTCGTATCTTCAATTGCTTCTTTCATGCCATAGCATTGCTGAATGTCCTTTTCACTAATCACTAACATACTAACACCCTCCTTGATGAAGTAACACCCCTATTGTACATTGTTAAACAAACAAGGCTGCAAGAAATCAGTTTCTACTGATTTCTTGCAGCCTGTTGTACATATGATTATTTTAACTCATTTAACACTTCTTCAATTTTAGCCAGCTCAGATTGTAAACCGCCGCCGCCTAAGTACCAAAGCGGACCATCTAAGTATACGATACGGTCGTTCTTGTAAGCTTCTGTTTGCTTAAGAATGTCATTTTCCATATCGGCTTTAATATTTGATTGACTACCCGTAGCTGCTGTACGGTCAATCACGAACAATACTTGTGGATCGAATTCTAGGATTGCCTCAAAGCCGAAGTTCGAACCGTGAGAAGAAGCCTCAATGTCTTCTGCTACTGGTTTGAAACCATACTCCTCATAAATGTAACCAAAACGAGATTTTGACCCAAAGCCAGATAGGTTACCTTCGTTATACATAGTCACTAATGAAGTATCATATTTTCCAGCCAATGCTTTGATTTCCTCTAGAGCTGTATCATATTTAGCAAGATATTCGTCCGCTTCCGCTTCTTTATCGAACATCTTAGCTGCAATATCTACTGAAGCTAGGAATGTATTCCAGTAGTCATCCTGATTAGTACCAACGAATACGACAGGAGCGATTTCTTTTAATTCTTCATAGTAAGCAGATTGGCGGCCAGAGATAAAAATAACGTCTGGGCTCAGTTCTGCAATATCTTCAAGCAATGGTTCTTTTAAAGTACCAATGTTTGTATAGTCATCACTTTCATACTTTTTAAGGTGATCTGGTAAGCTGGAGTCTTGAGCAACACCCATGATTCCCTCTACACCGAGCGCATCCAATGTATCTAACATACCATAGTCAAATACAGCAATTCTTTCCGGCATTTTTTCAAATGTCACATCTTCAAAGTTAACTGTACCTGCTTCTTCGTTCTCCGTTGAACTGATTGTTGGAGATACAGTCATTGGATAAGCTCCATTGTTTTCTGCAGATTGGCTGTCAGAGCCAGCGGATTCATTTTCTGCCTCTGTTGCGGTGCCTCCGTTAGATCCGCATGCAGCAAGCATTAATAGCATGGCTAATAAAAAACTAGCTAACTTCCATTTTCCCATGTCTCTTACTCTCCTTTTATGAAATTACGATTTTTATCAATAATGAGAATCATTATTAATGATAACTGTTCTCATTATATGGTGAATTGTTATTAGCGTCAATACTTCTTTGACAAAATAATTTAAATTTTTTCAACTGAGTAACAAAACGAATAGACTGTATGACAATTATATCTTTTTAAAAAGAGCTGGAGAAAACAAGTTAAAGGATTAAACTTATTTCTCCAGCTCTTTCTACTGATTAATTAAATTGGCTTATGCATGTGCTTTGAAATAGACGCAAATACGACATCCATCCTGCTCTTGAATAGGAATATCCATATCGTACACCTCACGCAGTGCAGCCGAATTAATAATCTCATGCGTCGGTCCGTTTTTCACCAGCTTGCCGTTTTTCAAGGCAACAATGCGGTCCGAATAGACAGATGCGAAATTAATATCGTGCAAGACAATGACTACCGTTTTACCAAGCTCGTCTACAAGCTTGCGCAAAATCTTCATGATTTGAACAGAGTGCTTCATATCCAGGTTATTTAAAGGCTCATCCAGTAACACATATTCTGTATCCTGCGCGATGACCATCGCCACAAAGGCACGCTGCCTTTGACCGCCTGATAACTCATCTAAAAACTCATTTTGTATATCCGTTAAATTCATATATCCCAGTGCTTGGTCAACGAACTTTTCATCCTCTGCTGTTAGACGCCCCCGAGAATACGGGTAGCGGCCAAACGAAACAAGCTCGCGCACGGTTAACCGGACGTTCAGATAATTGGATTGCTTCAGAATCGAAACGCGCTTGGCGAATTCCGTTGACTTCATTTTCTTTACGTTCTCCTGATCAAGCAATACTTCTCCGGTATCCGAATCTAACAATCGGCTCACCATAGAAAGAAGTGTGGATTTACCAGCTCCATTCGGACCGATAAATGATGTAATCGTTCCAGGTTCAATTTTCACGGATACATCTTCTACAACAGGCTTCTTACCAAATCTCTTCGTTAACCCTTTAATTTCAATCATCCTGCTGCCCTACTTTCTTTTAATAATAAGTAAATGAAGTAAATACCACCAACAAAGTTAATGATCACACTTAACGTTGTACGTAATTCGAAAATATGCTCAACAAGGAACTGACCGCCAACTAATGCAACAATACTAATTAAACTTGCCCCTAAAATCAAGATGGAGTGCTTATAAGTAGCTAAGTATTGATAGGATAGATTCGCTACAATTAAGCCAAAGAACGTAATAGGACCAACTAAAGCTGTGGATGTCGCAATTAAAATGGACGATAAAATCAGTACATTGATTACCATCCGGTCATAATTGACACCAAGATTCATTGCATTTTCCCGGCCAAGCGACATAACATCCAGCTTATCTATAATGAGATAGCCATAAATAAATGCAATCAATAGGATGCCGATGGCCACATATAATAAGTCAGCATTCACGTTGGTGAAGCTTGCAAACAAACGGGACTGAAGACTTAAGTATTCTACCGGATCAATCATAACTTGCAAGAACGACACGAGACTTCCTAAAAGTGCCCCTAAAATCATCCCAATGATAAGGAGAAAATAAATCGGATACTTGTCTGCCCGGAACAAGAAACGGTATAAAAGGACCGCGAATAACACCATAGCTATAATCGCTACACCGAAATTCAAATATTTGTTCAAGACCCAAATCGACATGGACCCGGCAAAGAAATAAATTAGCGTTTGCACCACTTCATACATTGAGTCAAGGCCCATAACGGAAGGAGTTAAAATACGGTTATGGGTGATTGTTTGGAACACCACTGTCGAGTAGGCAATTGCCACTCCCGTTACCACCATGGCCGTCACGCGAACCATACGCCTTGGGAAGGCGTAATCAAAGCCGCCCTTTATATCGTAAAATGCATACAATAAAACACAAACAATGGATAATAATGCTAAAAAGATCAACTTCGTACTATTTTTTGCCATATGCTCTTCCCCTAAGTAACATGATTAAGAAGATCGCACTACCGATGACTGCCACAGTTACGTTAACTGGGATCTCAAAAGGGTGAATAACAAGACGCCCAATAATGTCACACAATAAGAGGAAGACGACCCCTAATAGCGCTGTATGTGGAATTATTTTGCGTAAATTGTCACCTAAATAAAGAGAGACAATGTTAGGTACAATTAAACCTAAGAACGGGATCACTCCGACAGTTAGTACGACAGTTGTAGAAATAATCGCTACAAGAATAAGACCTATGTTTAACACAAATTTATAACTTAAGCCTAGGTTCTTCGCAAACTCTTCCCCCATACCTGCGACGGTAAATTTATTCGCATACAGATAGGCTAAAATAACCGCTGGAACACTTACGTATAACAACTCATAACGACCAGAGATCATTAATGCAAAATTCCCCATTAACCAAGAGGAAATATTTTGAAGAAGGTCTCCTTCGTATGCAAAAAATGTCGTAATGGATGACAAGATATTTCCGTACATAATCCCGATTAACGGAACGAAAATAGCGTCTTTAAATTTAATACGATCTAGAATTTGCATAAAAAGCAGCGTTCCCGCTAGAGCAAATGCAAAGCTGAAGATAATTTGCTGTGTATACGTGGCATTCGTGAAGAACAGCATAGAGAGTAAAATCCCTAGCTTGGCTGCATCTAACGTTCCAGCAGTCGTTGGCGACACGAACTTATTTCGGCTTAAAGACTGCATAATCAATCCCGCAATACTCATTCCCGCGCCCGCCAGTATAATCGCCATTAGACGCGGCAGGCGACTAGTTAAGAAAATTTGTGTCTTATCCGAATCCCAGTTGAGCAAGTCACTGATCTTGATATCAATCGCGCCGATAAATAACGATATAAAGGACAGGACGATAGTTGCGATTATCATCATCCATAGTCTCATATGTAACCCTCATAACATGTTTATTCTCAGTATGTCATTTGAAAATGATTATCATTCCAAGTATACTATGATTATATAGAAAGAATTGTCTAAAATCAAGACCAAATGCATAATTGTATCTAGGCAACGCTAGATAGGTAAATCCATATTTTGTAAATAATCATTTTTACATCTAAAAGACTGATAAAGAACTAGCGTTCAAGCCTTTACAATGACCTATGTATCATTTTTCATTAAAAGAGAAGGCATCCTTTGGAAAGATCAAAAAGGCTGTATCCCGAATTGGATACAGCCTAAATATATATGGGATCTTAATATAATTGAGACTTTAATGAGAATCCATCTCAAGAACTCCAGCTGTCTATTACATGCCACCTGTTACAGGGATACTTTCGCCTGTAATCGCTCCAGCCCCATCGGATGCTAGGAACACGGCAGCCTTGACGATTTCAGATGGTTCAAGTAATCGCTTAATCCACTGTTTGCCTAGAATATGATGTTCTAGCGCCTCCTCTACAAAAATACCATCTGCAAGAAAATCGTATATGGATGAGCTGAAAGCAGTAAAAAAGGCTGCCGACAAAGTCGACAGCCTGAAGCAATGTTAACACTGCTTTATGTTATACCGTTAAATGTAATGATTATCCACCAAATTATGTATGGTGGAGACGGTGGGAATCGAACCCACGTCCAAGGATAACGGCACTTGAACGTCTACGAGCGTAGTCGATATATTTTAGTTTCGCTGTTCCTTATGCCTATCGACTGGCGTCCGGACAGCTAGCCTGATTAGTCTCTTCCTTCGTCCCCAGGCGGAGAACTCCGGCGTAGTCCACTAAATTTGGGCCCCTTACCCGACTACATGGACGATAGCGGGAGGAGCAGCTGCGCTAAATTAGGCAGCTAAAGCTAATTCGTTTTTGCCAGTTATATTTAGGCGTTTGCGTTGATGCGGAGACGCGACCCTCCGACTCGCAGTCCAAGCTCGAACTACCCCTGTCGAATCCGTAACGTCCCCATTATAGAATAGGAACGGACTTGGTGTCCGGAGCTTAACTACATTTCTTATTATAACAGATTCTAAGGAAAATGCAAGAGGGGCACTTTTAGGATCAGCCCTTCTGCCTTTCCCTGAAGGCACGCTCAATATCGCGCTTTGCTTCCTTCCGCTTTAAGTCTTCCCGCTTGTCGTACTTCTTTTTCCCTTTTGCTAAGCCGATTAATAATTTGGCATAGCCGTCTTTAATGTACATTTTTAATGGAACGAGCGAGTATCCCGCTTCCTTCGTTTCTCCAATCAGCTTATCAATTTGCTTGCGGTGCAAAAGAAGCTTTCTTGTCCGCAGCGGGTCATGATTATAGCGGTTCCCCTGTTCATATGGGCTGATGTGCATATTGTACACAAATACTTCTCCTCTATGAATACGGGCAAAGGCATCCTTTAGGTTTACCCGGCCTGCACGAATCGATTTGATTTCTGTTCCCTGCAGAACAATCCCTGCTTCATACGTCTCCTCTATGAAGAAATCATGGCGTGCTTTTTTATTTTGTGCTACTGTTTTTCCTTCTCCCTTTGGCATATGTCTCACCTTCCATTTTCAGCCCTATTCCGGCAGATCTGCCCCTTGCCGGAATAGGGCTGGACTTATCACTTCTTACGGCTTTGGCTTTTCTTTACGGCTCCCTTATAAAACTTGTCTTTTTTCTTCTTTTTCGATGGGCCTGAAAACCATTCACCGCCTGCTTCTTCTTTATTATTTCCTTGCGGGCCGCGCGCCTTTTTATCCTTCGATTTCGTTTGGACAGTACGGCTTGCTTCCGGCCGGCTCTTCCTCATCGTCTTCATGCCGACGACTTCAAAATCAATAGACTGTTCATCTTTATTGACATCCCGTACACGAACGGTAATTTCATCGCCAATTCGGAAGACATTCCCCGTACGCTCACCAATCATCGCAAACTGGCGCTCGTCATATCGGTAATAATCGTCTGTCATGTAGGAAACATGAATCAAGCCTTCAATGGTATTCGGCAACTCCACAAACATACCGAAGTTCGTGACGGAGCTGATAATCCCGTCAAATTCCTCTCCAATCTTATCCAGCATAAACTCGACTTTTTTCAATTCATCCGTATCACGTTCGGCATCAACTGCCCGGCGTTCCATACTGGACGTGTGATTGGCAATCTCAGGAATTTCCGCCCCCCATTTCGCTTGTGTAGCCGGATCAATCTTACCTTCGACTAAGTACGTGCGAATTAAACGGTGAACAATCAAATCTGGATAACGGCGAATCGGTGACGTAAAGTGCGTGTAGAACTCCGTTGCCAGTCCGAAATGCCCCAGGCTGTCCTCATGGTACTTCGCCTGCTGCATAGAGCGGAGCATAACCGTGGAAACAACGGTTTCTTCCGGCTTGCCGGATACTGATTCAATGATTTTTTGCAGCGCACGAGGGTGGACAGAATTCGATGTTCCTTTCACGACTAATCCAAAGTTGGTGATAAATTCAAAAAAGCGCTGTAGCTTATCTTCCTTCGGATCCTCATGAATACGATAAATAAACGGAACTTCCATCCAATGAAAATGCTCAGCCACTGTTTCATTGGCCGCAAGCATGAATTCTTCAATCAGCTTTTCCGCTACCGAACGTTCACGTATAACGACATCGACCGGATGGCTCTCCTCATCTACAATGACTTTCGCTTCTTTAAAGTCAAAGTCGATAGCGCCGCGCAGCGTCCGCTTCTTCCGCAGAATAGCCGCCAGTTCTTCCATCGCTTCAAAAAACGGAACGAGCGGCTCATACTTCGCTCGAAGCTCTTCGTCCTTGTCAACGAGAATGCGGTTGACATCATGGTAGGTCATACGCTCCGTTGTTTTAATCACACTTTGGAAGATCTCATGACTAACGACTTCCCCTGACGGATTAATCTCCATTTCACAGGAAAGGGTAAGGCGGTCCACCTTTGGATTCAGCGAGCAAATCCCGTTAGACAAGCGGTGCGGGATCATCGGGATGACCCGGTCTACTAAGTACACACTCGTACCGCGGTCATAGGCTTCCTGGTCAATCGGCGATCCTTCTGTTACATAATAGCTGACATCTGCAATATGAACGCCGAGCTTGTAGTTTCCATTCTCTAATTTTTTTACATTGACGGCGTCATCCAGATCTTTCGCATCTGCACCATCAATGGTGACGATGGTTTCATCACGCAGGTCACGCCGTCCTTCTAAATCTTCTTCAGAAATGGTTTCCGGAACGCTATTCGCTTGTTCCATCACTTCATCTGGAAACTCTTGCGGAAGACCGTGCTTATAGATAATGGACATAATATCGACGCCAGGGTCATTTTTGTGGCCGAGGATTTGTATAACTTCCCCTTCCGCACTCTTGCGTCCGTCTGGATAGGAAGTAATTTTCACCACCACTTTGTGGCCTTCCACTGCGCCATTTGCCGCCTCTTTTGGGATGAAGATGTCACTGGCAAATTTCTTATCATCCGGAATAACAAATCCGAAGTGCTTACTGTCAGTGTACGTGCCAACAACCTCTGTTTTTCCGCGTTCGAGGATACGCACAACCGTACCTTCACGTCGGGAGCCGCTCGTTTCACTAGAGACTCGCACAAGAACCGTGTCGCCGTTTAAAGCACCGTTTGTTTCATGGGGCGGGATAAAGATATCATCCATTCCTTCTTCCTCTGGCATTAAAAAGGCAAAGCCCTTTGAATGGCCGGATATCTTGCCGCGCACTAAATTCATCTTCTCCGGAAGCCCATAGCGGTTGGCTCTCGTCCGGACAACAAGCCCCTTCTCTTCCATATAAACGAGCGCTTTAACAAACTCTTTAAACTCCGCAGAATCCTCCACCTGCAGTGTTTCTTCCAGCTCTTTCACTGTCAGCGGCTTATATGATTCTTCCTTCATGTACGTCAACAGCCGATCGATAAGTTCTTTCGATTGCTGGTCCATTTGCTAACCTCCCATCATTGTTACCGGCACTCATGTGATTTTTAAAAGCGAGAACGTTTCCGACTGCCTGACCGCTTACTCACTCCAGTCGAGGCGCTCCAAGAAACGATAAATGTCTTCATGAAGCTGATCCTTCTCCTTATCAATCGTAATCACGTGGCCGGATTCTTCATACCATTTCATTTCTTTCATCGTTGATTCTATTTCATCATAGATAATGTTTGCACTCTCTGGTTTAATCATTTCGTCATGCCGCGCTTGCACGACAAAAGTGGGCGCATAAATCATATCTATATTACTTCTCACATCACTGATTAACTCCTGCAATGACTTTAGCGTGTTCATAGGAGTTTTCTTAAATTCTTCCATCTCTTGTTCAATTACCTCTTGTGATTTCCCTTCAAACTTCTTGAAGTCCCGGGCATATTTGACGACGCCTTCGTACATCACTTCTTCACTCTTTATGTACATCGGTGCGCACATCGTTACAATGCCTTTTACCGGAACCGTGTAACCAAGCTTTAAGGAGAACACTCCGCCAAGCGATAAGCCTGCTACAGCAATTTCCTCATAGCCGAGGTTCTTCAGATGATTATACCCATCCACTACATCCTTCCACCAGTCTTCAGGACCTGTATGTACCAGCTCCTCAGGCGGAACACCGTGCCCCTTGTAATGAGGCGCATGAGAGGTGTAGCCTTTCTTCTCAAGGAAGCGGCCAAGCATGCGCACATCGGAGGAGTTTCCGGTAAAGCCGTGAAGCAAAAGAACTGCTCTCTTCCCGGCTTCAAATGTAAATGGTTTGGGTAAACGTATTCTCATAATGCAATAACTCTCCTTTTTCCTAGTATGGACCGTTCGATACATATTCATTATCATTTTACGGGATATTCCGCCGGGACACCAGCAGAAGCGATTGTTCCTTCCTTGCAGCAAAAAGAAGACACCCCAATCAGACTCTTGGGGTGTCTTCTTTTTCTTATAATCCAAGATAAGATAAAGCAATAGTCAGCACAAAAAACAAAATGGACAATACGACTGTTGCCCGATGAAGTACTAAATCAATGCCGCGAGCCTTCTGCTTTCCAAACAGCTGCTCTGCTCCTCCTGAAATCGCTCCGGACAGACCTGAACTCTTCCCAGACTGTAAAAGCACAACAGCGATCAAAGCAATCGCTACAATAACAAGCAATGTAATTAATAAAGTATGCATGTATGCCCCTCCAAAAAACGAACATATGAATGAAACCAGTGTAACATAAATAAGAAAAAAAGGACAGCCATTCAAGGCCGCCTTTTCTTTTCAAACAGGGTGCTTATCTTTTTAGGTTATAGAACGTTTTGTCTCCAAGATATTGGGCAAGCTCTCCAAGAGTATCTTCAATGCGGAGAAGCTGATTATACTTAGCTACACGATCTGTACGTGAAGGAGCGCCTGTCTTGATTTGGCCAGCATTTGTCGCTACAGCGATGTCCGCAATGGTAGCATCCTCTGTTTCTCCAGAACGGTGAGAAATGACCGCCGTGTATCCGGCACGCTTTGCCATTTCGATTGCATCGAATGTTTCTGTTAATGTACCGATTTGGTTGACTTTGATCAGGATCGCATTGCCTACTCCTTGCTCGATTCCCTGAGACAATTTAGCTGTGTTCGTTACGAATAAGTCGTCACCAACGAGCTGAACTTTATGACCAATTCGTTCTGTCAGCATTTTATGGCCATCCCAATCATTTTCATCCAAGCCGTCTTCAATTGAAATGATCGGATATTTAGAGAGCATTTCTTCATACCAATCCACCATCTCTGCAGAAGTTTTCACAACCCCTTCTCCGCTCAGATGATATTTGCCGTCTTCTTTGTTATAAAACTCAGAAGAAGCTGCATCCATCGCAAGCTTGACTTGCTCGCCAGGTGTATAGCCTGCTTTTTCAATTGCTTCAATGATCGTTTGCAGTGCTTCCTCATTGGACTTCAGGTTTGGCGCGAAGCCGCCTTCATCACCAACTGCTGTATTTAAGCCTTTCTCCTTCAGAACCGCCTTTAAGCTATGGAAGATTTCCGCTCCCATGCGCAGGCCTTCTTTAAAGCTTTCCGCTCCTACAGGCATAATCATGAATTCCTGAATATCTACGTTATTATCCGCATGCTCACCGCCATTTAAAATGTTCATCATCGGTACTGGCAGCTGTTTAGAATTCACACCGCCTAAGTATTCATACAGTTGAACACCAAGGTAATCAGCAGCAGCATGGGCAACAGCCATAGATACACCAAGAATCGCATTCGCACCGAGCTTGCCTTTATTTTCTGTTCCATCAAGAGCAATCATCGCTTGGTCTACGCCGATTTGGTCAAGTACTTCGTAGCTTCCAACCAGCTCAGGAGCAATCACATCATTTACATTTTCAACAGCTTTTAATACTCCTTTGCCAAGGTAACGGCTTTTGTCACCGTCACGAAGCTCCACTGCTTCGTATTCCCCTGTAGAAGCGCCAGAAGGCACAAGGGCCCGCCCGAAGGCGCCGGATTGTGTATATACCTCTACCTCCACAGTAGGGTTTCCGCGAGAATCTAGTACTTCGCGTGCATAAATGTCTGTAATGATTGGCATAATAAGTCTCTCCTTTTTTATGAAAGCATTTATTTTTTTATTAAAGAAGTGCCGGTCATTTCAGCCGGTTTCTCTATATTCAGTAAATCAAGCATCGTTGGAGCTAAATCCCCGAGTATGCCGCCCTCACGAAGCTCTAAGCCCGGCTTTGTTACGATAACCGGGACTGGATTCGTCGTATGGGCCGTCATTGGTTTATCTTCCAGTGTAACAACTTCATCCGCATTTCCATGGTCGGCTGTAATAATGGCTGTTCCGCCTTTTGAAAGAATAAGGTCAACTACACGCCCCAGGCACTCATCTACAGCCTCAATGGCTTTAATCGTCGGCTGCAGCATCCCTGAGTGTCCAACCATGTCCGGATTAGCGAAGTTCAAAATAATCGCATCCTGCCGGTCATTGTTAATTTCATCAAGTAATGCTTCCGTTACTTCATAAGCACTCATTTCCGGTTTCAAGTCATACGTTGCTACTTTCGGTGAATCAATTAAAATTCGCGTCTCACCTGAAAACTCCCGTTCCCGGCCGCCGCTCATGAAGAAGGTGACATGCGGATATTTTTCTGTTTCCGCAATGCGCAGCTGCTGCAGGCCGTTATCAGACAATACCTCTCCGACCGTGTTCGTTAAATCCACATTATCAAACGCAATTACACCATCCACCGTTTGGCTGTAAGGCGTCATGCTGACAAAGTGAAGGTTAGACGGCATGTGTTCTCCGCGGTCAAAGCCATTGAATTCTTTATTCGTAAATACATTAGATAATTGAATGGCCCGGTCTGGACGGAAGTTGAAAAAGATCATGGCATCGTTGTCATTTACCTTCGCCACTGGCTGATCGGCTTCGTTCGTGAGCACAACCGGCACGACGAATTCATCGTGAATGCCGTTTGCGTAAGAGTCTTCTACAACTTCAAGCGGATCAGAAAAGAACGGAGCTTCATTATATACCATTGCCCGATAGGTTTTTTCCACCCGGTCCCAGCGCTTATCACGATCCATCGCATAATAGCGGCCTGAAATCGTTGCAAACTGTCCGACACCGTATTCCTTCATTTTTGCCAGTGTGTCTTCAATATAGCCCTTTGCTGTTTGAGGCCCCACATCCCGTCCATCCAGAAAAGCATGGACATACACCTTCTCCAGCCCTTCATCAGCCGCAAGCTTTAGAAGAGCAAACAGGTGCTCAATATGGCTATGTACGCCGCCATCCGAAAGCAGGCCGAGCAAGTGAAGCGCAGACCCATTCTGTTTTGCATGCTGAATCGCCTGCAAAAACGCTTCATTCTCAAAGAATTCCTTTTCGCGGATAGCAATGTTGATTCTTGTTAAGCTTTGATAGACAGTCCGTCCAGCCCCAATATTTAAGTGACCTACCTCAGAGTTTCCCATTTGCCCCTCGGGAAGGCCGACCGCCTCCCCGCAGGCTGTTAGTGTTGAATGGGGAAATTGCTCCCAATAACGATCGAAATTCGGTTTTTTTGCTTGGGCGACAGCGTTTCCTTTTGTTTCGCTGCGGCAAGCAAAGCCATCCAAAATAATCAGCGCAACAGGTGACTTACCCATGATTAACTGCCTCCAATAACTGCAGGAAGGACGCAGGCTCCAGACTTGCTCCACCAACTAACGCACCGTCAATATCTGGCTGGCTCATGAATTCTCCAATATTGTTTGGCTTTACACTTCCGCCGTACTGGATACGTACGCTATCCGCTGCCTCTTCAGAGAATTGATTGGCTATTGTCTGGCGAATATGCGCGCACACTTCATTTGCTTCTTCTGCTGTGGAAGATTTGCCTGTACCTATTGCCCAGATTGGTTCATATGCGATCACCACTTGCTTGACTTGCTCCTCCAGCAAGCCGGAAAGCGCCTTTTCGATTTGTCCGGCAACAAAAGTATTTGTTTCGCCGTTTTCGCGCTGCTCAAGCGTCTCTCCGCAGCAGACAATCGGCGTCAGCTCATATTTAAAAGCAGCCATTACTTTTTTATGAACGGTTTCATCCGTTTCACCGAACATCTCCCGTCGCTCTGAATGACCGATAATCACATAGTTCACGCCAATGTCCTGCAGCGCTTTTGGACTAATTTCTCCCGTGAAAGCCCCGCTTTCCTCAAAATGCATCGTTTGCGCTCCAACCTTCACATCCGTACCGTTTGTATCTTGAACAAGTGCATCCAAGAATAAGGCCGGTGAACATATTACGCTGTCGACCACATCTGCTGATGGTACCCGCCCCTTTACTTCCTCAGCAAAGCTCTTGGCTTCGGCCAGTGTTTTATGCATTTTCCAGTTCGCCGCGATAATCGGCTTCCGCATAACGTTTCATCCTTTCTTTCCTGTCGATTGCTTTATTCGCTCTCTAAAGATGCTGCTTATGTCCTTTTACTTATCGTCTAAGGCGACTACGCCCGGCAGCTGTTTTCCTTCCATGAATTCCAAGGAAGCTCCTCCGCCTGTGGAAATGTGATCCATTTTCCCAGCGATACCGAACGTCTCCACCGCTGCCGCTGAATCTCCGCCGCCAATGACTGAATATGTATCTTCCGCTTCAGCCAAGGCCTCCGCTACCGCTTTTGTTCCTCCAGCGAACTTCTCCATCTCGAATACACCCATCGGTCCATTCCAGATCACAAGCTTCGATTTTTGAATCGTTTCTCTATATAATTCACTCGTTTTCGGTCCGATGTCAAGCCCCATCCAGCCAGATGGAATGCTGTCGATATCAACTGTTTTTGCTTCGGCTTCCTCAGAGAACTCTTTTGCTACCACTGCATCTAACGGCATAAGGAACTGGACGCCCTTTTGCTCAGCTTTCTCGATAAATTGCTTGGCCAGCTCTAATTTATCTTCTTCTAGAAGGGAGTTTCCGATTTCATAGCCTCGTGCTTTAATAAACGTGTAAGCCAGGCCTCCCCCGATGATCAAATTATCTACTCTATCCAGCAAGTGATCAATCACGCCAATTTTGTCTTTTACTTTGGCACCGCCAATAATAGCTGTAAACGGACGGGCAGGATTTGATAAAGCTTCACCTAGAACCTCCAGCTCTTTCTCTAAGAGGAACCCAGCTGCTGCCGGCAAGTGATGAGCCACTCCCTCTGTAGAAGCGTGGGCACGGTGAGCGGTGCCAAATGCATCATTAACGTACAAATCAGCTAACTCTGCAAATTGCTTTGCTAATTGCTCATCATTCTTTTCTTCTCCAGGGTAAAAGCGCACATTTTCAAGAAGCAGCACATCGCCATCCGCCATGGCATCGATTTCCTTCTTTACTGTCTCACCGAACGCTTCGTCCACCTTCTTTACTTCTTTGCCGAAAAGCTCGGATAAACGAGCAGCTACAGGTGTTAAACGAAGCTCTTCTCTCACTTCCCCTTTCGGCCGGCCAAGATGGCTTGCTAGAATTACCTTCGCACCTTGTTCAGATAAATATTGAATAGTTGGAAGTGCAGCTAAAATGCGTGTATCGTCCGCTACCTTTCCGTCCTTCATTGGTACGTTAAAGTCTACGCGGCAAAAGACACGCTTCCCTTTCACATCGAAATCCTTCATCGTCTTTTTGTTCATGTAAGAAGGCCTCCCTCGTAAAATCACAAAATAAAACGAAAGGGAGAGGGGATATCCTTCCCCGCTCCCCTGTCATCCCATCTATCATTATAGATGGTGGGTTATCATTTTCCAATAAAGAAGTGAAAAAAACATAACACACTTTTCCAATAGTATCACACTATTAGTGATTAGAAGCCTTTTTGAATGATGTAGTCTACAAGGTCGACAACTCGGTTGGAATAGCCAGTTTCATTGTCGTACCAAGATAGTACTTTCACCATATTGTCTTCAAGCACCATTGTAGATAATGCATCAATAGTTGAAGACGCTGTGCTGCCGTTATAATCTCTAGAGACAAGCGGTTCTTCAGAGTAAGCGAGAATTCCCTTTAACTCTCCTTGAGCGGCTTCCTTCAGCACTTGATTCACTTCTTCTGCTGTTGTATTTGTTTTCAGCTCAGCTACTAAGTCGACAACAGACACATTTGGTGTTGGTACGCGCATAGCCATACCATTTAGCTTGCCTTTTAATTCCGGCAATACAAGAGATACCGCTTTAGCTGCTCCTGTTGTTGTCGGTATAATGTTCTCCCCCGCTGCACGCGCCCGGCGGTAATCTTTGTGAGGCAGATCAAGAATCTGCTGGTCATTTGTATAAGAATGAACCGTTGTCATCATGCCGCGCACAATGCCAAACTTATCATTCAGCACTTTAGCGAACGGTGCTAAGCAGTTTGTTGTACAAGAGGCATTTGAAATGACGTGATGGTTTTTAGAATCGTACTGGTCTTCATTTACGCCCATAACAATGGTGATGTCCTCTTCCTTCGCTGGCGCTGAGATAACTACCTTTTTTGCACCTGCTTCTAAATGCTTCGCCGCATCAGAGCGCTTTGTAAAGCGGCCGGTTGATTCCACGACGATATCCACACCAAGCTCTCCCCATGGAAGGCTGGCCGGATCCCGTTCAGCTATTACCTTTACTTTGTGCTCGCCAACAACGATATACTCTCCGTCGACTGTTACCTCCTGGTCGAGCGTGCCATGCACGGTATCATACTTCAGAAGGTGAGCGAGCATATCCGCATCTGTTAAATCATTCACTGCTACAATATCAATATTGGGATTATCTAAAGCTGCACGGAATACAACGCGTCCAATCCGTCCAAATCCATTAATTCCTACTTTTACTGCCATGTCACGATTCCTCCTAGAATGTTTTGATTATCATTAAACTGCCCAAGCAATAAATTAATTGCTTTATAGAGAAGCAGTTGTTATCACTTAGTCATTTTCATCGATTAACTGCCCAGCAGCCGCTTCATCTGTAATGAGCACAGTGGTCTTAACGGCTCCTTTCAAATAAGAGCGGATGGCCTGCCCTTTGGACTTCCCGCCCGCTACTGCAATGACTTCACGAGACTGGGCAAGATCCTTCAGCTGCAGTCCGATTGTCGGCACACGGTGAACTACGCGTCCATCCATATCAAAGTAATAGCCAAACGCTTCACCCGCTGCCTGTTCGGATTTCATCTGCTCGATGACTGCATCAGGCGTATCCCGACGCCTAGCCATCTTGAATGCTTCTCCTATGCCATGCACGACAATAGACGGGGATTTGATCAGCTTCAGCACCTCTTTAATAGAGGGCTCCTGCAGCATAGACACCTGTATTTCCGGACTAATTTGATCGGGTGCATACAACACTTTATGCGTTGCGCCAGTCTTCTCAGCCATTTTGGCTGCAATCGCATTCGCCTGATGGGAAATATCCTCTCCAAGACCGCCTCTGGCCGGTACAAATGTAATATCTTTGCCAGCGGCAAAATCAGCTGTCATAGCTGCGGCTGCTTCAAGCGTTGTTGTCCCACCCGTCACAGCAATGATATCTTTTACCTGCAGACGGCTTTTTATACTGTTTGCACAGTATTTTCCAAGTTCTTTTTTTGTCCATGGAGATTCATCACTGTCGCCATGAACAATGATTACTTCATCAAGACCGAACCGGCGCTTAATTTTCTCCTGCATGGTGTTTATACCCTTCATTGCACCAATTAATTCCTGCAATTCCTCTAGAACAGCCACACCCGACTCTGTCAGTATCATCCCTGACGTTCGGTAATCGAGCAGGTCCTGTTCCTTCAAGAAATCAGCCTCTGCCCGCAGGGTTCGCTCCGTTAACCCTAATGACTGAGCTAGCGGGCGCCTGCCGATCGGCTGGGCTAAACGAATCGAATGCAAAATGTCATACCGCTTTTGAAGCACCTCCAGCAAGTCAGGAACCAGCTTCTTCTGAAGGTCAATGAGTGATTGCATACAAATCCCCTCACTTGATAGGGACGTTATTTGTCCCTTTATTAAAAGTATTGTCCCACTATGTACAAAAAAATAAACCCTGCTTCAAAATAAAGTGTAGCAGGGAAAAAACTAGAAAGCAACGAAAACGACTTCACTGGTAAAAGACTTACGCATCCACTGCCAGCTTAATAGTAGGATAATCAATGTGACCGTACTGGACCACCTTCCCATCTATTTCGACTACCGGAATCATCAATCCATACTTTTCCATCCATTCGTCCTTATCGTCAATATTTCTTTCATAAAGCTGAAACGATGCATCCTCCCGGACAAGCTTTAATACAGCCTCCGCCTCCTCACAAAGCGGGCATCTCGGCCTCGTATAAAAGTAAACCTCTTTCATTCTATCTCCTCGGTTCTCAGTCGTATCTTTTCCTCTTCGATGATGAAGGGATGGCCAATAAGCCCCGATACTTAGCAACGGTTCTTCTGGACACCTTCCATCCTTCTTCCTCTAAACGCTTGCTGATTTCCTGGTCTGAGAGCGGCTTGCACTTATCCTCTCCGTTCACCAGCTCTACCATACGTGCCTTCACCTGTTCAGCCGAAGCAGCTCCCTCGGTTCCGCCCGATAAGCCTGACGGGAAGAAGGATTTTAATTCGTATGTGCCGTATGGTGTCTGCATGTATTTCCCCCGCACAGCCCGGCTAACCGTCGATTCATGAATATCAAGCTCATCAGCGATCTCCTTCATAGTGAGCGGCTGCAGACGGCTCGGTCCTTCGAAAAAGAAGTCACGCTGCCTTTCAACGATGGCTAGGCCGACTCGCTGAATCGTACGCTTACGCTGCTCCAGGCTCTTCAGCAGCCAGAGGTAATCCTTATGTTTATCTTTCATAAATTCCTTTAGCTTCGTATCTTTGTGTGCTGCTAATTCATCGAAATACTCTTTTTGAAACACAATTTTCGGCATGGCTTCTTCCAGCAAATGAACCTCGATTGAACCGTCCTTTTTCACAACTGACAAATCAGGCCGTACATAGGTCGGCTGCTCATAGGAAAAATGGATCCCTGGTTTCGGGTTCAATGTTTGAATAAAATCGGCCGCTTCCTGAATCTGCTGTATGCTGACATCCAGCTGTTTAGACAGCGGCCGCCAATTTTTCTCCGCAAATGCCACAAAATGATCTCGAATAATAACAGGAACGATCGGCGGGACGTCGGAAAGCCGTTCAATTTGGAGAAGAAGACAATCTTGCAAGTTACGAGCCCCTACACCGGCCGGTTCCAGCTCACGAATCATATGAAACATCTTTACCCCTTCGTCTATAGAACAGCGGCACATTTGTGCAGCTTCTTTAATATCAATCGTCATATAGCCATTTTCGTCAATATTATATAACAAGAAGTCTAGCATTTTCTTCTCTGTCGCCTTCAACGGAATATGTGTCAGCTGCATTCTTAAATGGTCGATCAGTGTCTGGGATTGGTCCGCTACGTGCTCTACCCAGTTTCTCTCTTCCCTGCTTTGGAGAGCTTTCTTGCGTGAGCCGGGCTTCTCCTTTTGATGAAGCGCTTTCATTTCCCCTGACTCTAACTGGATAAATGGGTTTTCCATCGTCTTTGCTTCCAAAAACTCAGTCAGCTCCTGGGCAGAGTATTGCAGCAAAGCAATCGCCTGCGTTAATTCTTGTGTCATCACAAGCTTTACTGTTTGCTGTTGCCAAAGACCGGGCTTCAAGTGCATATTCAAATTCCTCTCCCCCTTCCTACTCTATTATACAGCAGGAAATTGAATTGAGAAGTGAAAATTCAATCTTTTCGGCTAATGAAGGCATAAAAAAAGCCTGACCCGCTTGCTTAGAAAGCAAAGCTGGACAGGCTTCTCTCTTGTACGCCCTCGGCAGGAATCGAACCCACATTTCAAGAACCGGAATCTTGCGTGCTATCCGTTACACCACGAGGGCTTAATGAGTACATTTCAATATTATAGCGGATGAATACTTAAAAAGCAAGGTCTCTTTTTTATAAAACAATAAATTATAACTTTCACTTTTCTTATTACGTTTAGCAGGATTTTTCCTGGGTATAATAGAAAACTATGTAAGAAGTGTAAGACAGAAGTGAAGTCAGATCGTTTGACCTTTATTGACCATCAAGGTATCATACTTACATAAGATCGTTATTTTTTTATTTGAAGGGGGAACGAAAAAAATGAATTTAATTCCTACAGTTATTGAACAAACCAACCGAGGTGAGCGCGCGTACGATATTTACTCCCGCTTGCTGAAAGACCGCATCATCATGCTAGGAAGCGGCATTGATGATAATGTGGCCAACTCGATCGTTTCTCAGCTATTGTTCCTTGAAGCGGAAAGTCCAGAGAAAGATATTTCTATTTACATCAATAGCCCAGGCGGAAGCATTACAGCTGGTATGGCGATTTATGACACCATTCAATTCATTAAGCCGGACGTTCAAACAATTTGTATCGGCATGGCCGCTTCCATGGGTGCCTTCTTATTGGCAGCTGGAACACCAGGCAAGCGTTATGCTCTTCCAAACAGTGAAGTGATGATTCACCAGCCGCTTGGAGGCGCACAAGGTCAGGCGACAGAGATTGAAATCGCAGCTAAGCGTATCCTCTTCCTTCGCGAGAAATTAAATCAAATTCTATCTGAGCGTACAGGCCAGCCAATCGAAGTGATCTCACGCGATACAGACCGTGACAACTTCATGACTGCAGAGCGCGCGCTGGAATACGGCTTAATCGACAAGATCTTAACTCGTAACGACGTAGAAAACAAATAATCGTGTATCCGAACGAAGCATGGACCGGCCTTTTTAAGGACACAACAAAAAGGCGGGATTTCTTCATCTCCGGATAGAAAAACAGCTGGAAATTCTCCAGCTGTTTTTTCTTGCTTATTATTGATGTCCTTCTTCACTCTCAATGAATTCAGCAAGCACCTTAACCGCTTCCTCCTCATCCGAGCCCTCCGCTGATAGAGTAACTTCACTGCCGCGGTTAATTGCAAGGCTCATAATGCCCATAATACTTTTAGCATTTACCTTCTTTCCGTCTTTCTCAAGGAAAATTTCAGATGAAAAGCGATTTGCCTCCTGAACAAATAATGCAGCTGGGCGTGCATGCAATCCTGTTTTTAATTGAACTTCTGTCAATTTTTCTACCATTTCCTTCTCCTCTTTCATTATTTTTTCGCTAACTCATTTGCTCGAATCTTTTCAGCAATTTCGTCAATTTTGCGAAGTCTATGATTAATCCCTGACTTGCTAATAGCCGGACCGGATACCATTTCTCCAAGTTCCTTTAACGTCACATCCTGGTGAGCTACTCGCAATTCAGCGATTTCACGCAGTTTATCAGGCAGTATCTCTAAGCCAACCGTGGACTCAATGAAGCGGATGTTTTCCACTTGGCGCATGGCTGCTCCAATCGTTTTATTCAAGTTGGCAGTTTCACAATTGACCAGACGGTTTACAGAATTTCGCATGTCACGAACGATACGGACATCCTCAAACCGAAGCAGCGCATTGTGGGCGCCGATTACATTGAGAAATTCTGTAATCTTCTCCGCTTCTTTCAAGTAAGTAATAAAACCTTTTTTACGCTCCAATGTTTTGCTGTTTAAATGAAAGCTGTTCATCAATTCGCACAGCGCATCATTATGCTCTTTATAAAGCGAGGCGATCTCTAAGTGGTAGGACGAGGTTTCTGGATTGTTCACTGAACCTCCTGCTAGGAAAGCCCCTCGTAAATAGGCACGACGGCAGCATTTTTTTGCAATTAAGTCAGGTGATATATTATGAACAAAAGCAAAGGATGTATCAATGATAGATAGGTCCTCAAGAACATGGCGGGCTTTCTCTTTCAGACGGACGATGTAGACGTTGTTCTTCTTGAGACGCATCTTCTTACGAACCAGTAACTCTACATCCACTTGATAGTTTTGCTTTAGTAATATATAAATTCTTCTCGCAATGGCTGCATTTTCTGTTTGGATATTCACAACCAGCAGCCGATTAGAAAAGGACAATGAGCCGTTCATGCGAATGAGCGCTGAGAGTTCAGCTTTGGAGCAGCAAGCCTTTGTCTCTAGTGTTGTTAGCTCTTTTTTTGTTTCAGAGGCAAATGACAAAGGGTTCACCTTCTCCCTTATTTTTTATCTTGAAGCAGCTGAAATAAGATATCAGCTACTTTGCTCGTATTGTGACGGATCACTCCGTCCTTCCGTATGGCAATGTGGTCAAAAATAACATCTATCCCCATGCTCTTTAATAAATCTACATCATAAACAACCGGTTTGGCATGCTCTTCTTTGTATTTTTCTTGAATATAATCCGGAATAGGCTCGTTGTTCACTAAAATCGTATCAATGAACGGGCAAGGCATATGACTGTAAAGCGCCTTCACATGGTCACTCGCAGTGAAGTCGAGCGTCTCACCAGCCTGAGTCATCAGGTTACAGATATAGACCTTTTTAGCCGGTGTCTGGCATACCTCTTTTCCAATCTCGGGAACGAGCAGATTTGGCAAAATACTCGTGTACAGACTGCCCGGTCCAACTACAATCAGGTCTGCTTCTCGAATCGCCTGCACCGTTTCGGGCAGCGGCTTTATATCATTGGGGGATAAAAATACCCGCTTAATCCGCTTCCCTGAATAAGGAATTTGTGATTCCCCTGACACAACCGTTCCGTCTTCCATCTCTGCGTGAAGCACGACGCTTTGATTCGCTGCCGGCAGCACCTTGCCTCTTACATTCAGTACTTTGCTCATTTCTCTCACGGCATGCACAAAATCCCCTGTAATGGAGGTTAAAGCAGCAATCATTAAGTTGCCGAGCGAATGCCCCGACAGCTCATTTTGCGTGCTGAAACGATGCTGGAATAAGTTCTCCACCAGCGGTTCTACGTCCGATAGAGCGACTAACACATTTCGGATATCCCCAGGCGGAGGAATATTTAGCTCACTTCGCAGCCGGCCAGAGCTGCCCCCGTCATCAGCCACGGTTACTACAGCCGTCAAATCAATCGGATGGCGCTTCAAACCGCGCAGAAGCACCGATAGGCCAGTACCTCCCCCGATGATTACAACCTTTTTATCTGTCTGCTGTCTCATGTCGCAGGAACCTTCCGTTTATGAATATCCCTGTGAGTAATGCGGGTCTGATAATCATCCGCAAAGTGTCCAGCGATATATTCGGCTAATGCAACAGACCGATGCTGTCCCCCTGTGCAGCCGATGGCAATGACGAGCTGGGACTTCCCTTCCATCTTATAATGAGGGAGCATAAAAGCAAGCAGATCTATCACTTTTTCTAGAAATTTTTGTGTATCGTTCCATTTCAGCACGTAAGTCGATACATCCTCTTCCAAGCCTGTACGGGCTCGCAAATGCTCAATGTAATGCGGGTTGGGCAAAAAGCGGACATCAAAGACGAGATCTGCATCAATAGGCAAACCATGCTTAAAACCAAAGGACATCACATTCACCGTAAAGACCGCTTTCTTATCAAGTGAAAATTCGCCTAGAATTTTCTCTCTAAGCTCTCTCGGCTTCATGAGAGACGTATCATAAATGAGGTGGGCACGGCCTTTCAGCTCCTCAAGCAGCTCTCTCTCCTGGCGGATGCCATCAAGCGGACGCTTCGTTGGTGATAGAGGGTGAGAACGCCGTGTTTCCTTATATCTGCGCACCAACACGGAATCATCCGCATCTAGAAACAACAGTTTAGGCGTGATGGAAGCCATTTCCCCTGCTTCATCCAGCGCATGAATCAAATCATCAAAAAATTCACGCCCTCTCATATCCATCACGACTGCTACTTTATTCATCCGGCCCCCCGCTTCATTCATGAGCTCCAAAAACTTCGGAAGCAGCATAGGCGGCAGATTATCTACACAATAGAAGCCAAGATCCTCAAAGCTTTGTATAGCCACCGTTTTTCCTGCTCCGGACATACCAGTAATAATTACGAGCCGCATTTCCGTTCCGCCGTTATTGCTCATTCCTCTTCCCCTTCCTTCTGTACCGCTTTATATAGGCACTGCTTACATTGATCGCTCCTTTCGCCCTTCCTTACTGTCTATTAGTTAGGATCAAGGCGGTAGGAAAGGAGCTTAAAGTCTGGTGTATATGTAAAGGCACCATAAATGATCCCTGTACCATGCACCATGTATTCAAGAATATGGCGGTCTCCTTCTGCCATAGGCAACTCTTTAATTTTGCTGACAGGGTGCCATTCCAGCTGGCCTTCCTCACATTCTTTAATCGATACCCCATCGCTTTCTTCAGCAAAGAATGTGAACATCATCCATTCGGAAACGATTTCATCTCCATCTTTAATAATGAAGGTAAAGATCCCTTTCACGGCTGGACGACGCAAATAAATGCCCGTTTCTTCCCTGTACTCACGAATAACAGCGTCACGAATGGACTCACCCGGTTCCATCTTTCCGCCAGGAGCTACCCACCAGTTACGGCGGGGTTTCTGCAAAAGCAATACTTGATCATCTTTTAACAACAAACAGTTGGTTACCCGTTGCACAAGCTTCCACCTCCAAGCCATTCTATACAAGTGCTTCGTTCGATTCTTCTCCCATTCTTATTATTATACTACGTTTACACCAGTGTTCTCAATGATACACTTTATCATCAGCAAGTATGCAAAAAAAGAGGCTGTTCCCGAACAGCCAATGACCTCGCTTGCAATCATTCTGGCGTCGGAACAGCCTTATTTAAGTTATTAGTTATAGGGGGGCTAATTACTGTCTTACTGTATCACACTTTTATTTCAGGTGTATTACGTCTCTGTAACTAGCACGTTAAGCATGTGTTCTTGCGCTTTACGCTTTAACCCCTAGCTCTTCTTTCAGCTCTTCTACATAGCGCTGAGCGGCCTGCGCAGCAATACTTCCATCTCCTGTAGCAGTAACGATCTGACGCAGTGTTTTATCACGTACGTCACCAGCAGCATAGATGCCTGGCACTTCTGTTTCCATCTGGTCATTCGTTACAATATAGCCTGCCTCATTCGTAATGCCAAGGCTAACGAACGGCTTGGAGATCGGCTTCATGCCGACATAGATAAACACACCGTCGATTGGCATTTCCCGCTCTTCGCCTGTTTCTGTTGACACAAGCGTTACGCTGCCGACTTTTCCGTCCTTTTCATGAATTTCTTTCACTGTGTGGCTCCAGATAAAGTCCACTTTCTCATTTTTAAAAGCACGATCCTGCAAGATCTTTTGTGCACGCAGCTCGTCACGGCGATGAACGATCGTTACTTTTTTAGCAAAGCGAGTTAAATACGTTCCTTCCTCAACGGCTGAGTCTCCGCCGCCGACAACAATTAACTCTCTATCCTTAAAGAAGGCCCCGTCGCAGACTGCACAGTAAGAAACACCTCGGCCAGTTAGTTCCTCTTCCCCCGGTACACCGACCTTTTTCCACTCTGCTCCAGTTGCAATAATGACAGAACGAGCCTTGAAGTCTTTAGCTCCCGCTTTAATAATCTTGTACTCTTTTCCATCTACAATTTCCTTAATATCGCCATAAGCATATTCAGCACCGAATTTCTTCGCATGCTCGAACATTTTATTCGATAAGTCAGGACCTAAAATATGGTCATATCCTGGATAGTTCTCTACTTCTTCTGTATTTGCCATTTGGCCGCCAGGCACACCGCGCTCAATCATTACTGTAGATAGGTTGGCACGTGATGTATATACAGCGGCCGTCATACCAGCCGGGCCGGCCCCGATAATAGCCACATCATAAATCTGTTCTTCTGCCACAACGATACACTCCTTTTTTCATAGGAATACCCTAATTCGTATAAATTATTCTCTGCTTATATGGTAAGACAAAGAGCCGGTTTCGTCTAACTTTCTGCTCATTACAGATGCTCGCGCACAAGCTTCACATACTTCTGCAGCGTAGAAGGCGAAATACCATATTCCTTTGCCAGGTCTGCTTGTGAGTTATTTTCCCCGCGGAACTTTCTCCAAACATATTCTGTTGCCGCTGCAAACGCCCGGCTGTTCTTCAAATGAACATGATCATCTGCCAGCTCGCTAAACACGGAGAACCAAAGCAGGAAGAGACCTGCTTCCTCTGTGCTCAATGACTGTAATTTCGAATAAAGAGCCAGTGCGGTTTCATGAGCCAGACGTATATTGGCTTCTTCTTTCAGCTTTTCATCCACGGTCACGCCCAGCACGTCTGCCAGATAAATCTTCTCCCGGAATGCGAGGGATTCAATATCGCAAAAACCCGGCTGTTTCATCACTTCCTTGCGATCTTCTGTAAGCGATAAAAGGAAAATGCCAAACAAACGCTCCTCTTCCTGCTGGCTGTTCAGCCGGTTGACAATGGCAGCAGGCTGATATTCTTCATAAATGGAAGAGGCTTTCGTATCTGACCACGGTTCTTGTCCTGCTTTCTCAGGATTGAGCTTGAGCAGCTGATTCCAAGCATTCTCAGCCGCCTCCATGCGCCCTGAGTAGTAAGCAGAATGAGCCAACCAATAGTAAAAGGCAGGCTCGCTTCCGCCTCCTCCTTTGCGATACAGCTTTTTCAGCCAGTAATACGCATCTTCATACTGGCCAACCAACGCTAATGTTGCGCCGAGTTTAAATTGCTGCTCAGGCAATATCGGATAAGTCTTGCGCAGCAGGTCCATTAAACCTTTTAAGACCGTATATTTCTTCTCGTAAAATAAAAAGACTGCCTTATTACAAAGCGCGTGCAAATTCCCCGGATTTTCAGCAAGCACCTTTTCAAGCACCCGATACGCCTCATCAGAGTTGCCAAGATAAAAATGAGCCAACGCTAAGTTATTATAAGCAGACCAGTAGTCAGGATGCTTCTCAATAACCTCCTGCAGGCGTGCAACAGCCTTTTCAAAGCTGCCGCTTTCAAGAAGATAGCGTGCTTCCTCCTGCAAGGTAATTAATTCATCCTGCTGATACATTTCTTCAAATTCTTCCTCGCTGTCCAGCGCAATTAAATCAAGCAGATCCTCTGCATCTTCCTTGAAGTCTCCTGATTCTTCTTGCTCCAAGTATTCTTTAACATGCTTGAATGCTTCCTTAAATTCTCCCAAGTGAGCATAGTTATTCGCTAAAAAATAATGGCACTCGACCATGTGCGGATCTAAATCATCTAATATAAAATGCAGCAAGCCGTTCGACTGTTCGAAATTGCCTAGTTCTGTTTCGACAATCGCCAGCTGGCAAGCAATCATTGGTTCAAGCGGCTCAAGATCCATCGCGCGCGATAAATATTTCTTCGCTCGCTGAAGATCTCTTCTTCGCAATGCCTCTAACCCTCTTTTATAGTAATACTCTCCCGTCGGCAAAAAAGAGACAACCTTGCCTTTTTCCTTCCGTATCTTTGAGTTCCTTGTCATCTAAATCCTCCGAACATGGTTAATTAACTCAATTGAGTATAACACAGACCACAGTAAACAGCATGAATGAAAGTTTAAAAATCAGCGAACAAAAAAGAAGGCAGTTCAAAAGAAAATACACGCTTTTATATTTGGATCCGCTCTATACTCCTGCTCTCTAGCGCCTTGCAGACAACTTCCGCTTTTTGACACAAAAAGGGCGCCTCTATACAAGACACGCCCTTTTTTCTTATTTCCCTTTTTCTTCGTGACGCTTCGCTAATACACTGAGGACATCCGCTAATGGCACTTTCTGCTCGCGAAGAAGAACAAGCAAATGATAAAGAAGGTCCGCTGCTTCCCACTGGAGCTCGTCCTTGTCACGGTTTTTCGCAGCAATAATCACCTCTGCTGCTTCCTCTCCGACCTTCTTCAAAATTTTGTCCACACCTTTTTCAAACAGATAAGTCGTGTAGGCGCCTTCCGGACGCTGCTGCTCTCTATCAGCAATGACTTCCTCCAGCTTATGCAAAATTGTGTAAGGCAGGGTTTCCGCCTGTTCACCGTACAGGGAGTTTTCGAAGCAGCTTGTTGTTCCTTCGTGACAAGCTGGCCCGTTCGGCTTTACGAGCACAACAAGTGCATCTTTGTCGCAGTCGTACTTAATATTGACTACCTTTTGTGTATTGCCGCTCGTCTCTCCTTTATGCCAAAGCTCCTGACGGGAACGGCTGAAAAACCATGTTTCTCCGCTCTCAATCGTCCGATTCAGTGAATCCTTATTCATATAAGCAAGCGTTAATACTTCATATGTAGCGGCATCTTGCACAATGGCAGGCACAAGGCCCTTGTCATCAAATTGAATATCATCTACTGTTACACTCATCTTACGTTCACTCCCCGATCTTTTAAAAAGCCTTTTACTTCGCTAACGCTTGTTTCTTTATAGTGGAAAATGGAGGCAGCCAGCGCGGCATCCGCTTCCCCCTCAACAAACACTTCGAGAAAATCATCCGCTTGGCCCGCACCCCCAGAAGCAATAACCGGTACAGTGACGGCTTGACTAACTGCCTTCGTCAGCTTTATGTCGAAGCCGCGTTTTTCGCCATCCGAGTCCATGCTGGTTAACAGAATTTCACCTGCTCCGCGTGCCACAGCTTCCTTCGCCCAGTCAATTACTTCGCGGTCCGTCGGCTTGCGGCCGCCATGGGTGTACACTCGCCAAGACCCCAATTCTTCATCCCATTTCGCATCAATCGCCAGCACAATGCACTGTGTACCGAAATAATCTGCTCCAGCCGTAATGAGCTCTGGATTCAGCACAGCTGCTGTATTCAGCGAGACCTTATCCGCCCCCGCACGCAGAATACGCTTCATATCCTCTAAAGAATTAATGCCGCCTCCAACGGTAAACGGGATCGCCAGCTGTGAAGCCACATCCTGTACAACCTCAACCATCGTTTTCCGGCCTTCATGAGAAGCAGAAATATCAAGAAAAACCAGTTCATCGGCTCCTTGCTCATCATAAGTTTTGGCAAGCTCAACGGGATCTCCGGCATCTCGCAGCTGTACAAACTGAATGCCTTTCACTACGCGTCCTTCCTTTACATCCAGGCAAGGAATAATTCGTTTTGTAATCACGCCTCGCCCACCTCCTTCAATGCTTCTCTTACAGTAAACTGTCCTGTATAAATCGCTTTTCCGACAATCGCTCCGCTGACACCTTTTTCTTCATAGCGCTTAGCGTCCTTTAAATCGGCAAGCGAGCTCACGCCGCCGGACAGGATGACTTGCTTGCCCGTTGCTTCTGCCAGCTGAACAGCCGCTTCTATGTTTGGACCAGACAGCATACCATCAGTCGCAATGTCGGTGAAGATAAATGTTTCTGCTCCCGCTTCTGCCAGCTCCCGGCCAAGGTCCACTGCTTTTAAAGAAGAGGTCTCAATCCAGCCATGTGTAGCCACGTAGCCGTCCTTCGCGTCCAAACCAATCGCTATGCGGCTGCCGTATTTTCCAAGCCACTCCTTTACGAGAGCTGTATTGGAAACAGCCAGGCTGCCGATAATAACACGATCCACTCCGCTGTCTAAGTAATGAAGAACATCCTCTTCTGAACGGATACCGCCTCCGATTTGCACCTTTGCACTCAGGTTCTTTGCTGCTTCGATAACAAAGCGGTCATTAATCCGCTTTCCATCCTTTGCCCCATCAAGGTCAACCATATGGATCCAATCCGCACCTTCTTCTACGAAGGACTTTGCCATATCAAATGGAGAGTCGCCATATACCGTCTCCTGATTATAATCACCTTGCTTTAAACGTACACACTTGCCGCCGCGCATATCAATGGCGGGATAAATCGTAAAACTCATATGATCGCCTCCGATTGCTCCATTGCTTTTGCAAAATTCGTTAACAGCTGCATGCCGACATGGCCGCTCTTCTCTGGGTGAAACTGCATGCCGAATACGTTGCCTTTGCCGACAACTGCCGGAATCTCTACACTGTATACCGTGCTTGCGAGCAGTGATTCTTCATCCACCTCTGCCGCGTAGTAAGAGTGAACGAAATAGACGTAGCCTTCTTCCACTCCGTTCAGGACAGGCGATTCTTTATGAAAAGCAAGCTGATTCCAGCCCATGTGAGGCACCTTCACACGCTCGTCATCTTGATTTGGGATGCGTGTAATGCGGCCCTTCAGCCAGCCGAGTCCTGCTGTGTGGCCATTTTCTTCACTCTCCTGGAATAACAGCTGCATGCCGAGGCAAATGCCAAGCAATGGGCGGCCACTATCTACATACTCATGCAGGAATGTATCCAGCTTCTTCTCCTTCAATAAAGCCATCGCGTCCCTGAACGAACCGACACCTGGCAAAATTAATCCTTTTGTCTGATTAAGCTCTTCCGGTGATTCACTGAGTACATAAGGAACGCCAATTCTCTCCAGCGCCTTGCTGACGCTGAATAAGTTGCCCATTCCATAATCTACAATCCCAATCATTATAACATTCCTTTCGTTGACGGCACGCCTTTCACACGAGGGTCGACGATCGTGGCTTCATCGAGCGCCCGGGCAAGAGCCTTAAATACCGCTTCAATCATATGATGTGTGTTGCTTCCGTAATGAATGATCACATGCAGATTCATTCGGGCTTCGAGCGCCAGCTTCCAGAGAAACTCATATACAAGCTCTGTATCAAAGGTACCTACCTTTTGAGACGGGAACTCTCCTCCGCGCATTTCAAAGTGCGGACGGTTGCTTAAGTCAACTACGACTTGAGCAAGCGTCTCATCCATCGGTACAAAGGCATTGCCGTATCGCTTAATGCCCTTCTTGTCTCCTAACGCTTCCTTTAGGGCCGTCCCGAGGCAAATACCGATGTCCTCTGTTGTATGGTGATCATCAATCTCCGTGTCTCCATCTGCTTTCACCGTTAAATCAAACTGTCCGTGCTTAGTAAACAAATCCAGCATGTGGTCCATGAAAGGAACGCCTGTTTGAATATCTGCTTTTCCTTCTCCATCAATCGAAAAAGCGAGGTCTATTTTCGTTTCATTTGTATGACGCTTTAGCTCTGACACCCGGTTGCTCACTATGTCCATCTCCTTCTGCTAATTTCATCTATATATTTAGTTAGTTGTTTTGTTTTCTAATCTCCACTGCTCGCGCATGTGCTTCCAATCCCTCTAGACGAGCAAACGCAGCAATCTTATCAACGTTTTCCTCAAAAGCTTGCCCACTGTACATAATCAAGCTGGATTTCTTCATAAAATCGTCCACATTGAGCGGTGAAGAAAAGCGGGCTGTCCCGTTCGTTGGCAATACGTGATTCGGGCCAGCGAAATAATCACCCACCGGCTCCGAGCTGTAGCGTCCGATAAAAATGGCGCCGGCATGGCGGATCTCCTCAACAATCGTTAAGGGCTGCTCCGTCATGATTTCCAAGTGCTCTGGTGCAAGCTGGTTGACAACATCTATCGCTTCTGTCAAATCACGCGTAACATAAATAGCGCCGTATTGCTCCACTGCCTGCCGGGCAATTGCTTCACGCGGAAGACTGGAGAGCTGCTTTTCTACTTCAGCCGCTGTTTCTTCCGCAAGCTTTCGGGAAGGTGTAACGAGTACGCTGCTCGCTCTTGGGTCATGCTCTGCCTGCGAAAGCAAATCAGCAGCAACCTCCGCTGGATACGCACTTTCATCAGCCAATATGGCAATCTCACTCGGTCCAGCGATCATATCAATGTCCACATCGCCGAACACTTCCCGTTTCGCGAGCGCTACAAAAATATTGCCGGGACCCGTGATTTTATCCACCGGACGGATCGACTCCGTACCATAGGCAAGTGCCGCAATCGCCTGAGCACCGCCCGCCTTGTAAATCTCTTTTACACCCGCAATATCCGCTGCGACAAGCACGCCCGCCGGCAGACGTCCATCTTTGCCAGGTGGTGAGATCATAACGATGCGCTCCACACCAGCCACTCTAGCCGGCATGACATTCATAAGCACAGAGGATGGATAAGCAGCGGTTCCTCCAGGTACGTAAACACCCGCTGAATCAAGCGGTGTCATCTTCTGCCCAAGCATCGTTCCGTTGTCATCGGTATACGTCCATGTTTGTCTTAGCTGCTTTTCATGGAAAGCGAAAATATTATCGGCGGCTTCTTTAATGATTTCCGTCATGTCCGCTGGAAATTCACGGTATGCTTCCTCTATCTCTTCCTGTGTAACCCGCAGCTCATGAAGCTCCGCACCGTCAAATTGCTTTGTATACCTTTTCACAGCTGCATCTTTTTCCGAACGAACCGCTTCAATAATTTGCCGGACCGCTGTACGCTGTTCCTCTGTGCCGCTGTCCACAGAGCGCTTCAATGATAATTCTTCAGTGACACTTTGGATTTTCATACTCTCACACTGCCTTTTCTGAAATAATCTCTGACAGTCGGCTGACAAGCTGGCCAATTTCCTGGTCCTTCATGCGGTAGCTGACTGGATTGACAATTAATCTTGATGTGATATCCACAATCTTTTCATATTCGACCAGTCCGTTCTCTTTGAGCGTCCGCCCGGTAGATACAATATCGACGATCCTGTCAGCTAGTCCGATCATTGGTGCCAGCTCAATGGAACCATTCAGCTTGATGATTTCTACCTGCTCGCCTTTCGTCCGGTAATAAGCAGAGGCTGCGCTCGGGTATTTCGTCGCAATTTTCGGTGCTACTTCATCAATAGAGGTGTTCGGCAAGCCGGCTACCGCCAAATAGCATGGACTAATTTTCAAGTCGATCAGCTCATATACATCCCGTTCTTCCTCAAGAAGGACATCTTTTCCGGCAATCCCAAGGTCAGCTACCCCGTGTTCTACATAAGTCGCTACATCCATAGGCTTTGCCAAGAAAAACCGCATGTTCTCCTCAGGCACTTCAATAATAAGTTTGCGGGATTCATCAAATTCTGGAGGCAGCTTGTACCCCGCCTCACGAAGAAGGGCCGCCGCTTCTTCAAAAATACGCCCCTTTGGCATCGCTATCGTTAACATTGGTTAATTCCCCTTTCCGCTTGCTGCTTTTCCAAGAAAGAATGAAACACTGGCATATGCTTCTGTAAACCGGTCTACATCTTCTACGCCATTAACATCTTGAAGCAGGACCGCTTCTCCTTTTTCCCGTCTGGCGGCCGCTTCCTGAATCGCCTCAACACGGCGCTCATTGCTGAATAAAATACAGTGAACCGCTTCTTCCTCTGCCAGCTCGTCCAGTGCACGGATCAGCATATCTACGCGTAAACCGAAGCCAGTAGCACTTGCCGGACGCCCGAATTTTTCAAGCAGCTGGTCATAGCGGCCGCCATTTCCGACAGGCACACCGACACCCTCCGCATACACCTCAAATAACAGGCCTGTGTAATAGCTCATATGGCTGACAAGCGGCAAGTCGAATTTTATATATTCGGCCACCCCATACTCTTCCAAACGCTCATATACACTGTTCAGCTCTTCTATTGCCTCACGCCCTGCCTGGCCTTCAATCAGCTCAGACGCTTTCTCCAAGCATTCCTTTCCTCCGGATAAATCAAGAAAACGAAGCAGGCGCTGTTTATCAATAGAAGAAAGAGACAGACTCTTCACGTATTCACGATAGCCAACATAGTTCTTTTCATATAAAAACCGCCGTAAATATTCCGCTCGCTCTTCCGTTCCAAGAATTTGCTTAAACAATTCATCGGTAAAGCGGATATGGCCAAGAGATACCTGGAATCGCTTCAGACCGGCCTTCTTCAAAACAGACACTAACAGTGAGATTAATTCAGCATCTGCACTGGTTGTCTGATCCCCGATCATCTCTACACCGATTTGTTCAAACTCGGCAGCCCGCCCGCCTTCACGCTGCTGCGCGCGGTAGACATTCGCCGAATACGCAAGCCGGAGCGGCACCCGCTCCTTCAACAACTTTGAAGCGGCTACACGAGCAATAGGCGCCGTCATATCCGGACGAAGCACAAGCGTATGTCCAGCCTGATCCAGCAATTTAAACAGCTGACGGTCCAAGATAGCTGATGCTTCTCCTACAGTTTCATAATATTCCAAAGCTGGCGTTTCGATAAAACGGTAACCCCAGCTCCTCATTTCCTTCTCTACTGCTTCCTTCAGCTTTCGTTTCGTTTCATAAATGTGAGGCAGCGTATCACGCATTCCCACAGGCTTTTCGAACATCAACAGCTTGGACATAGTCAATCACCCGATCATTGAATATTTCACGCCAGCACTTTAGTTCGCTAATGTGCTAACATGATGAAGTTATAAGTAGTTTAACCCTTCTGACAATTCCCGTCAAGAGCCATAAAACAAAAGCCGGACTAACTCATAAAAAATCATTCCAAAAAAGCGCTCCGTCAAACGGAACGCTTTTTTATCTTTCTTCATTCTTATTTAAAACTTTCAGGGAAAGAGCCAATCTCTACACCAAAGATCATTGGCATAACAATGTACATAGCTGAAACGATCAGAACGATGGCGATTATATTAATCCAGAATCCTGCCCGTACCATTTCGCTGATCTTAATTTTGCCTGTCGCAAAGATAATCGCATTCGGAGGTGTACCTACCGGAAGCATGAAGGCACAGTTCGCCGCCATAGCAGCTGGCATCATTAGTACAAATGGATGCACATCAATCGCTAGAGCCAATGAAGCCAATACCGGCATGATCATTGTAGCTGTTGCTGTATTTGAAGAAATCTCTGTCAAGAATAGAACGAAGGTTGTAACAAAGACAACAACGAGCAGCATTTGCATTCCTTCAAGAACTGTTAATTGTTCACCAATCCACTGTGCAAGCCCTGTTTCAGCAAAGCCTGCTGCGATAGCAAGACCGCCGCCGAATAGAAGCAGTACGCCCCATGGCAAGTCACGTGATACTGTCCAATCTAATAAAGCACCGCCCTTTTGACGAGACGGAAGGATGAATAGTAATACTGCAGCAATCATCGCAATCATCGTATCACTGATGCCCGGGATCAGATCTTGCCATAGGAATGTGCGTGTGATCCACATGAAGGCTGCGAATACGAACACACCCATCACAAGTTTTTCTTCTGATGACATCTTTCCAAGCTTTTGCTTCTCTGAGCGAATTAATTCCATTCCACCCGGAAGCTCTTTAAATTTAATAGGAAAAGCGATATTAACAAGATATAGCCAAGCAACGATAAGCATAATGAACACTACCGGAGCAGCAAGGAACATCCAGTCAGCGAACGAAATCGTTACGCCGTACAGGTTTTTCACGGCTGCTGCCATAATGATATTTGGCGGTGTACCGATTAATGTACCGAGACCGCCGATCGTACCGGCAAAGCCGATTCCAAAAATAACAGCTTTCTCGAACCCTTTAATATCAATCGACTTGTCTCCAGCTTTTTTTACAATTTGAGCCGCCTGATACGTAATCGCTGTTCCGATTGGCACCATCATCATAACAGCCGCTGTATTGGATACCCACATAGACAGGAAGCCAGTAGCAATCATAAAGCCAAGTACAATACGCTTAGAGCCTGTACCAATAAAGGCAACAATCGCCATGGCAATCCGGCGGTGCAAGTCCCATCTCTCCATCGCCATCGCAATCATAAAACCGCCAAGGAATAAGAAGACGATCGGGTCACCGTAAGCGGCAGCTGTCGCATCCCCATCTAACGCACCAGTCATCGGCATTAAAATAAGCGGCAATAACGACGTAACCGGAATCGGAATCGCCTCTGTAATCCACCAAACTGCTACCCAAGCCGTAATAGCCAGTACAGATTGCGCATCGGGAGTGAGCCCCGGAGGCGAAATTAAGAACATCATCACAAAGAATAGCAGGGGACCAAGGAAAAAGCCGATCCATTGAGCGGGTGACATATATCTTTTTGGACCGTTGCCGCCATTCGGATCCCCTACAGTTGGTTGGTCATCTAGCTTTTCTTTCTTTAAAGCGCTTTCTTTTTTAGGAAGAGCAAAAAACAGCATCTGTTTAATTTTATCGTGAGCTTTCCAGCATTCATTCCATACATTTCCTGCTAGTTGCAGCATCTATTATTCCCCCTTTACTTTCTCGTAAACTCCTTACTATTAAGATACTGCATTTGGCGAAAATTGTGGAATAATGTAATAAAAAAAATATTTTTGAAAATAAAAAAAGCAAACGCTTTCAAATTAAAACAAAAAGAAAGCTGGTTCTTTTTACTACAGAACCAACTCTTTTCTATTTACTGCTTCAGTCATCAGCATGTACGTTCAGGAGCTGGTTGACCCGGCCGATCACTGCCCGGTTAATTCGATAGCGGGTTTGCGGACGGCCAACAGAGCCATAGGAAACATCCACCGACAGGATGCCTGCTTCCTGCAGGAAAGATAAATACTTGCGTACAGATACACGCGAAACACCTGAGCTGAAGGCAACATCTTCTGCGGAGAAATCCTCTTCCTCTTCCTGCAGCACAGCCTTCCACACAGCAGCCAGCGTAGCCTTCGTCAAGCCTTTCGGTAAATCAACCGTTGACTTTCTCTCCCTTAGCCGGTGGAGAAAGTGGTCGATCTCCTTCTGCTTTACTTCTTCCGTCACCGTAAAAAATTGGCGTCGCTCCTTATAAGACAGAAGCGCTTGCTGGAAGCGTTCAAAATGAAAAGGCTTAATTAAATAATCAACCGCGCCATAGCGCATGGCTTTTTGGATACTATGTGTGTCATTGGCGGCACTGATAATAATAACATCTACTTCTGCGGCGCTTGCCCGAAGCTTTTTCAAAAGCTCAAGTCCGTTGAGACCTGGCATATAAATGTCAAGCAGAAGCAAGTCCGGCTGGAGGTCATCAAGCTTCTCCATCACCTCTTCGGCGGCTGCTTGTCCCACGGCCCGAAAGCCTGGCACCGCTTCAATATATTGCTTATTCAATTCGGCTACCATCGGATCATCCTCTACGACCATTACTTTAATCAATGGTTTTCCCCCTTCTTTCATATGGCAGAATCACTTCTATGATCGTTCCTTTGCCTTTTTCGGATAATACCTGAATCTCCCCATTCAGCCGCTGAATGCTCTCACTAACCAGGTGCAAACCAAAACCGCGGCTTTTTCCTTTTTCAGACACGCCTTTTTGGAAAGCGGATTCCGGGTCATCCATGCCCTTTCCATGATCCTTCACTTCAACAATCAGCTCTTCTTCCTGCACTTCGATTAACACCGTTATAGGCCGCCCATCAACCGGTGTCGCTTCTAAGGCGTTATCAATGAGATTGCCAATGATCGTCACAAGCTCATGTGTAAAGCGGCTGTCCTGTTTATTCGGTAAGTAAGAATCCTCTGACAGTACGACCTCTTTTCCCTGTTCCGCTGAATAGCTCATCTTCGCCAGCAGGAACCCCGCAATGATGGGATCTTTGATGCGGCGAGCCAAGTAACCAATGCTATCCTGGTAGCGCACGTGAATCTCTTCGATATAAGCAGCGAGCGTTTTGTAATCCTTCATATGCACGAGTCCTAAGATGACATGAAGCTTATTCATAAATTCATGCGTCTGCGCCCTCAAGGCTTCTGCATACATCTCTGTTCCGCTCAAACGCTCTGCCAGCTTCTTGACATCCGTTTCATCGCGGAACGTCAATACTGCCCCGATGATGTGCTCCCCCACCTTTAACGGGGAACTGTTCACATAAAAGATAGATCCGTTCACCTCTGCTTCTTTATCAACGGCCGGCTTGCCATCCCGCAGCACCGATGATACATAAAAGCTCGGGATCACCTCTTCGGCTTTCCGTCCCCTGAACGGACCGACTTTCCCTGCTTTATCCAGCAGACGATTAGCAGCTTCGTTAATGAGCGTAATGCGCCCGTCCCGGTCCACAGCAACAATCCCTTCATGAGTCGATTCGATTAAAATGCTGCGTTCCTCCAGCAAACGGGCAATTTCTCCCGGCTCCAGGCCAAACATCACCTTCCTGACACGACGCCCGAGATAAAACGCTCCTGACACACCGACGACCAGCCCTGCTGCCATACCGGTATAAATAATAGACCGGCTTTTGTAAATCGCTTCCTCCACTTGTTCAAGCGTCACACCGACCGCTACGGCCCCCGTCTGACGTCCGCTCCCGTCTCTTACCGGAGTAAAGTAACGGATGGACAGCCCAAGGGAGCCTTCAGCTGTGGAGAAATGCTCTTTCCCTGAGAGCACCGGTCCCTCATCTCCTCCTTGAAATGGCTGGCCGATCAGCTCAGGATTAGGGTGGGATTGACGAATGCCCTCCATATTAAAAACGGTGATGTAATCGGTTTCTGTCTGTCTGCGAATGTCCTCTACAAATGGCTGAATATCCTCCACCGGTCTTTCGCCTGACATCCCATCGCGAACAATAGCCGATTCCGCAACGAGCCTTGAGGTATCCTTCACCTTCTCCTCGAGCGACTGGCGCTTCAATTTAGCTGTCTCGCTCGCTACCAGTGTATACGTAACACCAAGAGACAAACCGGTCACTAGTACGACGAGCATGACAATGAGTGCCCGTAACGTAATTTTCTCTTTAATTTTTCCCTTCATCATTAGCCGTCCTTTCAAACTCCTATCAATAGGTTGGCAAATTTTCGTCATTTCCGCAAGCTTTCTCCTGAATATTTAACGTATTCAACATGCTAAAACAAAAAAGGCTGCAGATGATTCAATGAATGAATCATCTGCAGCCTTCTATTCATTAAGAGACCTGGCTCACGGTTACACCATTTTCCTCTGTCATTCGTTTATGACGAAGAATCTGCCAAGCATAAATACAGCCAATGATCGCTGTTAGAGTAAAGCCGATGATCATGGAAATCGTATAATCCATGCCAAATCCTTCAGGTGCATAGAAGATGTAAGTGCATACAACCCCTGTCATGAACATGGCCGGTACACCTGCTATCCAGTGATTTCTCGCTTCTTTCAGCAAATAGGAAGCAGCCGTCCACAGCATTACTGTAGCTACTACCTGGTTTGTCCATCCAACATATCTCCATAAGAACGAGTAATCAATCGTTGATAAATAGAACATAGGTGCCGCAACAGCGAAGGAAAGAATCAGCGAGACGCTTCTCTTTTCCGTGTTCATCCGTTTGGACACCATCTCAGTTAGAATCATTCGTGAAGAACGAAGCGCTGTATCTCCTGTCGTAATCGGCAGAATAATAACACCTAAGATGGCCAGCACGCCGCCCAGTGTACCAAGCAGAGAAGATGAAACTTCATTAACAACTCCAGCTGGCCCTCCGGCAGCGATAGCCGCCTGTAAACCCTCTGTGCCATGGAAGAACGTCATGGCTGCAGCCGCCCAAATTAACGTAATGATCCCTTCTGCTACCATAGCTCCGTAGAAAATCTTGCGCCCTTCTGATTCCTTCTTCATCGTACGGGCAACGATCGGACTTTGTGTAGAATGGAAGCCTGAAATCGCTCCACAAGAAATGGTTACCATCAACAGCGGCCAGATCGGCAGCTCTCCTGGATGAAGGTTCTCAAGTGTCAGGTTCGGGATCGGCGCCTCACCAAAAAGCAAAGCAACAGCGATGGCACCTGCCATAAAGATTAGAATCGCACCGAAGAGCGGATAAATCTTTCCGATAATGCGGTTGATTGGCAGAATCGCTGCCAGTAGAAAATAGATGAAGACGATGACTAATCCAGCTGTAAAGCTAAGCGGCGTAATCTGCGCAATTAATTGAGCCGGTCCTGCTGTAAAAGCTGCCGCTACTAAAATCATTAAAATGATAGATAAAACGTTAATAGCTGTTTTCATTCCATTGCCGAGATAGCGGCCAACAAGAGACGGATATTGTGCTCCACCGTGGCGAAGCGACAGCATGCCTGAGAAGTAATCATGTACTGCTCCTGCGAAAATACAGCCGAAGACAATCCAGATAAATGCGACCGGACCATATAACGCTCCGGCTACCGCACCGAAAATCGGTCCAAGACCCGCGATATTCAATAATTGAATCAAGGATCCCTTCCACCAGCTCATCGGCATATAGTCCATGCCGTCCTGCTTCGTGTAAGCCGGTGTTTTTTGATTATCGTTAATAACGAATACACGTTCAACTACTTTAGAGTAGGTCATATAACCAACAACAAGTAATAGTAAAGATGCTAAAAATGTAACCATGTAGACTTCCTCCTAGATGTATATCAGAAAAATAAGTTATGTATATTCTATATTCTGAAAAATATAAAAACAAGTCCAAATTTTCTGAGAAAACGCTTACTTTTAAATTTTTTTTGAAAAATTTCAAAATTTGTTGTTTATGCAATAATAAAATCATTATTCTACAGGAACAACACTTCCGTAAAAATACTTTTATTACAAAAAAAGAAGTCTTTAAGCTTTCGCTTAAAGACTTCTAGGAGCGCCCTTTGATTTGCATCGGATTGCCGCCAGCGAAGGCGCCGGCAGGCACATCACGATGCACAAGTGTGGCAGCCGAGACAATGGCGCCATCGCCGATCGTCACACCAGGAAGAATGAGGCTGTTGGCCCCAATCATCACATTGTCGCCAATCACCACTTCACCTAGGCGGTACTCTTCAATCAAGTATTCATGCGCTAAAATAACCGTATTGTATCCGATAATTGTGTTATGACCAATAGTGATGAGTTCAGGAAACATAATATCCGGTGTCACTTTATAGGCTAAGGCGCTTTTGTCACCGATTTTCATGCCTAAGAAAGAGCGGTATAACCCATTCTTCACCTTCATGAAAGGGGTGAAGCGGCCAATTTCAATAATAAGCGTATTCTTGAATGTTTTCCAAAAAGAAACGGTTTTATAAATATTCCAGAGCGAGTTAGCTCCTTCTACTTTATACCGCGTCGTTCTTCTCACTTTCTGGTTTCTCCTATTTCGAGAATATCCAGTAGATCTGGCATCGTTTCAAGCATATAATCCGGATGAAACGTCTCCAGAAACTCTCTTCCCTTGATGGACCAGGCCACACCTGCTGTCAGCGTGCCGGTGTTTTGCCCTCCTTCAATATCATGATAATTATCTCCGATCATGATCGCTTCCTCCGGTTTAGATCCCAATGCCTCAAGTGCTTTTCGCAGCGGCTCAGGGTCCGGCTTTGGATGAGTGACGTCATCCAATCCAACAATTACATCGAAAAATTGGTACAGATTCGTCAGCTTTAAACCTTTAATCACTGTATCACGCAGCTTCGTAGAGACGATGGCCATCTTATATCCATTTTCCTTCAGCGTGCGGATCGTTTCAAATACGCCCTCAAACTCCGTTACGAGCGCGTCGTGATTTTCTATGTTAAAGGCCCGGTAATGGTTCATCATTTCCTCCGCCCGCTCTTCATCCAGCTTCGTAAAGGTCTCCGTCAATGATGGGCCCATAAATGCGTACACATCCTCCCGCTTGAATTGTTCGGGGAAGTAATGGTTCAGCGTGTGTAAAAATGAGGAAATAATCAATTCATTTGTATTAATTAAAGTACCATCTAGGTCGAATAACAGTGTAGTAATTTTTGTCACGATAATTTTGCTTCCTTTCTTTGAACAATTTCCGCGCTTTTCCATAGCCTTGCTACGACAAGTGTCAACAAGATGGCAGCAATCAGCCGGATAAGGAATAAAGCAACAAGGGGTGCTCCCGTGATGCCAAGCGGCACAAAAATAAGCGTATCCTCTACAATCGCATGACAAGCTACCAGAAAAATCATTGCCAGCGTGACATCCCGGTGGCTGACGCCGTCTTCCTTCACCGCCTGAATCATGACCGCAGAACCGAACGCCAGACCAAATAACAAACCAGACGCCAGCGTGGTAGAGGTATTTTCCTTCATGCCAAGCATGCGAGTAGCGGGTGCCATCCAGCGTGAAAAGACATCGAGCCATTTTAAATCCTTCAAAACCTGTATAGCAACCATCAACGGGATCACAACAAGCGCTAACTGCAGGACACCATACCCGGCTTTTTCAAGACCAAGCATAAAGATTTGCCCCCACCCATCAGGGTCTGCCTGCAAAGGAGGAGCCATGCCGTAAACGGCTGTTTCTCCGCCTCCCTTCCAGACAAGGTTAATGACTATGGCGGAAACTGCAGCAAGCCCAAGCCGGACCGCCAGTAAAATCGGTACCTTCACACCAACACGGGAAGCTACCCCTGATTCAATAAACAAGTTATGAGAAAAGGAAAGCATGACAGCGAGAATAAATACTTCCTTCACTGATAAATCTAGAGACAGAATCGCACCAATGGCGGCGTATAAGTTCAGAACATTTCCAAGCACGAGCGGAATAGAGGCATCACCAGACAGGCCGAAGATGCCCATGACTGGACTGATTGCATTCATCAGCCACGGCAGTACAGGTGTATACTGGAGGAGCGTCACAATTAATGTGATGGGAAAGATCATCTTTCCAAGCGTCCATGTCGTTTTTACGCCTGCAAGCAAGCCGCTTTTCAGTGTTTCCTTCATTCATTCCCCACTTCCTTTCTCTTATTCATTTATTCATTAGAGAGGCTGTTATAAGACGGCAGACGATCCTTTCGCAAGCGGCGGACTGCCCATATGATGACGGCTGCCGCAATTAAGCCGAGAGAAATGACCTGAGCTATTCGTAATGACTCTGTCAGCATCAGGCTGTCTGTACGCATGCCTTCAATGAAGAAGCGGCCGATCGAATACCATATTACATAGCTTAAGAACAATTCGCCCCGCTTTAAATTTACTCGTCGCAATAAGAGCAGAATGATGAAGCCAACAATATTCCAAACAGATTCATATAAGAAAGTTGGATGATAATAATGCCCATCAATGTACATTTGATTAATAATGAAGTCAGGCAGGTAAAGACCCTCTAGAAACGAGCGCGTGACTTCCCCGCCATGCGCTTCCTGATTCATAAAATTTCCCCATCGGCCAATCGCCTGCCCAAGAATGATACTTGGCGCCGCAATATCTGCCAGCTTCCAGAAGGAAATGTCCTTTACTCTCGCAAAAATCACGGCCGTCACCACTGAACCGATGAGCGCACCATGAATGGCGATGCCGCCCTGCCAGACCTTCACAATATCTCCCGGATGTTGTGAATAATAATCCCACTGAAAAATCACATAGTAAATACGCGCACAAATAATAGCAGCCGGAAGCGCCCACAGCAATAGATCCGCAAACGTCTCCTTCTCTAAGCCGAGCCGCTCCCCTTCTTTCGTTGCTATGTAGAACCCCAGTACGATGCCTGTCATAATAATCAGGCCGTACCAGTGAATTTGGAATGGACCGAAAGAGATAGCAATCGGATCCAATGGATAGCCTTCCATGTACTTCCTCCTTGATCACAATAATCCTTTACAAATAATCCGTGTTGCTGTCCGGTTCGCTTTTAATCACGTTCTCGAGCTTGTTAGTAAATTGCTGAGCTGTATTAATGCCGAACCGCTTTAAACGGTGATTCATCGCCGCTACTTCAATAATAACGGCTAAGTTCCGGCCTGGACGCACTGGCACGGTGACTTTGGTGACTTCTGTATCAATGATTTTAATCTTTTCATCTTCAATCCCTAAACGGTCATATTGCTTTTTCGAATTCCATAGCTCTAAATGAACATTTAACGTAATTTGTTTCGACCCGCGAATGGCTCCGGCTCCAAACAGTGTCATGACATTAATGATACCGAGACCGCGGATTTCAAGCAAATGCTCAATCAGCTCGGGTGCTGTTCCCACAAGCGTATCGTTTTCCTCCTGCCGGATTTCCACACAGTCGTCCGCGATCAAGCGGTGTCCCCTCTTTACAAGGTCAAGGGCCGCCTCACTTTTACCGACGCCGCTTTTGCCTGTAAGAAGAACTCCCACTCCATATACCTCTAACAACACCCCATGCACGGCGGTTGTCGGTGCCAGCATTTTTTCTAAATAGGCTGTTAATTTACTGAATAATCTTGTTGTAGTGAGATTGGAGCGCATGACCGGCACAGCATGACGCTCTGACGATTCGATTAGCTCCTCTGGTATATCTAAATCACGAGAGATCACAATGGCTGGTGTCTCATCATCACAGAGACGCTCCATTCTCTCTATCCTTTCCGCCTGCGGAAGCTTTTCAAAAAAACGCAGCTCTGTGCGGCCAAGCAGCTGGACGCGCTCTTTCGGATAGTAATCTAAAAACCCGGCAAGCTCCAATCCAGGACGATGCAGGTCACTTGTAGTAATGGGGCGATGGAGGCCGTCTTCCCCGCTGACCAGCTCTAAATCTAAATTTTTCAACACATCCGTTGTACGTACTTTCGCCATCTTTCGTTCCCCCTCTAAAGGCTGTATTTACTTATTGTATCACGTTTATCCTAGACCATTAAATGAAAGATGAAACATTTACAGAGGATCGATTCATCCCAGCAATAAACAAGGCATACTATGAAAAAAGAGCATCCTTAATAGCACCTTGACAATAGGTATTGTCTTCGTGCAGGCAAGGAGGCTCTTTTCATTGTGATTTTATTTGTTAATTCCCAGCTATATTGAAAAAAATCAAATCAGGAGATCCTCACATGGTAAAATATAGTTAAAAATATCGATATAAGCTCTTCAGCGAACTGGCAGGGTACTAAAGAATCAATATGAAATAAGGAGAGGTTGCTATGGCCACAGATACCGATACATTTCCCTTGCTTGAGACTAAAAGATTAGTATTAAGAAAAGTGACAAAAGAAGATGCGAACAGCCTGTTGAATTACCTGTCAGATGAAGAGGTAGTGAAATATTATGGGGTAGAACCTTTTAAGTCATTAAGCGATGCCTTGGATGAGATTTCATGGTACCAATCCATTCAAGACAACAAAACGGGGATTAGATGGGGAATTACTTTAAAAGAGCAAGGAACTGTTATTGGCAGCTGCGGTTTCCATAACATTGTTTCTCAGCATTTCCGTACTGAAATTGGCTTTGAATTGAGTAAAGAGCAGTGGGGAAAAGGTATAGCTGCTGAAGCAGTGGAAGCTATAATAGGTTACGGATTTGAACATATGAATTTCCAACGCATAGAGGCATTAATAGAGCCCCCTAATCTCTCTTCACAAAAGTTAGTGGAAAAGTTAGGCTTTATCAGGGAAGGGTTATTGAAAAATTACGAGTTTACATGTGGCAAGTTTGATGATTTATATATGTATTCTTTGTTGAAGCAAGACTTTGATGAAAGCAAAAATAGTTAAACGCAAACTTATAGGCAGCGTGGTATTATAAAGGTCAAAAAGCTTGAGGTTTAAAAAATCCCCTCAAGCTTTTTTGTGTGCTATTTAACCTGTGATTTTGAATTTTCTCCACAATATCCGAACGGCTTACTCTCAAACAGGGCACCCTTCTATGTTCGTCTTTTATCAAGAATAGTCAGCTGTAAAACAAGATTAAAAAGAGACATAATGACCGATATCAGCAAGGCCATGCCAAATCCGGAAATTTCAAAGGCTGATCCCATAATGCCGTCTGTAATCATCAATGTGAACGCGTTAATCACGAACAGGAAAAGCCCCAGTGTAATAAACGTAATTGGCAAGGTTAGCAATACAAGAATGGGGCGGACAATCGCATTTAAAATCGACAGGATCAGGCTGGCGATAAGAGCGGAGCCAAAGCTGTCCACCTCTAAGCCCGCGAAATAACCAGAAATGGCAATGAATAAAATGGCGTTAATAACAACACTTACAAGCCAAAACATGACTGGCCTATTCACCGTCCGCGGTTGAGGAAGGCGAATCGGTGCCATTTGGCTCTTTATCGTCGGTCGCTGGCAGCGTGATTTCTTGAACGGACACGGAGCCCGTTTTCGTTTCTGCCTCAATTACAATGTTATCAAGCGCCTGAACCTCGCTTTCGAAGCGGACCATCTTCTGCACCATTTCTTCCTTCTCTTCAACCTTTCTCATGCCCTCTTCCGGGAGCTGGAAATATCCAAGGTTCGTACGTAAGACGCCTTTCATAGACGTATCTTTCGGCACGTAAATCTCAATATTCCCTGTCACCGCCTGGGCTTTAACTGTGTGAGCTCCTCCTGCCTTTACGTCACACAGCACGTTGCCATTAAACGACTTAATGTCTGTGTAGCCAATAGCCCCTACGACATGTACGGCACCATTAAAGGAGCTTGCTTCTGCTTTTTGGCCCTCACAGTCGATGATATGGATCTGTCCGTTTCCTGTCTCTCCTTCAAATTCGGTGACCTTCGAACGCTTGATTTCAATTTTGCCATTCGCTGTTTTGACTTCTAGAGAATAGACGTCCATATCATGCATAGAGAAGGAGCCGTTAAACAGCTTGATTGCTGCTTCATGAAGAGCTTCTTCGGGTACATAAAGGACCGTATCTACTTTCATCAGCTTCAAGCCGACGGAGAAGGACAGCTTTTCATCCCGCGCATAGAAGACGCTATTCTTAATGAATGCTTCCCTCGCTTCATCTTCATCATCAGCCCCGTATAGCTTAACATGACATTCGGCTCGGACTCCTTTTTCCTTCCAGGGCTTAATGGTAAAGTTTCCGTTCGCCTCTTCTACTTTAATGCGTCGAGGCACAAAATCCTTTTCCTCAAACACATGGGAGATTTCAACCGTTTTTCCGAGTGGAAACTCAATATCCCTCACCCTCTGCATAGCCGATTGAACAAACTGAAACACTTTATCTCTTGATTGATAGGCATTGCTTTTAAATTCCCGGCTTTGCTTCTGTCCCGATGAGCTGAAGCGCTGGGCTAAGCCAATGAGCTCGTCCAGAAGGTTCTCTCTTCTTTCTTTTCGCGCGTTCTGTCCCGGTTCCTTCTCCAGTGCTTCGAGCAGTGTCAATGCCTCGTTTGCTGAAATCAACCCGGATTCTACCATTTCTAAAATTCGTTTCTTCTCTTCGTTCAAGGTTAGCACTCCATTCATTCAAGAATTGGCTTTCTGTCTATACTTACGAAGATTAATGGGAAAAGTTTCACGTTTTTCACTATTCACGCTGGCGATCACGTTCTAATATTCTCTTCAAATACCGTCCTGTATAGGATTCTTCCGTTTCTGCAATCACTTCCGGCGTACCAGAGGCCACGATCGTACCGCCTCTGTCCCCGCCTTCAGGACCAAGGTCCACAATGTAGTCGGCAGTTTTAATGACATCAAGGTTATGCTCGATCACTAGAACGGTGTCCCCGTTTTCCACCAGGCGCTGTAAAACGCTGAGCAGCCGGGAGATATCATCGGCATGCAGGCCAGTCGTCGGTTCATCCAAGATATAGAAGGAGCGGCCTGTAGAACGGCGATGAAGCTCAGAAGCAAGCTTTACGCGCTGGGCTTCCCCGCCGGACAGAGTGGTCGCCGGCTGGCCGAGCTTAATATAGCCAAGCCCCACGTCAGCAATCGTCTGCAGCTTGCGTTTAATTTTAGGAATATTTTCAAAGAACACAAGCGCATCCTCTACGGTCATATTCAGTACATCGGAAATGTTTTTGCCTTTATATTTTATCTCAAGTGTCTCCCGGTTATAGCGCTTGCCGTGACAAACTTCACACGGAACATATACATCCGGCAAAAAGTGCATCTCAATTCTAATAATGCCGTCACCTCTGCAGGCTTCGCAACGGCCGCCCTTGACGTTAAAGCTGAAGCGGCCTTTCTTATAGCCGCGCACCTTCGCCTCATTTGTTGCAGAAAACACTTCACGAATATCGTCAAATACTCCTGTGTACGTAGCTGGGTTGGAGCGAGGGGTACGACCAATTGGTGATTGGTCAATATCAATGACTTTATCTAAATACTCAATCCCCTTTACCTCTCTGTGCTTGCCCGGCTTCTGCTTCGCACGGTTCAGCTTTTGGGCGAGCGCTTTATGAAGGATATCGTTCACAAGCGTGCTTTTGCCTGAACCGGATACGCCCGTTACAGCAGTAAACGTACCAAGCGGAAATCTCGCTTTCACGTTTTTTAAGTTATTTTCCTTGGCTCCTATCACTTCTACCCAACGGTCGGTCGGCTCGCGGCGCTCCCTCGGCAGCGGAATAAATTTCTTCCCTGATAAATACTGGCCGGTCAGAGACTTCTCATCCTTCATGACTTCTTCAGGAGTGCCGGCAGAGATGACCTCGCCGCCATGAACCCCAGCACCTGGTCCAATATCAATTAAGTAGTCGGCTGCCATCATTGTATCTTCATCATGCTCGACAACAATAAGGGTATTCCCAATATCCCGCATGTTCTGCAGTGTTTTAATCAAACGGTCATTGTCTCGCTGATGAAGGCCAATAGACGGCTCGTCCAGAATATAGAGCACACCTGTAAGCCTTGAACCAATCTGTGTCGCCAGCCGAATCCGCTGAGCTTCTCCGCCTGAAAGCGTGCCGGCTGAGCGGCTGAGCGTCAGATAATCCAGTCCAACATCATTCAAAAAGCCAAGACGCTCCTGGATTTCTCTTAAAATAAGCGCAGCGATCTTTCTTTCTTTTTCAGTCAATTCCAGTTCAGCAAAGAATGTCTTCGCTTCTACAATGGAGAAGTCCGCCGTTTCGCTAATGTGAAGACCGTTTACCTTTACAGCGAGAGCTTCCTTCTTCAGACGGTGACCTCGGCACGTCGTACACTTCTGCTCTCCCATATATTTTTCCATCTGCTCACGTATGAAGTCAGAACTAGTCTCTTTATAGCGGCGCTCAACGTTGTTCAAGATGCCCTCAAAATAAATGTGGTTTTCACGGATTTGCCCAAAATCATTTTCATAGCGGAAATGAATCCGTTCTTTTCCTGAACCGTGCAGGATCTTGTCTAGCTGCTCCTTAGGCAAATCCTTTACCGGTACATCCATATCAATACCGTAATGGCGGCAGACCGATTCCAGCAGCTGCGGATAATATTGCGAGCTTGTCGGCTGCCAAGGGGCGATCGCGCCTTCTTTCAAGGTTAAATCAGGGTCCGGGATGACAAGCTCGACATCCACCTTTTGCTTATAGCCGATGCCATCACAGGTCGGGCAAGCGCCAAATGGGCTGTTAAAGGAGAACATGCGCGGTTCCAGCTCACCGATAGAAAAGCCGCAATGCGGGCAGGCATGATGCTCAGAAAATAGCAGCTCTTCCTTGCCGATGACATCAATGATGACATTCCCTTCACCAAGCTTTAGAGCGGCCTCGAGGGAATCAGCGAGTCTCGATTCCACGCCGTCCTTCACTACAATGCGGTCGATGACGACTTCGATCGAGTGCTTTTTGTTCTTCTCCAGCTCAATCTCTTCCTCGACTTCTCTCATTTCACCGTCTACGCGAACTCTTACGTATCCTTCGCGCTTAATATCCTCAAGCACCTTGACGTGTGCGCCTTTTTTTCCTGAAACCACAGGCGCCAGCACTTGAAGCTTCGTCCGCTCCTCGTACTCCATGATGCGGTCCACCATTTGCTCGATCGTCTGCGAAGTAATCTCAATGCCGTGAACCGGGCACGTCGGCCGGCCGATACGGGCAAATAACAAGCGGAGATAATCGTAAATTTCCGTGACGGTTCCAACGGTCGAGCGCGGGTTGCGGCTTGTTGTTTTCTGATCAATCGAAATGGCCGGTGACAGCCCCTCGATCGCGTCCACATCCGGTTTATCCATCTGACCGAGAAACTGGCGGGCATACGCCGACAGCGACTCTACATACCGGCGCTGGCCCTCTGCATAGATCGTGTCAAAAGCCAGTGAGGATTTCCCCGAGCCTGATAAGCCGGTAACCACCACCAGCTGATCACGCGGGATCGTTACATCTATATTCTTTAAATTATGTGCTCTTGCTCCTTTAATAACAATCTGATCTATTCCCATGTAACAGTCATCCTTCCGATTTCAACTCTAAAAGCGCATCGCGAAGCTCAGCAGCCCGTTCAAAATCAAGCGCTTTGGCCGCTTCCTTCATTTCGCTCTCCAGCTGTCCTATTAAGCGGGCTCTTTCTTCTGCTGTTATTTTCTTGCCTGCAGCAGCTGTACCATAGCCTTCTGCCTCCTCAGCCGTATACGTCGCCCGAATGACATTATGGATGTCTTTCTGGATGGTTTGAGGAGTGATGCCATGCTCTTCGTTATATGCCTGCTGCTTCTCCCGGCGCCGCTTCGTTTCCTCGATCGCATTCTTCATAGAATCCGTCATCCGGTCAGCATACATAATGACATAGCCGTTCGCATTTCGGGCTGCCCGTCCAATTGTCTGAATGAGCGAGCGCTCTGAACGCAGGAAGCCTTCCTTATCTGCATCTAAAATGGTGACAAGGGATACCTCTGGAATGTCCAGTCCTTCTCTTAATAAGTTAATTCCGACCAGCACATCATACTTGCCGAGACGGAGATCACGGATAATTTCAATGCGCTCGAGCGTTTTGATTTCTGAATGAAGATACTGTACTTTAATCCCCATTTCCTTCAAGTAATTCGTTAAATCCTCAGACATTTTCTTCGTCAGCGTCGTCACAAGCACACGCTCATTTCGGGCGGTGCGCTCATTGATTTCGTGAAGAAGATCATCAATCTGCCCCTCAATTGGACGCACATCAACAACCGGATCAAGCAGGCCGGTCGGCCGGATAATCTGCTCGGTCATATGCGGAGTATGATCGATTTCGTACGGACCAGGTGTGGCGGATACGTAGACAATCTGATTGATATGCTTCTCGAACTCCTCAAATTTTAAAGGCCGGTTATCTTTTGCGGATGGCAGGCGGAAGCCATGATCCACCAGCACCTGCTTACGCGCCTGGTCGCCGTTGTACATGCCTCGGATTTGCGGAATGGTCACATGCGACTCATCAATAACCATTAAAAAGTCATCGGGGAAATAATCAAGCAGAGTGTACGGCGTTGATCCTGGCGGACGCAAGGTTAAATGGCGCGAGTAGTTCTCAATGCCTGAACAAAAGCCCATTTCCCTCATCATTTCCAGGTCATAGCGTGTCCGCTGTTCAAGACGCTGGGCTTCGAGCAGCTTATCTTCTGCACGCAGTTCCTTCAGCCGCTCTTCCAGCTCCTGTTCGATATTCCCAATGGCGACGCGCATCTTCTCCTCGCGCGTAACGAAGTGGGAGGCCGGGAAGATGGCTACATGGTCACGGTCTCCGATGATTTCTCCCGTCAAGGCATCCACTTCCCGGATCCGGTCAATCTCATCCCCGAAAAACTCTACACGGAGACAATGCTCATCGCGGGACGCTGGAAAGATCTCCACTACATCTCCGCGTACACGGAAGGTTCCACGCTGGAACTCAATATCGTTCCGCTCATACTGTACATCAACGAGACGGCGAAGAAGATCATTCCGCTCAATCTCCATTCCGGTGCGCAGCGAAATTACAAGGTCGCGATATTCCTCCGGCGAACCTAAGCCGTAAATACAGGAAACACTCGCAATGATAATGACATCCTCTCTCTCAAACAATGCGGATGTAGCTGAGTGGCGAAGCTTATCAATCTCATCGTTAATGCTTGCGTCCTTCTCAATGAATGTATCTGTTTGAGGCACATACGCCTCCGGCTGGTAATAATCGTAGTAGCTGACGAAGTATTCAACCGCATTGTTTGGAAAGAATTCCTTAAACTCGCTGTACAGCTGGCCCGCCAGCGTCTTATTGTGGGCAATCACAAGCGTCGGCTTATTGACTTCCTTAATCACATTGGAAATGGTAAAGGTCTTGCCTGTACCTGTGGCTCCAAGGAGTGTCTGGTGCTTTTTGCCTTCTCGAATGCCGTTTACAAGCTCCTTAATTGCTTTCGGCTGGTCACCTTGCGGACTGTACTTAGATACAAGATTAAATTCATTGGTCATCTCTCAACCCCCCATCCTTCCGTTTCATATATTTCATCTATTTCTTCCATGCCGGTCAAAGGCCGATCATATGGTTCTTGTGCTTCAACAAGGTCGATAGTAATCATAATCCCCATTTTAGCATAATCAAAACCTTGCTTACCACTAATATGCGTACGTATGTTCTACAGCGCTTTCACCATAAAAAAGCCAGGCATACACCTGGCTTCAGCTGAGTGTTTACGCAAGCAGCACTCACTCCATATTTACTTCTTGATTAGCTCCATCACCGCATCGGGATCAAAGCCAAAAATCCAATCGCCATTGATGTTCGTTTGCGGCACGCCCATTTGGCCTGTCGTTTCGACTAGCCGCTGAGCCGCTTTGCGGTCCTGTTGTACGTTCACTTCTTTAAAAGGAATATCCTGTGCCTGCAAAAAAGCTTTCATCATTTCGCAATAAGGACATGTATTTGTTGAATAGACGGTTACTTCATTCATTTCTTTTCCTCCTTGTCACCTTGTTCAACGGGTCCACCTGCTTTCTCCCAGCCGTCAAAGCCGGTGAGCAGGTTCTCCACATTTTTAAACCCTTTGGCCTGCAGCAGGCTCGTTCCGATAGCTGAGCGGGCCCCTGTTTGGCAGTGGACAATAAGTTTCTTGTCCTTTGGAAGCTGACCTGCTTCCTCTTCTAAGTCTCCAAGCATGTGGTGATGAGCGGTCGGAATGTGTCCTTCGTCCCACTCCCTCTGCTGCCGGACATCAATCACGTATACGTCTTCCTTTGAATATTGCTCTTTTAACCGCTCAGCGTCAATGTTTCTGTACTTCTCCAGGGCATCTGCCTCTTTTAGCACAGACGGACTGACAAAGGCAGCGATCCGGTCCAAGCCGATGGACTGAAGGGAACGGCGAATGCTTTCTGTCTGCTCTTCGGCTGCTATAACAGCCAGTGTATGCTCATAATCGAGAAGCCAGCCAGCCCAGTTCGTAAAGATTCTTGTATACGGCAGATTGATGGTTCCCTTCAAATGCCCCGCCGCGAATTCCCGGCTGTCTCTCGTATCGATCACCGTTACGTCCGAACGGTTCATATATGCCCTCAAGTCCGTTAAGTGCTCCACATAAGGAATGGTTTCATTCGCCAGCACGTTCGGCCCTCCCTTGTTCACCTTTTTCATTACCGAGAAATAGGCCGGCGGTTCAGGCTGGTCCTTTAACAGCTCTTCATGAAAGCCTTCTTTACTCATTTCCTTTAGAGCCCAATTGTTTGCTTTTTCGTAGCCTACAGTAGAAATGGGTACAGCTCCGAGTGACTTGCCGCAAGCACTGCCGGCTCCATGTCCCGGCCAAACAATCAAATGATCTGGCAGCTGCTTAAATACCTGAATCGAATCATACATTTGCCCGGCACCGGTCTCTGCTGTCCCCTGCAGCTGAACCGCTTTTTCCAGCAAGTCCGGCCGGCCAACGTCCCCCACGAAAACAAAATCTCCTGTGAATATACCCATTGGTACCGCTGACCCGCTCCCACGATCGGTTAAAATGAAAGAAATGCTTTCCGGTGTGTGTCCCGGTGTATGCATGACTTTAAACTCCACTTTTCCGACCATGAACACATCGCCATCTTTAAGAAGGTTCACAGACAGCCCGTCCGTGAACTCATACTTCCACTCTTTGCCCCCCTCATCGGATAAGTATAACGCTGCTCCGTAATCGCTGGCCATCTGCCTGGCTCCTGAAACAAAATCCGCATGAATATGTGTTTCAGCCGCTGCCGTTAGACGAAACCCTTCTTTCCTTGCCGTTTCAATGTAAGGGGTCAAATCACGTGCAGGGTCGATCACAATCGCTTCCCCTGTTTTCTGGCAAGCAATCATATAAGAGTATTGAGATAACTGTTCATCCGCATACGAACGAAAAAACATATAACAGCCTCCATTTCTTGAAAAAATCCATTTATCCATCATTACCCTCTACCCTATTTAGAAGCCCATAAAAATCCCTTCCTCAATAGAACCCCAAAAAAAATGCCAGCTGCCTGTAATGGCGGCAGCCAGCATCTTACACGAAACCTTCCCTAGTACAGCCTTGCAGCAGCCAGGTGAGGCATTGCTTTATTTTTCTTTATATGCTTCTTTTCTCATCATGCGCCCAGCCAGCCAAAAGCCGAATGTTAAGGATGCCGCGTCGATGATAATAAGCGGCCACGTATGCGTATAGCCTTTATAAGCGGAAGCCGCAATGAGCGCTACTGCCAGCAAAAGGCCCATAAAATGATTCAGCGTCACTCTAGTAAAAAACACAACGAGAAAACCCGGCATGAAGATAGCTAATAAAATTTTGTCTACCATGATCTCACTCTCCGCAAGATTCTGTTTGTGCCTTTATCATACTGGAACCTTTTAGGATTAGAAAGACTTTTTTAAAAGAATTATTCATTCCCATATTTCTGGACGATCTTCTCAGTCATATAGTGAAGCTCGGTATACGGGATGAACTCTTCCGCAAGCATATCTGGCAGAATGTTTTCAATGAAATACTGAACACAATGCATATCCCGGAACTTAATAATCGTAGACAGTGCCTCCTGGTACACCTCTAAAAACAACGGCTCCGGGTTCCGTTTCAGAATCTCTCCAAATGATTCATACAGTAAATCCACTTTGTCCGCTACAGACAAAATCCGGCCCTCGAGCGTATCGTCTTTCCCTTCCTTAAAACGTTCCGTATAGATCTCCTGCAGCTCAGGCGGAAATTCCTGTTCCACAAACTTCTTCGCCATCTGCTCTTCTACTTGCGAGAACAAATCCTTCAGCTCTTCTGAAGCATATTTCACCGGCGTCTTAATGTCGCCCGTAAACAGCTCGGCATAGTCGTGGTTCAAGGCCTTTTCATACAGAGAGCGCCAATTCACCTCATTGCCAGCCATTTCTTCTATTGTCCCTAAGAATTGGGCAATCTTTGTCACTTTAAAGGAATGAGCCGCTACCGTATGCGGCTGGTATGTAAACTTACCCGGCATGCGAAACAAATGCTCTAAATCTGACAAACTTTTAAAGTAATTATGCACTCCCATGTACCCACTCTCCTTCAAATAATCATTTAAGCAGACAACACAGCTAATGAAAAACCAAGCATGTCTCTTTCAATATGGACATACCTTTATTGTAACTATACAAACGTGAAGTCGCTATTTATTTTCTCTAGAGGTGAACAAATGAATTGGTGGGAGCTGTTTGTTGCTTTAATTCTTGGTCTAGTGGAAGGGGCTACCGAGTTTGCGCCCGTTTCCTCTACCGGTCACATGATTATAGTGGATGATATCTTGTTGAAGTCAAAGGAATTATTCTCTGAGCCCGTGGCTAACACTTTCAAGGTTGTTATTCAGCTCGGTTCCATTCTCGCCGTTGTGGTCGTGTTTAAAGAGCGAATCCTTCAGCTGCTCGGCTTGAAAAAAGAAAACAGCGCTTCAGGTTCTTCTGGAACCCGACTGTCACTGCTTCATGTGTTGGTTGGGTTGATTCCGGCGATCATACTAGGCTTTTTATTCGAGGATTATATTGATGAACATCTATTCAGCGTGCATACTGTACTGATTGGATTAGTTACCGGTGCCTTTCTTATGCTGGCAGCTGACTGGCTGGCGCCTTCACATGTCAGAACAGAAACAGTCGATGATATTACTTTTTCTCAGGCCTTCCTTGTCGGCTTGTTTCAATGTATTGCCCTTTGGCCCGGCTTTTCACGCTCCGGTTCTACGATCTCCGGCGGGGTGCTACTCGGCATGAGCCACCGGGCAGCGGCTGACTTTACCTTTATTATGGCCATGCCGATTATGGCAGGGGCAAGTGCTTTATCACTTTTTAAAAACTGGGAGTACTTTACGATGGAGGCACTTCCCTTTTTCACCGTCGGTTTCATTAGCGCCTTTATCTTCGCGCTGCTGTCGATCCGCTTTTTCCTCGCCTTGATCAACCGAATTCAGTTAACACCATTTGCGATTTACCGGATCGTGCTGGCAGCTGTTATTTACTTTTTCTTTCTATAGCAAACGAAAGCCAGGCGTCCCAAGAAAGAGAACGCCTAGCTTCAGTTTGTAAACAAAAGGCGAAGAGAGAACGATTATTTGAAAGCATCTGCTTCTTTATATACGTGAAAAGCATAGGGCTATCCAAACTTTGTAAACTGATGTTGATTGGAATGGAAGGCGCGAAGACTCCTGCGGGATCAGCGGGACAGGTGAGACCCCGCACAAGCGAAGCTTGAGGAGGCTCACCGCCCGCCCCGCGGAAAGCGAAGCGCCTGGAGTGCAATCAACGGCCCTATTTTAAGATAAACAGGTGGCAGAGAAGTGTCTGCAGCCTAAAGCCAGGCGTTCTGTTAGCTAGGTGTCGTTTGTTCAGCAACTGTTAAGGAAAAGCCTTCGTAGCCTTTTTCGGCTACCTCATCACAAATTTGACGGTAAGGAGCATAGCCTCCTACGTATATTTGGAAACCGCGTGCCTTTCCTGGAATATTGGCTCCTGTGTACCAGGAATCTGTTTTCACATAAAGAGTCGCATCAGCGAGCTCTCTGCAGTGGCGGCTCCACTCATCCTCCGCTTTCCCCTCTGGTTCAATAACAGCTACGTTATTTTCACGTAAATGCTCCAGGCAGTCGGACACCCACTCTACATGCTGTTCAATAGCAGCAGGCATGTTCCCTAAAACAGAAGGACTTTCCGGCCCTGTCAGCATGAACATATTCGGGAATCCAGCTGTTGTTAATCCTAAATATGTTCTCGTCTGGGCTCCATTTTCCCACTTCTCTTTTAAAGACACACCGTCTCTTCCTTTGATGTCAATCTTAAACAAGGAACCTGTCATTCCATCAAAGCCTGTAGCGAACACAATCACATCCAATTCATATTCACCGTCCGCTGTACGGATACCGTTTTCAGTAATTTCCTGAATCGGCGCTTTTTTGACATCCACTAGGCTGACATTATCACGGTTATACGTCTCGAAATAATCGGTATCGATAATCGCACGCTTTGTTCCATAATAATGATCAGGCGTCAGCTTAGCAGCTGTCTCAGGATCCTTGACGATTTCCTGGATTTTTGAGCGGACAAAGTCAGCTACTAATTTGTTCCCTTCTTCATTTGTGATAAGGTCATTGTAAGCAAATAAAATGTGCCAGCCGCCTTTATCCCATGCCTCCTGCAAGACCTTCTGACGTTCCTCAGGCGTATCATCAAGGATAGAACGGTCTCTGTATTGTGCTCCTACGCCGATAGGAGTCTCTCTCATTTGCCGTCTGATCTCCTGATAGTTTTCTTTTGTTTGCCGGATGAACTCTGGATCATAAGGGCGGTTTTTCGCCGGCACGCTGAATTGCGGAGTCCGCTGAAAAACCGTCAAGTGGGCAGCCTCTTTAGCAATTACAGGAATCGATTGAATGCCGCTCGAACCAGTGCCGATGACGCCGACTCGCTTGCCGGTGAAATCTACCTTCTCATGCGGCCAGTGTCCGGTATGATACCAATCGCCTTTAAACTGATCGACCCCTTTGATATTTGGCAAGTTAGCAGTGGAAATGCAGCCCACGCCTGTAATAAAGTACTTGGCCGATACCAGCTCACCGCTATCTAGCTGTACCTGCCATCTATTCTGCTCTTCATCATAAGCAGCAGAATTTACACGGGTGTTAAACTGAATGTCCTTTCGCAAATCAAACTTATCAGCCACAAAATTGAGGTAGCGCAGGATTTCCGGCTGCTCAGGGTAACGGGAGGACCACGTCCATTCCTTATAAAGCTCTTCAGAGAAGGAGTAATTATAATAAATGCTCTCCGAATCACAACGTGCTCCTGGATAACGGTTCCAATACCATACGCCGCCGACACCGCCAGCTGCTTCCACTACTTTTGTTGAAAAGCCTGCCTCGCGCAGACGATACAGCATATAAAGTCCTGAAAACCCTGCTCCGATTACCACCGCATCTACCTCAGTGATTGGGTTGTTCTGTTGCTTAAGTGTCATTTAGTCAACTCCCTTTGTATTATTCTCTCTTTTTGGCTTAAGGATTTTTTACTTTGCTGTTTACTTTATCAAGGAACTTGGCAAAGCTTGAGATCGTGCCCTTAATTCGTTCAGGGAAGACAGCCATATTCGTAAAGTATCCATGAATCAAGCCTTTCTCGCATACCTCTTCCACTTCTACACCCGCTTCTCTTAAGCGTTTAGCATAAGCCATTCCTTCATCGCGAAGCACGTCATTCTCCGCCGTGATCACGAAGGCAGGAGGCAAATTGCTTAAGTCAGCAGCTAATAAAGGAGCAGCAAGCACATTCTTCTTATCTTCTTCATTATTAATATAGTAATCTCCAAACCAGATCATCAGGTCTTTATCTAAACCGTAGCCCTCCTTAAACTCCTCATACGATTTCGTGTTGAAATCGAGACTTGTTACTGGATAAATCAGCACTTGAGCCGAAATTTCAGGACCGTTCTGCTCTCTCGCTAATAACGACATAACAGCTGATAAGTTTCCGCCGGCACTGTCGCCGCCGACTACGATATTGGAAGCGTTTCCATTAATGGAGTCGGCATTCTCGCTTACCCATTGCAATGCCGCGTACGAATCCTTCACTGGTGTAGGAAACTTGTATTCAGGCGCCAATCGGTAATCCACTGAAACGACCACGCTATTTGTCTGGTTGGCGATCTCTCTGCAGCTCGCGTCGACTGTTTCTAAGTCACCAATTACCCAGCCGCCGCCATGATAGTAAACGAATATAGGAAAAGGACCTTGTCCTTCCGGAGTGTATACTCGAATACCGATCTCTTCATTCTCTCCAACAGGAATCTGCCGGTCTTCCACTTTAGCGAGCGGTGCCAGCTCTATCTCTACCGGAGGCATCTGTGCGAAAAGATCTCTGACTGCCTGCGGTTCCATGGATTGAAGCAAGGGTCCTTGGTAAAATGCCTCCAAATACGCTTTTGCTTGCGGATCTAAATTAGCCAACGAAACATCTTCCTTTCTTCAGTGGATAGTGTACACTTCAAGAACAGCAAATTCTTAAAATGCTTATTTAAAATATAAAATATTTAGTATAATTTGAATATTCCTAATTTTGGTGATATTATATCCCCTAAAAGGAGATGATATTGTGCCCTCTGCACACACTATCCGTGAGCATGTCCAAAAACTAACTGCTGCCCCAAGCCACGAAGACTTGTTATGCCAATCGCTTGAGGTATATATAAACCTCTTCCCTGTACTGGATGCGTACTTGCTGCGGTATTCTCCGATCGGCTATCTCGGCGAAGGGGTGATCTCTCTAAACCCAGCAGGCTTCGTACATATTCGAGAGCTGAGAGACGATATCCGTTCACTGCCGATTATTTATTCTGCTATCCGTGAGAAGAAAGCAAAGTACTGCGCAGGTGTGGAGTACTTGAAGCAAATCACCAGCAAGTATATACTTGCCCCTTCTGTCAATGCAATGGCTGTCGTTCCTATTGTTTTCGGTTCTTCAGTCATCGGCTATATTTGCAGCACCCAGTTTCCAGCAGACCCTGCTATCGATGAAGAGATGCTGCTTTCCCTTACCTTATTTGGCGAGCTGCTCGGAAAGCTGATTCACGACTCTAACAGCACAGCAGAGGCCCCCCTATTAAGTAAAAGAGAGCTCGAGGTGATGAAGAGAATCGCTTGGGGGGAAAGTACGAAAGAGATGGCCGCTTCGATGGAAATCAGCGAGCTTACTGTCAAGCAATATGTAAAGTCAGCTATAAAAAAGCTTGATGCCCAAAATCGGCCGCATGCTGTGGCCGAGCTGTTCCGTAAAGGAACGATCTCTTAATGAAAAGATACCTAAACAGGAAAAACCTGATTTGCAGATGCAAATCAGGCTTCTTTAACTGGTTCTAGACCTTCCGCTTCCAGACTTTCGAATATCGGAGCAGGCGCTGCCTGCTGCTTTGTCACTTCTACAGACTTAATATGGTAACCGTCCAATTCAACTACTTTGAAGATACAATCCCCATATTCTACTGCGGCTCCTTCCTGGACTTCCAGCTTCTCTGTCAAAATCCAGCCGCCGATCGTGTCAACATCCTCTTCATCGATATCTAAACCGAATAAATCGTTGACTTCGCTAAGCAATACTTTGCCGTCCAGCACCATCTGCTGATCGTTAATACGCTTAATCATCGGCACTTCGTCCTGGTCAAATTCATCACGGATTTCCCCGACGATTTCTTCAAGAATATCTTCCGTTGTCACAAGTCCGGCAGTACCTCCGTATTCATCAATTAAGATGGCCATTTGCGTACGCTCCTTCTGCATTTTCACCAGCAGGTCGTCAATGGCAACAGACTCAATAACTTGAATAACGGGACGGACGTAGTGATCAATCGTTAAATTCTTCTTCGTCTCATCCATGATATAGTCTGTCAATACTTCCTTCATATTTACAAGACCAATAATACGGTCCTTGTCGCCATCCGCAATAGGATAACGCGTATAATTCTCTTCTCTAACGATTTCGAGACATTCCTCTACCGTCTGAGATTTGTCAAACGCCACAATTTCCGTACGTGGCACCATGATCTCCTTAGCTAGACGGTCATCAAATTCAAAGATATTGTTCACATATTTATATTCTGACTGATTGATTTCTCCACTCTTTAAGCTTTCAGACAAGATCATTCGCAATTCTTCTTCAGTATGACCTACTTCACTTTCAGAAACTTGTTTAAACCCAAGTAAGCGAATAAGCAGTCTCGCTGATCCATTTAAGACTTTAATAAATGGATACATTAAGCGGTGAAAGATAATCAATGGTTTAGCAAACAACAAGGTGACCTGCTCTGCTTTTTGAATAGCAATTGTCTTCGGTGCCAATTCACCTACGACAACGTGCAAAAATGTAACAGCAAAGAAGGCAACTAAGAAGGATACAACACTAACAATCGGTCCAGTCATCCCAAGCTCCACAAATAACGGATGAAGCAGACGTTCTACCGTCGGCTCACCAAGCCAACCAAGCGCAAGAGCTGTAATCGTAATACCTAACTGACACGCGGACAAATACTCATCAAGATTTGTCACTACTTGCTTAGCTGCTTTTGTATTAGGGCGTCCCTCTGCTGCCAGCTGGTCAATCCTTGTAACGCGCACTTTCACGATTGCAAACTCAGCCGCTACGAAAAACGCTGTTAATGCAATCAGAATAGCAACCATGATTAAATTAAATATGTCGTCCAAATAAGATCCTTGTAGTGACCATTTGTACTACAAGGAATTACACCTCCGTTAATTAAGAATAGTTACTACTATTCAACCGACCTTTTTTCGCGCGCTGAGGCTTGATCCGGCCTGTTTGCGTACAAAAATCAGCTCGATTGTAGTCGTCCATAAGCCGAGTAACACTGCCTGCAAACATTACTATGTCTCTTTCTATTGCCTTCCCAACATCCTCACCTCACTTCTATATATACTTCTACTTTACGTGATTGCGTTTTTTCCGTCAATCCTTAGATCATGAAATTAGAACCATATAATGGAAGAAAACGAGCAAAACGGCGAAAATCGGCCTTTTTTAGAGGTGATAAAGCCGCACTTTTTTTAGTTTTTCACGGGGTGACTATTTCCCTTCTGCGGCAAACCGTTTGATTCTTTCTCCAATTTCATTGCGGACACGCTGAAATACTGCCCACTTTTCTTCCTCTGTTCCCTGTGCCTTCGCCGGGTCATCAAATCCCCAATGCTCCCGCTTCACCTGCGGTGGTGTCACTGGGCACTTATCCGCCGCATCACCACAAAGGGTGACAACTAGATCTGCATGATTTAAGATATGCGGATCAATCACATCTGATGTCTGTCTTGAAATATCAATACCCACTTCATTCATTGCTTTAACCGCTTTCGGGTTCAACCCATGCGCTTCAATGCCTGCGCTGCGCACTTCCCAATCGTCGCCTAAATGCTTCTTTGCCCAGCCCTCCGCCATCTGGCTGCGGCAAGAGTTGCCTGTACATAAGAAATAGATCGTTTTTTTCGCCATGTGCTGCATCTCCTTTGCTTCGTTAATGTTTTATTAATGAATGATAAGCAACCATACATACAGCCCAACGAGTGTAATAAACAAGGTTGGGATGGTTAAGATGATCCCCGTTTTAAAATACGTTCCCCATGAAATCTTCACGCCTTTTTGTGAAAGGACATGCAGCCACAATAAAGTAGCAAGAGAACCGATCGGTGTAATTTTCGGGCCTAAATCTGAACCGATAACGTTCGCGTAAATAAGGGCTTCTCTGATTACGCCGCTCGTATTCGTGTCCGCAATAGCCAGAGCGTCAATCATAACGGTCGGCATGTTGTTCATGACTGAAGAAAGAACCGCTGCGATAAAGCCCATGCCGACTGTTGCGGCAAACAGTCCTTGATCGGCGACAACTTGAATCGCACCCGATAGTACATCCGTTAAGCCCGCATTTCGCAAGCCGTACACAACGACGTACATACCGATGGAGAAAAAGACAATATTCCACGGTGCGCCTTTCAGCACGCTTTTCGTGTTAACCGCAGGGCTTCTTCTCGCCATCATCAAGAAGAAGATCGCCACGATACCGGCGATAATCGAAACCGGAATCCCTACAAATTCACTGGCAAAATACCCGACAAGCAGAACCGCGAGCACTGCCCAGGATAAGCGGAACATGCCTATATCCCGCACCGCTTCCACAGGCTTCTTCAGCTGTGCCGTATCATAATTCTTCGGAATGCTTTTGCGGAAAAAAAGATATAGCACCAGGATGCTGGCCGCTAAAGAGAAGAAGTTTGGCACGATCATGCGCGTTGCATATTCAACAAACCCGATACCGAAAAAGTCGGCTGATACGATATTCACAAGGTTGCTGACGACAAGCGGCAAGGACGTTGTATCCGCGATAAAACCGCTGGCCATAATAAACGGAAAAACCATCGCTTCCTTGAGATTCAATGCCCGCACCATCGCTAAAACAATCGGCGTTAAAATTAATGCAGCTCCATCATTGGCGAATAAAGCCGCCACGACCGCTCCTAAAATGGTCACGTAAACAAACATTAACACGCCGTTTCCTTTAGCGGCTCTGGCCATATGTAAAGCAGACCATTCAAAAAAGCCAATTTCATCAAGAATTAAAGAAATAATAATAATGGCAATAAACGCTAACGTGGCGTTCCAAACAATTTGTGTTACATCGATGACGTCTTGAAAGTCAACGACACCGGCTAATAAAGCAAGCACCGCTCCGCCACAGGCAGACCACCCAATATTTAATCCCTTCGGCTGCCAAATAACTAAAATGAGCGTTGCTAGAAAGATAACTACAGCTAATGCAGTTGCTGTCACAATAAAACCTCCGTTTACTTACAAATAATGCGCAAGCCTTTTGACTGAAGCTCCTCCAAATGCTTCTCCTGGCCCGGCAAATAATGAAGAAGCTGCTGAACAAGCTCATAATGCTGACTCTCTTCATTGATAGAATAATGAATCCACTGCCCTCTCCGTGTTTCCTTTACAAGACCTCCATCTCTCAGCTTGCGAACATGCTGGCTGACGGCTGGCTGGCTGATTTCGAAAATCTCTACAAACTCACACACACAGCACTCATTCGCCTGCAGCAGCTTCATCATCGTCAATCGAGTCTTATCTCCAAGCAGCTTCAATACGTGAGCCGCTGATTCGATCTCAACAGTTGATTGTTTATTCACCTCATACGCACCTCCTGTCCCGTCCATTATCATATAACAATTTACTTATATAAGCAATTCATTATTTAAATAAAAAGAGCACTGACTTCGCTCGTCAGTACTCTTTGCGTGATTATGACATTATTGATTTTGATCTTCATCATTCTGATTCTCATCAGTCGGAAGCTCATTCTCTAATACTTCATTATCGTCGATGATATCTCCGTTTTCTTCGCCTTCACCAGGAGTCATCTCTTCCTCTTCATTCAAGGCGTCGTCTTCTCCAGGAATCATGTCCTCTTCCTCATTATTCATATCGCCTTCGCCATCAGGAAGAACCCCGCCGTCGTCTCCCATTCCGTCCTCACCTTCAGGAAGAACATCCGTGTCCTCATTTGTGTCATCTATATTGCCGTCATCATCCACATTGCCATTATCCGGCGTTTGCTCCATATTCTCATCCTCTACTTCTGGCTCATCATTATTACAAGCCATCAGTACCGCACTGGACAGGAAGAGAGCCGGCAAAATACGCAGCCATTTGTTCATCATTGACTTTTCCTCCTTTCCCAATATTCTCTTCTTTATCGCCTTATCAGCTTGTACCACTTATTTATTTTTTATGCATTGCTTTCGCACTCTGTAAACAATATGTCATGTGAGGCCTTATCATCATCCATCGCGCTCCCATCCTTCTGAAAAGGGATTCGCCGTATTGATTATGTACGAAAGAAAGCCCGCCAGCAGACAAAAGCTTGTCCTTGCTGACGGGCTTCTTCGTTTAAAAAAACAGGATTAGTTTTCTCCTAAAATATACTCGCTTTCCTCTTCGACGAACAATAGGCCAAGCTCATGATGCTCTCCGGCATACAGCGACCCTTGAACAAAACGGTTCTGTCCATTTACATCGACTACTTCAAGCTTGCAGTAGGCCGCATTCTTTTGAAGCGCCTCATAGAACTGGTTTTCACTTCTGACGGCAATGCCGTTTACCTTATGGACAATCTCCCCGATTTTCAAATCCAGCTTTCTTGCCGGCGTGTTCGGCAAAATACCAATAATCATGAGACCCATCGGCTGCTTTGTAAAGAAATACGGATGGTTGCTCTCATAGGAATAATGGCGCCAAGAGATCCAGATTCGGCCCAAAATGACAAGCACAGCACTCGCCACCGCAAGAAGGGGCAGCCAGTAAGCTGCCACCGCCAGCACGAGCGAAGCAATACCTAACGTGATGACGCTCTTACCAGTCGCTTTCACAGCGAGCTCCGGCAGCGTGCTCTTAATAAGCTGAGCAAAGCCCACTAAAAAAGGAAACCAAATAAGCGCATATGCTTCCGCTCCGATGGAAACCACCGGCCACCACGAAGCAAAAGAAGGCAGGTCTCCTGCTGGCAGAACCATAAAGACGGGCACAAGCCAGAGACGCTGTGCAAGCTGCATACCTACCTTTAAGCCGCGCGGGCTCTTTGTCAGGCGAGGAGAAGTCCCTTGCCACCCCTGCTTAATCATCAGCAGTCCCTCTGTTATCACGAGAAGAGCCATTAATAAGACAACAGTCACCAGCATGCCTTCAAAGGAAAGAGCCTGATCTGGAATAAAGGAATAGCCAAGCGTCTCCGCTGCGTAAAACAGTAAAACCGCCGCACCGACTGTCCAGGCTGGTGACAGCAGACGGAAGCCAACCAGGCTGAAGATGACCGTGACTGCCGCAATCATATTCAGCAGCTCAATCGGCAGCGTGAGGCCGAGAACAAGCGTGACGACAGACAGAAGCAAACCGATTAATAAACTCGAAGGCAAAATGTAGCGGATTTCTTGGTAAATATCATATACGCGTGTTTGAAAATCTTTCCGCTCTCTCGAAACCCGGAACATTCCAGCTATAAAAGCGAGCAAAAAAGAAAAATAAAAAAGCGGATGAATAAATAATTTCCCTAACCCTGCTAAAAATTCTACTAACCATTCTTGTAACACGGCGTTCCCCACCTTACTATTGCTTACCTTTCAGTCAACATTGTACCAAAAAAAGAGGAAACGCGTGAGTATGTATTGCAAAAGAAGCCGAACATTTACGAAAAGGATGTCGAAAATGGGGCGTTTTCGACATCCTTTCTTCTGTCATTGCTCTTTTATGACATATTTAACGCTCCAGGCTCTTCATGTAAGCGATCGCTGCCTGCAGCTGCAGATCATTCTTTTCCTTCCCCATTTCCTCCATCCACCGTTCCTCCAGACGGCTGGCTGTTTCTTTATCGAGAAGACCTGTTTCCTTTAGTCCCTCTTTGATTTGCAGAGCGCGGACGGCCTTTTCAGTTTCTTCGCTAAAGTATCCGTCCGTGCGTCCCGGTGCATAGCCGAGGCCTTCGAGCATCATTTGCGCGCTCTTCACCCGGTCGTCGTTCATCTCTCTTTTAAGCGGCTCATCTACCTGCAGCGGGTGGGCATAGAAGTAATCCGGCTGCTTAACTTCAATGTCCGGCATAATGCCTTTTCCGTGAATCCAATTGCCTTCTGGTGTTAGCCACTTATGAGTAGTCAGCTTCAGGTTGCTGCCGTCCCCGAGCGGCACTGGCTGCTGGACGGTTCCCTTTCCGAAGCTTCTTTGTCCGATCACCTTGTAGCCTTCTGCTTCCTTCAATGCTCCCGCTAAGATCTCTGAAGCCGAAGCGCTTCCTTCATCGACCAGGACGGAAATCGGATAAGGCTTCACCTTTTCTTTCTCAGAGAAGTACGGCACCTTCCGTCCATCCTTTTCTTCAATTTGCAAATACGGCTTATTTTCTGTGACCAGCTCTTTTAAAATGTTCTCCACACTCGTCAGGAAGCCTCCAGGATTGCCGCGCACATCAATAATTAGTCCGTCTATGTCCTTTTTCTCCAGCTTCTTCAGCTCTTCTTTGAAATCTTTCGCGGTGTCCTCTGAGAAGGAAGTGATTTCAAGCACGCCAATCTGTCGATTCCCCGCTTCCTCGACTTCAGCGAATACTGTTTCAATCGGAATGGTGTCGCGCTTTACTTTAACATCCAGCGGCTTCGTCAGCCCTGAACGCATCACACTGAGCGTGACCGTCGTTCCTTTTTTGCCCCGGATTTTCTGCGTCGCTTCGTAGATCGTCAGCCCATCAACCGATTCACCATCTATGCTGACGATTTGGTCTTTCGGCTTAAGGCCTGCCTTCTCTGCCGGTGAATCCTTAAATGGCGCAACAATCGTCAGCTTGCCATCTGCCACTGTAATCTCTGTTCCAATTCCTTCAAATGAAGAATCAAGTGAGTCATCAAATTGCTTGGCTGTTTCAGCATCCATATAAGCGGAATAAGGATCCTCAAGCGAGCCTACCATGCCGTCAATCGCACCTTCCACCAGCTCTGCTTGGTCCACCTTTTCAACATAGCGTTCTGTAATCACCTGGTAAGCCGTCTGCACTTTATGAAGCTCATCCGGCAGCACAGCTTGTCCATGCGACTGGCCGCCTCTCTGAAGCTCAGCGGATTCTCCATCGTCCCCTAATATGGACATTCCTCCGTACATGCCTCCCGCTCCCATAGCGAAGCAAGAAGCTGCCAATACAGCTGCCCATCTTCTCTTCACCATTCTCCTCCTCCTATCTGAAGACCAAAAAAGCTGCCGGCAGGCCTTCACTCCGACAGCCCTCCTCCTCTACCCTATGAGGAAAACGGACAAGTTATGAACAAAAAAAGCCAGCGCCCCGGCGTATTCAAACATCCGGGGGCTGGCTTTGCTGTACTCTTCAATTAGCTTCAACGGCAGATTCGGAAAGCGCCGCATGAATCTGCCGGATAATATCCGCAGACTCCTCAATTCCTACCGAAATACGAACGAGCCGCTCATTAATATTCAGTTTCGCTTTCTCTTCATCCGTTAGGGAGCGATGAGAAGTGCCCAGCGGATAAGATACCGTTGTTTCGACACCGGCCAAAGACGGAACAATTTTAATCCAGCCGAGAGAGGAGAAGAAACGGCTCATGTTTGTCCCTTCCTCCAGTTCAACGGTAACCATGGCGCCGCGTCCTTGCTCAGAGACATACTCAGGGTAGTAGACACGTTTCACCTGACTGTGCTCTTCTAGAAAGCCGGCCAGCTCCTCTGCATTGTCTATTTGTCTTTCCATGCGAACAGCTAATGTTTTCAACCCCCGGCAGGCCAGCCATGATTCAAACGGACTTAAGTTCAGCCCCAGGTTGCTCACCTTGCTGCGCGCTTTTTGAATCAGCTCCGTACGACCTGTGACGACACCGGCAGAAACATCGCTGTGGCCGCCAATATATTTTGTCGCGCTATGAACGACTAAATCTACCCCCTGCGTGTAAGGCTTCAGCAAATAAGGCGTCGCAAACGTATTATCCACCATTGTAGACAGCCCATGCTTCTTCGCTATTTCAGTCACAGTGTCGATATCTTCTACACGAAGAAAAGGGTTCGTAACTGATTCCGTGTAAATCAATTTCGTGTTTGGCTGAATCGCTTTCTCAACAGCTGTGTGATTGCGGAAATTTACAAAGGTCGTTTCAATGCCAAACGTCTTTAGCTCTTCCTTGATAAGGTGATAGGTGCCGCCATACAAGTCGCTCGCAGCCACTAAGTGATCGCCGCTCTCTGCTACCGATAAAATGCCGGCTAAAATCGCACCAAGTCCTGAGGAAGCAGCTACGCCATCTGGTGCTTCTTCTAAAGTAGCCACGCTCTGCGCCAGCTCATCTGAATTAGGATGGCCGTTTCTTGTATACAAATAAGGGGTCTTTCCTTCAAAGTATCCTTCCATTTCTTCCAAGCTATCAAATGAAAAGACAGATGTTTGATAGATGGGTGTCGATTTGCTCTTAAACGGACGGGATTCCTGTAAATGATTATGTACAGCTTTCGTTCTAAATGATGGTCCTCTCATGTTCTCCACTCCTTCTTTCCTTTCATCTTACCATACACGAACGCCAAAAGGCCGAGCTCCTTTTAAAGAGATCGGCCTTCGCTTCATTTCATCTCGTTCACAAGATCCTTCATCATCTGCTCGTCCATTGGGCCGATAATCTTTTGATGGATCGTTCCATCTGTATTCACAATATAAGAGGTAGGGATCGTTACAATGTCATACCGTTCTCCAGCTGTTCCGCTCTCATCCAGAGGGATGGGGAACGTGAGCCCGTACTGCTTCACAAAATCAGCAACGGCTTTCTTTCCATTGTCCTGGCTCATTAAATTCACGGCTAAAATTTCTACATTGCTTTCTTCTGCCTGTTCTTCATAGAAGGACTGCATATGCGGCATTTCCGCCTTGCACGGGGGGCACCATGTCGCCCAGAAATTCAAAATCACTTTCTTTCCCCTGTAATCAGAGAGCAAGACCTCTTTTCCATCCAACGTCTGAAGCTTAAAATCTGGTGCCTTCTCACCTACCCCAAGCCCGACAGCCGCTCCTGAAGCAATCTGCTCGTCCGTTACCTTTAGGCCTGGATTCTCAATCTCCGTAATTTCCTGTCTATCCTTCATGATATTAATAATGGCAATGCCGGCAAGCAAAACAAGGACCAGCACGCCGAACCATTTCTTAGCCAACGTGTTTCCTCCTTCCGATGAAAGTAAAAAAGCAAGCCACACTCACATATAGCAGGCTGCTAGGCGAGAACAGCTCATCCGCTAATGACATAAATAAAAGCTGCCAGAGTGTCAGCAGCCAAACCGTCCGGCCGGCTTCCCTTCTCGGAATAGCCAGCAGTGCCACTCCTCCCGCAAACTGAAGAAATGCCAGAACACCGGCTTGTCCGGTTAGCAAAGAATCAGCCATACCGAACACGATCAGGACGAGCATCCACACCCAAGCTGCCAGCATATACTTTTCGCGGGGACAGCGCCAGGCAAGATACATAAGCGCCAGTGCCGCACCCAGCCAAACGCCTTTCCAGCCGCCATTGAAGTACAGCAGAGAGAGCGGCGTCTGTTTGACAATGGAAAAATTAAATAGAAGAATGCTCAGCTTCCATGTAAAAATAAACACAAACACAGCATTCCCATACACATCCAGCATCAGCCTCTCCTTTTTCAGCCAAAGGATGAGGGCCGCTAACAAAAACGCAATCACCATGGCAATTTGGGAGGCTGGCACCGTTAAGGAACCAATTGTCCACCAATTCATATCATCAATATTCCTTCTTTAGCAAAAATAGTCGTAAAAACAGCAAGTTTTGCGTATACCCATTGCTCCCTCCATTATAACAAGTCTTCTTCCGTCATGGGAGAAGAAGCGCAGCGCTGCACAAACAAAACAGGCTGCCCATACAGGCAGCCTGCCGTTCCTCTCCCATCATCTAATTAGTAGCCCCCGCCAATATAGGCACAGCCTACGATGATTAAGAGGATGAACAAGACTACAATTAGCGCAAAGCCGCTTCCGTATCCGCCACCGCTCATACTTTGCACCCCCTCTTAGTACCGCTTACAATTACAGGTTATTCGAAAAGAGAGATATTGCGTGGGCCATCGCCCAAGTGCCAATCTTTAACCTGCGGCTGGCATGAAACAGAAAAGCTGCTTTCAGAAGCCAAACAGCCTTCCGAAAACAGCTTTCGTTTCATTAAAAGTTAATATATTTAGCTGGATCTACTGCATTCTCTTTCGATTGCGTCCATGGCCCTTCATGAATTTCAAAGTGCAAATGCTGGCCATACGAACGGCCGGTGTTGCCCATGTAACCAATGACTTGGCCTTTTGATACCTCGCCGCTCTGTACGACGCGTTCAGACATATGAGCGTAAACGGTCGTGTATACTTTTCCATTAATAGAATGCGAGATGAAAATGGCATTTCCATAGCTGGAAGAATAATAGGAACGGCTGACAACCCCGTCAGCTGCAGCTACAATCGGCACGCTGACGCTGTTCGCGATATCGATTCCCTTATGGTTGCCTAGGCTTCTATGACCGAAGCCTGAAGATAAATGCCCTTCCGCAGGGCGCATGAACATCCCTGATGAAACAGCTGGAGTGTCTGACGAGCGGCTCGCTGAAGCCACCTTTGTTTCCTCCTTAGCTGGAGCTTCAGCAGCGGCTGAAGCTTGAGCTTGGCTTTCCTTTTCACGTGCCGCTGCCTGCTCGCGCTCTTTCTGCGCTTGTTCACGAGCAAGTCGTTCACGCTCTTTTCTCGCTTCTTCTTCCTTTTTAATGCGTTCTTTCTCTGAAGCAATCGCCTGCTGAATAGATGATTTTTGTGAAGCGAGCAGCTGCTGCTCTTCCTCTAGACCTAGCTTCTGATTATGCGCCTTATCTTCCTCTGTAGCAAGCTGCTGCATAACCTCGTTTTTCTCTGCTTTTTTCTTATTCAGGCCTTCCTTCATCTTCTCCAGGTCTGCCAGCATGCTTTCAAGACTGGATAGTTTCTCTTTTAATTTCTTTTCCGAGGCTTCTAGCTCTGCTTTATCTTTCTCCTGCTGCTCTAAGATCTCTTTGTCTGCATTGACAAGTGTTGTGACGGCATTAGCCCGGCTGATGAAGTCACTGAAGCTCTTAGCGCCAAGCAATACATCAATATAGCTGGCGGAGCCACCGTTCTCTTGAATGGTGCGGGCCCGTTCTGCTAATACTACATTCCGCTCTTCGATCCGCTTTTCCAGCTCTGCAATTTTCTTCTTAAGCTCTTCGATTTCCGCTTTTGTATCAGCAATTTCCTTCTGCTTCTCACGGATTTGCTTTTCTGTCTTTGTAATAGACTGATCAAGCTTTTTAATCTCAGCTGATATCCTTTCCTGCTGGTTTCTCAGCTCAGTAATGGTCTGTTTCTTTTCTTCAATCTTGTCTTTGATCGTCGAGTGTTCACTTTCAATCTTATATTGACGGTTTTCAAGATCGGATAACTTCGAGGCAGAAGCTCCGTCTGCCCCTCCGAAGACACTGCCGAACCCTAGTGACATAGCTAAAGCGGTTGTCACACCTATACGTTTCTTCAAAATCCAGTACTCCTCTCTTCTCCCCAAAAATTCTTTTGATCTATTAAAATTACACTTTCAAAAATCTGCGAACAGCCATAAAGCTTCCCCAAATGCCGATGAAGGCCCCAATCAGCAGCATAATACCGCTCACTTGCCAGATGAATGGGAAATAAGAAAGCGGCTGGATAAAGTGGCCTTGTGTATGCCCTTTAATGAAGTCCTCTACGTAGGAATAGCCAACCGCTACAGCGGCAATCGGCAGGATGGAACCGATTAAGCCCAGCCACATCCCTTCCAGTAAAAACGGCCAGCGGATAAACCAGTTGGTCGCCCCTACCAATCTCATAATCTCGATTTCTTTGCGGCGTGCAAAGATAGTCATTCGAATCGTGTTAGAGATCAGAAACATCGCGGCAAATAGAAGAAGAAGGCTAAGAACAAACCCGATGTTCCGGCTCATTTCCAGAAGATTAAATAGCCGGTCCACTTTCTGTTCACCGTACACAGCCTGTTCTACATGGTCTAACTGCTGGATCTTCTTCGCTGCTTTTGCCGTATCTTCCGGCTGCTTCGTTTTCACTACATACACGTCATAGAGCGGGTTGTTCTGCTTAAATAACCCGAAATCTTCCCCAAGATCTTTAATTAAGTTCTGAAGCTCCTGCTCTTTCGATGAATATGTAACACTATCTACCTCAGGAAGACCCTTCAGCTGTTCCTCCAGCGCCTGCTGCTCGGCATCCGTCGTTTCCAGTGCAATTAACACCCGTACTTCTACATCGTTTTCAATGTCCGTTGCCACTTTATTCAAGTTAAGCAATACCGTCAGGAAGACTCCGACAAGCAAAAGAGTCACTGTGACGGCTGATACAGCGGCGAATGACATCCACGCATTACGGCCAAGGTTCTTGAAGCTCTCTCGAAAATGGCGGCGAAATGTACTAGGCTTCATATCCGTAATCCCCCCGCTGCTCATCCCGGACAATTCTTCCATCCTCGATCGCAATCACCCGGCGGCGGATCGTATTGACGATGTCCCTGTTATGCGTAGCCATAACGATGGTTGTGCCTTGTACGTTAATCTTCTCAAATATATTAACGATGTCCCATGCTGTGTCCGGGTCAAGGTTGCCTGTCGGTTCATCTGCAATGACAACCTTTGGCTTATTTACGATGGAACGAGCAATTGAGACGCGCTGCTGTTCACCGCCTGATAACTCAGAAGGCAGCATCTTAGCCTTGTCTTTTAACCCGACAAGCTGCAGCACTTCCGTTACACGCTTTTTGATAATAGCTGGTTTTTCTTCAATGGCCTCCAGCGCAAAAGCAACATTCTCATAAGCCGTCAAGGACGGCAGAAGCTTGAAATCCTGAAAGACAACGCCTACCTGCCGGCGAAGCTTCGGAACCTGGCTATCCTTCAGCTTTGATAAGTCTGTTCCGTTAACGATGACCCGTCCGCTTGTCGGCTTCTCTTCTCTATACATCATCTTTATGAAAGTCGACTTACCGGCACCGCTCGGACCGACGACATAAACGAATTCACCTTGCTGAATAGAAACGTCAATGCCTTGCAAAGCCGTTACCCCATTCGGGTATTTCTTCGTCACGCCTTTCATATTTATCATGTAATCACCTATCGTTTTTTGTCATTTATGCAAGAAAGAGAGGTTTTTACGACACCTCTCTCAAATCCAGATTTATTATATCATCGAATAAATCTTTGTTAAGGCATATTTATATTACAGTTTCTTTTCCTTTTGTAACATATATCGACTAATTTCAACATTCCTTGAGGAAAGGAGGTGAAAGAGAGGAAGAAACCGGTGTTTTAACCATTGAAAAGAATGAAATATTTTGTAATAGGAAGCAAGCGAAAAATCGCCACAATTTATCCAAAAAAAGAATGCAGCCCTATGACTGCATTCTTTGCTGTTGCATTTGCTTATTTTTTAGCAGCAAGCCACTCTGCTACTGCATCGGCTTCTTCACCTTGAACGATGTTCGGAGGCATGTTGCCTTTACCGTTCTCAATGATGTTCAGGATTTCATCTTTGCTGTACTTGCTTCCTACTGTTTCAAGTGCAGGACCAGCACCGCCTTCAAGATTTCCTCCGTGGCAGCTCACACAGCTTTGCTGATATACTTCTTCACCTTGAGCAGCATTGGCTGTTTCTTCTGTTCCTTCGCCACCGCCGCCATTGTTGCCGCCTTCTTCTCCAGCGTCTTCACCACCGCCGCCGCATGCAGCAAGGGCCATAGACGAGCCAAGCAGAAGGGCCATTAACGATTTCTTGAATTCCATAATCTCTCCTCCTAGAAAAAAATGTGCACACAGGTTGATTATAACAAATTCTTGTTGCCGTTCATCCATTCTTCCGTGAAGAATCTTCTGACAAATTGGTGACACCAAGAAAAGTCCATCAGGCATTCACCTCTCCCGCCGCACGGCTGGCGGGATTGTGTATGTAATGCTCTGGTACGCACTTTTTATTGTTATAATAACCAGTTCCTTTTCATTTAAACGCAAATCCAGCAATTATTTTAGCTAGCTTCTAAACGGCAGATGAATGCAGGCTAGGAAAAGAGAGAAAATAAAGAGGAGTGACAGGCAAAAAAACAGCCGCTGCCTGAATCATGAAAGCAGCGGGCAACTATTCTCTTCTTTGTATACCTGCTTTCGGAAGATTGGTCTGCACCGTTTGCAGCAGCTGGTTGGATACTTCCTTTGCCTGGACGAGCGAAAGTGCACAAGCGGCAAATAACAAGCCGCCGAGAAGGTTACCCGTAAGCACCGGCAGCTCATTCCATAGCCACCAGTCTGCTACACTAACATCGGCGCCAAGCAGCATCCCCGCCGGAATGGCGTACATGTTGACAACGGCATGCTCGAAGCTTTGCGAAAAGAAAATGATCATTAAAAAGCCGGTTGAAATCACCTTGCCGCCTTTTGAGCGAGAAAGCATAATGAATACAATGCCCAGTGTGACGAGAAAGTTACATACGATAGCTTTCATCAGAACGACGAATACCCCTGGTGCTCCTAATTCAGCGTAAGCAGTGGTTTTCGCTTCTGCTGCTGAAGCCATACTGTGAGCAGCTGCTTCATTAAAATGAGCAGCCCAGCCGGCATAAGCTAAAGCGTACAGAATACCCCCGGTCAAGTGCCCGAAAATCACCCATCCCCAGCGGGCAAGCATTCCTTTATATACAGCCTTTTTCTCCATAACCGCCATTGGGAGAAAAGCAAAACTTCCAGTGACTAATTCCAATTTAAGAATGAATAGTAAAGACAGGCAAGCGACAATTATGAATAGGATCGCTAGACCCAGCTGCGGCTCTCCTTTTGCCATGGAGGCTAGCGTGACGCCAAAGCCGAGAAGCACTGCCGCTGCTGCTCCTTTTACTGTCAAATGAAGAATGGAAGACTGGGCCTTTCTCTCACCCGCTTGAATCATGACGTCGACTATGTACTCAGGTTTTATATATGCCATTGTTTCCACCCTTTCGCCTGAATGTGTTCTTATTCATTCCATCAGGATTGAATATAGATATGATTATAAAAGGGAAGGAACGGCGCCTCTACAAACGGGTGAGGTAACCTTACATACTTTTCAAGAAGGAATGTGAGATTTCTCTCTTTTCTCTCTCTTAGCTGCTCTTTCGCCGCTACATATTCTCACATGCTTGAGAGCGGTACAGTTACCTATCAGGCAGCACTTTCTTTATTCTTTCTACAAGAACCCGATAGACGGCCGGATGGCTTCCTAAGCTTTCACATAGCACGACTCCTTTAGCTGCCGACAGTGAACAGATGGCCCGCTTCATCTTATTTATTAATACACCATTAAACAGCAAATAAGGAACGACGAGAACGGCGTCTACTTCCTCTTCTTCCAGAGTTTCTGCGAGTACCTGATCAAACCTCGGTTCTGCTGCTGCCAAGAAGCCGCTCTTTACATAATGGCCGCTCATATGTGACCGAAACAGCTGAACAACCTCTCGAAATGCTTCTTTCGCTTCTACATCACTCGTGCCGCGGCCCACTAACAAGATCGCCGGCCGCTTTGCTTTCAGAGGTCTTTTCTCGTTCACCCGTTCAATTAAAAGAGCAATGAGCCGCTCATGTACACCAAACGGTTCACCGAGAGAGACAACGACAAAGGGAAACATTGACTTCAAGACATTCAGCCTTTCAGGAATGTCCTGCTTTACATGCCCTGCAGCGAATAAAAAAAGAGGAACGACGGCTATTTCTGTCGCTCCTCTCTCAACACAGCGGCAAAACCCTTCTTCTATCGTCGGTTTTGCTAGCTCTAAAAAGCCAATTTCTTGAATAGGCACCGACATGAAGCGCTTGGCCTTTTCCACGAATGCGACGGCTTCCTGATACCCGTCCTTTGAGCGGCTGCCATGACATACGTATAAGATTCCCTTCATACGCGCCCACCTGATGTCGTTAGCCATTCTATTTCTTCTGAAAGCCGCTCTGGAAACCAGGCAAACTTTTCTCTTAGTCGTACGACTTCCCCTACGACAATGATGCTTGGATTGGCCACTTGTTCCCTCTTTGCGATCTCCGCCATCGTATGCAGCGTGCCCGTAACGGTTCTTTGCTTATCTGTAGTACCAGAATGAATAACTGCCGCTGGCGTGTCAGCCGCCTTTCCATGATGCATGAGAGCTTCGCAAATGTCCTCAAGATGGGCCATCCCCATGTAGATAATGAGTGTATCCACCGCATGGGCTAAGCTCCTCCAGTCCACCTCTTTCCTATTATCCTTCGAGCGGTGCCCCGTTACGACAGCGAACGAGCTGCTTTTCTCCCTATGAGTAACAGGGATGCCCGCATAAGCCGGAGCGGCGATTCCCGATGTGATACCTGGAATAATTTCATACGGGATGCCCCTTTCAGCAAGTACCACCGCTTCTTCCGCTCCCCTGCCAAATACAAGGGGGTCCCCTCCCTTCAAGCGGGTCACCGTCTTTCCCTGCTTCGCAAACTTAATTAATAGCTGCTGAATCGTTGTCTGGTTCATCACGTGGCAGCTCGGATACTTCCCGCAAAAAACTAACGTGGCCTCTGGTTTTGCTTCTTTCAGCAGCCGTTTATTGACGAGCCGGTCGTATAAAATCACATCTGCCTGCTGGATACACTTTAGCGCCTTTACAGTAATTAAATCCGGGTCACCAGGACCAGCTCCAACTAAATAGACTCTTCCCATTGCCCTCACTCCTCGCTCTTAGCCGTATTTCTATGCTGGCGGCCTGCTCCGCCTATTCCTTAGAGATCCTCAAGCAGAAGATACACATCGCCGTTCTCGACCTCCACTTGAAAGGTCTGTACACAGCCGCCTCCCGCTTCTTCGACCTTTCCGCTGCATATATCAACCTTCCAGTCATGCATAGGGCAGAACACGCGATTGCCGCTCACTATTCCCTCGGAGAGCACGCCTCCCTTGTGCGGACAGCGATTTTCAACCGCTCGAATGTTTCCGTCCGCCAAATGAAAGAGCGCAATTTCATAATTTCCTGCATGTACCCTTTTTCCGATTCCTTTTGGCACTTCATTCACCGTTGCTACTTTAATTCGCTGCAGTGTGTTCTCCATCTTATTTTCCTCCCGAATAATTTATTTAGACAGCACAGGAATGCTCACATGTTCATACAGCTCTTTTCGGAGCGCCGGACTTTCAACCACTTCCTTCCAGGGCTCCTTTGCCACAGACAGCGCTTCATCCAATCGCTCATTCAATTGAGCTCTTGCGGCTTGATCCTCTACTACGACTGCTCTAATGGTCTCCAGCTTCATCCGTTCCAGCCATTTAGAGGTTCTCTCTAAGTAATGGGCAGTTTCACGGTAGAATTGGATATACGCACCGGCTATCTCGAGCACTTCTTCACTCGTCTTTACCTTACACAGCAAATCGGCTGCTCTTAAATGCGTTCCACCATTTCCTCCCGCGTACAGCTCCCATGCCCCCTCTACTCCCACAATGCCCAAGTCTTTAATGCCCGACTCTGCACAGTTTCGAGGACAGGCGGATACCGCCATCTTTACTTTATGAGGAGTGCTAATTCGCTCAAGCTTTTTCTCTAAGGCAATGCCCAGGCTGATAGAATCCTGTGTACCGAAGCGGCAGAACTGTTCTCCTACGCATGTTTTTACGGTACGAAGTGTTTTTCCGTATGCATAGCCGGAAGGCATATCAAGATCCGCCCATACATTTGGGAGGTCTTCCTTCTTAATCCCAAACAAATCAATTCGCTGGCCTCCCGTCACTTTCACTAGCGGCACATCATACTTTTCAGCTACATCTGCAATCTTTCGCAGCTGAGCCGGATCTGTGACGCCGCCATACATTCTCGGGACAACCGAGTAAGTGCCGTCCTTTTGAATGTTGGCATGAAGGCGCTCATTTACAAAACGGGACTCTTTCTCATCCTCATATGTAACTGGATGAACCATATTTAAATAATAATTCAAAGCTGGCCGGCACGTAGAACAGCCCTCCTCTGTCTTCCAGTCAAGTACATTCATCACCTCACGTGTATAGGATAAATTCAGATCACGAATCGCTTCGACCACCTCGTCCCTGGATAAAGAGGTACAGCCGCATACCGGTTCATGCTCAGGAAGCTGTGCACTTTCACCGACCGTATGCTCAATCAGTTGGGCGACTAAGGGTTTGCATCCTCCGCACGAACGGGATGCACTCGTGCACGCTTTCACCTCGTCCACACTAGTCAGTCCTTGAGATGTAATCGCCTCAACAATCGCTCCTTTTGTTACGCCGTTACACCCGCATATAAGTTCATCCTTTGACATAGAAGCGACAAGGCTTTCTTCCTCCCTGCTTGCATGTAAATACTCAGATACGTCTGCGCCTTGATTAATCAGGCCTAGCAGTTGATTCCCTTCCGTTGTATCACCAAACAAGACGGCCCCGGTAATCTTTCCTTCTGTAATTAATACTTTTTTGTACGTACCTTCCCAGTCGTTAAAGGCTTTTATTGACTTTGTTTCTTCTTCCTCTATAATGCTGCCCGCCGAGAAAACATCCACGCCGGATACCTTCAGCTTAGTGAAGAGAACAGAGCCCTCATAAGGTTCACTTTCCAGGCCACAAACGGTTCTCGCCAGCACTTTCCCCTGCTCATACAAGGGAGCCACTAGTCCATACACCATCCCCCTGTGCTCTGCACACTCTCCAACTGCATATACATTCGTAATCTCAGTTTTCATATAATCATCTACCACAATCCCCCGGTTCACGGGAATGCCGCTTTCCGCTGCTACCTGGACATTCGGCTTCACCCCAACCGCCATAACGACTAAATCCGCTGGTATTTCGTCCCCATCCGCAAAGCGCAAACCCTCTACACGCCCGTCGCCAAGAATTTCAGCGGTTTGCTTTTCTAATAGAAAATTCATCCCTTGCTTTTCAAGCTCTGCCTTCAGCATATTCGCAGCTGTTCGATCGAGCTGCCTTTCCATTAAGAAGTCACCCAAGTGAACAACATCTACATCCATCCCTAAATTCAACAGGCCTCTAGCCGCTTCAAGCCCTAATAGCCCACCTCCAATCACGGCTGCTTTTTTGTACTTCAAGGAATAATCCATCATTTGCTCACAATCTTTTATATCCCTGAAAGCTGTCACCCCTTCTTTGTCTGCTCCTTTAATAGGAAGGATAAATGGCACAGAGCCTGTAGCGAAAATCAAATGATCATAGGGTATTTCCCTGCCGCTATCTGAATAGACGACCTGCCGACCAGGATCCACCTTTATGATCGTCTCTCCTGTATATAAAGTAATATTGTTATCTCTGTACCAGCTCCAGTCATTTAGAGTAATATCACTAATTGATGTATCTCCCTGCAGCACCTTCGACAGCTGGATACGGTCATAATTCGGATGAGGCTCGCTTCCAAATATGGTGATGTCAAAACGACCTCGGTCTATCCTTACTATTTCATCTATACAGCGCACACCAGCCATGCCGTTCCCAATTAACACTAGTTTTTCTCGTCCCATTTGCATGCCCTCCAATCGGTTATTTGCAAAAGTTGAATATGTTTCGAATTATAGAGAGAACCCGTCTGTTGCACCACAATCATGTTAATTAACCTTACAGCATTTTTCGGAGGCTTCTCTTTCCTCTTTTTATTTTCTTGTCAGATTTCCTTACATACTATTTCTTCCTTCCGTTCTCTTTGTGATATCCTTTATTTATAAACAATCAGTATATGAGATGAATGAGAATATAAAAAATTTGACGGGGTGAAGAAAATGAAGACGAAAGATCCTGCAAAAGATACCTCTTATAAATCCAAGAAAGTCATTTCTATCGGCATTGTACGGGAATTAACTGGTTTGTCAGAAAGACAGATTCGCTATTATGAAGAGAGAAAGCTTGTATTTCCTGAGCGCTCTAAAGGAGGCACACGAAAGTACTCCTTCGATGATATTGAATCCTTAATGGACATTGCCAATAAAATAGAGGATGGGGTACAAACCTATGAGATCCGGCAGGAAATGAAAAAAGAGAAGCAGCAGGACTACCGATCCATCCGAAACAAAATGCTGCGCGGCCAGTTAAATGCACGCTTTGGTGTTCAAAAAGGCATATAAGGTACGCTTCACCTATCCTAGTGAAGCCACCGATATATTAATATATTAGATTAATATATCGGTATACCGACGAAAGGCGTTTTCCTGTATACTATATATAAGTTAAATTTACTAGCAGGATGGTGAGCCTTTCATGCCAATACCAACAGATCACTCAAAGCCCATTCGAAAAACCGCTAAAGAAAGTGCATTCAGTCAGCTTCAGCAATGGATTATTGACGGCACCTTACTGCCGGGCGAGAAACTAAATGACAAAGAGCTGGCGGAAGCTCTAGGGGTAAGCAGAACTCCGGTCCGCGAATCATTGCAGCTCCTTGAATCCCAAGGATTTGTCAAAATGTATCCGGGCAGATCGACCGAGGTGACGGAAGTAGAGAAAGAGGCAATCAATGACCTTCTTCCTCCTTTGGCAGCACTGCAGGCATTATCGGCTGAATTAGCTATCCCTCATCTGACAGATGATGTTCTTGCATTACTGGAGCATAAAAACCAGCAGTTTGCTGAGGCCATCCGCACGGAAGATGACTTTTCCGCTCTAAAGATCGATGAGGAATTCCACCAAATTATCGTCGATACAGCCAATAACCCGTATATCTCAAACCTCCTTTCTTCCTTACAGGCTCATGTACGGAGGTTATTCTTCCACAATTCAATCGTGTTAACTGAGCAATCTATCGAAGAGCATCGTACCATTATCGGTGCACTGAAGCAGGGAGATGTCGAAGCCGTTTCTTCAGTCATGAAGACGAACTGGCTCCGTGCCATCGAAGAGTTTCGTTCACTGGATGCTTAACTTAACAACAAAAAAGCCGGCTCCTTTTTGAAGGAGCCGGCTTTTTTGGATCTAAATATATGCTTTTTATGACGATACTTCTTCTGCCGCTGGCAAATGCTGTATGCGGGCAATCACACCAGTGATTAAGATAACAGCTAATACCGGCAGCAGCCAGCCTAACCCTTGTCCATACAGAGGCAGGTATTGTTCGTAGAACGATATAACCGGCTGCATCCAAGAGAAATATTCCATACCGAACGTATCACAAAATGTTTTCAGGCCGTCGATGACACTTACCATAAACGCTGTGATCGTTGCTGCCACATACACAAGGCGTACATGGTTAAACATCGGTGACAGGAAGGTAAGAAGCATAAGCGTGATAGCCAGCGGATACAGAAGCATCAATACCGGCACAGAATACATAATGATGTTAGATAGGCCAAAGTTGGCAATCGTAAAGGAAAACAATGAGAAGAAAACAACGAATGCCTTATAGCTCACCTTCGGCACAATAGTATGGAAGTACTCTCCGCATGCTGTGATTAAGCCGATACTTGTTGTTAAGCAAGCAAGGATAATGATAATGGCTAATACCACCGACCCGAAGCTTCCAAAATAATAGGATGCTGCACTGCTAAGAACCGGACCGCCTGTATCAAAAAGGCCGACTGATTCGACACTTGTTGCGCCTAGATAAGCAATGCCGACATAAATAAGGGCAAGAAAGGCAGTAGCCACTAAGCCTGATTTCATCGTCGCAGACAGGATTTCACGTCTAGACGTAACACCCAGCGCACGAACTGCATTAATTACAATGATGCCAAATACCAATGAAGCAAGGGCATCCATAGTGTTGTAGCCTTCTAAGAACCCTTTTACAAACGCACCGTCCGTATAGGCGTCTTGAGATGCCTGTGGAGTTCCCATTGGATTTACGACAACCATTACTAATAGAGCAACTAAAAGGATAATGATCCCCGGTGATAAAATCTTACCGACACGATCGACGATCTTTGTTGGATTTAAGCATAACCACATTGTTATACCGAAGAAAATCAATGTGAAAATAAGTAATCCTACTTGTTGAGAACCGCCTACGAAAGGCGCAATCCCTATATCATAGGCGACTGTTCCTGTACGAGGAGTCGCAAAGAATGGGCCAATCGTTAAGTAAAGCAGCGATGTAAAGATCACTGCGTAAGTCGGATGGATCCGGCTCGCGAGTTCTTGTAAGTTCGCACTTCCTGAAAAGCCCATAGCCAAAATCCCCAGAAACGGCAAGCCCACTCCTGTGATCAGAAAGCCAATGGCTGCCGGCCAAAGGTTCGTTCCCGCATACTGGCCAAGCTGAGCTGGGAAGATTAAGTTCCCCGCCCCGAAAAACAAAGCAAATAACATAACGCCTATGACAAAATAGGACGAAAAGGACAGTTTAGTTTTCATAGTTATTCTCCTTAATCATATAAAGTCTATTGCATACTAACATTCCTTAGATCTGTATGCAATATATCAATAAAGTTATATTACTCGTATTTGTCGAATCTTGCAATATATTATCGTAAAATATTTTGAAGATTTAAAAATAACTTCTTGAAGAGCTTCCACTTTCCTGATTTTTGCCCAATCACAAACCAAAAGAGGAATGAATTGGCACACCTTTCCCTCGCATCTTTCAGACAAAAAAAGACCCTTTGCCAAGCAGCTCTCAGCAAAGGGCATGTGTTTGTTATTCTTACAGACGAGAACGCAAGTAAGCATTAATGAATGGTGTAATCTCTCCGTCCATAACCGCCTGTACATTTCCTGTTTCTTCATTTGTCCGATGATCTTTGACCATGGAATAAGGATGGAAGACATAGGAGCGAATTTGGCTTCCCCAGCCAATTTCTTTTTGCTCGCCGCGGATTTCCGCCAGCTCCGCCTCCTGCTCTTCAATCTTTTTCTGGTATAATTTTGCTTTCAGCATTTTCATGGCCTGTTCACGGTTTTTAATTTGGGACCGTTCGGATTGACATGTCACGACCGTATTCGTTGGCAAGTGGGTAATCCGCACGGCAGAATCCGTTGTATTGATATGCTGCCCGCCGGCGCCGCTGGCACGATACGTATCGATCTTTAAATCCTCTGTACGAATCTCAATTTCGATATCCTCGTTAAACTCCGGCATCACCTCGCACGATACGAACGAGGTATGACGGCGGCCTGACGAGTCAAACGGTGAAATACGCACAAGCCGATGAACACCTTTTTCCGCTTTCAGGTAGCCATAAGCGTTATGTCCTTTGAACAGAAGCGTCACACTTTTTAAGCCAGCTTCATCCCCAGGCAGGTAATCAAGTGTTTCCACCTTGAATCCTTGCTTCTCCCCCCAGCGTGTATACATGCGAAGAAGCATAGAACCGAAATCCTGAGACTCGGTTCCGCCAGCACCAGGATGAAGTTCAAGAATCGCATTGTTCTTATCATACGGCTCACTCAGCAAGAGCTGAAGCTCGAACTTCTCAATCCGCTCACGAAAACCGTCTATCTCGCCTTCCAGCTCGCTTTGCAGCTCTGCATCGTTTTCTTCCTTGGCTAGTTCATGAGTCAGCTCCAGGTTTTCCTGTGTTTCTACAAGATCCTTATACTCGTTGACAATTTCCTTCAGCGCATTAGATTCGTTGATCACCGCTTGAGCTGCCTGCTGATCATCCCAGAAGTTCGGATGAAGCATTTCATTTTCAAAAGAGGCAATGCGTTCCTCCTTCACTTCTAAGTCAAAGAGACCCCCTGAAGTCCGCTAATTTCTTAGCTGTTTTATCTAGCTCGTTTCTGATTTCAAATAGTTCCATATGAACACCTCTTCTTTTATATTCCTAACATTATTAGTCAATGATTCACCGTCTTAGCCCTTAGGTCAAATAACCTTCCTCCATGAAGTGAAAGAGCCACTTCCTGGCGGAAGAACATTTGCCGATCGGAGCAGAACAGGCGCTTTCGCTTTTCTCTTGTCCAGCTGCAGCGCCTTGCTCCTCGGGTCAAATAACCTTCCTCCATGAAGCGAAAGAGCCACTTCCTGGCGGAAGAACATTTGCCGATCGGAGCAGAACAGGCGCTTTCGCTTTTCTCTTGTCCAGCTGCGCCTCCTTGGGGCTCGAGGTCATATGTCTGTCCGGCTGTGCGGCAAACGGCGCCGCTTCGCCAGACGGACATATGCTTGTCGCCCCACAACAGTCGGCTTCGCTTTTCTTCTTGTCCAGCTGCAGTGCCTTGCTCCTCGGGTCAAATAACCTTCTTCCATGAAGCCAAAGAGCGGCTTCTTGGCGGAAGAACATTTGCCGGTCGGAGCAGAACAGGCGCTTTCGCTTTTCTCTTGTCCAGCTGCAGCGCCTTGCTCCTCGGGTCAAATAACCTTCCTCCATGAAGCCAAAGAGCGGCTTCTTGGCGGAAGAACATTTGCCGGTCGGAGCAGAACAGGCGCTTTCGCTTTTCTCTTGTCCAGCTGCAGCGCCTTGCTCCTCGGGTCAAATAACCTTCCTCCATGAAGCCAAAGAGCGGCTTCTTGGCGGAAGAACATTTGCCGGTCGGAGCAGAACAGGCGCTTTCGCTTTTCTTATGCCCCGCAGCAGTTTTTGTATTTTTTGCCGCTGCCGCATGGGCATGGGGCGTTGCGTCCGACTTCCGGGGCTTTTCGGACTGGTTTTTTCTTTGCTTTGCCGCCCTCGTCTTCTTTCGGGTTCACGGCCTGACCTTTGGCTACCTCTTGGCGTTCAAGGTTGTTTTGGATCGCTGCTTTCATCACATACTTCGCTGCTTCTTCGTTAATGCCCGCTACCATGTCCTCAAACATCGCAAAGCCTTCCCTCTGATACTCGCGCAGAGGATCAGTTTGGCCGTAAGCGCGCAGGTGAATCCCTTGGCGAAGCTGATCCATCGCGTCGATATGATTGATCCATTTCGAGTCAACCGCACGCAGAAGAATCACCTTTTCAAACTCCCGCATTTGCTCGTCGCCCATTTGTTCCTCTCTCTCGTCATAGCGCGCTTTCACTTTCGCAAAGATGATATCGACCATTTCATCGGCCTCTTTGCCTTCTAGGTCCGCTTCTGTCAGCTCGCCTTCACTTAGCAGGTTCGTGTTCACGTAGTCAATCAGCCCTTGCAGGTTCCGCGCTTCCCCTTCTTCTGCAGGACCGGAATGAAGCTGAACCACTTCACGGATGACCGTCATGATCATACCTTCTAAAATGTCGCGCAAGTTCTCTGATTCAAGTACTTCATCCCGCTGTTTATAAATAATTTCACGCTGCTGGCGAAGAACGTCATCGTATTGAAGCAACCGCTTACGAGCATCGAAGTTATTGCCTTCCACTCGTCTTTGGGCAGATTCTACCGCTTTAGACACCATTTTACTTTGGATCGGCTGAGTATCATCCATGCCGAGCTTCGTCATCATGGCTTTCATATTATCCGAGCCGAAGCGGCGCATAAGCTCATCTTCTAAAGAGAGATAGAATTGCGTCACCCCTGGATCTCCTTGACGTCCTGAACGTCCGCGCAGCTGATTATCAATCCGGCGCGATTCATGACGCTCGGTTCCGATAACCGCCAGTCCGCCAAGCTCTTTTACTCCTTCACCGAGCTTAATGTCCGTTCCGCGCCCCGCCATGTTTGTCGCGATCGTTACCGCTCCCGGCTGTCCGGCTTCAGTAATGATCTCGGCTTCACGGCCATGGTTTTTCGCATTTAAGACATTATGTGGAACACCACGCTTTGTCAGCATACTTGAAATAAGCTCAGATGTTTCAATCGCTACCGTACCGACAAGCACCGGCTGGTTTGCTTTATGGCGCTGATAGATATCCTCTACCACCGCGCGGAATTTCCCTTCCATTGAAGCATAAATCAGGTCAGCCCGGTCATCACGGGCGATCGGACGGTTCGTCGGAATACTGATAACCCGCATGTTATAGATGTTGCGGAATTCTTCTTCCTCCGTTTTCGCTGTACCGGTCATTCCGGACAGCTTCTCATACATCCGGAAGTAGTTCTGGAAGGTAATTGTCGCCATTGTCATGCTTTCATTCTGAATCGGCACGCCTTCTTTTGCCTCGATTGCCTGATGCAGACCATCACTGTAGCGCCGGCCCTTCATAAGTCGGCCTGTAAATTGGTCAACAATTACGACCTCTTCATCCTGAACAACGTAGTCGACATCCCGGTGCATGGAGACATGCGCTTTTAAGGACTGGCCAATATGGTGGTTAAGCGCTACGTGCTTCAAGTCAAACAAGTTCTCGATCTTGAAGTACTTTTCCGCTTTATTCATGCCTTCTTCCGTGAGAAGCACGCTTTTTGTTTTCTCATCATACGTGTAATCTTGGTCGACTTTCAGCAGACGAACAAAGCTGTTCGCATGGATGTACAGCTGAGTGGACTTCTGCGCTTGACCCGAGATGATCAGCGGTGTACGCGCTTCATCAATCAAGATGGAGTCTACTTCATCAATGACGGCATAGTGAAGCGGGCGCTGCACTTTATGCTCCTTGTAAAGCACCATGTTATCACGTAAATAATCAAAGCCGAATTCGTTATTCGTTCCGTAAGTAATATCGGCGTTATACGCTTCCTTCTTCTCTTCTTTTGAAAGACTGTTCGAATTCAGGCCAACAGTGAGACCAAGAAACTTATACAGCTCTCCCATTTCCTCCGCATCTCGGGAAGCGAGGTATTCATTGACGGTGATAACATGAACGCCTTTTCCGGATATGGCATTTAAGTAGACCGGCATCGTCGCTGTTAACGTTTTACCTTCACCGGTTTTCATTTCGGAGATGTTTCCCTCATGAAGGGCGATCCCCCCCATGAGCTGCACACGGTACGGGTAAAGGCCGAGCACCCGCCGCGCCCCTTCACGCACAACGGCAAATGCTTCTGATAATAAATCATCAAGCGATTCTCCGTTTTCGTACCGTTTTTTAAACTCCTCCGTTTTTGCCCGGAGGTCGTCATCGGACAGAGCTTCCATCTGATCCGCAAGCGCTTCAATCTTCTGTGCTTCCTTCTGCAGGCGCTTGATTTGCCGTTTATTTTCATCAAAAAACTTTGCTAATATCCCCATTTTAGTCGCTCCTTTTAGTTGCAACAAATTATCCGCGAGCATTAAAATCTAATAAAATCCCTATCTTATATTACCACTATCACTTTGCTGAAACAACTAAACGGCATGAGCCTAAAAACGCGAAAAACGCCTATATTAAGGCGTTTCGTCGCATGTATCTTTACTTCTGATTACTGTGAATTACCACTGACTACCTTCTCCATGTCCTTCACACGCTTTGACAGACCAGAAGCAGATACGTCAAGCCGCGAAGCAAGCTCGCTGTTTGAATAACTAGAAGCAACTGCTCCTCGTGACTGCAGCAATGAGTAAACCGCCGCCACGTAAACCTCAGGCTTGCGGATCGTTGGGTTTTCCTGCTGGCAATATTGATGCAGAAGAGCGATCGCTTCCTGCTGCTTATCTGCCTCTACCTCTTCTTCCTTCAGAAACGCAGCTAATGCTTCTGCTGTTTTTTCCTGTGATTCCTTCTCCCACACGATGTCTTCCGCACCGGCAGCCGGTTCTTCACTTACCACTTCTGCTTCTTCTAGAATTTCCTCCGGCTGTTCTTCCGTTTGTCCCTCCAGCTGTTCACGGTCTGTTTCTTCTTGCTCTTCTCCTTGATGAATGGCGAAAATGCCTTCAAGAATAGATAGCCAGTTCTCTGCCAGGAAGGCTTGTGAATCCGAAGCACCGGACTGCTCATATTGCTCAGCCAGCCATTTTGCTGCTTCCGGAGCGATATGCCGTTCGAAATGGAAGTCAATCATAAAGAAGATATACTCTTCTTCAAACGGCAGCAGACCGCCAACTACGAACACTTCATCGACCGGCACTTGCCGGCGGGCACGTATAGCAATCTTCTCGCCGCTTAATATATCTTCAATTTCATAAATGTTCTCACGCACTGCTTTTACCGTACCTGCTGCAAATTTCACATTTGGCCATGTAAGGAAAATATCTCTTGTGCGTTCCCTGCTTATCGTCTGTGCACGACGAGCCACGAACTCTTCAAGAACCGTACGGCCGTTTTTGACAGGCTGCGTTAAAATGAACCAGATTTCAAAAGCCACTAAGTATACTTCTGAATTCTTTCGTAATACCTCATGCGTATGTAAAAGCGATTGATATTGCTTTCTCATTTCGTGGGAGTAATTCTCCATCGCAAAGTCAATTAGTTCCCGCTGCAAATTCTCCAGCTCTTCCTGCATGACTCTGTGAATGGCTGACCCTTCTACTTTGCCGCAGCATTTTTTATACTTCTTCCCACTTCCACAAGGACATGGGTCGTTGCGTCCAATTGACATGAATCTCTTCCTCCTCTAGGTGGTCAAACTCTTTTCACATCTTTCTATCATACCATGAATTGACCAAGTGGAACAGTCTGCAATAAAGCAGGCCCCTTTTTTAGGATGGCCTGCCTGATCCGTTCCTTTTCTAGATTAGAGAACTTGTCCTTCTTCGTTTTGCGTATTGACTTGTTCTTCAAGTTCATTTAAGCGCTGCTCCAAATCATCGAGCCGCTCGTCAATGGCCCCTTCCTCCGTAACTGTTTCTTCATTCGCTACCGGAGCAGCTGAAACTGGCTCTTGTGCTGTGCCTTCTTCAGGTGCCGGCGCTGGTTCCTCTACTATATCTTCTTCAGGCACTGGTGCCGGCTCTTCCGCTACACCCTCCTCAGGCGCTGGCGTCGGTTCTTCTGTTACATCCTCTTCAGGTGCTGGTGCCGGTTCTTCATAAGAAACGGTTTGAAGCAATGTTTGTACTTCTACTTGAAGGACCGTGGCCGTATATTCTCGTTCCTGAACTTCTTCTTCAGGCACCCCCTTGGAAGCTAAGCTGTCTAGCTGGTTGTTTACCGCGTATAAGTGCTCTTCCAAACTCTTGAATTTTTCTGTGTAAGCCTTGTTCTGTTCTAAGTTGATGGTCTCTTCCGATGCTTCCCCATCTTCCTTCATTTCGGGTGATTCTAAATTTAACGCATCCACTTCTTGCTGGTATATTCTAAGCTTCTCGCCGATTTTATATAATTGTTTATCGACAGAGCGCAATTGCTGCATGTGTTCTTTTGTGATATTCTCCGTATTCATTGTTTGTGCCCATTCCTGTTCCTCAGCCGGCTGCACCCCTTCTTGAGCATGTCCGTATATAGGAGCGGAAAAAATAGTCCCTGCGGCTAGAGTCATTGCTAATACAGATGAAGCTTTTCTCTTTTTTGTCACGTCCTGCTTCCTCCTTTAATGTAATGAGCTCGCTGAAACGGAGGCAATAGCGAAGATTACCAACCCGCCCAACATGTTTGTATGCTACCCGTTTAAAGCAGTAATAGAACGTAGCGCAAGGGCCTAATCTCAAAAAAGGAAAAACCTAACCATATATTTCCTTTTTATTCCTTTTACATCCATCGCGGCCATAAAGCTTTTTACTATTTTCGTGGTTCTTTCCTTCTTTTCTTTCCCTTAGGCCCCTCTTCATCCGCATAGCCTTGCGGATCACACATCATTTAGTTCACAGTTAGCAAGCAAGCCAGTCGATGAGACTACGTTCAGGCAAAAGTAACAGGTTCTATAAAAAACAAAAAATCCCGCTGCCGGCCGGCAGCGGGATCCTTTATTCTTTATGTGGTTTCGATTAAACCGTACTTTCCATCTTTACGTTTGTACACAATGTTTGTATTATTGCTTTCAGCATCTGTGTAAATGAAGAAGTTGTGGCCGAGAAGGTTCATTTGCAGAATAGCTTCTTCTGAATCCATTGGTTTCAAGCTAAACTGCTTTGTTCTTACGACAGTCAGCTCATCCGTATCTTCTTCTACCTCCGTAGCGGCAGTTTCACTTTGTGTGATCGCGAAATAATCGCGCGGGTCGCCTTTCTCACGGAACTTACGGTTCACTTTTGTCTTATGCTTACGGATTTGTCGCTCTAGCTTATCCACAATAAGATCGATACCCGCATACATATCTTCATTTCGTTCCTCTGCCCGAAGAACGAGATCCTTCATTGGAATAGTGACTTCGACTTTCGCATTTTTATCGGAATAAACCTTCAGGTTCACATGAACAGTAGCATTCGGAGACTCGGTAAAGTACCGCTCCAACTTACTGATCTTCTTCTCGACGTATTCACGAATCGCCGGAGTTACTTCAATGTTCTCGCCACGGATGTTGTAGTCCAACATGTAAACTCCTCCTTTACATATAACTATGAGTATATATTTCTCTTTCCCTATAAAAACTCCTGCCTAACCTGTTAAAAACATTTGTCGGAATTTCAACAAAGGTAGAAAAATCTGTCTAAGAAAGGAGCAAGAACAAGTTAATTTTTCTTATCGTAGAATACGCCATCCACCTGAAGAGCGCTGTATGGGTTGGTGTATTTATTCGCGGACTGCTTTTTCCTCCTTAATTGCTGCATATCCCTTTGGATGTCCGCCTTCAGCTTAAACAACTTGTCATCAATGATCTTCTGCCGGGCCATCATCTCCCGGCCAAACTGACGCTCCTCTTCTGTAAAAGGCGGCGCTAAGCTCTTCAACAGCGCCTCTCTTCTATCGAGCAGTTCACTGATTGCCTCCACCATTTGATCACGGTCGGACACTGGATTCATAAGCAGCTCATACAGCTTCTCTGTTACATCATAGCACGCCTTTACGTTAGGCATTACACTTGACCGCCCGTACCCGCATGCTGAAGCTGCCGGTTCTTCTGAATAACTTCCTTCCAAGTATCACGAAATTCCGTCACGAACCCTTCCACTTCTTCCAGAATAGCTGCGTCATTCTTTATATTCGCTTCGATGAGACGACGGTTTAAGTAGTCATACAACGATAGAAGACTCTCAGAAACGGCTACCTCCATATTCAAGGTCACCATCAGTTCCTGGATAATCGCCTGTGCCTTTTGGATATTCGTATTCTTTGCTTCTATGTCCTTAGAGGCGATCGCTTTCTTCGCCTGATTAATAAACTTCAAACAGCCGTTATACAGCATGAGCGTCAGCTCCCCTGGAGAAGCAGTCGTTACAGCATTATTTGTATATGTCTGGTAAGGGTTTTTCATTCCCATGAAAAACACTCCTTTCACGTCATGATTATAGAGCCTTATTGAAATTGATTCATTAACATAGCCATTTGCTCGTTGGAGCGTTGAACCGCCTTCTCCATGGCGGTGAATTGGCGCCAATAGCGGTCTTCAATGGTGATCAGCTTTTCCTGAAAACGGTCGATCTGATCCTCAATGTTCTCAAGCGTGCGCCCGAGCGTGAAAGTGTTATTAACACTGGACGCTTTTCCTGCCCGTTTCTCCACCGCACTTCTCGTGTCTGAAATTGTTTCTCTTAGGCGACGGGCAATCCCCTGTTCCGCTTCGGTCTCCCCGTCCGCTGTGAACAGTTCATACAGCGCCGTCGGGTTTTCTGCGATAGCTTCCTTCAGCTTCTTCTCATCAATAACCAGCTTGCCTCGGTCTAAGTAATTGCTGGATGTGCTGATGCCGAAATCTGTCAAATGTGTATTCCCGGCTGCCGTCGTTACCGTTTCATACAGCACAGACCGCATTTGATTCAGGCCGCTCGACAATAAAGAATCCCCTCGGAGCGTACCGCTGCGGGCTTTCTCCTCCCATAGCTCAATCTCCTTTTCAGAAAGGGCCTCACGCTCTTCCTTTGTAAGCGGCTGGTAGTCCCGGTAGCGCTTTTCATTGAGTTCACCGTTAATTTTCTCAATCACTTCGTTATATTTATCAACGAATCCCTTAATCGTCTCGAAGACTTTATCAGTATCTGCTGAAGCGGAAATGTTCACTGAGGTATTGGGATCTGCCTTCTTCAGCGTATACTCCACGCCATTGATACTGAATGTGTTAGACGCGCGCTCAATCTCCAAGCCATTGAGCACTGCTTTTGCGTTTTGGCCCGCTGTATTGTAAGCACCTGCCTCTGTGTTATCAGCAGACAAATTCAGCTTGGTAAAAAAGGCTCCGTCTAGTACGATCTCTGCTCCACCCGCTACGTCTCCTGAATTCTTCGCCATGACAGATGCTTTTCCAGAAGCATTATCGAAAAACATGGAAACACCTGTCTGGTTGTTAATCTTGACGATTAACCCGTCTAGCGTTTCCTCGTCAGCATTAAAGGTAATCTCCTTAGGCTCCCCAAGCGTACCATCCTTCTCGATGGCGCTTACTTTCATCGTCTGCTCGCCTGTGAGACTGAATAGTTCTTTAATCGTCTTCTTTGGATCAACATTCGTTCCCACACCTGCACTGCTTGCCATCGTCGCCGATGAAGCCAGCTGTTTGACCTGAATCGTACCGGTGAAATCTCCGGTCGAGCTTAAATTCCGCACAGAAACTACGCTGTCATCCGACACGCTGATTTTTTTCTGTATGTAGTTCGCCTGCTTCATAACTCCGTCAAAGATCATATTGTCGAACTCAAATAAGGTTTTGTTCATGTCGCGGTAATCGTCACGCTGCCACTCCAAAAATTGCTTCTTCTGCTCTAATTTATTGACCGGCATCCGTTCAGCGGTCATTAAATCCTTTACCATCTGATCAATGTCCATGCCGCTTGCTAGTCCACCAATACGCATCTGCTTTCTCCTTTACTCTTACTCTTTATAAATAATAATCCTTGCCCCGGATCTTTCATTTGATTGCTTGCTTATTTGCTGTCTCACTCGTTATATCGGAACAAATGATTTGTTATTAATAGGCATTTAAAAAGTTCAGTATGTTTAAAGCCAGCCAACATAAAAACGCCGAAAAGCCAGTGCTCTCTGGCTTTTCGGCGTATAGGGTTAAGAATGCTTCTTAGCTTGGGCGCGCTTCCGCACGAACGCAAGCGTTTGTTCAATAATTACTGATTGGTCATGGTCAAGCGTTGCGACGTGATAGCTGTTATCGAGCTCGATGATTTCTTTTTTCAGCGAAGAGATCTTCTGAAAAATCTCGCGGGAGTTATCCGGTGGAACGACATGATCCACTTTCGAAACAAAAATCAGCGCATCACTTGTCACCTCGCTAAGATGTGCTTTTACCGTCCTCATCAGAGCCGTAATCTCGCCAATGGATCGAACGGGCGTTTTCTCATAAGCGAGCTCCTGCACACCTTCCGCTTGAATATCAGAACCGATCGCATCTAAGAAACGGGGCTCAGTCGCTCCTTCCATGGCGCTCATATCTGGTATATCGATCGCCGCATTAATCGGAACAATTCCTTTAATATCTTTATACTTCTGTGCCATGTACAGCGTCAGCGTGCCGCCCATCGAAAGCCCAGTGACAAACACTTCCTCACACCGCTCCTTGAGCCACTCGTAACCTTCTTCAACTGAAGCGATCCACTCCTGATACGTGCTTTGCTCCATATCCTCGTAATGAGTGCCGTGTCCTTTGAGCCGGGGGCCGCAGACGGTGTAGCCGGCATCCGCGTACGCTTCACCAAGCGGCCGCATACTTTGAGTAGATCCAGTGAATCCATGGATCACAAGAATTCCCGTTTTACCGCCTTCAAAATAAAACGGTTCTGCTTCCTTCAAGACAGGGTAGCGCTCCTTCATATTACCTCCTCCTATTCTGGATGACCAATTTTTACCTCTGGAATTTATTCTACATCCTTCTCTTTCATTCCTTTTACCCTATCCATACAAAAAGCAAGGCTAAAAACTTCTTTTATTTCTATTATTCTCTCCAATTAAGGTGCAATCTTTTGATCTGTATTCTCCGGCTCCTGATGGCCAAGCCTTTCTACTAAATGGCTGTGCTCGCCAAAAATATAATAATCCATCGTTTTCTTTGGAATGTTATTGAACGCTTCGCGGCGCACAAAGTAGAAGACGGCCCCAATGGCAAGCCATACGATTAAAGCCATCCAAGACGGTACACCCATAAAGGCGGGAGAACCTGGAATGGCAAGCAAGGCAACGAACGTTAGGCTGCTGATGACACCTAGCAGGCTGCACAGCTTGCCTATCGGTGAGACGGCTCCTTCAATCGCCTCCTCTTTCCCCGACCACTTAAACATGCGGTAAGCAGCATAGCATGTATAGAAGTAGGCCACAGCTACACCGATAGAAGCCATATCAACAATCCACAGCAGTACCTGCCTGCCAAACCACGGAGCCACTAAACAGACAACCATCGTGAAAATAATTCCTGCATATGGCGTTTTGTGCTTAGCGTGTAATTTCCCAAAGACCTCCGGCAAAATGCGGGCTCGGCTCATCGCAAACAACAAGCGGCTTGCTGATACAAAAAATCCATTCAATCCTGTAAAAATCCCCATACAAATAGCTAGAGCCAGTACAAGCAATCCTACGTTGCCGAACGCTCCCGACACGACATCACCTGTTCCCCACATAGACTGCATAGCGACCAGATCCTGCCACGGCATCGCGACTGCAGTAAAAAGAATATTCACCGCGTAAATAATTGTCGCAACCACCAGTGCCCACACAATTAATGAAAATGCTTTCTTAGCAGGGAAATCAAATTCTTCCGCCGACTGCGGGACGTTATCAAACCCAACAAAAGCAAACGGAGCAATCGCCACGATCGTTAAAATAGCTGATAAAGCCGGAACTTCCGGATTGAAAGCTGGCTGTAAATGAGAGAGGGAAGAGTCAGGATGCATAAACATACCAAGCCCAAGAGCTGCCACTCCTAGCACGAGTACAACACAGAAGATAAACTGTAGACGTCCCGAGAAAGACGCTCCGCGAATGTTCAACCAGGCAAACAAGAGCAAAGCGGCTGTCGCAATCATTACCTCTGTCGCATAGACATCCCAGCCTGCTATGCTGTACATCCGCCCTTGCATGGCCGCTTGAGGAATCGTAAATTTGAGTAAAAGCGCCAGAGCAGATGCATTCAGCGCAACAATACTCATATATCCGAGTGCTAGAAACCACCCGCAAACGTAAGCATGCGTTCTTCCAAAACCAAGGTACGCATAAGCAAATTCCCCGCCTGACACCGGAAAATGCCGAATTAAAAACCCGTAACTAACAGCGATAAGAATCATTAAGAGGCCGCCAATACCAAAACCCATGATCGCACCAAGCGGTCCGGGACCAGCCATCCAATCTGCCGGCAAGACAAAGCTTCCCCACCCAATGGCAGATCCTAACGCAATCGCCCAAATCCAATGCGGCTTCATCGTCTTATCTAACTGTGTCCTTTCCTCCATACAACAACCTCCTTATTAAATAGTCTATAGCCTGGCAAAACAATATAAAGAATATTCTGAAATATTTACCGACTAGCATATACAAGCTTTTTTCTTATCCCTACTATATTACAACTGCGCCTTTTACACCAATTTGATATTTCAATAGATATTATTTAATTGCTAGATAAGTTCAAACTCTTCTGTAGTTATGTACAAATAAAAAATACAGAGGGAAGGTTCTAAGCTCGCTTACACAAGCTTAAGAACCTTCCCTTGATCTATATTAAAACGGGAAATCCCGGTATTTCGTCTGCTTCGATACCCACTTTGTGACCGTGAATTCTTCGACTACCCAAGGGTAGCCAAACCGGCCCATACCGCTTTCCTTGTTGCCGCCAAACGGAACAACAGGGCTGTCGTTTACGGTCTGGTCATTAATATGGGTCATGCCGCTGTCTATTCGAAGCGCCAGTTCTTCCCCTCGATCCAAGTCTTCTGTGAAAATGGCTGAGCTTAAGCCATATTGCGTATCGTTCGCCATGTCAATGGCTTCCTCATTGGTTTCCGCTTTAATAAGTGAAGCAATCGGCGCGAATAATTCTGTTTGAGCAAGCGCACTGGAATTATCCACTTCGCTGAATACATATGGAGTCAGGATGTTGCCTTCCACTTTCCCTTCAAGCGCGACGTTCGTGCCGGCTTGCTTCGCTTTTTCAATGATGTCGAGTGCTTTATTCAGCTGGTTTTTATTCATAAGCGGTCCAATAACCGTCTTCGGATCGCTCGGATCGCCAGCCGGCAGCTCCTTCACCCGCTGAATAAACTTCTCTTTAAACTCGCCATACACATCCTTATGAATAATTAAACGGTTAATGATCATGCAGATTTGCCCTTGATGAATGAACTTTCCAAAGACCGCTGCATCAACGGCGCGGTCCACATCTGCATCAGAAAGCACGATAAATGGGTTGTTACCGCCCAGCTCAAGAGCCACGCGCTTAAAGTTCTCGCCGGCAATCCGGCCAATGAGCTTGCCGACAGGTGTGGAACCGGTGAAAGCGATCAAACGCGGAATTGGATTTTCAAGCATTTCATTGCCGATTTCTTCAAGATCCGTTAAGACCATATTAAAGACGCCTTTTGGCAGTCCTGCCTCTTCAAGGGCCTTCGTTATGATGACGCCTCCGGTTAAGCCTGTCTGCAGGTCCGGCTTATGAACGACTGCGTTCCCAAGCGCTAAAGCCGGCGCAATCGAACGCATAGACAGGTTCATCGGGAAGTTAAACGGAGAAATAGAAGAAATCACGCCAAGCGGCAAGCGGTGTACGCGATTCACCTTTCCTTCAATGTTATCCTCTACTTCTTTTATTTCATGAAGCTCGCCGGCATACTTGACTGCCTGCTCAAGCAGCCCGATCGTCAGCCCGAGCTCTACGTCCGCTTTGACGGCGCTTCCGCCTGTTTCACGGGAGATCGTTTTTTGAATATCCTCTTTGTTCTCCTTCAAGTAGTCTGCTGCTTTCTGCAGGACAGCCTGGCGCTCTTCAGCAGAGGTTTGTCCCCACTGTTTCTGCGCCTGCTTTGCTGTTTCAAATGCTTCCTTCAGCTGATCTCTTGTAGCAAGCTTCACGGTGGCGATGACTGATTCATCATACGGATTAATAATCTGGCCTGTGCGGTCGCTGTTTCCTTCCGTCCACTCACCGTTTAGGAAGCTTTTATTGTATTGTTCAAATGTTGGCATGTATGTCCCTCCTTGTTGCTGTTCAATGCCTCTACTACTTGATTCACCTAAAGAGACGAGATTAAACATAGGATGGAGCCCTTCCGCTAAAAAACCGTCCATTTTTCCCTTGTTGGAAAGAATTCATACTTATTTTTAGAAAAAAGTTAAAAATCTCCTTGATTTTGAAAGCGCTTTCTTGTATACTGAATTTAGGTTGGACAGCAACACTGGCTGTCACGGTATACGGCGAAGGTGGGGCCGGTATCACCTTCTACATATCACTGCCTATAGCTCTTTAACTGTCACTTTTGAGTGTGTCAAGCTTTGTCTTGACACACTCTCTTTTTTTTAAAAATGAACGTGCGTTTATGCAGTCAGATAGAATATACTAAATAGAAAGCACTTTATATAAAAGGAGTGGAACGTATGCTGATCGTAACGACTGAAGCCATTAGCGGCTATACCATTACAGAGGTGAAGGGCCCAGTATTCGGTTTAACTGTCAGGGCGCGGGGCATCGGAAAAGACATTGTGGCTTCTTTAAAGGGACTAGTTGGCGGGGAGATTAACCAATATACAGAAATGCTTGAGGATGCCCGAAAACAGGCGATGGACCGCATGGTAGAGAATGCGCACGCCATGGGTGCGAATGCGATCGTCATGATGCGCTTTGACTCCGGAGAGATTGGCCAGAACATGAGTGAAATTGTTGCTTACGGGACCGCTGTCGTTGCAGAGCCAGCTGAGATGAAATGATTGAATGGATCGTTGCCTTCTATGGGATTCAAGTGATTGTCATTGTGATTCTGCTGATCGGCTCATGGCTTATTTGGGATCGGCGATTCAAGCTGAGACACGGACAGCAGGTTCCGGAAGGCTTCTCCCGTACGAAAGAACGGTTTATTGATCCGACGACAGGCAAAAAGATGGTCGTGTATATGAACCGGGAAACGGGTGAGCGGTTTTACAAGGAGGAATAGATAACCCCTCCTTCTTTTATTATTCTCGGTTTTTTCAAATTTATGTCGATTTATGAAGGATATTTACTGATAATACTGAATACTTAAACAACGGTTAAAATACATAAGAAAGGATGAGCCGATGTCTCTCCAAATGACTATTCAAGCCGTGCGGGTGCCTATTTCTACTCCGACCTTGTGGCCGCACACAGCAACCAACAGCTACCTTATCGGAAACGCAGAAGAAAGTGTACTAGTAGATGCAGGGTATGACCATCCCTCCACACGAGCGGAATTGGAAAAAGCCGTGCAAGAACACGGACTGGCCAGGCCGTCATCCATCATTTTCACCCATCACCACCCGGATCACGTGCCCGGTGTCCGGCAGCTGACGGATTGGCAACTGGCCTTCTATTGCCACGAACGTGACAAGCGAGCGATTAGCGGAGCTCTTCATCCTCAGGATGAACTCCGAACACTAGCGGATGAGGAAACGATCCAAGTCGGTGGTGCGGACATTCGCATCTTACATACACCAGGTCATACAGCGGGCCACTTAAGCTTATACATCCCTTCAGAAAAGATCCTGATCGCTGGAGATAATATCCTGTCAGAAGGCACGACCTGGATTGGACCGCCAGACGGAAATATGCGCGACTATCTTCGAAGCCTTGAACGCCTAAAGCAGCTGGACCTTGAGAAGCTCGGCCCTGGGCACGGGACATGGGTGACCGACCCGTATGAACGTATTGACTTCGTTATCACCCGCCGCCTGCATCGGGAAGAACAAATTCAGCAAATGCTGTCGGAGCATGGCCAGCTGACCGCTTATGATTTAACGAAGTATATGTACGAGGGCTATATTCATCCGAGCGTGTTTGGTGTCGCCCAGAAAACGACAGAGGCCCATTTAGTAAAATTAATGGAAGATGGAGCCGTTGTCCAGCAAGGATCCGCCTATTCACTGCAGTCTATTTGCGAGCACAATATCTAAAAAATACGACCGGTTTTGACACCATTCAGCAAAAATATGTTTAATCTGCCTCCCGAACGTAAACACTTATAACATCAAACGAACGAGGGAGGTGTTCAACAGTGAAAGCTTTAGATTCTATCGCACTGATTTTATTGATTGTTGGCGGATTAAACTGGCTGCTAGTCGGTCTATTCCAATTTGACCTTGTTGCTTCTATTTTCGGTGGTCAGGAGTCATGGCTGTCTAGACTCGTTTATATTCTTGTTGGATTGTCTGCCCTGTATTCCCTTAAGTTCTTAGCGATCCTGAACAACGATCGTGCAAGAGATGTAACAGAAGGACACTAATGCGTTTTATATATAACAAAAGCTTCGCCGACATTATGATACACGCGCCGACGAAGCTTTTTTACATTTGTTTGCCTATCGGTAAAACCGAGCATACTCGCAGGCAAAAAAGACGCTGAGCCCAAGGAGCCTGCGTCTCATAGCGCGCTTTTCAGTTATGTGTATACCTTTAGTTATTCTGCTGCCCTTAAAGCCGTTTCTCTCAAGACGAGCACTTCTTCCATATCTTGAGGCGGTACACCGTAAAGCTCCTCTGAGCAATAGGCGTGAACTTCCCGGTAGACGATGGCCATGACATCCATTGCCCACTTTTCACATTTGAGCGCCGGAGCCCAATAGTAAAGCTTCATTTCATTCACGTCTTTTGTCACCGGATGAATGCGTGTATATTGAAGGCTATCGATGCCTTTAAAGCCTGCTTTCTCATAAAAGCGAATCCGCTTGCCCGTATCCGGATCCTCCGAAGAAGCCGGCTCTACTTCAAGGATAATCGGCTTGCCCTTCTGTTTGAGCCGGTTGATCACTTTGCTTCCGACACCCTTGCTTCGGTTTGCGCTATGTACCAATATAAAGTCAACAAACACAAACTCCTCTGTTTCAAAAGAAACCAGCACGTAATCAGGCCCCTCTTCCACCTTATACCGCGGTGCTTGGCCGGTTAAAAGCCTGTCAAAATGCGCCTTCGATTTCATTTCATTTGCCGGAAAGTACTTTCTTAATGCTGTGTACCAAGTGCTCATCTGATTCAACCACTCCTTAGGATATTTTGTCAGCTACCTCCCTTACATACCTTTAAATTCCGATAAATAAACTTTCTTTTCTAAAAAAAGTTTATATTCTTAAAAATGAGGGTATTTAAGCCTTGCTTTATTATTTTGTTATTTTTTATTATTTGAAGTGAAGGATGGGGAGAAGGATATGGAACGTGTACAAAACAACAATAAAGTAACAGCTTTGCTTGGTTGGAGTCTGCCGGCAATTGAGGCTATCGATAAGCTCGATCGGCCTTTTGTAGTAGTCGGACCTCCTGAATTTGAATCATTCGCCAAAGAGAACGAAATTTCATTTGTAGGCTGGCAGTTTCAGCGCCTCAACGAAACATCCGTTGAGCTGTATGAGCAGCTGAAAGCATTAGGTGTGGAACTGGCCGTGCCGTTGTATGAAGAAACGGTCGAATGGGCCGGCGCCTTAAACGCCCGCTTTCGCGACGATCCACGCGTCTTTAACCGCTCGCTTCTTCTTAGAGACAAAGGGTTAATGAAGCGAAAGGCGCAAATGGCCGGCATGAGAGTCGGCGTCTTCGAGGAAGCGTATAACAAAGAGGATATCCACCGCTTCCTGAAACGGGTCAACGAAGCGCTGATCAAGGTAGACGGCGACCCGGCTGATCCCATCCACGTCAAGCCCTTAAATAAGGCAGGCGCGGTCGGCCACAGAGTGATACATAATGCCGCCGATATAAGCGATATTCCAGAAGAGGATTTCCCATGCTTAATGGAAAGCCACCTGGATGGCCAAGAATTTTCCTGTGAAGCGTTTATTCATAACGGAAAAGTGAAATTTCTTAATATAACTGAGTACATCAAGCTGGGGCATTCCAATTTCGTGCCAGCTTCATCCGCCCTTCAGGAATGGCGGCCGCGCATCAAGAAAGAAATCGAAAAGCTCATTGCTTCGTTTGAAGTAGAATATGGAGTTATTCACCCTGAATTTTTCATTTCACCAGACGGCACATTGAACTTTGGTGAAGTGGCCGCACGGATTCCTGGAGGCCATATCTTTGATTTAATTGAACGTGCCTACGGTTTCAGTGCGTACCAGGCGCAAATTCTTTGCAGCGACCCGGATACAACCGAAGAAGAGCTTGACGCCTTCTTTCCGAAAGACACGGAACCCCCGAAAGGCTATGCCGGCAGCTTAATGGTGTATCCACGGGTACGGGTCATCGAGCGTCTGGATGTCCCTGAAGAATTAAAGTCCCACCCCTACTTTGATAAACACGATATGTTTATCCCGGCTACCAGCAAGGTCGCCGAACGGGTGGGCTTCGGAAACCACTACGGAACGATCTTTTTCTTTGGAGACGATAGTGAGGAAATGCGCAGGCTGCTGACGGAATATGAAAAGCATGATTTCTACCTTTAATAGAATTTTATTTCGGATACTGGTGAGGGAGGAAAAAACAATGGAGGCTCAAAGCCAAAGTAACCCGGTCAATACAAAGTTCGAACAGGCGCTTGAAGCGCTTGAACAGGCCAAGCCTTATGCGAAAAGCATGTACCAAACGGAATTATTCCAGCAGGCGATTGAGCTTGCGAATACAGATGAAGGAATCAGACAGCTATTCAGTTATGCCCCTCGTTTTGAGGAGGCAGGCGTGTTTAAAGGCGGACCATGGGAACAAGCTGAAAAGCTGCAGCCTCCTTTTGTCGGCGGCTCCTTAAAGCTGAAAAGCGTCAACTCCGTCGTCGAACTGCTGAGTGAACTGCGCATGCTCGCCATTGCAAAAGGCACCTATGCGCATGAGTCCGTCACTGCGGGAGAAGCTCGCACCTTCCTGAACGAAGTGCTCGCATTGAACCTCGATATCCTGTTCCCGGCGGAAACCGAGGAATCCCGGATTAATGATGGAGAGCACATTCAGCGGGCGGAAAGGCTGTTCCGATTTTTAGGAGAGCAGCTGTCCTTCCAAGCGATTGCTAAACAAATTGTGATGGAAATCGACCGCCTAACGGTTCAGCGCCCGATTATGGTGAACCGGATTGTCAAAATGATCACGATGGCGAAACAGATGATGGACGCCAACATTGATGAACAGGCAAAAGCTGCCCTGCAAAGGTACGCGGAAGCGATTGAGACGCCTACTCCGCTAACGAAGCAGGCAAGCAGGCTCCGTGACTATAATCTGGCCTTAAAGGATGCTTCCGAGGAGGCGCTGCAGGCAGAAGCGGAGGCCTTTGCGCAATCCATGGAGGAAACCGGACTTGTTTCTCCTTTCCATGCAGTATTCATCCGGCATGTAAACCGCCAGCAGCCAGAGCTTCTGCCCGCTACCCTCCGTCTATCGGAAACGGGCCAGGCCATGCTGAACGAGCAGTCTGAACTCGTGCACGACCTTATTCAAATTGCGGTTCATCCGCATACCGCTCAGTCTATTTACGGCTTATCGAAAACACTTGACCGCGGCTTGTTATCACGGGAGCCGGTCATCCCAAGCCTGCGCCGCCTGCTGGAGCTCGATATTCATCCAGAGGTGAAGAAGCTTCTCTTGACACCAGAAAACAAGAAGGAAGGGTTAACAGCCAACGCCATTCTTGTATCAGGAACGATCAGTGTACTCGGCCAGCCACTGGGTGTGGGTCAAGGAATGAACCCGACCTGTCAATCCGCGCGTGCGATCAGCTTATGGGCACAGCACGGCCCTGGACAGCTGATGGAATTTATCGCCCGAGCCGCAAGGGATAATGACATTGACATGATCTTTGAAGGGGAACCGATTCACTCCTCCAACCTTGAAGGCGGAGTGGCTGAAGAAATTCACCAGGAGCTGGACCCGGTATCCAAGGTACTCGTTCCGCATCTTGATAAGATTTACAATGAAATGATGAAGCGCACCCAGCTCCGCGGCGAAGACGGACACAAATGGGTGAACCCCGAATTTTACGGCGAGTGGATTCCGCGCGGCTTTGCGAATATTATCGACCCGATCACAACAGCAGTAACGGATTACTCCGGCTTCGTCCGCTTGTTCTATGCCACGCATCATCCGGAGTACAACGAAGGACACGAGTTGATTTATCCAAACCCTGTAGGCATTTATATTACGAATGTACACGGTGATCTGCTCGGACTTCATGCCGTGTCCATCCAGCGCATCGCAAAGGATGAAAGCGGAGATTACCGGATCTATTTCTACAATCCGAATAATGACAGCGGCCAGAACTGGGGTCAAGGCATCGAGCCTTCTGTGAAGGATCATGGCGAGCAGGAAGGCGAAGCCTCCCTTCCGTTTGACCAGTTCGTCGCCCGCATGTACGCGTTCCACTATAACCCGTACGAGCAAGGAGACACGTTCATGGTGGAAGAGGAGATCGTTGAACGCATCGAAGAATTAGCCAAAGAAAGCTGGGGCAAGCAGTATACGTGGCTGTAACAGGAAAAAGCTGACTCACAATGGAGTCAGCTTTTTTGCGTTCATTCATCTAAGGCGCGGAAGAGAAAAGCAGAAAGCTGTGCTCTCGTCACGCTTGCAGTCGGTCTGAAGGTGTTGTTTTCATAGCCTTCTGTAATACCTGCCGCTAGGATTTTTTGAATCGATTCATAGGCTTTCATGCCTGATGCTACATCGCTAAAGGAAACACTCGCTTTCTCCTCTAGCTCGAAGGCGCGAGCTAAAAAGATCGCCATTTGTTCACGGGTCACCGTCTCACCCGGGTGAAACTTTCCGTCTTCAAACCCTTGAATAATTCCCTTCTTATAAGCGGCAGCAATATGCTTGCCTGATTCGCTGGCTGTCGATACATCCGAGAATGGTGTAGTACCTGAACCGAGCGGCAAGTCAAGCGCACGGCTGATCATAATGGCGGCTTGTGCTCTTGTCACCGTTTTGTCCGGTGCGAATGTACCGTCTGGAAGCCCTTGAATAATGCCCTTCTTATTCAAGGAGTACATCTCCCGGTAGAACCGGTGCGCCGTGCTCACGTCAGGAAAGACAAATGTAAGCTTCTCGATATAAGCAGATGGAATGTAACCAGTCTGCTTGCCGTCCATGGTTTTCACCGGAAACCAGACAAAGTGGTTGACGCTGTCTCGTCTTTCGTCGTGTGTGAAGTCGCCATCGATGAGTAAACGAGTAAATTCAGCCAGCTTCTGCTTGCTGCCTGCAGTGCTGTTTTGCTGGCGCAGACCTGCCTCTCCGTCCGTCACCACCACCTTGTCTCCTTCTTTTAAGAGATAAACAGACTCATGTGTCGGCTCTGTTACTATATATTCCTTCTTCAAAAATTGAATGTTTTCCGTGCTGCCTTGTTCATAGCCAAAGTCGGAGGTTGTAAAAGGAAAATCAGCTAATTTCGTGTCACCTAAGAAGCTATTTTTCTCGATTTCAGCGAACACTTCTTCCTGATAGGCGCCTATATTCACCTCGCCTGTCGCTTGCTTAAGCGGACTATTCGTCGGCTTGATGCCGTTATACGCCATCACGGGGAAATACCAGTTCTCGATGACCTGCTTTCCTGCCCCTTTAATTTTGGGCAGATCGGTCCGCTTATACATGTTGTCGAGAATCTCTACCCCTTTTTCAATATTGTAGTAAATATCCGTTTTGAGTCTCTCTTGATTGTAAGCCGTCTGATTTGTAATTTGCATGATTCCGATGCCATTGTCACCGGAAACGACAGCCTTGCCATTGGCCTCGAACTGCTTCCAGTCACCCTTCTCCTGTGTCGCTACGGCTTTTACCACTTCAGGCGGAATGCCTTTATCTAGTGCGGCGCTCGTCAATAAACAGTTCGCATGCTGAAAAGATGGATTTTCTCCTGGCTCTAATTCTCCGTAAGCCGCACATGAACTGGCCCAGTCCGGTATGTCCGCTGAAGCATGTCCCGGCACCGCTAACCCCCCTGCCAGCAGCGCAAGGACGCCTGCCTTTAACCAAAATGATTTCACGTTCCCCTTCCCCTCTCTACCTGTTTGGCAATCTCTTACTATCTTAACACGAGCCTCCAGAAAAAAAGGGCAAAAAGCAAGGAAACTTTCTCTCTGAAACTTAAAAAATAAAAATCATAGCCGATGAATAAGGAGGGTTGACCCGGTGCTTACTACCTAATCAATACACACCGTATCCCGGTCAACTACGAACAAGACAGAAAAGAGGGTATTAGCATGAGGAAGATCTTTACATATTTCAGCCGCCTTCGGCCAAAGCTCATTTTGGCCTTTGCGCTCACATTAATTATCCCTGGTCTCATCATTGGCGCCATGGCTTATTCTACAGCCAGAGAAGCAGTTGAGGAGGAGATTCAGGACGGGTTCAGAGACAGCATTCGCTTGCTCGATTCATCCATTACGGAAACGATCGAACAGAAAGTACATGATGTAAGCACATTTACCGGAAACACCACAGCTCAGCACTTTGAGCAAAAGAACATCCCTGCTTTGCGTCAGCGATTAGCCCAGTATGCTGAGCTCCATCCTGAAGTAATTGGCACGTATATCGGCACGTCATCCGGCGCCTTCATTGAAGAGCCGCAAATCACCGACACATCCACTTACGATCCTAGAACGAGAGACTGGTATAAAGAGGCGATGGACCAGCAAGGAGAGACTGTCATCTCTAAGCCATATCAGGACGTCACAACTGGCAGCATGGTCGTCACCATTTCCCGCACGACCGATGATGGATCTGGCGTCATGGGCGTCGACTTGCTGCTTGATCACGTACAAGGACTTGTGAACCAGCTGGAGATCGGCGAAGAAGGCTACGCATTTCTTCTGGATACTGATCGTGTCACTATGGCTCACCCTACAGTAGAATCAGGAACGGAAATCACCTATCCATTTATCGATCAATTATATAAAGAAGAAAACGGACAGTTCGGCTATGAATATGAAGGAGATGAGAAGCTGGCGAATTTTGCGACGAATGAGCTGACCGGCTGGAAAATCGCCGGCACGATTTCGAAGTCTGAAACCGAAGAAGCGGCCGCACCGATTTTGCGAAAGACGTTAATCGTCATTGCGGTCGCTTACTTGGTCGGTGCGGCGCTGATTTACCTGATTATTAAGTCCATCATCCGTCCGCTGAATAACCTGAAAGAACAAGCGATCACGATCAGCAATGGGGATTTAACAGAACCGATCCAAGTAACAAGCAAAGACGAAATCGGCCAGCTTGGTGAAGCCTTCCAAACGATGCAGCAAAACTTAAAGCAATTAATACGGAACATTGAAGAAAACGCGGAGCAGGTAGCTGCTTCCTCTGAACAACTAACGGCAAGTGCCGAACAGACAAGTACGGCGACCGAACAGGTAGCTGTGTCGATTCAGCAGGTGGCTGGAAATGCCGAGCAGCATTCAAATGGCGCGGAAGAAACGGTTCAGTCGCTGAACGAAGTCTCCACCGGTGTGACTCAAATTGCCGACCATTCTTCTCACGTCGCAGAGCTTGCTCAACGCACGATTGAGCAGGCAGAGGAAGGAGAAAAAGCGGTCACCAGCACGGTTGATCAGATGAAATCGATTCACGCCTCCGTCGCCGAGTCAGATGCGATGATTCAGTCATTGTATGAGCGCTCGAAGGAAGTGAGCGCGATTCTCGATGTGATCACACAAATCGCCGATCAGACGAACCTGCTGGCGTTAAATGCGGCTATTGAAGCAGCGAGAGCCGGTGAAAACGGAAAAGGCTTTGCTGTGGTAGCAGATGAAGTCCGGAAGCTCGCTGAGCAGTCCCAATCATCGGCCAGTGAAATCATGGGCATTGTCCAAGGCATCCAGCAGGATACGAAGAGCTCCGTTGAAATTATGGCCCGTGTCACAGACGATGTGCAGACCGGTGTCCAAATCTCGAATGAAGCGATTGAGAAATTCAATGAGATTCTGCACAGCACGAAGGAGATCACCCCGCAAATGCAGGAAGTCTCCGCCACAGCCCAGCAAATGTCGGCTGCTGTTCAGCAGGTCACAGCGACGACCCATGACTTAACGATGATCGCTAAAGAAAACGCGGCCGCTTCAGAGGAAGTCGCCGCAACGACTGAAGAGCAACTAGCGGCAATGGAAGAAATCTCCGCATCCGCCCGCTCCCTCTCCACCATGGCCGACGAGCTCAAACGGGTGATTGCTTCGTTTAAATATTAAAAGGGGTCTGACCCCCGCCACTTTAAAGCGATAAAGCAAAAGGTGCCTCCCACATCCAACCACGGGGAGGCACCTTTTTATTCGTCATACATAACTCATCCTTGTCTTTCCTTTATCTTCTTCCGCAGTGTATTCAGCTGCGTCATGAGCTGGTCGTATTCCTCCAACTCAATTTGGCACGATTGAATGTCGCGGCTGATCTGTTCGGTGATGGCCGGCTTTTCTTCCCACGCTTTTGGCTCTAGCGAAATATACACCCGCCGCTCATCCTCTTTCGACCGCACCTTCTTCAGCCAGCCCTTTTCTTCCATTCTGCGGATCATCGGTGTTAACGTCCCGGTGCCGAGGTTCAGCCGCTCCCCGAGCCCCTTCAACGTAACATCGTCCTTCTCCCATAGCGCCAGCAGCACTAAATACTGCGGATACGTCAAGCCGAACGGGTGCAGCGCTTTCGTGTAAAGCTTATTGAACTCACTCGCGGCTTCATACACGGCAAAGCAAAGCTGGTTGTCTAACGTTGCGAATTTCTCCAAGCTGTCCACCCCCTTCTGTTGATTCTTTCCCGCTTACAGCACCTTCTCAATGTCAGCTTCAATTTTCTCTGGCTCTGTCGTCGGTGCATACCGTTCAACGACCTGGCCATTGCGGTCTACAAGAAATTTCGTGAAGTTCCACTTAATATTTTTGGAAAGTACGCCTTTCTTTGCTTCCTTTAAATGCTGAAACAACGGATCTGTATTGTCGCCATTCACGTCAATCTTCGCGAACATTGGGAATGTCACGCCATAATTCCTCTGGCAAAATTCCATCGTTTCATCGATATTATCGAATTCCTGGTTATTAAACTGATCACAAGGGAACCCTAAAATCTCCAGCCCTTGCTCATTATATTGATCATACAGCTCCTGCAGTCCTTTAAATTGCGGTGTCAATCCGCACTTGCTCGCTGTATTTACAATTAATAACGGCTTGCCTTCGTAGTCCTTTAACGACTTTTCTTCTCCATTTGTCTGTTTCACACTAAACTCATATACGTTTGTCATTCGTATAGCCTCCTCTATTATATTGAACCATCGGCTTCCTTATATCATAAAGATAAATCGTGTACGATTTAAACGTACACGATTCACATGTTTAGATCAACTTATTTAACTTAAAAACCTATCACCATATTATCTTACTATTTTGAAAACAGATCAAACAAACGGCTTATCAACCTCTTACGACTGAAGCAGCTGCAAAATACGGAATGGTTCCTGATTGGCCTGTGCCATCATCGCCAAGCTCACTTGAGCAAGCAAGGAATGCTTTGTCTGGTTCATGGTCTCCTTCGCCATATCTACATCCCGAATGCGCGATTCAGCAGCGGTCAGATTCTGTGACGACGCGTGCAAGTGGTTCATCGTGTGTTCCAAGCGGTTCTGATAAGCGCCTAGCCGTGAACGGAAGGAAGACACGGTCCCAATTGCTTCATCGAATATCTTAATCGCTGCGGCCGCCTTCTCATGAGTAGAAACATCAAGTGCCACGATGCCGTTCCGGTCACCCTTTGTATAAAAAGCTTCCGCCGTCCCGTCCGCCGACCGCACCTTTCCACCAGCCTGGCCGCTGATCTTCAGCGCATGCGCTCTCATATCCTCCAGTTCCACCGTCATTGTTTGGCCGGTGTTTGCTCCTACTTGGAATGTGAGGCGGTAAGATTGCTCTTTAGGTGACCCTATATGTGGAGGTTGCAGAGCTGTACCTTCTTCGGTTGTCGGCGTATCCGCTCCCTCGCCTGTACTTGACGGAGGTTCAGAGGGATGAGTAGTATCACTGTCACCGACAGGATTGGAATCTTCCTCCCCTATAGGAGAGGGATCGCTGATAGAACCGCTGTCTTCTTGAGATCCTCCTGAATTCTCCCCCTCTAATAATCCGCCTACTACTTTATCCACTGTTTCGACGACCGCGTCTACTGTTCCAGTCACCGTATCTATCAATGTACCACCAATAGATAAATTGATAGACAAACCAGCTGCTTTATTGTCGCTTGTTCTCAATAAACTAGTTGTACTTGCTAACAAAGATGAATTGGTTGTGTGAACTGTTTGGCTACTTATTGTATCGTCCGCCAGCTGATTTGCCGACCGGGGCTCTTCTACTAAAGATCCTCCTTCTACAGCGGGCTGTTGTACCGTGGAAGAACGGCCTAGGCTTTGATTATCAGCCAACATCTGGGTAGTCCTTCGAGTGGAAGCCCCTCCGTTCAAAAGCTTGATCTTATTAAACTCCGTCGTCTCACCGATTCTCGTCACTTCAGCTGTCAGCTGGTTGATCTCCTCTTGAATCGCCTGCCGGTCTACCCCTGTGTTCGTATCATTGGCTGCCTGCACGGCCAGCTCCCGCATCCGCTGCAGAATGGCATGCGTCTCGTTCACGCCCCCCTCTGCCGTCTGAAGAAGCGAAATGCCGTCCTGCGCATTGCGTGACGCCTGCTCCAACCCGCGTATTTGCGCCCGCATCTTTTCCGAAATGGCCAGTCCTGCCGCATCATCAGCTGCCCGGTTAATCCGCAGCCCAGAACTAAGCTTCTCCATGGATCGAGCCTGCGCCGTCGAATGAGTGAAAAACTGATTGTACGCATATAATGCCGCTACGTTCTGATTAATTCTCATATCCTTCTTCTCCCCCTGATTTATAACATCCTTTTTCCCCTGTTGACCTCTTCATTGGAGCGACCGATTCAGACTGCCTGTTACGCTCGATGTCTATAAACGTATGCTTGCTTCTTCCCCTTCTATTCGTATGTTGTTCTTTTCTTTTTATCCCTCCTCTAAAACTTTAAGACTAAGTAAATATTACTAATTCATTATAGCTCAAAGTTTATTTTGTTCTCTATAAAAAACATTCGACAGATATCGCTAAATACGACATTTCCCTTTAACCATTAGAACCAAAAGGTTTTTTTATATAATATTCTCGCTCGAATATTGCAAGAAATACGATTAAATAGTGATTTTCGTTCTTTAAATAGATCAAAAGAAAGCCAGCCGTTCAACAGAACGGCTGGCTGCTCTCCTCTTACTTCTCTAATTCAATTAACAAATCACCAGCGGAGATTGCTTCTCCGTTTTGGACATGGATCTCTTTTACCGTGCCGGCGAATGGCGCCTGAACAGTCGTTTCCATTTTCATCGCTTCTGTAATCATAAGGTGGTCACCCGGCACAACCTTTTCCCCCTTTTCAACGAGCACTTTGATCACGGTGCCCGGCATCGTCGCTGCGACGTGGTTTTCATTTTTAGGGTCGGCTTTCACCTTGGCAATGACAGAAGACTTCACGCTTTCGTCTTTAATCACGACTTCCCGCGGCTGTCCATTCAATTCAAAGTACACAACACGCGTGCCGTCTGCTTGAGCTTGCCCAATCGACACAAGCTTAACAATTAAGGTCTTCCCTGTTTCGATTTCGATGCCAATCTCTTCTCCCAGCCTCATGCCGTATAGGAAAGTCGGCGTATCGAGTACGGAGACATCTCCGAATTGGTCAAACGTTTTAGCGTAATCAAGAAACACTTTCGGATACAGCGCATAGGCAATCACGTCTTGATCCGTTACCTCACGGCCAAGCTCTCGATGAAGCTCTTCACGAAGCGCCTGGAAGTCAACATCCTCCAGCAGCTCTCCCGGACGGACGGTAATCGGTTCCTTCCCTTTCAAAATCACCCTTTGAAGCTCTTTCGGGAATCCGCCGGACGGCTGGCCTAAATAGCCTTCAAACAGCTCAATAACAGAGTCAGGAAAATCGATTTTTTCTCCTCTCGCCAGTACCTCTTCTTCCGTTAAATCATTCTGCACCATAAATAATGCCATGTCGCCGACCACCTTGGATGAAGGGGTGACCTTCACGATGTCGCCAAACATCATGTTCACCCGGCTGTACATGTCTTTGACTTCCTCCCAGCGCTCGCCAAGTCCAACGGCTTTCGCCTGCTGCTGGAGGTTGCTGTACTGGCCGCCCGGCATTTCATGCTTGTAGATTTCAGGATGCGGAGCATTCATACCACTCTCGAAGTCCTGATAATAGTGTCTGACGCCTTCCCAGTATTTCGCTAATTGTTCAAAGGCTTCTGCGTTCACGGATGGCTCGCGCTCGGTTCCTTCAAGCGCATAGCACAGAGAGCCGGCGCTTGGCTGCGAGGTCATTCCCGCCATCGAGCTGGCCGCTACATCCACGACATCCACGCCTGCTTCAATTGCCTTTGCGTACGTAAAGATGCCGTTGCCGCTCGTGTCGTGGGTATGAAGATGAATCGGCAGGTCCACCGTTTCCTTCAATTCAGAAATTAACCGGTACGCTGCCTGAGGCTTCAGCAATCCAGCCATATCTTTAATGCCGAGAATATGCGCGCCCTGGTTTTCCAGCTCTTTCGCCATCTCTTTATAGTATTGGATCCCATACTTAGAACGGGACGGGTCATCAATGTCCCCTGTGTAGCAGATCGCCGCCTCCGCAACTTTTCCGGTTTGGCGAACTGCATCAATCGCTGTTTCCATACCTTGAACCCAGTTCAAGCTGTCAAAAATCCGGAACACATCAATGCCTGCATCAGCGGACTGCTTTACGAATTCATGGATGACATTGTCGGGATAATTTTTATAGCCTACCGCGTTAGAGGCACGCAGAAGCATCTGGAACAGCACGTTCGGCATGCCCTCTCTTAAGGCCGTCAGCCGCTTCCACGGATCTTCCTTCAAGAAACGGTACGAGACATCAAACGTCGCCCCGCCCCACATTTCCACGGAGAACAGCTCCGGCAGAAGCTTTGCCGTCGGTTTTGCAATACGCAGCAGATCATTCGTCCGCACGCGGGTCGCCAGCAAGGACTGGTGGGCATCACGGAAGGTCGTATCCGTCAGAAGCACTTCATTGCGCGACTTCACCCACTCTGCCAGGCCATCCGCGCCTCTTTCGTCCAAAATCTGCTTCGTTCCCGGCTGAGTCTCTTTCGACATATCCACTTTTGGAACGGGCGGGCGGTCAAACAGCGGCTTCTTCTTCTTCTCGATCCCCGGAAAACCGTTGATCGTGACATTGCCGATATAGTTCAGCATTTTCGTTCCGCGGTCCTTCCGTTCTGGAAAGATAAACAACTCCGGCGTCTGATCAATAAAAGACGTATCATAATCGCCTGTTAAAAACTTCTCGTGCTGCATCACATTTTCTAGGAACGGAATATTTGTTTTAATGCCGCGGATACGAAACTCCCTTAAGTTGCGCAGCATTTTGGACGCGGCCTGCTCGAAGGTCATCGCGTGCGTCGATACTTTCACAAGCAAGGAATCGTAATGAGACGTAATGACCGCTCCCTGGAAGCTGTTGCCGGCATCTAAACGGACGCCGAACCCGCCGCCGGAACGGTACGCCATAATTCTTCCTGTATCCGGCATAAAGTCATTTAACGGATCTTCTGTCGTGACGCGTGACTGAATAGCGTAGCCGTGAGTAGAAATCTTCTCTTGGTCTGGAATACCAACTTTCTTGCTATGTAAAGAGTGGCCTTCCGCAATCAGGATTTGTGTCTGTACAATGTCAATGCCCGTCACCATCTCCGTAATGGTATGCTCGACCTGTACGCGCGGGTTGACTTCAATAAAATAGAACTGGTCTCCTGAGACAAGAAATTCAACGGTTCCGGCATTTAAGTAGTCTACGTTCTTCATTAACTGAACTGCCGCTTCACAAATGTCCGTTCTTAATGCCTCGGGCAAGGATACGCTTGGCGCCACCTCTACTACCTTTTGGTGACGGCGCTGCACCGAGCAGTCGCGCTCGTATAAATGAACAATATGGCCTTCGCTGTCTCCAAGAATCTGCACTTCGATGTGCTTCGGGTTTTGTACGAACTTCTCGACGTACACCTCATCATTGCCAAAAGCTGCTTTTGCTTCAGACTTTGCCCGGTCATACGCTTCGTTTACTTCCTCCAGGCTGTTCACAATCCGCATGCCGCGGCCGCCTCCGCCAAGGGAAGCTTTAATGATGATCGGGAAGCCATGCTCCTTGCCGAAGGCAGCCACTTCTTCTAGGCTGGATACAGGACCGTCCGACCCGGGAATCACGGGGATACCGGCCTTCTGCGCCTGTGTTCTCGCCTTCACCTTATCACCGAACATATCTAGATGACGGGACTCCGGACCAATGAAAATGATGCCTTCCTCTTCACACCTTTTTGCAAATTCAATGTTTTCAGACAAAAAACCATAGCCTGGATGAATGGCATCTACTTCGGCTTGCTTAGCAATCCGAATAATATCTTCAATATCCAAATAAGCATCGATCGGTTTTTTTCCTTGGCCGACGAGGTACGCTTCATCCGCCTTGTAACGGTGGTACGATCCCGAATCCTCTTTCGAATACACCGCCACTGTGCGGATATGAAGCTCCGTGCAGGCGCGGAAAATACGAATGGCAATCTCTCCTCTGTTAGCCACCAGCACTTTATTGATCTTTCTCGTTTCATTTCCCATATAAATCACTCCTTGCACCTGATAAAAATAGCTGTTTATTTTTCGGCAGCCTAAAAAATAAACAGCTTCATATATGTTCCACTCACCATTCACTGCCGGAGCGCCCTTCCCGTTTTACTTATCATTGACGATAATATAAACCGCTTGGACGGGCCCATGGACACCTACAATTAAATTCATTTCAATATCCGCACTGTTGCTTGGACCGGAAATAAAGTTCACACAGGAAGGAACATTCCCGCCTTCCTCTACTTTGGAATGAATGTAGCTGGCGACCTGCGTCATCCTTGGAACAATCGTACTCTTAGGAATGATAGCGAAGTAAACAACGGGAAGCAGACTCACTGCCCGTCCTTTTCCTTTATCGCTATACAAAACAACCGTGCCTGACTCTGCGAGAGTCGCATCGCTGAACGTGATACCGATATCGGTAGTCGCTGAAAATTTAAGGCTCGCTTCACCGTCATGGCGGTCCCACACACGCATGGCGATGTCTTCCTTGCTCAGTTCCTCGGAGAGCCGGGACAACCCGAATTCTGCAAAACGGGGATCGTCCCACGCGACAACCGACTTGCCGCCGTATTGCTTAATTAAGCCGGGAATTAGTGCGGGAAGTTCAGCAGAGACCGTTTCATGCACATCTGTATGGATGAGCGCGCATTGCTTTTTCAGCACCTCCGCCAGCTCGTCCTGAGAGGCACTTTTAAGCACTTCCCATTGCGGACGGTGCTCCCACTCCGGCTTCTCAACCTGGCGGCGCCGCTCTCTTCCTAAATTCTTCGCAAGGTTATCGAGAAAAGAGTCACGGTTATGAACTTGACCTGCTGTCATCCTTCTCCCCTCTCTTTCTTTCTCTTTTTATACAAGTCTCTAAATCTGTCTTTCTTCGGTGCCGGGAACTCCCGGATCGCCGTCCAGTTCTTTAACGGACCTGGACCGCTTGAGATTTTGTCCTCTTTCGTAAAGGCGCCTAGCGCGGCAGGCGCAAGCTTCGAACCGATGTTGTACATGGACGGAGAAGCCGTGCCAAGACTGAACGCCTTCATGGACAGATTTTCAAAGGCAGGCGCTTTGCCCTCCTTCTCCACGATCTCCTGGCGGTGGCGAAGCAAATGCTCATGAAGAGGGATCTTTACCGGGCAGGCTTCCGTACAGGCCGCGCATAAAGATGAAGCGTACGGCAGTTCCTTATAATCTTCATATCCGCCAAGAAGCGGTGACAAGACGGCACCGACCGGCCCTGGATAAATCGATCCGTATGAATGTCCCCCCACATGACGATATACCGGGCACACATTGATGCAGGCGGCACACCGTATGCAGTGAAGAATCGATTGAAAGGCCGTCCCTAAAATTTGGGATCGTCCGTTATCGACGATGACAAGGTGAAACTCTTCGGGTCCATCGGCCTCTCCTTCCTGTCTCGGACCCGTTAACGCCGTAATGTAGCTCGTCAGCTTTTGCCCGACCGCTGCGCGGGTAAGCAGGCTGACAAGCACCTCCATTTCCTCCCACGTCGGCACGATTCGTTCCATGCCCATCACCGTAATTTGCGTGTCGGGGATCGTCGTCACCATCCGGGCATTTCCTTCGTTTGTCACGAGAGAAACGGTGCCGGATTCCGCAATGGCAAAGTTACAGCCTGTAATGCCGATATCCGCCTGGAGAAACTCTTCCCGCAGCTTTTCCCTTGCGAACAGCGCCAGCTCCTCCGGCTTCTCGCTCTTGTCATAGCCGAGCTTCTCCTTGAACACGTTCCGAATCTGCTCTTTATTTTTATGCAAAGCAGGCGCAACGATATGAGACGGAGGATCATGGTCATCCACCTGCAAAATCCACTCGCCAAGGTCGCTCTCCACCACTTCGCAGCCGATTTGTTCAAGCGCCTGATTCATATTAATTTCTTCTGTCACCATTGATTTAGACTTCACAATTTTCTTGCCGTTCTTCTTTTTCACGACCCCGGTAATGTACTCGTTGGCCTCTTCGGCTGTTTGCGCGAAAAATACGTGTCCTCCGCGCTTCGTGACATTCTCGCTTAGCTGCTCCAGATAGTAGTCTAAGTTCTCAATCGTATGCGCGCGGATTTCTTCACCGAGCTGCCGCCATTCTTCCCAGTTTCCTAATTCCTCCGCTGCCTTTAACCGTCCGCTGCGGAGACGCCCCTGCGCAGAAGCGACCGCTCCCCGCATAAACGTATCATTCACACCGTCTGCTACCCGCTCTTTAAAGGGCTTCTCCCCTATTTTCATTACCATCCGTAAAGTCCCCCTTTCCTTATTTGCTGTTCAACACCGAAGCGATATGCATGACCTTGATGGGCTTTCCTTTCCGGTCAATCCGTCCGCCAATGTTCATCAGGCAGCCGCAGTCCGCTCCTACTAAAATATCTGCGCCCGTTTCTTCCACGCTCTGCACCTTCTCATCGACCATTTGCTCGGAAATCGGTGTCATCTTCACCGAGAACGTCCCCCCGAAGCCGCAGCAGTTATAATTGTGCGGAAGAGGTTGCATCTCTAAGCCTTCCACATGGCTTAACAGCTTCATAGGCGCTTCTGTCACGCCCAATAGCCGCGTCATATGACAAGAGGTATGGTAGGTCGCTTTTCCATTCAGCTTCGCCCCTACATCTTCCACCCCGAGAACCTCGACGATAAACTGAGTCAGTTCATACGTTTTATCCGCCAGTGCCTGCGCACGCGTTTCCCACTCCGGGTCTCCTTTGAAAATATGCGGGTATTCCGTAAACATGGTAGCGCAAGAGCCGGAAGGAGTGACAACATAATCGGAATGCTCAAATACACGGATCATGTGCTTCATCGATTCCTTTGCCTTCCCTGTGTAGCCGCTGTTATAAGCAGGCTGGCCGCAGCACGTCTGCTTCTCCGGAAAATCCACTTCACATCCAAGCCTTTCTAGAAGCTCTACCGTATCCATGCCGACATCTGTCTGAAAAATATCTATTAGACAAGTTACAAATAGCGATACTTTCATCCGTTTCACCTTTTCTTTCCTGCTAAAAAGCAAAAATGACTTTCTGCTTTCCCTTTTAGCACTCATTTAGCTATTTCCAGTGTAAATCCTTCTCTATATCCAGTCAACAGGTCATCTGATGACTTCTTTTTCAGAGAGGCAGGCTTCCACTTGCAGAAGCCTGCCATTCTTATGAAACCGTCTTTCTCAGCTGTTTCACTTCCAGCCGGTTATGCACCTCTCCTTTTACAATAAAGGTTAAAATGAAGGCGGCAATGATGACCAATACAGCCGTCCCTGCATTCAAGCCAATACCGTTAATGGCAATGTAGCCAATACCTCCTGCGAAAATCACATAGAAGGTCATAGGGATAAGCGTTTTCCTGATCAAGTTTCCTTCCTTGCCGATCAATCCTGCTGAAGAGGAAGCAGCGACGACATTGTGTACGCAAATCATGTTTCCAGCCGCACCGCCGACAGCCTGCAGGGCAACGATGATGGCTGGCGTAGCGAGAATATTATCGGCTACACCGAACTGGAAAAGCGAGAACATCATATTGCTGATCGTATTGCTTCCTGCCGCAAAAGCGCCAATCGCTCCGATGGTAGGTGCAACGAGCGGCCAATAGCTGCCGAAAACAGCTGAAATCCCTTCCGCCAGCGCAAGCGGCATGCTTGTATAGTCAGCTGCATTCACCCCTGAATTAATGAACACCTGCACCATAGGAACAGCGAATATTAAGGCCGCCATGGCGCTCACAACCGTTTTGAAAGAATCCTTCACCGCACGTCCATACTCTTTCATGTTCATTTTAAAGATCAAAATCGATAGAAGCGAAACGGCAATGAAGACCACTCCAGGAATATTTAACGGCTTGGATTCCACTGTAATGAGCGTACCGAATACGTTTTCAAAGCTTACGACCCACGATTGAATCCAGCCTGCAAACGGCAAGTAGGCGACACGCGTCACGATCAATAATACAGCCACCAACAAATAAGGAAGCCATGCGGACATGAACGAAATCTTTTTCTTCGGTTTCTCTGCATCATCCACCTGCAGCGAGCCTGTCCAAGCCGGATCCCATTTGGAGGCATCTTCAAAATCCCATGTCTTCTCAGGGATGAACCACCCTTTCTTCGCAGCCGGCACGACGATCGCTAACCCGACTAAGCCGCCAATCAAGGACGGAAACTCCGGTCCAAGAAGATTAGCTACTAAGGCATATGGAATCGTGAAGGCTAGTCCGGCAAATATAGCAAACTTCCAAATGGCCAGCCCTTCTCCGATCGACTTGTTTTTGCCAAAGAAGTACGTCAGCATAGTCACCATGAATAGCGGGATAAAGATACCGATGACACCATGGATCAGGGCGACTTGTCCCCCAATCCCATTTACGTAAGCCTCCATTGTCGTGCCCTGCTCCGCTACGTAGCTTTGAACTAACGGAGAGTCCTTTAATCCCGTATTCACACCGACTAAGATCGGCGTTCCGACAGCTCCGTATGAAACGGGCGTAGACTGCAGGATAAGCGCCACCATCACCGCTCCCATAGCAGGAAAACCGAGGGCCACTAAGAGCGGTCCCACAATCGTAGCAGGCGCTCCCCAGCCGGCTGCTCCTTCCAAGAATGAGCCGAACAGCCAGCAAACAATGATCGTCTGAACACGGCGGTCGGGAGAAATGCTCGTGAATCCCTCACGAATGGTCAAGATTGCGCCGCTTTCTTTCAGTGTATTCAATAAGAGAAGAGCGCCAAAAACGATCACGCCGACTTCAAGTGCTGTAATGATCCCTTTAAAGCTGGCCGCTGCCACCTGATTTCCCGGCACATCCCATACAAGGATCGCCATCAAAATCGTCACAACGAGCGAGACAGGCATCGCTCGCTTAGCCGGCCATCTTAAAATAACTAAAAATAGAAATACAGAAACAATTGGCAGTGTTGCTAATAAAGCTAGTACCCCAGTACTCAATTTCCTCTTTCCCCTTTCGTAGTGAAAAGTCTCCTACCCTTCTATTCGTTCAGATCAACAGGTCATCTGATGACCTTACTATGTATCTAGTATAATTAAAACGCTTTCACTGCACAATATTATTTTTTAACTATTTTTATAATTAGGCCCAACCACTAATGGCTAGACCTTCCATGAATTTACATGTCGAGCTCGGTGAGATACTTCATCAGCACTTCTTCCACGCTTTGAAGATGGCTAAGCATCAATTGCCGCGCCTTGGCTCCATCCCTCATCTTAATGGCCTCATAAATGCTCGCATGCTCCTGCGTCAGCCGCTCCAGTGTAGACTTTTTCGAATACAGCCATAGCCTGCGTGTCTCTCTCATCGTCGTGACCATCATCTCTGATACGTTGTTCATGAGGCTGATTAGCAAGTCATTTTGAGAGGCCTTGGCGATTGCCATATGAAAGCGGAAGTCGGCTTCTTCGCCTAGCTCCTCATCATTCGCGCCCTTCATCTGCTCCAAGGCAGCACTGATTTCAGCCAGGTGCTCCTCCGTCCATCTTGCGGCTGCCGCTTCTACCGCCCCTACTTCCAAAATCCGGCGCACTTCAAGAAGGTTCTTCACATCCTCCTTTTTCATTAAGACAGCGATATGGACAGGCAAGGACAGCATGTTCGGGTTAAATGCCCGGACGTATGTCCCTTCTCCCTGGTGCATTTCCAAAAGCCCCATGGCCCGCAGCGCACTGAGCGCTTCCCGGACAGCTGAGCGCCCCACCTGAAAATTCTCCGCCAGCTGCTGCACGGAATCCAGCTTATCTCCCGGCTTTAACTGTCCGGATTTAATCATGCTTAAAATTGCCTCCGCTACTTCCTCGTATATTTTGCGCGGCTTAATTCGTTTATAATTCAACCCTGTTCACCTCAAGTAATATATGTATACTTCTATAGTACCATCGTTCCATCCATGATACTAACCCGCAGAAGGAGAATCCTGTTAGGGAAAAATCTCGACATCTCCGTATTTATTATAGAAGCTATCCAGCGGCCGCTCAAAAACAGAGGGACTTCAAGCATTTCTAAAAAGATATGCCCTCTTATCAACGAAATCCGCTGTTAAGAGGGCGGTATGGCTGCCTACTTCTTCGGTCTCTTCCACGTAGCCACGCGGTCATCCTCATCAAACTCAATGATCACGTCCATCACATTCGGGATCTTCTCCTTGATCTTGCCTTCAAGGTAATCCCTGACGTCATCCGCTTCTTTAATCTTCATCTCCGGATCAACCTCGATCTTAAGTTCAATGTGAAGGCTGTCTCCTTCTTTCACGACGTCCAAGTCTTGAATGTCACTCACTTTCGGATGCTCTAGCACTTTGGCGCCGATTCGCTCCTGCAATTCCACATCCGCTACACCGAGCGCTCCGGCGGCGTTATCCAAGAAGATTCGGCCCACCACAACGATGAGCATCAGCCCGATAATAACTGAAGCATAGCCGGTCGCGCTGTGAAATGGCGTATATGTCGCCAAAACAATCGCAAGCAAAGCAAGCAAAGCCCCAAAGACGGCGACATTGTCCTCTAAAAATACAAGCTTCGTTGCCGGTTTGGCGTTCTTTACATTCTTATAACTTTCCGGAATAATCTTCAGCCCTTTCACCTGTTCCGGCGGCAAGTGCTCGGTAATCTCGCGCATCGCCCGGTACAGGACGATGGCTTCTAGAATAGCGGCCGCTCCAAGCACACCGATATTTAGCCAAAACCAGTCGGTCGTATGCGTCGCTGAGTTAATATGATGAATGCCTTCCACGATCGTCTCATACGCCAGCACACCGACCACAAGCACAGCCCCTAACAGAACGAGGTTGACTAAGCGGCCAAACCCGCCCGGAAACCGTTCCGTCGGCGCTTTCTTACTCAGTGCTGAGCCCACGTACACGAAAAACTGGTTCGCCGCATCCCCGAAGCTATGCATCATTTCCGCGAACATCGCGACGTTCCCCGTCAGAAGATAAGCCGCCGTCTTAATGAGCGCCACAATTGTATTCACCACGGCGGCCCATAGCGCCGACTTGCTTCCAAATTTCATTAATCGAAAAAGCTCTCCCACGCGATCTGCCCCTTTCAACTTTTCCTTATCATCTCTTTTATTCCCAATTGGCTTCCATTGGAAACGCCAAGTATGAGGCAGGGGGGCGTCGTTCCATAGAAAAAGAGACCCTAGCCACGCTAACGTCTCTTTCAAAAACTCTTATTTAAAAAGGAAATGGCCGTGGCTCCTGCTGAACGGACACCCAGCGCTGAGTCGTAAATTCATCTAAAGACCATTCACCGCCATAACGGCCGAGACCTGATGACTTCTCCCCGCCAAACGGAATATTCGATTCACAGTTGACACTTTGGTCATTCACATGAATCATTCCCGTCTGGATTTGGAGAGCCACCTCTACGCCGTGGTCTACATCCTTTGTGAATACGGACCCGCTTAAGCCGAAGTCGCTGTCGTTCGCAATGTTAATCGCCTCTTCTTCGCTATCCACCGGTATAATCGCAGCGACTGGCGCGAACTGTTCATTTTGTGCGATCGGCATATCGTTGGTCACATCCTTCAGAATGACCGGCTCCATTAATGTGCCTGATACGCCCCCGCGCTGAATGCATGTCGCCCCTCGAGCAATCGATTCCTCAATCCAGCCCTGCACCTTATTCACTTGCCGCTCATTGATTAACGGACCGACAAACACGTTCGGATCGGCTGGATTCCCTGCCTGTATGAGCTGCGCCTTTTCCTTAAAGGCCTCTACAAATCGATCGTATACGTTCCGGTGCACAATGATCCGGTTCAGCGACATACAGATTTGGCCTTGGTGCAGAAACTTCCCGAATACCGCCGCGCTGGCTGCCTGCTGAACATCCGCATCTTCAAGCACGATCATAACATTATTGCCTCCTAGCTCTAAGGCGGCGCGCTTTAAATTCCTTCCGCAAATCTCACCGACCCGGCGGCCCACTGCTGTGGAGCCTGTGAAGGAAATAACCTGCGGGATCGGATGCTCAATGAACGCATCACTAACCTCTGCAATATCTGCTACGACGACATTCAGCACGCCTTTTGGCAGCCCGGCTTCTTCAAAAAGGCTCGCGATAAACAGCCCGCCGGAAATGAACGTTTGAAGGTCCGGCTTCACGACAACACCGTTTCCAACGGCCAAAGCAGGTGCGATCGCGCGGATGGATAAATAGAGCGGGAAGTTAAACGGGCTGATGACGCCCACGACCCCGACGGGCAGCCGATACACACGATTTTCTTTATTCGGGATAATGGAAGATACCACTTTCCTGTTCATCTTCAGCGGCAGCTGTGAGAACTCACGAATATCTCCAATGGAAAAATCCACTTCCGCATTCGCTTTCGCGTGGCTGCTGCCGGTTTCAGCGACTAGAATCTGTACAATTTCCTCTCTGCGGCTCTCTAATACCTCCGCTGCCTTTTCCATCATCTTCACCCGTTCTTCAGGACTCACCTTCTGCCACGCCTTCTGCGCCTTGGCAGCTGATTGATAAGCCGCATCAATGTCTTTCACGGAGGCGAGCTGAATGTTCACCAGTTCCGATTGATCAAACGGATTCTTGTTGCTGTTTCGGTTTTGGCTGTTTCCTTCCTGCCATTGTCCTCCTATGTACTGCTTCGACCATTGACTAAATGTTTTCGTTAACGTTGTCATACAATCCCTCCTATATCATAAGCTTCATTCACTAGTAGCTTCTTTAACTGGCTCGGCGGCAGCATATTAAACCGTTTAAACTCACCGATAAAATGGCTCTGATCGTAATAACCGAGCTCATCGAGGACATCCATTAAATGAAAGTCACGGCGGTACATCAGGGTCTGCAAGGAATTTTGCACCCTCACAATCTGGCAAAACAGCTTCGGCTTCATGCCGATAAACTCTTCAAACTTCCTTCGCAGGTACCTGTCCGAATAGCCCGTGTCCTCTGCTAATTCTTTAATGGTGATGTTTCCTTTGTGTGTGTAAATCTTCTTCACAGAGTAGTCAATGAACTCAGGGACGGCCTGTTCCTCCCTTGTCACAGCCTGTATAAATTCCATAAACACGCGAATTCTGTCTGTAAAGGAGGTTTGTTCGCAGATGTTCTCCACAATAGAGGAATCGGCTAGAACCAGTTCTAAAAGGGGAAGCTTCTTATCCGTGATTTCGCTCACCGGATAGTTCATAAACCTCCTTCCTTGTTCAGGCAAAAGACGTACAGCGAAATGCTCATATCCGGCCTCAAAGTGGATCGACCGGCTGTTCAACACACTTCCGTATATACTAGCGCTAGGACGATTCGGGTTGCAGCAAAAAATAATTTCCATGCATCCATCAGGAAAGACAAGAACTGGAACGTCGGAAGGATCATTCTTAAATTAATAAAATAACAAAATATTTTGATTATTGTTCTTTGAGAATTCCCTATACTCCAAGTAGTGAGTGGCCATGGACTGTAATCGGGGCTGAAGAGGAAAGTAATTGAAAGCAGTCCCTTTTCCTTCTGAAGCGTCTTTGAACATCCATTTACCCCCAGATAGAAGTTTTCCTTTTAACTATTTATACAGCGGCGTGAGATCTCCTGCTTCATTTAGACCCGCCCTTCCTAAAAATTATGAGGAAAAGGCGGGTCCTTAATGTTTGAAAAGGTTAAGGGAACGGATCAGCTGGTTCTTAGGCCTGTCCGACTTCTTGGCCCTGGTCCTGCTGCTGCCATTCGCCGCTTTCTAAATACGTCAGCGCGTAATCAAGCGCATCCATCGCCTTATCAATATCTTCCTTGCTGACATTGAGAGTGGCGCCGATTCTCATCGTATTCGGCATCACACCGCCAATCAGCACACCCTTTTCGATCGCTTTATTGAAAATGACTTGTGTAGGAATCTGGCTAAGGTCAGTGCCATGTGAGAAATTACGATCCAATGGTACGTAAGGCTTGTTCGTCTTTGGATCCACCAGCTCTACAATCCACAGCACGCCATATCCGTCGAAGCTGCCGATGCTTTTATGCTTAGCCTGCAGAGCTTCAAACTTTCTTCTCATATATTCGCCGGCTTGGCGAGCCTTCTCAACGAGCTTCTCTTCCATCATGACTTCTAAATTGGCACAGACAGCCGCCATCGCCACCGGGTGCCCCGCATACGTGGAGACCGTTTCCCAGCGGTGCTTGTCCATAAATTCGGCAATCTCTTTGCTGACAACAACACCCGCTGCCGGCAGCGAAGAGCTGGAAATGCCTTTACCAAGCGTAATGATATCTGGCTGAACACCATAATGCTGATAGCCAAACCATTTGCCTGTCCGGCCGAATCCCGTCAATACTTCATCGTTAATCCAAAGCACGCCAAGCTCTTTTGTCATTTTCCGGATTTGTGGCACGTATTCGAACGGATGCATCGCTGAGCCTGCCCCTTGCGATACTTCTGTAATGACCGCCGCGACGGATTCAGGACCGTAGTTTTCAATCATGCGGCGTGTATATTTCACGCTTAACAATTCTCCGTTTTCATCCTTCAAATAGTTGCCATTCTCGTCTCTGAATGCCTTAGGGGAAGGAGCCATGACAACCGAGCTGTTATAGGAGCCAGGGATTTGGAGCGGCGGCGTATCTGCGTCTTTTCCAACTAACCCGCTTCGATACCCTCTTAACCGAGTAGCTGCACCGGCCCCGTTCGTCCAGCCGTGGTAGCCGTGCTCATGGCTGAAGATTAATGGACGGCCTGTATACAACCGGGCGATATTTAAAGCGGTTTCCACTGCCTCGCTTCCCGTACTGACGAACCGAATTTTCCCTGCCCATTCTTCTTCTCCGAGGATATCTTCCATGATCAGCTTGGCCGCTCTCGCCTTGTAATCCGACACATACGCATCCCACACAAAACCATACCGATCCAGCGCTTCCTTCATCGCCGCATTCACTTTCGGATGCTTCTGACCGACATTCACACAGTAAAGCTGGTTGAAAAAATCTAACAGCTTTGTGCCGTCCGGCATAATTAAATAGTCGCCTTCCGTTGATTCAATCGGCACCGGCTGATATTCATCCTGCGTATTAGACACCCTAATTAAGTACTTCTCATCCCACTCCTGCACTTGCTCCCAATTAATCTCTTGTTTTTGGTTCGTCATATGATCTTTTCCTCCCCTTACAAGATTATAGTTTTCTGATTATTAAGAATATATCATGCGTGACGGGGTGATTATAGGAAAAAACGGAACTGGATTACTTATCATCCTTTTCTTTTGCTAGAATAAAAAAGAACTACATAAAGGGGAGAGGATGAAATTGATCACAATCGAAGAACTTCGCACAGAAGAAGAAGTGGTGCAGATCTTTCCGCTCATGAAAGACTTGCGTCCGTATCTGGATGAAGCGCGCTTTCGTGAGATTTGGCGCACGATGCAGCCCGATGGCTACCGGATTTATGCGATGTATGACGATGGGGAGCTTGTCGCCTTCACCGGGATCCAAATTCGAATGAATATGTATTACTTCCGTCACGTATTCGTGCACGAGCTCGTCACAAGCGCCGGCCGACGTTCCAAAGGGTACGGCGAGAAACTGCTGACGTTTGTCCATGAATGGGGACGAGAGAACGATTGTGTCACCGTTGCCCTAAAATCCGCGCTGACACGAGATGCTGCCCATCGTTTTTATGAAGAAAAAATGGGATATGACCGCTTTTGCTACTCCTTCAAAAAAGAACTGGTGGAATAGAAACAAAGCATACAAAGGGTTAACCTTGCCGCCCAAGGCTGACCCTTTAGCGACTCAATAACCTGCTGTCCTCATCTGCCTCATTCTCCCAAAGAAAAAGAGCGGCCTCCTTCGGCTACTCTGCCATTTTTCCTTCCCTTATTTAGTGAAAGACTTTATATTCTCCTTCCCCCAATCGTACATCGCTAACACAATGGGTATTAAGCTCTGCCCTAGTTCCGTTAGCGAATATTCCACTCTTGGAGGAACTTCAGCGAATACCTTCCGATGAACGATACCGTCTTCTTCTAACTCTCTAATCTGGGTTGTTAACACCTTATGGGTGATCTTTGGAAACAGCCGTTTAATTTCACTAAACCGTAATGTCCCTTCCGTTCCTAAATAGTAGATGATCGTAATTTTCCATTTGCCGCTAATAATGGGTAGGGTCAACTCCTTTTCACAATTAAATTCGCCCTTCCCAATTTTCTTTCTGACTTCTCTCCGTAACTCATCCATTAAACGCCTCTCCCTCCCCCTGGTTCTTAAAAGTAACCTTTTAGTAACCATCTCAAAAAAAAGTGCGTTCTTCCAAAGAAAAGAATTGTTATTTAGAATAAATTTAAGGTAGAGAATATTTTTACTAAACTTCTATGAAACCTCCTGAAAACTCTATTAACATGAAAACAAAGATCTCCTATTTGAGAGAAATAGAATGGAGGAAGGAAAAGTGGCAGGAAACAGAGCGGTAGTATACAAAGGTGCAGGACGTGTAGCTGTTGAAGACATTAGCTATCCAGACTTAATTTTGAGAGATGGGCCAGGGGTAAATCCTTTAAATGTCGGCCGTAAGTGTGATCATGGGGTCATTGTAAAGGTCGTTACCACTAATATTTGCGGAAGCGACCAGCATATGGTTCGCGGCCGGACGACGGCTCCAGAGGGGCTTGTTCTCGGTCATGAGATTACGGGGGAAGTCATTGAAGTAGGACGCGATGTTGAATTTATAAAAAAAGGCGATCTTGTATCCGTTCCATTTAATATTGCTTGTGGCCGTTGCCGCAGCTGTAAAGAACGTAATACACATATTTGCGAGAATGTGAACCCTGATCGTCCGGGCTCCGCTTACGGTTATGTAGATATGGGCGGCTGGGTTGGCGGGCAATCCGAGTATGTTATGGTTCCCTATGCGGACTTCCAACTGCTGAAGTTTCCAGATAAAGACCAGGCCTTAGAAAAAATTCTTGATTTAACGATGCTGTCTGATATTTTCCCAACAGGTTACCACGGGGCGGTAAGCGCTGGTGTGAAGCCTGGTTCGACGGTATATGTGGCAGGGGCTGGTCCTGTCGGCTTGGCGGCTGCCCATTCTGCTCAGCTTCTAGGCGCCTCTGTGGTGATTGTGGGTGACTTGAATAGCGAGCGGCTTGCCCAAGCGAGAAGCTTCGGCTGTGAAACGGTCAATCTCAGAGAACATCCAAACCTTGGAGAGCAAATCGAACAGATTTTAGGTGTGCCAGAGGTCGATTGTGCCATTGACTGTGTTGGTTTTGAAGCCCATGGACATGGCGCAGGGACTGGTGAAGCACCGGCTACGGTATTAAACTCCATTATGGATGTGACCCGTGCCGGGGGCCAGCTTGGTATTCCGGGTCTATATGTGACAGGTGATCCAGGCGCAGTCGATGAAGATGCAAAAGCCGGCACCTTAAAGGTTCGTTTTGGGCTTGGCTGGGCGAAAGCACACACCTTCGTAACGGGCCAAACACCGGTGATGAGATATCACCGTGACTTAATGATGGCCATTCTAAGCGGAAAAGCGCAAATTGCGAAAGCTGTCAATGCCACACTGATTTCCTTAGATCAAGCACCAGCTGCCTATGCTGAATTTGACCAAGGAGCTTCCAAGAAATTTGTCATTGATCCTCATGGCATGTTGAGCAGATAAGGCATGTCCCTATCAAGTAATCTAAAATAAGGAGGCTCCTTCATATGAGTAAAATCACATTAGATGTAGCGAAACAAATTATTGCAGTTGCGGAAGAAGAAGCGAAAAAAATTGGCGTGTCTATGGTGATTTCCATTGTAGACGAGGGCGGAAACCTGATTGCGACTCACCGGATGGATGATGCGTGGTTAGCGAGCATTGACATTGCCCAAAATAAGGCTTGGACGTCTGTCGCGTTAAAAATGCCTTCGGCCAACTTAGCCGAGGCAACGGTTCCGGCAGCTGAACTGTATGGGTTGAACACAACCAACAATGGACGCCTAGTCGTGTTCGGCGGCGGCATCCCTCTTGTCCGTGATGAAAAAGTAGTAGGAGCCGTGGGAGTGAGCGGCAGTACGGTGGCTCACGATGTTCAAGTAGCAGAGGCGGCTGTTCAAGTATTTAATAATAAAGTACACGTATAACCAATATCCAATTCGATTAAGTTTCAAGCATTTGTCTCGGAGAGTCAGTCCCCTTTTACTGACTCTCCTCTTTTTTAATGGATAACCGAGTGTAGACGTTGCTCCAGGGAATGAATCCCCCTTTTTAACTCACGTAACTGATCATTTAACAATTCCACTTTATCCGCTGTCAGCTCATGATTCGCCGCATACTCGGCAATCGCTCTCATCTCATAGAGCTTCGCCTCTATTTTAGCTAAAATACAATCTTGGTCTTTTGCCCATTGGAGTTGTTGTTTTAGGAATTCTTTTTGTTGTTGGTCTTTATTCATGGCGTTCCTTTCACTTAAGAATTTTTATAGGCACCTAGAAGAGATAAGCACATAGATATCATCGGCTAGTTAAACAGGCATTTTAATTATAAAACAAGCATGTTTAATCTTTATCAAAGTCCCTAAGTCACCTAAACAACTAACCTGCTTTTTTCAGCCTTTCATCCATCATTCAGCGACCTCGATAAGAAAGCCGAAAATTAAGATTACCTTTCTCACCCCTAACAAACTAAAATTATAGTTCTAATATAATAAATCATATAACTAAAAATAGGCATATAGTTGTGCGCATACCGATATGCGTGTACAATATTAATATTATTTGAAAATTATTGAAATGGAGGAAATGAAGTGAAAAAGATATCTTTCACTATTTTATTAACCCTAGTTTTAGTTGTAACGACACTTGGTACGGAACCATCGGCTTCATCTCGATTTAAAGATGTTCCTTCAACTTATTGGGCAAGCAAACAAATTGAATACTTAGCTGATAAAGGTATTATTAATGGGTATTCAAATGGTTCCTTTGGATTGCATGATAAGGTAACAAGAGCTCAAGTAGCTATTATGATGGCAAGGGCGTTGAAATTAAATACTAACAATCCTACAAATCCCGGCTTTAATGATGTTCCAACTAATTTTTATGCCTATAAAGAAATTGCCACTTTAACAAATGAAGGTATTTTTCCTAACAACGGAAAATTCGAGCCAAATCGTGCTATTACAAGAGGGGAAATGGCCTTGGCACTGACAAGAGCCTTTAAACTGAAAGGTACATATATGGGAGAAATTTATGACGTGGCTCAGCACACAGAATTGTATCGAGCGGTGGATACAATGGCCGCTAATAAAATCACCACTATTGATGAAAAAGGGCAATACTTGCCAAATGATAAACTTACACGCGTTCAATTTTCCGTGTTCTTAGCAAGAACAATCGATCCGAAATTCAGGCAATTAGCTATTCAAAAAGACTTCTTGGCTAACGCGGCTAATGGAAAACTCGGTATTTGCTCTGTTCCATTCCATCATACAAAAACGATCAGAGACATCCGTTCTAAGCTAGGGAATCCACGTGAGGAATTTGGTGGTATGGAATTCTCTCAATTCTATGGTCGTTGTGCTTACTCCGTTTCAGGGGACTATGAGAAAGACTATATCTATAAATATAGTACTATGACATCTATAACATTCTTGCCTTTTGACCCAGATCTATCTTTGCGAAAAGTAGAAAAGGTTATAGGAAAGCCAAGTGATAAATTTTATGACGATGGAAGTGCCGACTTAGAAGGTTGGAACTATATGTACGATACTGGCCGCTATACTGTACTTATGAATGCCGAAGGTTTATATTCTCCAGTTCAATACATTGAGCTTTGGAAGAATCAATAGAAAAGAGACAGTCTCCTATTCCTAAAGGAGACTGTCTCTTCACGTTGTTGAAAAACAACTTAGTCAAGAAAACCCTGGTGAATTCTCACCGGGGTTTTCACTTTTTTTAAATTGTTAAATGGAATCTTCTATAATATGAGAAGTGAGGTGGAGACCAATTTTCTGTAAAGAGCGGAGTTTGGCCCACTTTTTCAAGTTTTGTATGATGGCAGTCATCAAAACTTGCGTTTTCACTTTTTGAACTCCACGGTAACGTGCATAGCGCAGACCGTGGAGTTCTTTACTGTGTGCAAAGCTTAATTCAACGGTGGATGGCCGAACAGAACGCAAGATTTTTCCCCGCAGAGACAGGCGCTGCTGGCGCAGTTCATTATACGTCTCCTGATGAATGGATAGACGAAGCACCCGGTCTTCTCCCGGTTTTTTCGCAAATGGGCACCCCGCAAGGGCAAGCGTAAAGATCTTCCTTTATTCGGCGGAATTGAGTCCGGCGGCACTGTGGATGTTCCTTCACGGGTATTCGGC
>NZ_JWJE02000030.1 GCF_000812025.2 Bacillus thermotolerans
AAGCTCCCTTCCGTCCGCTCGACTTGCATGTATTAGGCACGCCGCCAGCGTTCGTCCTGAGCCAGGATCAAACTCTCCAAAAAGATGTTTGCATTGCACAGGATGTGCAGGCATCTGCGTTGTCACAGGACGTGACGATCTTAGCAGATGATCCTTTACTCATAATTAAATCAAGAATTAACTGGCATGTATTTTGTTCAGTTTTCAAAGATCAATTTCAACGTCACCGTTTTCAGCGACCTTATTAATATAACAAATTCCAAAGTTTGTGTCAACAACTTTTTTCAATTTTTTTGTCGAATTGAATATTGTTATTGGCAACGCATATAAATATACCACCTGTTGCTTTTTCACGCAAGTGTTTTTTTACTTCACCGATTCATAAAAAGGTCCACACCTTTTCCCGTCTTTTGGCAAGCATAGGCTCGGTCCTTTTTCCAAATAAAAAAGGATGCCCTTCAGGCACCCCTTTCTCTATTCTTTGTGTCTCATTAACGGGAAGAGCAGTACATCACGAATGGAAGGAGAGTTCGTTAGAAGCATAACAAGGCGGTCAATGCCAATACCTAGTCCTCCTGTTGGCGGTAAACCATACTCTAATGCTTCTACGAAATCTTCATCCATTTCATGTGCTTCATCGTTTCCTTGTTCACGTTCTTTCAATTGAGCTTCAAATCGCTCACGCTGATCAATTGGATCATTTAGTTCAGTGAAGGCATTGGCGTGTTCACGGCCAACAATAAATAACTCGAATCGATCTGTGAACCTTGGATCTTCATCATTTTTCTTCGCTAACGGAGAGATTTCAACCGGATGTCCGTAAATGAATGTTGGCTGAATTAACTTCTCCTCTACCTTCTGCTCAAAGAACTCATTTACAATATGACCATATTGCATTGTTTCCTTGTACTCAATTCCATGCTCTTTCGCCAGGCTGCGCGCCTCTTCATCGGTCATTTCCTTCCAGAAGTCCACACCTGTGTACTCTTTTACTGCATCTACCATATGCAGACGGCGCCATTCCGGCTTCAAATTCACTTCATACTCTCCATAGGTAACGGTTGTTGTTCCATATACCTCTTCTGCAATGTGAGCGATCATGCTTTCTGTCAAACTCATAATGTCTTTATAATCTGCATACGCCTCATACAATTCCAGCATGGTGAATTCCGGGTTATGTCGAGTGGAAACCCCCTCGTTACGGAATACACGACCAATCTCATAGACTTTTTCCATGCCGCCGACAATTAACCGCTTTAAATGAAGTTCAATCGCAATACGCATGTAAAGCTCCATATCTAGAGCGTTATGATGCGTAATGAATGGGCGCGCTGCTGCCCCTCCGGCAATAGAATGCATCATTGGGGTCTCTACCTCTAGATAGCCTTGATCGTCCAGGTAGCGTCTCATTGACTGAATAATTCGGCTGCGAGAGATAAATGTTTGTTGACTTTCAGGGCTTGCAATTAAATCCAAATAGCGCTGCCGGTAGCGCTGCTCTACATCTTTCAAGCCATGGAACTTATCAGGAAGCGGACGCAATGCTTTCGTTAGAAATACATATTCGCTTACCTTAATAGATAGTTCTCCCACTTTCGTCTTGAACACTGTTCCACTTACGCCGACAATGTCCCCGAGATCCGTCATGTTGAAGATTTCATACGCTTCCTCTCCAACAGTGTCTTTGCGCACATAAATTTGAATTTGTCCGGATAAGTCCTTCACATGGGCAAACCCAGCTTTTCCTTTTCCGCGCTTTGTCATTACACGTCCTGCGATAGTGACCTGTTCCTCTTTCTCTTCCAGCTCTTCTTTAGTGAGCGATTCATATGCCTCAAAAACCTCTTGAGCTGTATGAGTTCGCTCAAAGCGCTTGCCAAAAGGATCAAGCCCCTTGTCTCTTAATGTTTGCAGTTTTTCTCTTCTGACCAGCAGCTGATCATTTAATTCCTCATGGCTCATTTTCTTCACTCCTATTTCATGATCGCTTTCGCAAATTATCCAGCCTGTGTAGACGCTTCCTTCTCAGTTGCCTCTTCAGCAAAGTTCGTCAACAGTGTTGCCAGCTCATCTCTTGTTTCGCATGCATTAACTTGTTTGCGTACGTGGGCATTTCCGCGAATACCTTTCAGATACCATGCAGCATGCTTTCTCATCTCGCGTACAGCAATATTTTCATTCTTCAACGCAATTAAGCGATCCAAGTGCAGCAGACAAACGTTGATTTTTTCCTTCGCTGTCGGCTCTCCCATTGATTCGCCCGTTTCCAAGTAGCGGACTGTACGGTAAATCATCCACGGGTTCCCGAGAGCTGCCCGTCCAATCATTACACCGTCGACACCTGTTTCATCAAGCATACGCTTAGCGTCTTGCGGTGTCTGCACATCTCCATTGCCGATCACTGGGATGTTCACCGATTCTTTAACTTCCTTAATAATATCCCAATTCGCTTGACCTTCGTACATTTGAACGCGTGTGCGGCCGTGAAGAGCTACCGCTTGTCCGCCTGCCCTCTCAACAGCGCGAGCATTGTCTACAGCATAAATATGATCCTCGTCCCAGCCCATGCGCATTTTGACTGTAACCGGTTTGCTCACCACATCTGTTACAGCAGCTACCATTTCATAAATCTTATCTGGATCAAGCAGCCACTTAGCACCAGCGTCACACTTCGTGATTTTTGGCACAGGACACCCCATGTTAATATCAATAATATCAGCATTTGTGTTCTTATCTACGAAGCTTGCTGCCTTTACAAGGGATTCCTTCTCTCCTCCAAAAATCTGCAGGCTGAGCGGTTTTTCTCTTTCATCAATGTAAAGCATATTCATTGTTCTTTCATTTTGAAGAATGATCCCCTTGTCGCTGACCATTTCAGCACATACAAGACCAGCTCCGAATTCTTTTACCGTCAGACGAAAAGCAGAATTGCATACTCCCGCCATCGGAGCGAGCACAACCGGATTCTTCATTTCAATATTTCCGATTTTCAACACGTTTATCACCTTCCTCTCTCACCCTTCAGCAGCGGCTCATCGGCTGGCAGGCATCATAAACTTTATATAGAAACATCTCTTCTATCCGGCGACAGACAGTAGAATATTTTAAATAACTTCTGCACTCTATTATATAAGAAAATTTTCTCCGTCCGCTTGCTTCCACAAACGAACACCTTCTCTTCCTTGAACGGCCGATACAAGATCTTCTAAGGACTGATCACTACCCGGCATAAGAGCTTTTGGTGCAACTTCAGCAAGGGGGATCAGTACAAACGCACGTTCCAGCATTCTAGGGTGCGGAATGATAAGGTTCTCTGATTTTATATTGTCTTGGTTATACATTAAAATGTCAAGGTCTATTACCCGGGGACCCCACTTAAACTCTCGAACGCGGCCCAGCTGCTGTTCAATCAGCAGACAAGCTTCCAGAAGCTCTTCCGCACTCAAAGAAGTGCTTGCCTGCAAAACAAGGTTTAAAAATGCCGGCTGTTCTGTGTAACCCACTGGATCTGTTTCATAAATAGAGGATACTCTTTCGATTCGGATCTTCTCATGGGCGTCCAATAGACGAATAGCTTCCTGCAGATGACTGAAACGATCACCTAAATTTGTACCAAGCGATAAAAAAGCTCTATTGTCCATATTGTTCTCTTCCTCTCGTTACCTCAACCGCCACATGATCATAGTGGCCTGGAATCGGAGGATCCGGCTTGATTACTTTAATGGTACAAGAAGAAATAGACGGAAATCTCTCAAGCAAAGCACCAGCTATTTGCTCAGCTACCGACTCGACAAGCTTAAAGGTTTTCTTTTCAGCAATCTCCTGACACACTTGGTAAACCTCTCCGTAATTCACCGAATCCTCCAAGTTATCTGTCCTGCCTGCTTTCTGCAGCGGCACGGTGAGTACGGCATCTACAATAAAGCGCTGACCCAGCCGATTCTCTTCAGGAAACACACCATGATATCCATAAAACTTCATACCTGTTACATAAATTTTATCCATCTCTTTATCCCTTCCCAACTAAAGCATCCATCATTTTAGCCATACGGCTGATCGGCTTCACGTCATGAACACGGATAATATGGGTGCCTTTTTCAATACCATAGCAGCAGACAGCACCTGTTCCTTCCATTCTTTCATCCACCGGTAGATCAAGAACATGGCCGATAATGCGCTTTCTTGATACACCGAGAAGAACAGGGAACCCTAATGCAGCAAGCTTATCTAAGTTTTGAATTAAGAGAAGGTGCTGATCCATGTCCTTTACAAACCCAAGACCCGGATCGAGAATAATCTGACCCTCCTTGACACCTGCTTTTAAACAAATATCAATGCTTTCATATAAGTCAAGCAGCACATCGCGAAGGAAGGAATCATACTCCTCGTTTTCCCTATTATGCGTTAAGATAATGGGCACATTCTTCTCAGCAGCTACAGCGGCAATTTCAGGGTCCTTCTTCGCCCCCCAAATGTCATTAATGATATGAGCGCCTGCTTCTACCGCGCGGCTGGCCGTTTCTGCTTTATATGTATCAATGGATAGAGGTACGTCAGCAGCTTCAGCTACTGCTTGAATAACGGGAACTACCCGCCCGATCTCTTCCTCCGCAGAAATAGCTGTGTAACCAGGCCGAGTGGATTCACCTCCGATATCAATCATATCAGCTCCAGCTTCGGTCATTTCTTTGGCATGAGCGACAGCTGCTTCTAAACGGTCAAATCGTCCACCGTCAGAAAACGAATCAGGTGTCGCATTTAAAATACCCATTACATATGTTTTTTTCGTAAAATCTAATGTGTATGGACCAGCTAATACTTTCACCTTTTTTGCTCCTTCCATCTTTCAAACTGTTTACATTTTAACACGATTAGACTGTACGCATAAAAAAACAGGCTGATTTCTCAGCCTGCTTTCGCACGTATTTCTTATTCTTCGTCAAAGTCGTATAGTGGTGTACTTAAGTAGCGCTCACCGTTACTCGGAATGACAGCTACTACTTTTTTGCCTTTGCCCAGCTTCTCTGCCACTTGTACCGCTGCTTTGATCGCTGCACCTGAAGAGATTCCTCCAAGAATACCTTCTTCACGGCCAACTTTTCTTGCCATTTCGAACGCTTCATCATTCGTAATGGTGATGACCTCATCATAAATTTCTGTGTTTAATACATCTGGCACAAAGCCGGCGCCAATTCCCTGGATTTTATGAGGCCCTGGTTTACCGCCGGAAAGAACCGGAGAATCTGTTGGCTCTACTGCGTAAATTTTCACTTCAGGAAATTTCTCCTTAAGCACTTGGCCTGCACCAGTAATCGTACCGCCTGTTCCGATACCAGAAATGAATGCATCTACTTGATCCATCTGCTCTACAATCTCTTTGCCTGTTGTCTGGCGGTGGATCTCCGGGTTTGCTTCATTCTCAAATTGCTGAGGCATGAAATAGCCTTTCTCCTCTGCCAGCTCTTTCGCTTTACGGATCGCTCCGCCCATTCCATCAGGTCCTGGAGTTAGGACAAGCTCTGCTCCATAAGCACGAAGAAGCTTGCGGCGCTCCATACTCATTGTTTCCGGCATAACAAGGATTGCACGGTAACCTTTCGCCGCTGCTACCATCGCTAAACCAATTCCCGTATTTCCACTTGTCGGCTCAATAATTGTGCCGCCCTTTTGAAGCTTTCCTTGCTCTTCTGCTGCCTCAATCATAGCTAATGCAATACGATCCTTTACGCTGCTTCCCGGATTCATATATTCTAATTTCAAATATACATCTGCACTATTTTCTCCAACTACATTGTTCAACTTTACGATTGGTGTTTGACCGATTAATTCGGTTATTGAATTTGCTACACGCACCATTTCCGCCACCTCAATCCCGAGTATTTTTATTGGTTAAATTAAATTTATCAGTCATTTCAAAAAAAGTCAATTATTTAATTTCTAATATACGCCTATTTAGAGAAAAAACCTGCAAAACATAAAATGTTTGCAGGTTCTCCACTAGTTAACCGAGGAAGCCTCTTCCTTCATCTGCTCAAGTTCATCCTTTGTGAAAAGATAGGTTTCATTACAGAAGTGACATTGCGCTTCTGCTTGTCCATCTTCATCAATCATTTCTTGAATTTCCTCTTTGCCTAGCCCGATAATGGCATCTCCAAACCGTTCTTTAGAACAAGTACACTCAAAGCGGACTGGCATTGTTTCAAGAACCTTCACGTTTTCCTCTCCCAAAATGTAATAGAGAATCTCCTCAGGTGATAGTCCTTTCTCAATCAACTTTGAAATCGGGGTCATGTTCGTGATTTGCTCCTCAATGCGAGAAATCACATCCTCTTTTGCACCAGGCATAATCTGAATAATGAATCCCCCTGCTGCCAAGATAGAGTTATCTGGATTGACAAGCACACCTACACCAACGGAAGATGGAACCTGTTCAGAGGAAGCAAAGTAATACGTAAAGTCGTCTCCAATTTCTCCAGAAACAATCGGCGTCTGTCCACTGAAGTGATCGCGAAGGCCTATGTCCTTTACTACTGTCAGCGTGCCGTTTGTGCCGACCGCACGCCGTACATCTAATTTTCCTTGAGCATTTAAATCAAAATGTGTCTGCGGATTGGTGACGTATCCTCGCACGCTGCCTTGTGTATTCGCATCTACAAGAATAGCCCCAATTGGACCTCCGCCTTCTACCTTGATCGTTATCTTGTCTCCGCCCTTCATCATGGCTCCCATCATGACACCCGCTGTCATGGTGCGGCCGATCGCTGCGGATGCCGTTGGCCAAGTATAATGCCTTCTCTGAGCTTCGCCGACTGTTTCGGTCGTATTAGCTGCATAAGCACGAACCTGTCCATCAAAAGCCAATGCTTTCACCAAATAATCCTTCACGAGAAAACCCCTTTCTCTCTAAATTTAAATGTTGCGTTTATAGATTAAACACAGCCCCTTGAGCGTTAAAAACGGATCAACAATATCAATACTCTCAGCTTCTTTACCGATTAAAGGTGCCAAGCCGCCCGTCGCGATAACCGTTGGCGTCTTTTCGCTTTGTTCCTTCATTCGGTTCACAATGCCATCGACCTGGCCGACATACCCATATAATATACCCGCCTGCATAGCCGCCACTGTGTTTTTGCCAATAACATTTGCCGGACGGGCAATTTCAATACGCGGAAGCTTTGCAGCTCTGGAGTAAAGAGCTTCTGTGGAGATTGTGATACCAGGTGCAATCGCTCCTCCCATATAGTGACCGCCTTCATCAATATAACAGTACGTAGTAGCCGTACCAAAATCAACAATGACGAGCGGGCTTCCGTATTCATGAATACCAGCCACCGCATTTACAATCCGGTCCGCCCCTACTTCTCTCGGGTTCTCATATTTAATATTTAAGCCAGTTTTGATACCAGGCCCTACAATCATGGGCTTTACGTGAAAATACTTCTTGCACATTTGCTCAAGAGAAAACATAATCGGCGGGACCACTGAGGAAATGATAATTCCCTCAATTTGCTCAAACGTAATGCCGACATCTTGGAAAAGGCTTTTTACAATCATGCCGTATTCATCTTCTGTTTTATGTCGGCTTGTCTCTATTCGCCAATGAAACTTTAATTTATCATTTTCATATACACCTAACACAGTATTTGTATTCCCTACATCCAACACAAATATCACAGTTTTCACCACACTCATTTAAACTTTTTCTTGCCGACATTCATCATACCACATAAAAGCGCTAACATCATTATTCTCTCTCCTTAAATAGACCTAAGTCTTTGGAAGAAAACACCTCTATGAATAAGCTTCTGCAGCTTTTATTCTTTCATTCGCCCTTTTATCTTCTAAGGAGCCAAGCAGATAGATGTTCAGCACGAAAAAAAGACGCCGATAATGCTCGGCGTCTTTTCCATGTTAAGCTTTTGGATCGTCTTCTTTGTCTGACTCCTTCGGCACCTGCTCTTCAGAAGGGTTGTTCTCTTCTTGAACAGGCTCTGCCTGCTTTTGCACGTTCACTTTCACTTGATCATTTGAGGAGGAAATTTCGATCGTTTCCTTCTTCTCGTCTGACGCATACTTACGGTCAGGCAATGTGCCGTGATCCATGAGGTGCTTAATTTGGTCAGCATCTAGAGTTTCAACTTCAAGAAGTGTGTTAGCGATCAGTTCCAGCTTGTCACGATTCTCAGTCAGGATGTTCTTCGCACGTTCATAACATTCTTTAATAATCGTCTGAATTTCACGATCAATTTCATAAGCAATTGCATCTGAATAGTTCGGTTCATTGTTAATATCGCGACCAAGGAAGACTTGTCCTCCAGAGCTTTGGCCGAATTGCAGCGGTCCAAGCTTATCACTCATACCAAATTCCGTTACCATTCGGCGAGCAATGCCTGTTGCACGCTGGAAGTCATTATGAGCCCCTGTAGATACCTCACCAAAGATAATATCCTCAGACACCCGGCCTCCAAGCAAGCCAGTAATTTTATCAAGAAGCTCTGGCTTTGTCATGAAGTAACGGTCTTCCTTCGGCAACATAACTGCATAGCCGCCAGCCTGTCCACGAGGAACAATTGTTACCTTATGAACCATGTCCGCTTCATCTAGCACAAGGCCGATGACGGTATGTCCAGCTTCATGAAAGGCCACAATCTTTCTCTCTTTCTCAGAAATGACACGGCTCTTCTTCGCTGGGCCGGCAATGACCCGGTCAACCGCTTCATCCACATCGCGCATATCAATTCGCTTCTTGTTCTGTCGAGCAGCTACGAGAGCCGCTTCGTTTAACAAGTTTTCCAGGTCTGCCCCTGAAAATCCAGGTGTTCTAAACGCAATGGCTTTTAAGTCTACTGACTCATCAAGCGGCTTATTGCGAGCATGAACACGAAGGACTGCTTCACGCCCCGTAACATCTGGGCGGTCAACTGTAATTTGACGGTCAAAACGTCCCGGACGCAGCAAAGCCGGATCCAGGATATCTGGACGGTTTGTCGCAGCGACGATAATAATACCTTCATTGGCGCTGAATCCATCCATTTCAACTAGTAACTGGTTCAGTGTTTGCTCACGTTCATCGTGACCGCCGCCTAAACCAGCGCCACGCTGACGTCCAACCGCATCAATTTCATCAATGAAAATGATACAAGGTGCATTCTTCTTAGCATTCTCAAACAAGTCACGTACACGAGATGCACCAACACCAACAAACATCTCAACAAAGTCCGATCCACTGATAGAGAAGAACGGTACACCAGCTTCGCCAGCTGCTGCTCGTGCCAAGAGTGTCTTACCAGTTCCCGGAGGCCCTACTAAAAGCACCCCTTTAGGGATTCTAGCTCCTAGTTCTGAGAACTTACGAGGATCCTTCAAGAACTCAACTACTTCGACTAACTCTTGCTTCTCCTCATCTGCTCCCGCTACATCTTTAAATCGGACTTTTTTCTTCTCATCATTGTACAAGCGGGCTTTGCTCTTACCGAAATTCATAACCCGGCTGCCGCCGCCTTGTGCTTGATTCAATAAGAAGAAGAATAAAAGAAAAATAATTAAGAATGGAATGATTGTGGTGAAAAAGGAAACCCATCCGCTTGTCTCTTTAGCAGGAAGAACTTCTACCTCAGTATCCTGTGCTGCCGCGTGAATACGCTCCAGCATATTCTCACTGTTCATCACGTACGCAAGGAAGTATTCACCTTCCTGCGCGCCTTCGAGCTGACCGCGAATTTCATAGACTCCTCTTTCCGGCTGCATAGAGAATGTCTCCACTTGGCCGTTTTCGAGCTGTGTAATAAACTCGTTATAGCTTATATTTCTATTGGGTTCATTACTGTTGTTGAAGTAACTGACAACTCCAATAATGACAAGAAAAACAAGTAAATAAAATATGGTATATCTAAAAATACGGCTCATCCCTGACCTCCTCCCACGGACAAAGTGCTGTATACAATACTATCATAGTAAAACTTGCCATTACAACTATTTAGCATACGGTTAAAGCTATTCCTGCACCTACCTAGCAACTTGCCTTACTCCTCTGTTGCTCTTTCATATATCTCGGGTTTTAGCACCCCAATATAAGGAAGGTTACGGTATTTTTCCGCATAATCCAAACCATAGCCTACAACGAATGCATCTGGAACATTGAAGCCAATTATATCCGCCGCAATAGCCGCTTTTCTTCCTGTCGGTTTATCCAGCAGCGTAACGATTTTAATGGACTTTGCCTTCCTGTATCTGAATAATTCCACAAGATAGCTTAATGTTAAACCGCTATCAATAATATCTTCAATAATCAGCACATCTCGGCCTTCTACAGATGTATCCAGATCTTTAACGATCTTCACTTCACCTGAAGAAGTAGTCGACCTCCCATAGCTTGATACATCCATAAAATCCATTTCTAAATAGGTGTCCATGCGCTTCAGCAAGTCAGACATAAAAGGCATTGCACCTTTCAATACCCCGACAACAAGTGGAAACTTGTCTTTATACTCTTCTGTAAGCTGAAGTCCAAGGTCCTTAATCTTCGCTTGAATTTCTTCCTCTGTAATCAGTACTTTCTCAATATCCTGATTTAGCAACTTGTTAGCCTCCTAGAAGTGATTACTACTTGTATAGAATAAAAAAACTTGACCGTCAGTCAAACCTGTTTGTTCGTACCTGGACCTCTTAAGGCCCGGAACCCAAATCAGCTTCCCCTCATGATCTGTGACGATTGGCCACTGCATCCTTTTAGAAAGAGGAACCTTCTCATCAATAAATAGATCCTTCAACTTCTTCGAACCATCCATGCCTTTTGGGTGAATTCGGTCTCCTTGCCTGCGTGTGCGTATGCAAAGCGGGAGCTTCACTTGCGAGGACAGAACGAAGCAGCTTTCCTTGTCCCTATTTTCCGAGTCATTCCTGCTGAGGGTAAATTCCCCTCCGTACGGCCATGAGATTTGTTCTCCTACATTTAATTCAAAAGCGTAGTCCTGAGCCTCTGCCTGACTAAATCGAAAGACACAGACCTGATACTCGCGGCAAACTTTCAGCCCATGCGGCAAGTCCAATGTCCATGAGGGTTTTTCCTGCTTTAGAAGCTGTAAGATTTGTTGAATATGTATGAAGGAGAAGGGGGTTTTGTCTTTGTAGAGATAGTTTAATATTAGATGAATCCCTCTTCTTTGTAAAGGCAAAGGCATTGCGAGAAAAGGCTTAATATCGAGCACTGATTCATGCTTATTTCTTCGCCACACCTTACTCATTTCCTCCCGGGCGAGCTCATCCAAAAGCAAGCGGTCAGCCCTCTCCTCCTCGCTGAACCGCTGAAAATGCTCATGAACTTGAGGGTTCTCCTTCTTTAAAAAAGGAAGAACAACATGCCGGAAGCGGTTGCGCGTGTAATCTGCTTTTTCATTGCTCGGATCACGCCGGGGATTGAGCTTATAATGAGCGCAATACCTTTCAATCGTTTCCTTATCAAGCCCCAGCAGCGGACGAATAATTTCTTTTTCCCCGAAAGGCCTCCTTACTGGTATTCCTTGCGGGTTCCCTCCTCTGGTCATCTGCATTAGTACCGTCTCGACCTGATCATCCCCATGGTGAGCAAGCGCCAGCTTACCTGCTTTCATCCTCTCCATTCCTCTTTTAAAGAAATCGTATCGAACGCGCCGGGCGGCTTCCTGAAGTCCCTCGCCAGATACCTCCATCTCCTTCGCTACATCAATTTGCTCCGAATAAAAAGGTATGTTTCTCTCGATGCAAAAATGTTCTACAAATTTCAATTCGCTGTAGGATTCTTCGCCTCTGAACATATGATCCAAATGCAGGGCACAGACCTCAATTGCCAGGCTTTGCCTCCGGTCAGCTAAGTAAGCAAGCAGCGATAGAGAATCAGGTCCTCCGGAGACGCCTACGGCAATAATGTCTCCTTTTTCAATTAATTGATGCCGATGAATAAATGTCTTTACCTTCTCTTCATATGCCAGCATATGCTCCTCTTCCTGCCTTTTTTATTTACTATACTATCATTGTTGTTAAACAGCGCCAAAGAGTCACATAAGTACTTCCGTTAAAATATACAACACATACAAGACGGCTGTTCCTAACACAGAGGCCAGACCAAACAGCTGTTTCTCTTTTTTTTGCTGCCGGCGCCGGGCGGTTCTTCCGTTATTCTTTACTGAATGAGAGGGGCGGCTGGACGGTTTTCTGCTTTCGTGAGAAGCAGCTCCGAGCGCCTCAAGCAATTCCTCTCTCATTTCCTGGGCAGATGCATATTCCCCTTGTAACGCTTTAACCAGTACAGGAGCATAGGCTCGGAGCTCCTGTTTTTGCTTAACCTTCAAAATGAGCTGTCTGCTTCCTGTGCCATCCCGCAAAAATCGCTCTGGATACACGAGGTTGACCGCTACCATAGCTGCGGCAAACAAATCATAAGACGGCTCTGCTTTTCGCGAGCCCGCCCGCCAATATCCTCGGTCAAAAAATTCCGTGTACTCTTTTACAGAGCGCCCGATTTTCGTTGTTCCGCCAACATCTACGCAGCGCAGGGCAAATGGCGGACCCGAGACAATTAAATTGTCAGGCTTTAAATCACCGAACACCCACCCCTCTTCATGGAGCGCATGCAAATTCTCTAATAGCTGCAGAAGCAGCACGCCAATCCAGGAGGGGCCTCTTGCTTTAATAAAATCTGTCAAAGTTGGTCCCTTTATATATTCCATAACATAGAACGAATAAACACTGCCTCCGTTTTCCCAGTCATCTGCATCTAACAAAGAAGGCCCCAGGGAAGACCCTCGGACCTTGGCAAATGCTTTTAATACGTTTATTTCCGATGTGATGGACAGTGGCTGACTAAACTTTAAAGCGGCTTCCCCATCTGCTCCATTCACTAAATAAACGGTACCTGTTGCTCCTTGGCCAATTTTCCGCTCCACTAAATAAGTCTGCTTTTTCCATTTCCCATGTATGACTGTGCCGCGAGAGACGTTAAACAGATTTTTCGATGTATTCGTCATCTGTCGGCAGCCAGCCTTTCTTATGTCTTTTTCCTTTAAACTTGGAAATGGCTTCTCGAATAGCAGGACCAGTTGGTGTTAAGCCGCCCGGAGACAGCTTAGAGAATACGGCTGGCAGAGATTCCAGCGTCGGCGTCCAATCGATCAGCTGTTCCGTTTCTTTTCTTTTCCCAGGAAATATAGAAAGGGAAAATAGGTTGCTCCCCATTCTTGCATTCAAGCTTAGCGATAGATCAAGGAGCGCTTCCTTAACAGTTGGCAGTTTGCTAGCCATACTCGCACTTGTATCAACTAATATCAATACTTCTAGATTGGCTGTTTCTCCTAACTCATCGACTACTTCCATTACTTCTCCGCGTGTATCTGGGGGGAGTGCTTCAAGATCAGTTTCTTTGTGCAAAATCTTTTTTAACTGTTCATTGACCACTCCCTGCAAGGTTTGAGTCATGGCTTGTCTTGTTACCATTTGTACAGTATGGGACAGCTGTGTTGCATAAACCGTCTGGCTGATTCCTCCACCGGAAAGGGCAATCTGATCAATCTCGTGCAGGCCTCGCTGATTCGATGCATCTTCATCTATGATGCCGATTACATTGACTGTAATACCCTGTTCCCGGGCTAGCACTGCCATGGCTGACGGGTCTTCACCGTTGTTTGAACAGCCGTCTGTCAGCAGCAAAATCTGTCTAATCGTCCCTTGCTTCATCATAACCCCTCCAACCTTAACGAGTTATCAGTATTCTCGCCGAGGCAAGAGAGATTTATACTTATAGAAAAGGAAACTCATCAATTAGGAAATTTTCTTTTTCTTTCTTGAGAAGCTTAAATGCATTGGGATAGATGTCCATTTTGGCAGGTTGTGCTCGACTTTAACGACGACAACCGTCATGTCATCCTGGATTTCCCCCGACCTTGTCCGGATCACTTCCTCCATTAACAAGTCAGCCATGGCCTGTGGATCATCAGTCTCTATTTCTTTAATTTTCCGCTTCATCCACATATCATTGTTCTCTATGTTTCTTGGTCCTTCAAATACACCGTCACTCATCATAATCACTAAATCACCGGACTTCAGCTGTTCACTGACCGTATCCACTTCAAATTCCTGCAAAATGCCGATCGGCAAATTGCTGGCTTCGATCTTCGTTACATTTTCGCCCCGCTTAATAAAGCTAGGAGTTGATCCAACCTTCAGAAAATTAGCTGCAGCATCCTGTAAATTAATAATCATTAAGTCAAGTGTAGAGAAAATCTCATCCGTTGTCCGTAAAGATAGAATAGAGTTGACAGACTTAATAGCGACTCTTTCTTCGATGCCTGACTTCAGGATTTGCTGAAGCAGGCGAAGCGTTTCATGGCTTTCATAATGAGCCCGCTCACCATTGCCCATTCCGTCGCTGATGGCAACCGCATACTTTCCTGCCCCCAGCTCGATGGTTGAATAGCTGTCGCCTGAAACTAAACCTCCGCCTTTGGCTGCATGAGCCACGCCCGTACCAACGGTAAAGGCCTTGGCAGACCGGAATGTAACCTGGCAGGTGCCTGCAGGGTCATCCTCCTGTTCTTCTCGGTGAACAATGACATGATCGCCCAGGATATCAGAAAGCATTGGGGCGATCAGCTTCTGGCATTCCCCGTGGCTGTTATACATAATTGGTATCTTTACCTCTATATCTACGTTGCTCTTCTGCAAGCTGTATATGTCCACCTGCTCTATTTCGAGACCAAATGCCTCAATCGCTTCCAGGATCTGTTCTTCTTGATTATAGTGGTTTTCTCTCTCTCGCTGAATTTCTTCAGCAAAATCATTCATCACCTCGGATACGCCTTTTAATTGGTCAGCCACTAGCTTACGGCTATCATGCACTTGCTTTTTAAGCTTTTGATTCGCTTGATAGTAAGTTAATTGCTGCTGGATGGCCTCTTCTACTCTTTGAGAACGGAAACAATGGGCATCCAATTCCTTTGTCAGCGGCTGCGACAGCTCTGTTTGTCCGTTATCCAGTTCATAGAGCACTTCTTTCATCAGGTTGTACGTGTGATGGAAGTTCTTCGTCCAGCACTGCTCCTTCTTAAAGCAGGTTTGGCATGTTTTTTCCGTTACTTGGCTTAAAAATATATCCATCTCCCGCTCTTCATAATCATCAAGCTGCTCTACATTGATCTGTGAAAAGCTTTTGGATAGAGCCTGGAACACATCTGAGAACTGCTCTACACGGCTCGCCGTGACATCGCGCATTTTCCGCAGGTATTTCTGCTGCTCGTTAGAATACTCAGCCGTTCCTGGGATCAGCTTGGCCAGCTGGTCAGTGAACATCTTCGGCGTTAAGAACAGGAGAGCAATGGCGATGAGTGACTCATATATGGTCGGCATCAATGCGCTTCCTTGATCTCCATACATGCCCGCCATTAAAGTGGCCACGATTAAACCAGTCGCGGCGCCGGCCTTTCGCCATTCCCTGAGCAGCCCGCCCAGCAAGCCCGAAAAGGCCAATAGACTCATTTGAAAGAAGCTTGCCACATTTGCCAGACTGAAAATCAGCCCGGTGACTACACCGACAGTAGAGCCGATAGCAGCCCCTGATATGAATGAGAAAATCAGCACTAGATAACGCGAGAAGATGTGCTCAATCGATAGACCATAGATCGTCCAGCCGATCGTTCCGGACGTGATCGAGGCCAGCATGATAATTAAGCTGACAACCTCTTCCGTTTTTAATGCTTTCATTCGTTTTCTAAGTGATAAAAACGGAATGCTCTGCATAAATATTAATGTCAGTACAAAAGCAAGGGATGCTTCAATCCCTGCCATCATCAGGTCGTAGGCAAAGGTGGAATGACTGTCTTGGAAGTAGGAAAAGACAACTTTGACTGACAAAACGGTGAAAAAGACGAAGAACGGCAGAGAGACCGTATCTTCTTTATGAAGATTCTTCAGCAGCCGGTAGGAGACTAAAAAGAGGACCATACAAGCAAACGTATAACCCGCCTGCTCTATCGAGAGTGACAAGGCCCCCGCAAGCAAGCCGACCAGGGCGAGCGGTGCGCAGCTCCTTCTTAGCATAAATACAGCAGCAAAGAACGGCAGGGCAAATGGTGTTAAATGAGACAAGATGAGCGCCCGTCCTAGCAAGAAACCAATAAACAATAAGATGAAACCCTTCTCTAGCATCAGTGTCTGAATAGAAACAGAGAATTGTTTCATTCCCTTCATTACCTCTGTCTTCGTTTCTTCAAAATCAGTTGAGTTTACTGTTTCAGTTAGGGTGCTTTCCGCTTTCTCCATAGTTAACACTCCTCTTCCGTTTCTTTTTCGCCAATTATATAGGACGCTTCTTTCAAAGTTTGTCAAAAAGGCAGACTTGCCCCTAAAAACCGTTCGACAATCACGTTTAACACGGGTTTAACGGCTTCCTCTCCCCCCTTAAAAATCCTTTATGCCCTTTGCTGCAGCCTCTAATAAAAGGACAAACCATCAATCAGTCAAAAAACAACAACATTCTTTTACAAAATGCTAAAAAACAATTGACATATTCCTATTATGTCAGTATTATATTCATTGTGCTTAAGATTACTTGTCACTTTGGCGGTGTAGCTCAGCTGGCTAGAGCGTACGGTTCATACCCGTGAGGTCGGGGGTTCGATCCCCTCCGCCGCTATTTATAGACAGCCAAGTATTTCTTACGTGCCAAAGAGAAATAAGATAACCTGGCCCGTTGGTCAAGCGGTTAAGACACCGCCCTTTCACGGCGGTAACACGGGTTCGAATCCCGTACGGGTCATCGGCAAAAAAGCCAGATTCCTGTAGATCCAAGAGGTCTGTCAGGAATCTGGCTTTTTATTTTCCTATCTAATTTAATTGCACAAAAAAGCGGCTCTGACCTATACGTCTAGAGCCGCTTTTATTTTATATTATGCTGCTAAGTGATAACATAGCGATTAAATAGGCAGCAATTACCCTCTTCTTGCTCCTCTTCCACCTCGGCGTGATTCTGTTTGGCGCTTTAAGGTAGACAGACGATCTTCACTGTCCTTTAAGAAGCGGGCCATTTTCTGTTCAAAAGTCTCCTTCGCAGGAGCTTGACTTCCTCCGCGTGGACCTTTAGAGCGATAATCATTGTTTCTTGGACGAGAAGAACGATGAGAGGATGATGATGCCGGCTGATCCTTTGCTTTGCGAATAGACAGGCCGATCTTTCCATCATTCTCCACATTAATGACTTTCACTTCTACTTCGTCACCAACTGACAGATGATCGTTAATATCCTTCACATAGTTGTCCGCTACTTCACTAATGTGTACTAATCCTGTTGAACCACCTGGAAGTTCAACAAACGCTCCAAATTTAGTGATCCCTGTCACCTTACCTCGTAATTTGCTGCCTACTTCGATTGACATAAAAAAAATGTTCCTCCTTAGAAATGATCAAACTTTATCCTTTATTATATTACGTAAAAAAAAGGTGTCAATATACCCTTTCTTATTCTTTACTTTCCTCGCTGCCTTCTTCGGACTCAGGCAAGTTAAAAATGATCTCTCCTTCATCTGAAAGAAAGTACTTCTTCCTTGCCAGCTCAGCGATATACTCATCATCCTCAAGCTTCCTCAACTCTTCTTCGTACCGCTTCTGCTTCTCCTTGAGTTCTGCCAGTTCAGCCTCTGCCTGTTCCTTGGCTAATTTCTGCTCCTCGAGATAAGCGTTCTTTGACCAAAGCGTAGAAAGCAGGCCTGCAAAAACAAGCAGAGCGATAATAGCAAAGGCTGCCAGCCTTCTAAACAGCTTGCTTTTGTGCCTGGCCAGAAACTGGTCCTTTTTCGCACGGCTGAAGACAAAGGCGTTTTTCAGTTTCGTTACTTTGCGCTTATTTAAACCGCTCATTTTTCTTCCTCCCGGCTTACTTTTTCCAACGGTCTGCTGCATTGTTAACTTTATTCTTGATGTATAGGAAAAATCCTGCCACTTCCTTCTGGAAATTTTCCGCTTTTTTTCGCAAGCTGGCTGGGAATATACGCCAAATGAGCAGAACAGGTGAAAAAATAATCTTTCCTATTAATAATAATAGGGAAAGGATCATTTTGGCAAGGAACAGAAGGGATCTTTTAAGGAAGATCAGTAATGCTTGTACCGTTTTCAGCAAGATGGTCAGCGGCGTAATAATAAGCAGGTGGAAGCACTTCTTTAAAAACAGAAAAGTGCGTACGGCAAGGAAAATCAGCCGTTCCAGAATCTTTAAGTACATATGCTTAAACAAGGCCTGGTAGGCAGAAAATCCGCAAAGCAAAGCTAGAAAAATATAAAGATGAACCTCGCCGAAATTCACCTGGTATAAGCTGTAAAAAACTAATAAACCAAATAAACACCAAAATATAATATCTGTAAAAAAAGAAATGAGCCGCGCGCGCTTGGGCCGTTTCAAAAACCTTTGATACGTATCCAGCAGGGCGCCAAATAAAAGGCCCATCGCGATCATCGCCAGCATCGTTTCAAATTGAGTCGTTAGGCTCATTTAAACAATTTGCCAAACAAGCCTTTTGTTTTTTCTCCAGGTGACTGATCCATATAGACAAGACTGAAAATGCGCCCCTTAATGCTGACAACTCCCCGGTCTACATCCAGATTCTTCATCTGCAGATTTTCCCCTTTAATAACGAGAATTCCCATGATCGTCATTAGCAGGAACTCTTCACTATCAAAGCTCTCCACCTGCTTTACCCCTGTAATCTCCAGCACTTTTCTTCCCTGCATAGTAATATCATGTGCATTAGATGCTCGATGATCTGTTGAATCATGCATCTGATTCATAGCTCTCCCCCTCACTGCAAAGTACAGGCTTTTCCACTAATTGTATGCCTGCACCTGAGAAACTATGAAACCGAGCAAGAAAAAAGCTCTCCCAAAGCTGCTTACAACAGCTCTAGGAAAGCCTTTTCGTTATTCGTTTATCCGCTCTTCCTTCAGCACTTCATACATGCCCGCGGCTTCATCTTTTTTCGTCGTTTCTTTCAGTGCTTCTACCCGTACAGTCAGCACACGCTGCCCTAAACGAACCTTCAGTTCATCGCCTTCCTTTACATTTGAGCTTGCTTTGGCAACCGTGCCATTAATCGTGATTCGTCCCTGGTCTGCTACTTCCTTAGCAAGCGTTCTTCGTTTAATTAATCTAGAAACCTTTAGAAACTTGTCTAATCTCATCGTTGACATATTTTCCTCTCCTTTACATCCCCAATTTCTTCGCTTCATCCCAATAAGCGTCCAGCTCTTCTAACGTAAAGGCACTGAACGGCCGGCCACTCTCTTTTACTCGTTTCTCTACATGAGAAAAGCGCCGGTAGAATTTCTCATTGGCTTTAGCAAGCGCCTCTTCAGGATGAATCTCATAAAAGCGGGCTACATTAATAAGTGCAAACAGCACATCTCCGAACTCGTCCAGCTGCTTGCGGCTGTCACCGCTCTGTACTTCCTCTAAGAATTCCTGCCACTCCTCGTTAGCTTTCTCGATAGCTCCCTCTGCTTCATCCCAGTCAAAGCCCGCTTTTGCTGCTTTTTTCTGGAATTCATGCGCACGCATTAAAGCCGGCAAGCCCTTCTCTACTTCATCTAATCGCAGATCGGGCTCCTTCTGGCCCTTTTCCTGCTTTTTAATCTCCTGCCAGTTTACGACTACCTCCTCCGCACTTTCCGCTTTCGCTTCTCCAAATACGTGAGGATGGCGGCGGATCATTTTCCGGGAAATAGACTCAATCACATCCTCGATGGCAAACATGCCCTCGTCCTCTCCAATTTGCGCATGGAGCATGACTTGCAGCAGCACATCCCCCAGCTCTTCCGCCATGTCTTCTTCATCCTGCCGGTCGATCGCATCCAAGACTTCATAAGCTTCTTCGATTAAGTACTTCTTCAGTGACTCATGCGTTTGCTTGCGGTCCCATGGACAGCCTTCGGGGCTGCGCAGCACGGCTATAATTTCGCGCAGCACATCAAATTCTCTATACGTATCTTCCTCTCTCTCAATAGGCGGCACATAAAGAGAGGTCAGGTTACTCAGCTCCATTTGCCGGTCTAATTCATATAAAGGCAGCTTCTTTACTTGTTCATTTCGACTGCCTGCAGCCGTCACTAAAGTTACCTCGTATTCATCCGGATACTTTTCCATAAGCGTCAGCTTAATGTCGGAAGCCACAAATGCATCATATACTTGCGCAATGACTATGTGCTGAAAAATATTAAGGTGATTCCTTCGCAGGTCTGTTCCATCAAGAAATTGGAAACCTTCAATCGGATCCGCTCCGACAGCAGAGAATAGATCGTCGAGAAAGCTGTGGCCGCCGGCAATGTCGACAGTGAGGTCTTTCTGCTGCTCCGCTCTCTCTAATAGAAGCTGGACCGTTTTTTCCGCAATCATTGGGTGGCCTGGAACCGCGTAAACGACTTGGCCGTGCTCTTTGGCCTGCTCTGCAAGTTGGGCAGCAATCTCTTCATATACCGCTTCGAATTGATCATGCTTTTCATAGACGGAGTCAAAGCTCTCAAACTGTACGCCTTCCTGCTCAAGCTCCGCTATGACAGGGTGATCGAGCGTCCGGACAAACAGCTGATCTGCCTGCTTTAACAGCCGATAGACACCGAGCGGCAGCTGCTCTATGTCTCCAGCTCCTAAACCGATAATGGTAATGGTAGAAGTCATATGGCCCTCTCTCTTTCTATAGAAATTTTCCTCTTCTCAGCTTATCGCCGAAAGGAAGGTACTGTAATTCTTCATCTGTAAACAGTTTAACTTTTATCATCATATAAATAAAAACAAAAGCACCGATTGCTGTACTGCTTAACGCGAGGACAGTCATCGCTAAGCGGCTGTCCAGCTGAAGCCACCCTGTATAGTCTGCCACCCACCGCCATGCGTACAGGCTGAGCGTCATAGCGGCAGCCGCTAATACTGCTTTCCCTGCTGATTTTTGTATAAAAAGAGAAGACTTTCGTTTTTTCCACAAGGCAGCCGACAGCATCAAGACCACTCCTGCAAGGGCAGCTGTTGTCGATAGAGCAGCCCCTGCTGTTCCATAAGCAGGTACAAGAACGATGTTGCCTATATATTTCAGTGCAATACCTGCTAAAAAAGCTGCAGCCGGTATTCCGTCATAACCAAGCCCTTGCAGCACACCGGAAAGTACGGCAGCAAGTGAACTAAACAGCACTGCCGTGCAAAAAATGGACAGCACAAGGGATCCGCTGCTATTTTCAAACAGCATCGTATTAACAGCATCCATGATATTGATCAGGCCTGCCGCAGCGGCCAATCCAAATGCAAAGCTTGCCTTCAAGGCCAGCTGGATATGACGGTCTAATTCTTCATATTGCTTTCGCTGAGAAGCCATGGTGACAAGTGGAACGACTGCTAGAGCTAATGACACGGCCGCTGTTGTTCCTAGCTGCAGCAGCGGCTGCCCACGGTCGTAAACCCCTTTCTCACCCTTAGCTTCCCACGCCCCCCTGCCGGCTTGAAGCAGCCCCTCGTACAGATTAAAGGAGTCTACGAGCTGGAAAAGAATCAGTCCCATTCCCGGCAGACAAATAATGGCTCCCTTTATGAAAAGTCCGAGAAGTTCTCTTCTCTGTCCGCTCCTTTTGATCTGTGACGGCTTCACAGACACCCTTCTGCTTCTTATAAAGTAAAGCAAGATCCCTGTGCCTGCAAGCCCGCCCGCTAAGGAACCTGCAAACGCTCCGGCTCCTGCCGCATACAAGGAAGCTCCTTGCCCGATCAGCCAATATGAAAAGAACAAAATCCCGCCAACGCGTACAGCCTGCTCGACCGTTTGGGATAAGGCTGTCGGTATCATATTATTCTCGCCTTGAAATATCCCCCGCCATACTGTCAAAAAAGGAAGCAGCAAAAACGACAAGGATGCTACTTGCAGAAGCGGCTGCAGGGAAGCATCGCCCATGGCATCTGCTATCCATTTGGAACCAAAGAAGACAGCGGCCCAAAGGACGAGCCCAAAGATACCAGTGACGTAATAAGATGAGCGAATCACCTCCTGCCTGCGTCTCTCATCGCCTGCTGCTTCCGCAATCATCTTGGATACGACGACAGGGAACCCATATGTAGCCAAGGAAAGGGCGATTCCGTAAACTGGATACACCTGCTGATAAATATAAAAGCCAATGTCCCCTACAATATTTTGAAAAGGAACTCGGTATACAGCGCTTAATATCTTGACGAAGACAGCGGCCGCCGTTAAAATGACTGCTCCCTCGACAAGCATATTTCTTTCTCTTTGTGTTCCCATCTTGTAACCCCCGGACTTTCAAACAAGCTACTACCAACTTAATCGATTTCCACGAAAAAAGGAAGCAGCTTTTCCTCTGCTTCCTCTCCCGTTAACTCTCCATTTGTCTTGCTAAAAAGCTGGCGGCCGTTTCAGCCGACTTCTTCTCTACATCTCCCATTGAGCGTTCGTTAGAAAAGATAACGACTACACCGATTGGATCGCCGCCTGCAATAATTGGTGATAAGGTATAAGACTGCACATGTTCTTCACGACCATCTACAAATGAAACATTTGACTGCGGATGGTTAAGTATACTTTGGCGGTCATCGATAGCTCTTTCAAGGAGCTCGCCGATATTTTTATTTACGTACTCTTTTTTAGAAACTCCTGCGACGGCAATAATGGCATCACGATCACAAATTAATACAGAACAGTTCAGACTATCATTTAAAGCCTCTGCATATTCTTCAGCAAAATCTCCTAATTCACTAATTGGGGAGTACTTTTTCAGGATCACTTCGCCATCACGGTCAACAAAGATTTCCAGCGGATCCCCTTCCCTGATTCTTAACGTACGGCGGATTTCTTTTGGTATAACAACCCGCCCTAAATCGTCAATTCGACGAACTATACCAGTTGCTTTCATCTCATGCTGCCTCACTTTCGTCAAATGATTCATTGACAATGCATACAACATTGTCCTTGTGACGTTAGTATCTTTCATTTAGAACGTTCTATACATTTTTTCTATTTTTTTGAATGGCTGTGCATGAAAATCAAGGAAGATAGCGAAGGTTCTCCTGCTCAGGTAATTCGATGATCACTCTTCATCCAACATTTCGAACGAGCGTTCCAAGGCCTTACACATCTATAAAGGCTTCTTTATTTTTTAGCCTGTTCCAGATTTTTTATAATATCAAAGGCGATCGCAAACCATTCATCAGTCGACTTCCTTCTTATATCGATCGTGATTTTAAGCTTGCTGCCCTCCATGCCGATTCCTACTTCACGTCCATGCTTGCTGCAAATCGTAAAGACCTTCGAGCCATCCACCTGAGCTGTGCCTTGTTCGCTCATTAGGATATATACACTGTCTTTCTCCTGCTTGATCAACTCTAATCCTGAGACGGTTGCATGCACCTTCATTTCAGCTACTTTGAATAGATCAGCCACCTCACGAGGATACTCGCCGAAGCGGTCGATCATCTCCTCCTGCAGCTCCTCCATCTCTTCTAGCGAGTCAATGCTTCTAAAGCGTTTGTACATTTCAATTTTCTGCCGGCTGTCATTAATATAGGTATCCGGGATATAAGCATCAATCGAAATTTCCACCTCAAATGGCGGCACGGTCTCCTTGTTCCCTGTGCCTTGCTTTCTTTCAATTGCTTCCTTCAGCATTTGTGAATACAAATCGAAACCGACGGAATCAATAAAACCGTGCTGCTGTGAACCAAGCAGATTTCCAGCACCGCGGATGGACAAATCCCGCATGGCAATTTTGAATCCTGAGCCAAGCTCTGTAAATTCCTTGATCGCCTGCAGACGCTTTTCTGCCGCTTCTGACAGCACTTTATCTTTCCTGTACATAAAGTACGCATAAGCGACACGGTTAGAGCGTCCGACACGGCCCCTAATCTGATAGAGCTGAGACAAGCCCATTCGGTCAGCATCATGGACAATGAGCGTATTTACATTAGGAATATCCACACCCGTCTCAATGATGGTCGTTGTCACAAGCACATCCGACTCTCCCTCTAAAAAGCTGAGGATGACATTTTCCAGCTCGCTCTCTGTCATCTGGCCATGTGCATAGGCGACACGCGCATCCGGGGCGAGCATGGCAATCTCGTCCGCTTTCCGTTCAATGTCTTCTACCCGGTTATACAAATAAAAGACTTGGCCATCCCGTGCGAGCTCCCGCTCAATCGCTTCTCTAATTAAAGCAGGATTGTGCTCTGTCACATAAGTTTGAACAGGGAAACGGTTTTCCGGCGGTGTTTCAATAACAGACAGGTCGCGCACACCGAGCATTGACATGTGCAGCGTACGCGGAATAGGCGTCGCCGTTAAAGTCAGCACATCCACGTTGGTCTTTAACTGTTTAATTTTTTCTTTATGGCGCACACCAAAACGCTGCTCTTCATCCACAATTAAAAGCCCTAGATCGCGGTACTGAATGTCCTTAGACAGCAGGCGGTGCGTGCCGACCACGATATCAACCGTTCCGCTTTTCAGCCCCTTTATGGTCTCCGTCTGCTGCTTTCTCGTCCGGAAGCGGCTCAATAGCCCCACAGTAATCGGGAAGCCTTGAAAACGCTCAGAGATCGTTTCATAGTGCTGCTGAGCAAGTATAGTCGTAGGCACAAGGAAGGCCACTTGCTTGCCATCACTGATTGCTTTAAACGCCGCTCGAATAGCCACCTCTGTCTTTCCATACCCTACATCGCCGCATAGAAGGCGATCCATCGGGCGCTCCTTCTCCATATCAAATTTGATTTCCTGGATAGAGCGAAGTTGGTCCTCTGTCTCTTCATAAGGAAAGGCCGCTTCAAACTCACGCTGCATTTCTCCATCCGGCGAGAAGGCATACCCTTTTGCTGCTTCTCGTTCGGCATATAGCTTGATTAAGTCGTCTGCTATATCTTCTACAGAAGACTGGACCTTACTTTTTACCCGCTTCCATTCATTTCCGCCAAGCTTATATACTTTTGGCTCTTTTCCTTCGGAGCCTACGTACTTTTGGACAAGCTCAATCTGCTCTACCGGTACATAGAGCTGATCGGTGCCCTGATATTTAATGTTTAAGTAATCCTTGTGAGCTCCTTTAATCTCAAGCGTTTCAATGCCGAGGTATTTACCGATACCATGATTGACGTGAACAACATAGTCTCCTGGCTTAAGCTCTGAATAACTTTTAATCCGTTCAGCATTTGACAGCTTTTGACGCCGCTTGTTCCTCTTGGCTTTTTTATTGAACAGCTCCTGCTCTGTGACCACAGCCAATTTCAGGCCTGTAAATTCAAACCCCGAGCTTAACGAGCCGATTCCTACTTGTACGGCATGCTCTGTGACTATATTTTTCTCAGTTGAAGCAGCGGCCTCAATCTCGTAATCTTCTAATGTTTGTTGAATCTTCTTTATTCTCTCCACATTCTCGCCGAGGAAAAGCACCGTCATGCCAAGCTTTTTCCACCGCTCTACTTCTGTGTGAAGCACATTCATTTGCCCATGGAAATCCTGCATAGGCCGGGACGAAAACTTAACAATGTTCGCCGGCTTCGTATTAGGCACCTTACGCATCAGCAAGGACAGATGAATAACAGGCTGGCGGATCGATGACATCGTGTCCGAGAAGGTGTGTGACATTCTCACGTCGTGAACAATTTTTCCTTCCTCAAGCAAAGCCGTGTACCATTCTACTTCTTCCTGTTCAAGAGAATCGCTAATTTCTCGAATTCGGCTGATTTCATCAAAAAAGATGATGCCCTCTTCCTGTAAATAATCCATAAGGTGCATCGGCTGCTTATAGAGCAGAGATATATACTTTGATAACCCTTCTATTGGTATTCCCTGCTTCAGGCGGTCAATTTCTGACAAAATATTTTCCTTCATTAATTGGCTAGTCTCTGCCTGTTTCACTTTCTTTAAAGAGCGGTCAAGCTGCTCCTCAAGGCGCTGGGCCAATACGATCAGCTGCTCCGTTGTGTAGGGAAGTTCTGTTACCGGGCTGATTTGTATCGATGTCTTGTTCTCAATAGAGCGCTGATTTTCAATGGAAAACGTTCGAATCGAGTCCACTTCTGTATCAAATAGTTCTATCCGCACGGGGTGTTCTGAGGTTAGCGGGTAAATATCTATGATGCCTCCGCGAAGGCTGAACTCCCCCGGAGCATCCACCATGTCGGCACGCTGGTATCCCATTTGCAGAAGCCGATTCATCGTTTCATCTAAGTCAATATCCTCTCCAACGGTAAGCGTCTTCTGCAGCCGCGCCCATTCTTCTTTAGGAGGCAGCAGCTTTCGGAATCCTGCCATAGGAACCACATAGATCCCCTTCTCGCGCTGAACAAGATGGTTTAGTACTTCAATACGCTGAGCCCGGAGCTCTGGGCTGGCAATGCTGATTTCCGCAGCAATTAATTCATTCGCTGCATACAAATAAACTTCCTGCTCATCCACAAATTGAAGCAAGTCATCGTACAGTTTCTGTGCCTGCAGCAGATTATGCGTCACAACGATAATCGGCTTATCCGTTCTTTCATACGCTGCAGCGATAAATAGAGCTCGGGAAGATCCCGATAACCCTGAGACAAGCTGCTCCTTGATTCCTCCTGCAACCCCGTTGAGAACCAGTTGAATATCATTATTTTGCAAGAGAATTTCCTGTAAACTCTTCACTCATCTTCCTCCCCTTATCATGAACCATTTCTCATCTATTAAGAAAATGCTTGTATATTTACCATATTGATAGTATGAATGCAAATAGAAAAACGCTTTGGATTCTTATCCAAAGCTCTTTAGTGTATAAAATAATCATATTGATGAAAATCGGGATTTTGCTGCAGTGATTCCTGACAGTCCTCACAGATGGTCTTAATCGTTATATTACCCTCTTGATCGTATTGTACCATTTCTGCTCTTTCATCCTCGGTTAACGCGTGGAAACCAAGCTGCTGAGCGGAAACAGCTGGTGACTCTACACTTCCCACCCTCATTTTACAATGACGGCAAATGTATTTAATAGACATATGCGTCCTCCTTCTCTGCCGGCTATCCATTACTACCGATAGTGTGGACAAAGAACAGATAATTTATTCACGATTGGATGTTGTACTCGTTCATCACTTCTAGAAAAGGTTTTTCAAGCCAAGACTCTACTGCATCTGCACTTTTGACGACGGCTTCATCCAATTTCCCGCGCTCTTCCGGTGTAAACTTTCCGAGAACATAATCTACAACCTTCTGCGGTGGAGCGGGACGATCAATACCAATACGGATCCGGTTAAACGCTTCTGTGCCGAGGTGCTGAATGGTAGACTTCATTCCATTGTGTCCGCCTGCACTCCCTTTTTGACGAAGGCGAATTCTGCCCGCCGGCAAATCAAGGTCATCGTAAATAACCAGCACATCCTCAGGCTCTATATTGTAATAACGCACAACCTCGCCAATGCTTTCTCCTGATAGATTCATGTATGTAAGCGGCTTAAGCAGAATGGCTTTTTCAGCACCTTTTCGGATCATCGTATAGATCCCTTTATGCTTCGATTCTGCAAGCGGTGATTGGAAGCGATCTGCTAGCTCATCAATAACCTCGAAGCCGATATTATGCCGCGTTCCTTCATACTTGGCGCCAGGATTTCCAAGACCAACGATTAATTTCATATTTTGCACCTCAGGTTCTTCAAGTGTTCATTAGATTAAGTATAACGTACATCGATCAGAATTTGTACGGCGAATTCTTCTTTCCTTATAACTGCAAAAAGAAACCAGCTTGAAAATCTCTTTCCAAGCCGGTCTCTTGCTCCTTCTTATTCCTTGCCCTCTGTGTTTTCTGTGTCCTCTTCTGTTTCTGGAGTATCCGCTTCTGCCTCGTCTGCTTCTTCTTCCTCTGTGCCACTGTCTTCTGCTTCTAAAGTTGGAGCAAGAACAGACACAATGACCTCCTCATCCTCGTGTTCAATCGTGAAGGAATAACGATCGCGAATATCACCAACCGTTAAGCTGTCACCGATACCTAAAGAAGATACATCAACCGCAACAGCATCCGGTGCTTCGCTGACTTTCGCTGTTACTGACATAGTAAACAGCGGCTGCTGAATGACGCCTCCTTCTTTCGTGCCGGCTGCTTCTCCCTCCAGATCTACCCGAGCATCTACGGTAACCTCAGAGGATAAGTCAACAGCTAGGAAATCCGCGTGAATAATTTGTCCTTTAATTGGATCTTCCTGGTAGTCATGAAGAATGACATTGTGCTTGTTTCCGCCAACATTCAGAGAAATGACGCCATTACGCCCTACTTCCTTAATCGTCTTTAAAAAATCGCTTTCACTCACAGCGATTGCTTCGGGGTCTGTACCTTTTCCGTATACAACAGCAGGAAATAAACCTTCTTCTCTTAGTTGGGTTTTAGCTGACCGTTGAAAATCGTTACGCTTTTTTGTTTCAAGTACTGTACTCATTGAGAGAACCTCACCTTCTTATACATTTGCAGTTGTTGTCTATATATTTTTGTCTTCTCTATACATTCCCGTTTTTTTAGACATTTAAACGTCAAACGACCAAGAAGGAAGGTTCTGCTGCTTTCAATAAAAAAAGGCCCCTTAAGAGGCCTTTTCTACATTAATCGAACAGTGTGCTGACTGATTGCTGTTCATGAACGCGGATAATCGCTTCACCGATAAGTGGAGCAACAGACAGCTCAGTGATTTTTTCAATTCTTTTGTCTTCAATTAAAGCAATTGAGTTGGTAACGACAAGCTCTTTAATATTGGAGTTATCAATACGCTCAATCGCTGGACCGGAGAGCACAGGGTGTGTACAGCAAGCATACACTTCTTTCGCTCCATTTTCGACTAGAGCGCTTGCAGCTAAAGTAATCGTGCCGGCTGTATCAATGATATCATCGATTAGAATAGCTGTTTTGCCTTCAATGTTTCCGATAATGTTCATCACTTCAGCGACATTTGGTCTTGGACGGCGTTTGTCAATGATCGCAATCGGGGCTTTCAAGCGATCCGCCATCTTGCGCGCACGCGTCACGCCTCCATGGTCTGGAGAAACGATGACTACGTCATCTCCATTGAAATTCTTCTTGTTAAAGTAATTAGACAGAATAGGCTCAGCCATTAAGTGATCGATTGGGATATCGAAGAAGCCTTGAATTTGCGGCGCATGTAAATCAAGTGTGATCACACGTGTAGCACCTGCCGTTTGCAACAGGTTCGCAACAAGCTTAGATGTAATCGGCTCGCGCGCCCGCGCCTTACGGTCCTGCCGTGCATAGCCGTAATAAGGGATCACAATATTAATAGTCTTCGCAGAAGCACGCTTTAACGCGTCAATCATGATCAAGAGCTCCATCAGATTTTCATTGACTGGTGCGCTCGTGGATTGAACGACATACACATCACAGCCACGGATGCTCTCTTCAATGTTAATTTGAATTTCTCCATCGCTAAATCGCTTAACAGAACACTTTCCTAACTCTACTCCAATAATCTCTGCGATCTCTTCTGCGAGTTTGCGATTAGAGTTTAAAGAAAAAAGTTTTAACTTTGGATCTACGTACTGGTTAGGCATGAATGGACCCCCGCTTTTATTTTTTCGAATTTAAGTTCTCTACGTAATTCTCTTTGTTGACTTGACGGGCACGAGCCACCGATAAAGCATTTCCCGGTACATCATCTGTAATAGTTGAGCCGGCTGCTACATATGCTCCTTTTCCAATTGTCACCGGGGCAATAAGGTTAGAGTTGCAGCCGATGAATGCATCGTCTTCAATCTTTGTCAACGCTTTGTTCTTTCCGTCATAATTTACTGTAATCGAACCACAGCCAAGATTCACACCGCTTCCTACTTCAGCATCGCCAATATAGCTTAAATGAGAAGCTTTGCTGCCCTTTCCAAAGGTCGTTTTCTTCACCTCTACGAAATTGCCGATCTTTGCTTCATCACCGATTGCAGAAGCTGGACGAATATGGGCAAATGGACCGATCGCTACACGTGAACCGACCTCGCTATCCGCTGCTACAGAGTGGCGAACCACAGTTTCATCACCGATTTGACAGTTATCAATTTCACTATTTGGCCCAATTTCACATTCTGAACCGATCACCGTACGGCCTTTTAGAACCGTTCCCGGATGAATCACTGTATCGGAGCCGATGGACACATCTGGTCCGATAAATGTATTTTCTGGACTGATAATCGTGACACCATTACGCATATGCTGCTCATTAATGCGACGGCGCATGATTGTTTCCGCCTGGCTTAAAGCCACACGGTCATTTACTCCTAATGTCTCATTGAAATCATCGGTTTGATAGGCTGCTACCGTCTCCCCGGCTTTCTTTAATATTTCAATAACATCCGGTAAATAATATTCTCCCTGAGCATTGTCATTTGATACTTTCTTTAATGTATCGAATAAGTAACGGTTATCGAAGCAGTAAGTGCCGGTATTAATTTCCTTTACTTGCCGCTCTTCTTCTGTAGCATCCTTATGCTCCACGATCTTCTCTACCATGCCATCTTCGCCGCGGATAATTCTTCCGTATCCGTCAGGCTGATCGGCATAAGCTGTTAAAATCGTCGCTTTGGCTTGCTGCTCTTCATGATACTTCACAAGCGCTTCCATCGTGGACGGCTTAATGAGCGGAGTATCGCCGCACACCACAAGAGTACAGCCTTCTTTTTCGCCAAGAAGTGCTTCTGCCTGCATGACTGCATGGGCTGTTCCAAGCTGCTCCTCCTGTAAAGCAAACTCACTCTTTCCTTCAAGATAGCCTTTGACCTTCTCTGCTCCATGGCCAACGATAGTGACAATTTGAGCTGTATGTAAAGAAGAAATGTGATCAATTACGTGTTCTACCATTGGTTTTCCACAAACAGGATGCAGTACCTTGTAAAGCTTTGATTTCATACGAGTACCTTTTCCTGCTGCAAGAATAACAGCGTAAATATTCGTCATTGGAGGTCCTCCTATAACCTTTTGTCCTTAATTGAATATATCTTAAAAAAGGGCGCATTTCAAGATGATTAAAAAACGTCAAATTATTGTCACGTGATGGGAAAAGGAAAAAAGCAGGGAAGGAAAAAAGTGGTTTTAGGCAAAAAAAAGAGCCTTACATAAGAAGTAGGCTCTTGTTGTATTTTAGGATCAGGAAGCTCCAGCTTCTTCTAATTCAACTTCTTCCAATTCTCCTAAGCGGTGATATTCTGTTAAAACAGCATCTTGGATCTTCCCGCGTGTATTAGAGTTGATTGGATGAGCGATATCGCGGAACTCGCCATCCGGCGTACGCTTGCTAGGCATTGCTACGAATAAACCATTATTCCCATCAATTACACGGATATCATGGATAACAAACTCGCTGTCCAGTGTAATAGAAGCAATGGCTCTCATACGTCCATCTGTGTTGACACGTCTCAATCTCACATCAGTTACTTCCATTTCTGTTCACCCCTTTTCCCTAATAAAAGCCTACGTATCCTATTCAACAATTTTTCAAATATTCCTTCATTTTTTTGAGAAAAAATATAATAAATTTTACTTTGCTAAACATTTTTTCCTATTTGAGGATAATCTTCTTATTTCATACAATTCACCTTTATTTTAGCAGGAAAGCATGAAAAAAGCACCTGCAATTTCTGACAGGTGCCTACCGAAAAAAGAACGAGCTTTACTTTACTAAAGCAACGACTTCCACTTCAATTTTCACGTCTTTCGGAAGTCTCGCCACTTCTACACAAGAACGTGCCGGTTTGTGATCTCCGAAATACTCTGCATAAATCTCGTTAATGATGCCGAACTCTTCCATGTCAGCGATGAAAACCGTCGCCTTGACTACCGTATCAAGAGAAGCACCCGCTTCTGCTAAGACAGCCTGGAGATTACTGAACACTTGATGAGTCTGTTCTCTTACATCCCCCGCTACTAGTTCTCCTTCTGGTGTTAGAGGAATTTGTCCGGAGCTGTAAAACATGTTATTAACGATAATCCCCTGTGAATATGGGCCGATAGCAGCTGGTGCTTTATTCGTTGATACTACTCTCATTCTCTTCTCCCCCTACAAAAATGAAATGTTTTTAGTAAAATAATTTCCCTCTACTACTTTGATGGCAGACTGACGGATATCCACATCCTTCAGCTTCATAAGAGATATGTAATCTTCTACCAATCTCTCCTCATTATATTCTGCCTCCACTAAAACAGCAATGCCTGCTACCGTTGCATTAAATTCAGCCAGCAGGCTGATCATACCGTTGATCGTACCGCCTGCTTTCATAAAATCATCAACAAGCAGCACTTTGGAGCCTTCCTTCAAGCTGCGCTTTGCCAATACCATTGTCTGGATGCGCTTGGTTGAGCCGGACACATAATTAATGCTTACAGTTGGCCCTTCTGTCACTTTGCTATCTCTTCTAACCACAACGACCGGCACATTCAGATGGGCGGCAATCGCATGAGCAATTGGAATCCCTTTTGTTGCCACTGTCATCACCGCGTCAATTTCTGCTCCTGCATAAGCAGAAGCAATGAGCTTACCGACTTGGTGGACAATTTGCGGGTTCCCCAGTAAATCCATGATATACAGGTATTCGCCCGGCAAAAGCCTTTCGGGATTTTCCAGCTGGTCACAGAGATTCGCAATGAATTGTCTTGCTTCATGTTCATTCACTCGCGGAAAGTACTTTACGCCTCCTGCAGCTCCAGGCACGGTCTGAAGCGTTCCAATGCCCCTCTGTTCAAAGGTTTCTTTCACAATAGCCAAGTCTTCACTAATTGAAGATTTTGCTGATCCATAACGTTCAGCAAAAAACGTTAAAGGAACGAGCTGGCGGGGGTGTTCTAGTAAATAGTGAGTTATGTCTATTAATCGTTCACTTCGACGAAATTTCATGCTTGATTGCCCTCCTGAAGAGAAAAACCGAATATTTATTATTAAATATAACCTAACATACGGTTTTATTCAACCGGAATTCCATCTCCGAGCAGGCGTACCGCATATACTTGATCGCAGAACCCCTTTAATCCGTTATACACACGATGCATTCTTGAGTCGTATTGAATAAGTCCGAAAACGGTAGGTCCACTGCCGCTCATCAAGACGGCATCCGCTCCAAAGCGCTCCATTTGCTCCTTGATCTGTGCCACTTCCGGATACATTTTCAATGTTACCGATTCAAGCACGTTTCCAAGGTTACGACACATTTGCTGATAATCTCCTGTTTCAATGGCTTCAACCATTTTTTCCGTGTTCGGATGCTTCAAGCCATCCAGCTTTAAATTTTTGTAGACTTCTGCCGTGGAAACGCCAATCGTCGGCTTAGCAAGAACAACCCAGCAATTCGGCGGCGGCGGCAGAAGCTTAATCTTTTCTCCTCTTCCTTTAGCTAGAGCGGTTCCGCCATATACACAAAAGGATACATCTGAGCCAATTTCAGATCCGAGCTCAGCCAGCTCATCTACACTTAATCCAAGCTGCCATAGCTTATTCAAGCCTTTTAATGTAGCCGCTGCATCACTGCTGCCGCCCGCTAAGCCAGCCGCCACAGGAATCACCTTTTGAATGCCGATTTCTACTCCTGAGCGGATGCCATACCGTTCTTTTAGCAGCTTAGCTGCCTGGTACGCCAAGTTCCGGCTGTCATCTGGAACAAACCGGTTATGAGAAACTACTCTAATTTCATCTTTCCGAAGCTCTTCTAATTCTATCCGATCAGCCAGGTCAACTGTCGTCATAATCATTTCTACTTCGTGATAGCCATCCGGCCGCTTGTGCAACACATCTAGCGTTAAATTAATTTTTGCCGGCGCTTTGATCATTATCTTCACAATAAACACCTACTTTGCGCGCATTACAGTTTAGCTTATTTTATCATAAAGTTAAATGCGATTTGTCAATATGATGCACTCGCATGTAAGAAAAAAGACCGGGCCAGTTTCCGGTCTTTATTAGTTTATAAGGAGCTTTCCTATTTCACAACTTTAAACCTGTCCTCATTGGCTAAAATAAGACAAAAAAAGAGCCGGAATTTCTTCCGGCTCTTTGGCGGCTTTTTGTAAGACATTTCTAAAGGATTAACGCTTGTTAACGAGTTGATTTTCTGCCAGCTCAATCGCACGCTTTACCATGTTGCCCGCATCACGAGCGGTAATGCCGCCCCAGCCTTCCCGTTGCACGGTGTCATAAAACCCTAACTCTTTCGCAAGCTCTTCTTTTAACTGGTCAGACATGATTCCTCTTCTTCTGCCCATTCGAAGTCCCCCTTTTGCCGCCATTCATAGCTTATCCAGCCTGCTTAAAAGAATGAAAGGAAATAATAAGAAAAGCGCTCTATCAAAGACAAGCAGGCTGCTGAATAAAATGTGGCTCATATAAAAAGCAGTAAACACGATCGTTTACTGCCGGCTCACACTGCATTCTCTGCTGTATCTTCAAATGTTAATTCAACTGTTTCCGTTAGAACATCCGCATAGCTGTACGAAACTCTTTCAAATGCATTCTCGTCTTGGTCTAACTCGACGACGAAGACAGCTTGATAGGTTTCAGCCAGCACCCCGCTACGTTCAATGGTTTTGCGGCGTCCTCCGTTTGCTTTTAACAAGAGTCTTTTTCCTAGGTTTGAATCAAGAGACTTTTTGATATCGGCTAATGTTTTTGGCATCCGCTTACACCTCACTGTTCTTATAGTAACACACTTTTCGAACTTAGTCAAGCAAACAAAATATTTTATCAGTGAAAAAGCCCTCTTGTCAATAAATTTTGTTCTACAAAATCTTGCTTTTTTCACCATACCTTTAGCATGCCCAATATATCTATAATCATGACAACTCTTTCTTCAAGCTTTCTCTTCTTCTTCAATAGGGGGCTGAAAGGGCATCCCTAAGCGAAGCACTCCCTTTGTCTCTATCCCTCCCAAGCCTTTCCCCCCTGTTAACGTATTCCTCAGCACTTCCCGAACGTCTACCATTTCATTAAACGGCGTAAATCCGATTTTAGCTGAGATATAGACTGGGTCTAGAGCATGAATATTGACCCGGGAAGGGGAACTGGCGAAATTAGCCCCTGCCCGGATTAATGATTCGAAGTGGGATTGACAGGCCCCTGCAAAGATGACCAACTGATCTAGATGAGAGAATTTCCTTCTTGCCAGCCGCACCGTCTGGACAAAATACTTGGAGTGACGATACGCCTCGAGATCCTCCTTGTTTCCTTTGGTCTTTGAATAAGAATCATGCCCGGTAATGATCAGGATATCCGGCCGGTACTCCTCAAGGAGGGCCCCGATCTTTTTTGGCATCTCCTCTTCCTGGCAATGCACTCCGTAAACTGGAAGTCCAATCTTCTCATAGGCATCCAGGCACTTTTTTAAATAATTTGAGTCGCCGTCCATGTGCAGCACTCTTCCGGGGATTTGAAAGACGTCATTCTCTGTGCGATATCCGTTCGTCGCCCGGTATTCCTGCTTTTCCCGGATGAGCTCAAGCTCCTGTCTAAATAGATGCAGGGATTGTTCTTCTTTCTTTTTAGTAGCGCGCATCATCCGTTCCTGTTCTTCTGGCTTTACTTCGATTAAATCAGAAAAAGGGGCATCTGCTATCAAGCGATACTCCTCCCCTGACAAAATCGCTATTTTTCCTTCATCGGTTTCTTTAATATCTGTCACCCGGAATAAAATATCGTTGCCATAAGACGGGCGGCTCACAATTGAATCAATACGGATTGTCATATGATCATCCCCGTTACTTTTTACTCTTCTATGTATTCTATGCATCGAAGAGAGAATACGGGAATCGAAATTCAAGATTTTATGTAGATGATTGATAAACTAAAAAAATCCGCCCAACATTTATTGGACGGATGAGGAAAAGGCAGGATAAAGCGCATCAGATAAACGAGCGAACTCCTCCAATGACAAGGACTCACCTCTTCTAGAAGGAGCAATCTCTGCTTCATTCAAAGCTTGGACAATGCTCTCTTTCTTTTCTTTCCCCTCTGAAAGCTGGCTCGTTAAATTGTTCAATATGGTTTTTCGACGCTGGGCAAAAGAGGCGCGTGTCACCGTAAAAAAGAATTCTTCACTTTTCACTTGAACAGCAGGAGTGTTTCTTCTCGTTAATTGAATGACAGCAGAATCTACATTCGGCTGCGGCATGAAGACAGTTTTTGGCACGATGAATGCCACCTCTGCTTCTGTGTAATACTGAATGGCAATGGAAAGTGAACCGTACTCTTTCGTTCCGGGGCGCGCTGAAATACGGTCAGCCACTTCCTTCTGCAGCATAATGACCATCCCTTCGAACGGCACTTTCTCTTCTAGAAGCTTCATAATAATCGGGGTCGTGACATAGTAAGGCAGGTTTGCCACAATCATTAACCGGGAAAAGCCGGCAAACTCCTCTTGAACGATCTGTTTTACATCAGCCTTTAACACATCTTTATGAATGACCTTCACATTGTCATACGGGGAGAGCGTATCTTCCAAGATGGGCAGGAGCCGCTGGTCAATTTCAAAAGCTACCACTTTTCCAGCCGTTCGAGCTAAATGCTCTGTGAGCGCGCCAATCCCTGGGCCAATTTCGATCACGCCTGTATCTTTTCCTAATTCGGCTGTATTGGTAATTCTGTGAAGAATATTGGGGTCAATCAAGAAGTTTTGTCCTAGGCTTTTTTTGAAAGAAAAACCGTATTTCTCCAGAATTTCTTTCGTTCGCGTCGGAGTAGCAATATCTTTCATTTCTTTTCCTCCTGTAACACTTCTGTTAATGCACGGGCAAATTGCTCCTGTGTGATCTGAAACATGATCAGCCGTTTGTGCAGCTGTTTGCCGTTTGTATAACCAATCTTCAGCTTCTCACCAAGCTTCTCTCTCCGCTCTCGCGCTTTAGCACCGCCAATTAGTCCAGCGTCTATAAGGTCTTCTTTTGTAATATGCTCTGTTGCCTCTGCTTCTACAAGCTGTGCGGCCTTTAGTGCCCTTCTAATCGCCTCATCTGATGCATGCTCTACACCTACACCTCTGCCTCTTTTTTCAATGGCTTCATGCTTCGGCAAAAAGGCATGTTTACAGTCAGGCACATGCTGAGAAATGATGTGACGAATTCGCTCTCCCGGGTAATCGGGATCCGTAAAAATAATAACGCCTCTTTTTTCGTGGGCCAGCTTAATTTGCTCAATGACCGAAGGCGGGACCGCTGAACCGTTTGTTTCAATCGTATCGGCTTCCACCGCCCGCTGAATAGCTGTCGTGTCGTCCCGGCCTTCCACCACAATAATTTCTTTAATCTTCATCCTGCTCACCGCTGAATTCGGAAAAGCTCAAAGGCGTTTTCAGTTGTAGCTTGAGCAATTTCCTCGTAAGAAACACCCTTTAATTCGGCAATCTGTTCAGCAACCAGCTTCACATAAGCCGGCTCGTTACGCTTGCCTCGGTATGGATGGGGAGCTAAATACGGGCAGTCTGTTTCAATAAGCAGCTTGTCCAAAGGTACAGCTTCTGCTACTTCTTTTGGCTTTTTGGCATTTTTGAATGTTACAGGACCACCAAGGGAGATATAAAAGTTCATGTCAACACATTCTCTTGCCGTTTCGACACTTCCGCTGAAGCAGTGCATAATGCCGCCCACTTCTTCCGCTTTCTCTTCTTTTAAAACCTCAACAATGTCTTGTGTCGCTTCCCGATTGTGAATAATAATCGGAAGCTTTACTTTTCTTGCCAGCTGGATCTGCTTGCGGAACACTTCTTTTTGTACATCTTTTGGAGACTTATCCCAGTGATAATCAAGTCCCATTTCCCCTAGTGCTACCACCTTTGGATGGCTAGCAAGCTCTTCAATCCAAACAAGATCTTCATCCGTCATATCGATGGCATCTACAGGGTGCCATCCGACACTGGCATACAAGAAGTCATACTCCTCGACCAATGCGATCGCCTTTTCAATCGTTGGGCGGTCAAAACCAACGACGACCATATTCTTTACACCAGCTTCCTGCGCCCGTTCGATTACCTCTTTTACATCTTCATCATATTGTTCAGCATTCAAATGCACATGCGTATCAAATAACAATTCGTATACCCTCCCTAAAAGAAAAACATAGATGTTTCCGTTGGCAAAGTGTTCCACGTGAAACATTCTATGTTTTCCCATTTCATCATTTATTTAATCCGTGAGCCATTCGGCAGGCTATCATCTACGGAGGCTAGAGATAGTGTGCCATCCTCTGATTTACCCGCAAGAATCATTCCTTGAGATAACTCTCCTCTCAGCTTCACAGGCTTCAAGTTCGCCACCACAATAACTTTGCGGCCAATCAACTCCTCAGGCTCATAATGCTCAGCAATGCCGGACACTACCTGACGCTTTTCAAAGCCTAAATCAAGCTGGAGCTTCAATAGTTTATCTGCTTTCTTCACCCGCTCAGCTTCAATAACTGTTGCAGAGCGCAGGTCCACATTCATGAAGTCATCAATTTTGATTTCTTCTTCAAGCTCGACCTTTACTTCTTCCTTCGGTGTTTCCTTTGTCTCTTCTTTTTGAGGAGCACCTTGCATCTTCTCTCTAATGTAAGCAACCTCTTCTTCTACATCCAGACGCGGGAAAATCGGTGTTCCTTTCTTCACTACCTCTACTCCTTCTGGTATAGAACCAAATTGAGCAAGGCTTTCCCATGATTGCAGCTGCTCTTCTTGAACATTTAATTGTTCAAAAATAGCAGATGGGGTTTTAGTTAAAAACGGCTTTAGCAGAACGGCTATTCTGCGCAGCGACTCAGCTAAATGTACCATGACATCACCAAGCTTGTCTGTCTCTTCAGACTTTGCCAGCACCCACGGCTGTGTTTCATCAATATACTTATTCGTCCGGCTGATCAGCTGCCAGATAGAAGCCAGAGCAACTGAGAACTCCATGTTCTCCATTGCTTTCTCGTATTGCTCTACCGTTTCTAGATTCATCTGTTTCAAATCTTGGTCGAACTCACTATTTGATCCTTTGTAAGAAGGGATCACGCCATTAAAGTATTTATTGATCATCGCTACTGTGCGGTTTAGAAGGTTGCCCAGATCATTCGCTAAATCATAATTAATGCGTTCAACAAAGCCCTCGGGTGTAAATACACCGTCTGAGCCGAACGGTACTTCACGAAGCAGGTAGTAGCGAAGAGCATCCAGGCCATAGCGGTCAATCAATGTAACAGGATCCACTACGTTGCCTTTTGATTTAGACATTTTCCCGTCCTTCATCAATAGCCATCCATGGGCAAACACTTTCTTAGGAAGCGGCAAATCGAGTGCCATTAGCATGATTGGCCAGTAAATAGTGTGGAAACGTACAATTTCCTTTCCAACTAAATGAACATTCGCTGGCCAGTACTTCTGATATTTCTCGTCATGATCCGTTCCATATCCAAGAGCAGTGATATAGTTCGTTAACGCATCAATCCATACATAGATGACATGCTTTGGATCACCCGGTACCTTAATTCCCCAATCGAACGTTGTACGAGATACAGCCAAATCCTCTAATCCAGGCTTAATGAAGTTATTGATCATTTCATTTTTCCGTGATTCTGGCTGGATAAATTCTGGATTCTCTTCATAAAATTTCAGCAAGCGGTCCGCATACTTGCTCATACGGAAGAAGTATGATTGCTCCTTCACTCTCTCCACCGGTCGTCCGCAGTCCGGGCAGTTCCCGTTATCAAGCTGCAGTTCTGTAAAGAAAGACTCACATGGCGTACAGTACCAGCCTTCATATTCACCCAGATAAATATCACCTTGGTCAAGCAGCTGCTTAAAGATCTTCTCGACAATTTGCTTGTGTCGTGTCTCTGTAGTCCGGATAAAGTCATCATAAGAAATATCCAGCTTGCCCCAAAGGTCTTGAATACCAGCAACAATACTGTCCACATATTGCTGCGGTGTTACTCCAGCTTCTTCTGCTTTTTGCTGAATTTTTTGCCCATGCTCATCTGTTCCCGTTAAATACATAACATCGAACCCGCGCAGACGCTTGTAGCGGGCCATTGCATCACCTGCTACTGTCGTATAAGCATGTCCGATATGCAGATTTCCGCTCGGATAATAAATAGGCGTTGTTAAATAAAACGATTTTTTTTCGTTACTCACGTTACACAGCCTCCTTAGCCCTTAACTCTTATGTAGAAAAGCCCTCACCTAATGGTTGAGAGCTCTATATGTTTGCCGCTTCGTTTTGCAGGCAATCTCTACTGAAATTACTGACATTATAGCTAATATATGCAAGAAATATACCTTATTGCCGTAAAAGAACACTTCTTTTATTGTCTCTTATTTGGCTTCAATTGTAAATAATAAACTCTTTTCTTTCTATCTATTTTAGTAAATTCGACATTTTTTATAAATTATTCGACATACCGTCTTTTTTTCACTTCCTTTTATTTGAAAAAGCCAGCAAACGTTGATATATCAACACTCAATCAACTTACATTTATTAGAAAAATTACATTTTCTTGTTGACGATTATGGTAAGAGCTGGTATGATAGTAACAGAAATAAAAATTATGTCGAAAATTGACGATAAATAAATGATAGAATAGTAGAATAAATGAAAAGATCAGGAGGAAAATATAATGAAATCAACTGGGATTGTACGTAAGGTTGACGAGCTAGGAAGAGTCGTTATTCCAATTGAATTGCGTCGCACATTAGATATTGCTGAGAAAGACGCCTTGGAAATTTACGTAGATGACGACAAGATCATCCTGAAGAAATACAAGCCAAGCATGACTTGTCACATTACTGGGGAAGTATCTGATGATAACATTAAGCTTGCTGGCGGAAAATTAATCCTTAGCCGCGACGGCGCCGAGCAGCTCATGAAAGAAATCTCTCAACACTTCTCTGCTATTAAGTAAAAGAAGAGGCTTCATAACTAAATGACGGTTCAGCAGAGGATATAATGGTCCTTATGCTTTTTATATGGAAACAGGCGGATCTATAAACGAATCCGCCTGTTTTTTTGCCGCTTTGCAGTACTAAGCTATCCTTTAGCTTTCGTCAACATGATAAGCCTGATAAACCTCCCGCTTCCCTACTTTTCGGTCATGGGCCGTCTGCTTGATCGCTTCTTTCGAGGAAAGGTTCTTCTCTTGTATATAATAATTAACATGCTCCACGATGGAATAAGAAGTCCACCATTCCTCTTCTTCTGTTGATACTGCCTGCTGGTTGCCTTCTATAATTAAACAAAATTCTCCAAGCAGCTGTTCCTCTTCTGCCCACTCCAATGCTTCCTCGATCGTCCCGCGCAAAAACTCTTCGAATTTCTTTGTCAGCTCCCGGCACAATACAATGGAGCGCTCTCGTCCCAGCATATCTGCCATTAAGCGTAATGTATCCTTTAAACGGTGGGGAGACTCGTAAAGAATAAAAGTGTCCTTCAGACGGTTTAACTCTATCAGCTGCTCCTTCTTTTCCTTCTTATTTCGGCTAAGAAAACCGAAAAAGTAAAACGGCTGCGGAGCAAGACCGGAAGCGATCAGAGCAGTCAACGCTGCATTGGCGCCTGGCAAAGGAACCACTGGAATATTCCGGTCAATAGCCGCTTTCGTCAGCTCATAGCCGGGATCCGAAATAGATGGCATCCCTGCATCGCTGACAAGAGCAACTATTTCTCCGTTTTGCATTCGTTCAAGCAACAGTCGGCCGCTTTTTTCTTTGTTATGTTCATGATAGCTTGTTACAGGTGTATCAATCTCAAAATAATTACAAAGCTTCTTTGTATTGCGTGTATCCTCCGCCGCAATGACATTGGCTTCCTTCATGATGCGGAGCGCGCGAAAAGTCATATCCTCTAAGTTCCCAATCGGCGTAGGCACCAGATAAAGAGCGCCTCTTTCCTCTTCTTTAAAGCTGTTCTGCCTGGCAATCACAATGGCTCCCCTCCCGCTGCAAATACTTTATTTTTTGTGGACGTGTCAACTGCTTAAAGGCATACTCCGCCCGCATGGCCTCCGTAATAGTCGGAAAAACTTCGGCATGAATCAGCTGCACCGGCCGCCTGCTTCTCGTATACTTGGCCCCTTTTCCTGCGTTATGAGCTGCTATTCTCCGCTCCAGGTTGTTCGTGTAGCCGGCATAGAAGGACTGGTCCCGGCATTTCAATACGTAGAAAAAGTGGTTATTGTTCTTTTCCATATAGCATCTCTCTTACTTCTTCTGTATATTCTCCCTGGTCATCATAGACAAAAAGCGGCGGCAGGATTTTTAGATCCGGAGCCCCGTCCTTCATTCCTTCGATCAATATCGTATTGGCTTCTTTTCCTTTCTTCGGGTAAACGAAGCGCAGCCTCTTTGGCTCCAGACGGTATTTTCTCATTAACGTCACCAAGTCCAAGAGCCTTCCCGGCCGATGGACGAATGCCGCTTTTCCTCCCTGCTTTAGAAGCTGGCTGCTTGAGCGGATACAATCCTCCAGCGTACAAAAGATTTCATGGCGCGCAATGGCTAGGTGCTCATTCGGATTGATTTCTTTATCAGACGGCGTGGTAAAATACGGCGGATTGCAGGTCACCACACTGTGCTTTTCGTAACCAAGCTGAGCAGGTGCCTCCTTTAAATCACCATGTATCATGGTAATTTGATGCTCTAGCTTGTTATACTCTATACTCCTCACCGCCATATCATGAAGCCGCTCCTGGATTTCCACGCCAATAATAGGCACCCTTGTTTTCGCACTCATTAATAACGGCACAACGCCGTTTCCTGAGCATAAATCGACGATGGATCCTTTTTTCAGCGGGAGATAAGCAAATCTAGCCAATAGCACTGCATCTAAAGAAAAAGCAAAGACGGATGGGCTTTGAATAATTCTCAGCTCCTCCGCCAGTAAATAATCCAATCTTTCATCCTCTTTTAATAACACCAACTGGCCTGTCCTCCTATTTGATTTCCACTCACACAAAAAAGAAAGGCCATACCGTCCTTCTCTCATTCTGCGCTTTTATATCGCTGATCAGCAAGAGAATTACCGGCACCGGCCTTTCTGCAAGGTGTGTCTTACTTTTTATTCAAAAATGATAAACAAAACAAGCAATCTTCATCTTTTCTTGGGCTGCCAAAATGGATGTTGCAAATATGAAACCCTTCTTGATAAAGTCTCGCTAGATTGTCGTACCCTTCGCCAATATCCATCAGCTGTGAAGAGCCTGCGCTAGAATTTTTTTTGTTCTTCTTCTGGGCAGCACGGCTGCGGGAAGCATTCAGCTCCTCCAGCCGCTGTCTCAAGTGTTCGTTCTCTAATTGTAAAAAGTGGTTTTCCTCCACCATATCAGCCAAATTCGTTTTTAATGCGACGAGTCGGTTGGATAATTGGCTGATTTGTTGTTCCATGTCGCGAATTGCCTCTAAAAACTCTTTTTTATCCACTCGTTCCACCCCACTACTCTGTGGCTTGTGCTGACAAGGCATCTTCCGCATTCATGATTTCTTCAATCGTGAATTCTAACACCCGCTCTTGTTCGAATAATTCTACTTGAAGCACCCGCTCCAAAATGTTTAGGCCGACGACTTTCCCAGCACCGTTCGGCGTCTTGATTTTAGATCCCACATCGGGAAGAATTGCCTTTGCTTCTTCATATTCATCATTCTCATACTTCAAGCAGCACATTAAGCGACCGCATAATCCCGAAATTTTTGTAGGGTTTAACGAAAGGTTCTGATCCTTAGCCATTTTGATTGAAACCGGCTCAAAGTCTCCTAGGAACGTGGAGCAGCATAGCATTCTGCCACACGGCCCAATGCCGCCAAGCATCTTTGCTTCATCCCGGACCCCAATTTGCCGAAGCTCAATTCTCGTACGAAACACAGAGGCTAAATCCTTTACCAGTTCCCGGAAATCCACTCGCCCGTCCGCCGTAAAATAGAAGATAACTTTATTTCGGTCAAAGGTGTATTCCACATCTACAAGCTTCATCTCTAATTTGTGCTCGGCAATTTTTTCACAGCAAATATCAAAGGCTTCCTCAGCAGCTGACCTGTTTTCCTCTATAATTAACCGATCCTTCTGATCCACTTTACGAATGATCTTCTTTAGAGGGAGAACAACATCATCTTCTTCCACCTTTTTCGGTCCCACGACGACTTCTCCATGCTCGATTCCTCTGGCTGTTTCAACAATAACGTGATCACTCTTTTGAACCCCTAAGTCCATTGGATCGAAATAATATATTTTACCCGCTTTTTTAAAGCGTACTCCTACTACATCATACAAAGGATGGACCCCCCTGCAACTTTAGCACAAGCTGCTCCATTAGCAGCTGTGGATTCATATTGGACTCCAGCCTACGCTTTGCTTCCAAAATAGCCGTAATCTGCTCTGCTGTCCTCCCGGCGGATGAATGCAGAGCTTGGTTTTTCAGCAAAGCCAGCTGATCCGGGAAAGCTAAATCCTGTTCCTTTCCCGTTTGTACCATCATTAAGTCCTTAAAAAGCAACAACAAAAGATCCAGCGCAAGATTGACCTGTTGTTTATCTTTGAAATGACTGTTGAAGTCTTCCTGTAACTTTACCATTGCTTCTAGTGACTGTTTTTGAAGCACTTCATGTAATTTTAACACTATTCTACGCGACTGTGCAAACCACTCTTCGCGGCTGAGACGAAGCGCTTCTTCAAGGTTATTGGTCAGATTGGATACAAGGGAAGCCATTGGAATAGAAATGCCTTCTCCGATCAGCTGATCTTTTAAAATGGATGGAGACAGAGGCTTAAAGGAAAGCAGCTGGCAACGGGAGATAATCGTTGGGAGCATTCGCTGATACTGCTCGGTTAAAAGTAATGCGGTTGTATCCGATGCAGGCTCTTCTAAAAACTTTAACAAGCTGTTAGCTGCACTGGCTGTCATTTTATCCGCATGCTCAATAATATAAATTTTCCGGTCGGCCTCCACGGCTGCCTTGCTGAATTCCTGTTGCAGTAAAGCAATTTGCTGCTTTTTAATGGACGCACCGTCCGGTTCAATCACATGCACATCCGGGTGATTCCCGTGATCAATCCTGCGGCAGTTTCGGCAGTTTCCACACGGCGGCTCCTCTCCTTCACAAAGCAGACTTTTGGCAAAATGCAGGGCCGCTTTCTTCTTGCCTGTTCCCGGGTCGCCTTCCAACAAGTAAGCATGAGCCACTCTATTCTTCTCTAAGCTATTCTTCAACATTTTGAGCACTACAGGCTGCAGTTCACTTAACTCTTTCCATGTGTCGGTCAATGTCATCCCCGCTTATGTGTATAAATTGATGATCAACCCTTCGATTTCTCCAATTCTCTTAAGTAAATCGATGGTTGTTTTTTCTTTATTCGTCACCTCTGCTGCGAGATGAACTAATTCCTCATCTAGCATTTCAATAATCGTAAGCTTTCGCCCTTCCCCGAACTGATTCCAAGTATGGGCATTTTTCATGCTTAATCCCGCATCAACCGCTTCTTTCATAAATTGACGAACAAGTGTTTTATATTTGACGACATCCTGGAACTGGCGTGAGCGGGCCAGCCTCTCTCCTGCCTCTTCGATACTTGTTAACAGTTTGGTTAAATCCTGCCTTTTCCATTCGCTATTCTTCGCTTTAAGCGCTTCACTAAAGGCAGAGGGTTTGGCTGTTTGAGGCTTCTCATCCGTAATCCGGTGCTGATTCATCCTAATATTATTGTCTTTTCGGATTTTCATCATCATATCCTCTATTAAAATTGATGGAATTGTTCAACTGGCAACACAAAGACAGTAGCTCCGCCTACAGGAACTTCTACAGGGTAAGGAACGTAAGAATCTGCGTTTCCTCCCATCGGTGACACAGGCGCCACAACTTGATCGCGTGATTGGCAGTTATCCTTTATGATATTAAGTGCATGTTCAAGGCGAATGTCATCTGTTCCAATGATGAACGTAGTGTTTCCCGCCTTCAGGAAGCCCCCTGTAGTAGCAAGCTTCGTTGCTCTGAAATTATTGTCAATTAAAGCCTGAGACAAACGTTGGCTGTCCTGGTCCTGCACAACAGCTAATATTAACTTCATCCTTACTCCTCCCTCTATGTTCCTCTTACTATTATAACAAGAAAAAACGCATTTTTTGAATTGTACATAAATGATTAGTAAAAAAGAACCCTAATCAGGATTCTTTTTTACCGCACAGAGCCGGTCACCCTCTCCATGATAAGCTTTAAGCTGTCCTCGTATACCTGTTCCATATCCGCTTCCGCATCAATCCGCTTGATTCGGCTCGGGAACTTGCCCAGCAAGTGTAAATAGCCTTCTCTTACCTTCTCATGAAAAGCAAGCCCCTCTAAGTCCAATCGATTAATCTCTCCACTTCGGTGGGCTTGAATGCGCGCCAGCCCCACTTCAGGCCGGACATCAAATAATAGGGTTAAGTCAGGCATAAATTCATCAATCGCAAATTGGTTTATTTCATACACGTCTTCCATTCCAAGCCCTCGAGCATGCCCTTGATAAGAAAGAGAGCTATCAATGAAGCGGTCACACAGCACCACTTCTCCTCGCTCAATCGCCGGTTTGATTTTTTCTACGAGGTGCTGCCGCCTCGCTGCTGCATAAAGCAGGGCTTCTGTGCGGCCATCCATCGTTGTATTCTCCTTATTCAGGATCACTTCACGTATCTGTTCAGCGATCGCAATTCCTCCTGGTTCCCTGGTAGCTGTAACAGCCAGGCCTTCCTTTCTCAAACCTTCTGCCAGCTTACTCATGATGCTCGTCTTGCCGGCTCCCTCCGGTCCTTCAATTGTAATAAACCATCCTTTTTTCATATGACCCTCCACAATATTTCATCCATTAGATTGTGCCTCAGAAAAGACTGCCAGCTTTCCCTTACTGAGCTGTTCCCCTCCTTGAATATGTATAGGCTGGGTAAGGAGTTCTCTAAGTACACCAGCTTGTCTCGCTGTCATCCGTTCTCCTTTCATTATAAACGGAATACCCGGCGGATAGGGAATGATCGTTTCAGCTACTACCCGGCCAGCTGCTTCCTGAAGTGTCACCCATTCTGTGGGACAATGCACTTGCAGCTCATAGGGTAACGCAAGCTCTATCAGCCCCTCCTGATAAACTGGCAGCTTTATAGAAGAAAGAGGCATATATCTCTCTTCTAACCTGCATATTTCCAGCTTCGTTTCTAGCTGATTCATGAACTCGCACTCTCCTTCTTTCAATAAAGGGAATGTGCATAACACCTGTAACGGATCGGCCAGCTCTGTATAAATTCCTGATTCCTCTAACTTGGCTTGAAGCTCATAGCCAGTGTAGCCCTTTTTTCGCAGCACAAGCTTTAAAGGATCGTCAGGAAACACGGTATCTATCTGTTTTTCATGGAAAAGAGCTGCTGCTTTGTCTCTCATCTTTACAGTGAAGAGGATATCTGCTTCTGTTATGCTCGCCAAGTATGCACGAGCTATATCCAGAGAGGCCATAATAGGATAAGAAGGGCTGCTGGATTGAAGCACCTGCAAATAAAATTCCAACTCCTCCAATGGCACAGCTTCCGACTGAACATGGAGATAAGCCCCCATTGTCATGGCAGGCAACATTTTATGAGCAGAGTGAACTACAATGTCTGCTCCCATGACGAGCGCACTTTCCGGAAAAGGCTTTGGCAAAATAAAGTGAGGACCATGTGCTTCATCAACTAACACAAATGAGCCATTTTTCTTGGCCCATTCAATGATTTCCTGCAATGAAGCCGCGCCGCCATAATACGTTGGATACGTTAAAATAAGCGCCTTGACAGAACCATAGCAGCGGTAGGCCTGTTGGATGGTTTCCAATTCCACCCCGCCTGCAGTTTCCGTTCGTTCGTCTTCAGCTGTTCCAACAAAAACAGGGCGCAGCTTCGCCAGCTTCAATGCATGAATAATAGACTTATGGCAATTGCGCTGAACGAGTACGGTATCTCCCTCCTGACAAACTGCCATCACCATAGCCAAATTTCCAACGGTACTTCCATTTACTAGGAAATAGCTTTTTCTCGTTCCGTACAAGTCTGTCAAAAGCTGCTGCGCCTCTAAAATGCAGCCTTCAGGAGAGTGAAAATCGTCCATACCTGTGATCTCGGTCACGTCATATTGGAGGAAAGATTGAAATTCAGGAAGCTGTTCAAACACCTGTAGCTGTCCATATTTGTGGCCAGGCACATGAAAGGACAGCGGCTGTTTTCTTTCATGTGCCTGCAAAGCTTGAACAATAGGTATATGCTTTTGATTCACTTGACTCTCTGCCTTTCGTATATGTTTCTCCTAGCCTAACATACTATTTTGCCAGGATCACGAAAAAACAGAAGGCTTACGAATCTTTCTTAATTTCTTAACAAACTCCTTATATCTACTTTCTTCCGGCTCAGTATTCACCATTTCCTGTTCACACTCCTTACAGACAAACGACGAACAAATATACATACCTTCCTTCTTCTCTTCCTCACAAACAATACACTCTTTCATTCTCTCCACCTCCTAAAAGCTAGTATGTCCTCCTGAAAAAAAAATATACGAATCTAGTGAGAAAAATAGGCTTCTAAGATAGAAGAGAGAAATGAGAATTACTACACTATGGAAATATAAAAAAAGAACAGTCCAAAGACTGTTCTTGTCAGGTGCCTGGCAGCGTCCTACTCTCACAGGGGGAAGCCCCCCAACTACCATCGGCGCTGAAGAGCTTAACTTCCGTGTTCGGGATGGGAACGGGTGTGGCCTCTTCGCTATAGCCGCCAGACTGTATAAGGTTGAAAGAACGTTGTTCTTTCAAAACTGGATAATATGCTTGGGAAGTAACCGGCAATACCTTGCCATTTTGTTGTGTGTTGTCCAGCTCCGGCTCCTCGACACTCGAGTCAAATAACCGTCCGCTTCCAAGGCTTAGCGCCTCTCCAGCGTCCAAACATTTGCTTGTCGTGTCTATGCAGTCGCCTCTGCTTTTCTGATTAGGATAAGTCCTCGATCGATTAGTATTCGTCAGCTCCACGTGTCGCCACGCTTCCACCTCGAACCTATCTACCTGATCATCTTTCAGGG